>JAMFSK010000151.1 GCA_026225235.1 Burkholderiales bacterium
CCTCCGCATCCTTAACGACCGGCAGGGCGTGTGTCCTGAATCGCCCAAAAATGCGCGGTCGAGTTCATCCACTGCATAAGGCTTGCGCAACCCTCCCATCGAAAGCCTAGCGGCAGGTTCCGTGGCAGATCATCCCTCAACGCGAATACCACCTGCAGATCGGAATGTGTCGCGACGGCCTGTTGTTGATCCGCGACTTTTGGCTTCGTCCGGATCTCGCACCCCGCGATCGCGTGTCCCGCGTCGGGATGATCAAACTGCCGCGCGGCCCTTCACGGTCAACGCGAAGAGGAGTATTCAATTGCGGCGCCGCGATTCGATATGCGAGGAGGTTAACCGCACAGGAAGGGCGAGTTTTTTGGCCCGTTTGACGTCGCGTGATAACACCCCTCCCGACAAGCCATAGTTGGAGTGCGGGCGCGAGTCCCGCCGCTAGCGGTGAGCAACTGATCGTCTTTTCTCGCGTCTGGGCGTCTAGCCCATCTGCGTGTGAGGACAATCGGTCCGCATATGTGGGGTCCATCCCGTCATCAACTCCATGCCGGTACAGCCGGCGAATTGTCGACAACTCTGCCGTCGCACAAGGTTAAAAGTTCGCCAACGAAGGAGGCCAGCCCTTCGAGATGATGCGCAGTCAACAGCACAGTCCGTCCCTCCATCAAGCGTCCCAAAGCGCTTCGCAGCGACTAAGTCGTAGCCGCATCGAGACCCTCGGTCGGTTCGTTGAGCACCAGAATCGGATGGTCGGCAAGCAATGCGCGCGATCGACACACGGCGCGCTTCGCCGCCGGACAGCAATACACCGGCTTCACCCAGCCAGGTGTTTGTTCCCTCGGACAAACCGGCGACAAAACGTTCCAGTTTTGCGGTCTTCAGCCTGAGGCGCGAGATGTGGGCTGTCCCCACGCGGAAAGATCAATACCGGCCTCTCCGCCGGGGAAGACGATCTGTCGCTATTCTTGTCGTAGGAGCTTCAGAATGCGGGGATCATGCTGTACCTCGAGCACTTCGGCGACATGTAGTTGCGACGCATGAACGTGCATCGGGTTCATCAAATAGTTCTTGCCGAATGGAACGATGACGCTGGGCACTTCGAGCAATACGGTCGTGCCGATAGACAACCACTCGCTGCCAGCTGCGCGCGTCCACGCGGTCATTTCCCGCCAGTCGGAGGGCGCCGTGTCCATGTCGAGCCGCGCTATTGATGCCCCATCATCGACTTCAATCCTGATCAGCCGATAAGTCGTCGGAAGATCGTCTCCCGAGCGGATCTCCAGATGCACTAGGATTTCCAGCAGGGCGAGAGCAGGGTGCTCAGCAAGGTACACGATGGGTTGCCCAGCGTGATGCCAGCGCGCCGGCGCGCGCAGGCCGCCGATGCCCAAGAGATCGGCGTGATTGCTGATTCGCCATAACGTCATCAGGCGAAGTAGCCTTCGTCGAGTTGGACGAGTGCCTCTTCGACGAGTCGCGCACCATGCTCAGTGCCCGCCATGTCAAGGCACGATGCGCCACCAAACCGTTTTTTGGGCCCGCGCAACCAAGTCATCGCCTTCTCGTCATCGTCGAATGTCGCGATGGCTTGCGCGACGATGCGGGCCAGGCGGATTGCACGATCAGACTCCTCGAGAGTCAGTCGTTCATCATGTTGGCGGCGATGTGTCAGGGTTCGGCGCGGGATGATAAAGGCAAGCTCATCGGCGCGAAGCCCTCGTTGGGTAAGTCGGTCAAGTACCGCGACATCTAGGCGCTCACGCGCGATGGCCGCCAGATCGAATCCAGATCTCACGGGTGCGTCTAGCAGCGCGGCCAGCAGTCCAAACTCAGCGGGAGGGGGGGCGGCGAGGCCGCTGGGGGTGAAAACGACCATGGCACACCTCAGGCAATTTGCCCTTTCGATATCGGCATTTTGCCACAACTCGACGCGCGCGGAAAGTACCGGCCTGAAAAAGAGCAGAGGAATCGATTTTATATACTGAATTGGCGCGACCGCAGAGGCAACGAATCTTCGATTCGTCTGAACGCGTCCTGCAAATCAAAGCTGAGCTCATCGAAACCGGCCGCCGCCGTTCTGTACCGCCAACCTAGTCTCGGCGCCCGAAGCGGAAAGTCTGTGGGTAAGGTTAACGGACCGGAAGCGGGCGTAGTTAGAGCTATGCATCCCTTCATTTCCGACCACGGAGGAGCGGGTGTCGCGTTTAGGAGGACGACCCCGCGCTCGGAGCTCGTCAAGTTTAACTACCGTGCGCGAATGCCCCGCCACCCCGATAGAAAAGCTCTAGTTAGCTGCCCCGGGGCCGTCCGACTTGAACAGACCATCAGTGCAGTTCGAACACCGTGCCGGTGTCGGGGATCGACCCGCCGTTAAAGGTCGTCCCGAGCAGGTCGCCCTGGCCATCCAGGATCAGCGGTGCCAGCGGATCCTTGCCATCCGAGCCGCCCGTGAACGAACGCAATATAGTGATGCTAGCGGACCAGCTACCCGGGCCGTTGGGACTGAGTTCGTACACCGTACCCTCATTACTGCTACCGCCCTGGAAGGTCGTACCCAGCAAATCCCCCTGGCTGTCCATGACCAGCGCCGCTTCCGGCGCAGCGCCATCCAAGCCCAGACCCTCGAAAGTGTGTAGCGTGGTAGTCGTGCTGGCCCAGGTACCCGGGCCGGTAGACTTGAGCTCGAACACCACACCCAGATTGTTAGCGCCGCCAGATGCGGTCGTGCCAAACAGGTTGCCCTGGCTGTCCATGATCAACGGAGCACTCGGTTGAGCCCCGTCCAGCAAGTCCGTGAACGAATGCAGCACCGTTTCGACCGGCACATGGCAGCTAACCGCAATGTCGCTCACATCAGCCGAGAGCGTGCCCTGCCCCGCGCTGACCGGGCAAAATAGCCCTGCGGGAGCGCTGCTCACCGTCACCGCGTAGGTGCTGCCAGAAGACATCGACGGGAAAGTGAACGGCACCTCAGCCCCACTGGCGAGTCCCGTCAGCGTCTGAGCGCCGCCACCATTCAGCTCGACGCTCACCGACTGCCCTGTCGTCAAACCGGAGACCGTGCCGCCGATCGTGAATGCCGAAGCCGAGACCGGCGTAACCGGCACGCCCGGTGGTGTCGTAGCCGCTGTGGTGGGCGGATTTATGCTCGGGTTATCCGACCCGCCGCACGCCGTGAGAATCAATGCGGTGCAAATGAAGACCGGCGAGACTACGGGTGCTGCCTAACGTCAATTTGTCCTTGAGCGCTGACATTGGAAAAAGGTTCTCGAATGTTGGAAGATGATGTGAAATTGCTTTTTAGCGCTGACAGGGAATCGGTGCGGCCGAAAGAATTGATTTTCTGCGAAATCTCGATTCAAATAATGGCAAGTAAATCTTGGCGTTCGTGAGGCTATGGTTGAGGCTTGGCTGCGTAAAATGAATAGCTTTGATGGGCCGGATCAACGAAACGAATGAGATGAAATGCCCGTGCTCGCCAAGTCTTAGCCATCGACACAGTGATCGACGATGTGGTGCATGTCTGGTGCCCGCTCAAAGGCCATTGGCGCATCCCGCGGAATACAACGACTCGACGACTTGAACTCGCCATTTTCTCCAGCGAAGGGATGATCGCCCGTGAACGGGTGCCGCTGAAGCATGCGAAAGCAAGTCGTTACATTCGCCGCCGTACGCAGTGTACGATTGACAGAAAAATCAGAGCCAAGTGACGCCGCCTCGCATGCGAAGAACAAAACAACAGCCTCGCCCGGACTGGCCCCAACGCCTCGACAGTGTCGGTTTTCGTTTCCATTCAATCGACGAACAAGGCGTCATGCAGGCGCCCGATCCGAATCGCTTTCCTTATTGGGTAGAAGACGCAGCCTATGCCTTCAGCGAAGACGAAATCGAAACGGTATGGGCTGCCACGCGTGAATTGCACGCGCGTTGTCTTGAAGCCGTCGACTATGTCATTCGCGCACGGCTGTTCTCTCGGATGGGAATTCCGACCGCATTCGAACCCCTAATTCGCGCATCCTGGGAACGCCGGGATCCGAGCGTTTACGGTCGCTTTGACCTGACGCTCGACGAACAAGGCGTACCGAAAATGTACGAATACAACGCGGACACTCCCACTTCGCTCATTGAATCGAGCATCGCCCAGTGGTTCTGGAAAACGGATGTGCAACCGGACCACGATCAGTTCAACAGCATCCACGAGGCGCTTGTCGAACGATGGCAAATATTGCGTGAACACTACAAGGATGTACGCACCCTGCATTTCGCATGTGTGTTCGACAGTCTCGAGGACGTGGCCAACGTCGAGTACATGATGGACACAGCGGTGCAGGCTGGCTGGGATGCGAAGATCATTGCCATTAGCAGGATCGGTGTCGACCGATCGGATCGATTCGTCGATGAAGAAGGTGAGCCCGTCGAGTTGATGTTCAAGCTTTATCCGTGGGAATGGATGCTCAAGGAACGCTTCGGCCAAAACTGATCGCAAGCCCAACGCGATGGGTTGAGCCGCCGTGGAAAATGATCCTCGCCAACAAAGCGATCCTGCCCGTGCTCTGGACGCTCTTTCCCGATCATCCAAATCTACTGCCGGCATCTTTCTCGTCAGACACCTTCGCCGGCGCGGCGCATGCAAGGAAACCGTTTTTCTCAAGAGAAGGTGCGAACGTATCGCTGACGTTCGCCGACGGACAGGTCATCAGCGAAGCTGGACGATACGGCGAAGAAGGATTTGTCTATCAGGGGTTTGCATCGTTGCCGCGGTTTGGTGACCGCTACGCGACACTGGGATCCTGGGTCGTCGGTGACGAATCGGTCGGCTTGTGCGTGCGCGAGGAGCGTCAACCGATTACGCGCAACACGAGTTTCTTTCTGCCGCATTACTTCACAAAAAATACTCGATCATGACCGTTCCCAAGCGTCCCAGGCTCGCGGTTATCGGCGCACTGGGTGTGTTCGCTAGTGCATCGCTTATTGCGGGCTGCGACAACGAGTCGAAGGTTGACGTCGAACGCGCACAGTATGCGACGCAGTCCGATTGCGAATCGGACTGGGGAAGACCCGAAGATTGCGTGTTGATCAATGACAACGCGCAGCCCGCGTCGGGCGCCAGTTCTTCAGGCAACGGGACCGGGCATGGGGCGCATGCTATTGGCGGCCATTGGTATGGTCCTTACTACACTCGTACTGGCACGGTCTATCACCACGACGGAGAAGAAACACATGAGCGGGTGTCGGTGCGAAACGCAATCAGTACCACCGAGTCGCACGAATCCTCGAGTTCGTTATCCGAAGGTCATGGGGGAGAGTCAGTCTCTCGAGGCGGTTTCGGAGAGTCGGCCGAGGGCGGTGGCGAAGGGGGTGGGCATGGCGGTGGCGAAGGAGGAGGTCACGGCGGTGGAGGCTGATGCCGGGAACTTGGGTTCCGTGGGTGTTAAATGCCGTTTTTGCGCCAAAAGATGGCGATCCTGTTCAATAAACTGTTCGGGCAAGAAGGCTTTGCAGCCCTTCATTTCACGACAGAAAGACGAGAGGGCGGCGGATTCGGCTGAACTATGGTCGACGCGATCTGCGCGAAGCAAGTCGCGCCGATGTCTCGGCGGCAAATGCGTAATGTCACGGAAGGGCGATAGAGGGCCCCGAACGCATCCGAGAAAGGGAATCGACATCTGTACAGTGAGCCGGCCGACTGGTCGGTGCCATCAATGACGATCGTGTTTCGGCACTGCACAGTTCCGAGCCCAGCCACCCGAACTCCTCGGGTAACTCGACGCTGCTGACACACAGCGAGCGTGCTTGTGCGACCTGTGCGTCGAGGCTGCCACGAAAGTGAATTATCCCGGCTCACGGCTGAGAGCAAGGTCGGGCAGTCGACCTCGATTGAGGCTGGCTCTAGGAGAATCGGCGAGCGGTTTTCGAGCGGGGCATCCCGATTCAATACGGTCGCCGCCAGCCGTTATGCACCTAGAGGAGGAAAAACCAGGGCACGTTTATCTGAGGTTCGGCCCGCGGTGAACTCTTACTTGAGGAGAAGCCGCCTTGCTGGCTAACAACGCCTTGATTGCGGCGATCGATTGGTTGCCGGTTGGGGTGCCCTCTACGCGTCGAGCCGTGGCGAACTGGGGCGGCCGAACACCCAGTTCCCGGCACACTGCTGAGACATAGGGCTTTGTCCTTACGCCGATACGCTGTGCCGCCGATTCCAGCGCGACGTCGCCGACCTTCATGCGAAGCCACTCGAGTGTGCGGCGGTCATGCTCGTTCATCACGCGGATACGATGTTCCATGGCGAGACCTGTATATATAAACAGTAGTGTAAATATATACAGTATTTTGTTGCTTTTCAAGAATCGTATGACCAGCATCCCTCAGCCGCCTCAGCCGCCTCAGCCGCCTCTGCCGCGAGTGAGCAGGCTGGGAGCCGTGTTCGCCCAGCCCGGCATTCCCGCACCCATAACGGCTGGCGTACCTCGCGAGCGAAGGCCAGAGGATGGGGCGTCGATACTGTTGGGCCTCGAAAATTACTTCGACCCCGTCGAGCCTACGCCCAACTGCGTTCCGCGATCTGTTCGACGCTGCGCTCGTTACGCGAGCAGTGGGGCTCGGTGTCGCCTCGGCGTCCGACGCGATGCGCTCAATTGCAAATCAGTTTTTTCGCAGGACCGCGGTAGCCGTCGTCACGTCGCCAAGTGCTGATCCCATCTGTCAAACTCAGCGATCGTGATCCAGATGGCTTAACGAACGCAACCCCGAAAATACGACTTATCAGGGTTGAGCGGGTAGCAGGCTTGCAATACTAGAAGCCTTCGAGTGGTTTGCGCGCGGGACGCGGCTCTGGCGCTTGAGTGAGTCAAGACGCGATTGGTTCGGATCGAAGCGAAGGGCCGCGCACCATCGTGATCCTTCGATAGCCAGGAGGCATCGCCTGACAAGGTGGCCAACTGTGGTTCTGCCCCAATACTCCTCCCAGCTGTTGCACGAATCGGCCCGACCCCGCTAAAGTGCTGCGAGATGCGAAGCTATCCAGGTCTCGCTCTCCGTTCCTCACAGGCCAACTATGAATAAGCAGGAGCTCATCGATGCCGTAGCATCGGCGACAGGCGAGACCAAAGCCTCAACGGCGAACGCGCTCGACGCGTTTATCGACGTGGTGACACAAGCGCTCGTCAAAGGTGAAACGGTGCAATTAATCGGCTTCGGTTCATTCGGGACAGGTTCGCGCGCGGCGCGCACGGGCCGCAATCCCGCTACAGGTGCCGCAATCGAGATCGCGGCGGCTACCACGGTCAAGTTCACGGCGGGGAAAGCATTCAAAGATCTGGTCAACGCTTGAGCCCCCCGGTCTTCGGGCGGTTCGTCTACGCATTCGGTCAATACTAGATGACCGCCGGATTGACGAGGCGTAGTTGGGTTCAAGATGCCCCAAGCACGGTCTCCATATTTTTCGAATACAGCACAAGACTGTGAACCTCAACAAAGGCACGCGTCCGGTCCCGCTGATCCTCTCGCTCGCACTTTTCCTTTGCGGACTCGGCGTGACGCACCTCGTCGAGCGCGAACTGGCTTCACGCGTACAGACCGCCGCCGATCTCAGGTTCGATGATTTCGTGTCCGAGAGAACGAACAAGATTCAGGGGCAATTGCAGCGGTACGTCGATTTGCTTCCTGGTCTGCGCGGTCTATGGAGTGTGGCTGGCGAGCCCGATGCGAAGATGTTTCACCTGTACGTGGATGCGCTTCACGTGTCGGAGCGCTTCCCCTCACTCGCGAATCTGAACTACAGCGACTACATTCTCACGGGCGACAGCGCGAAGTACGAGGGCTTCGTCCGAAAAAATGACAACAATCCCTCATTCTCAATTTTCCCCAAAACGACCCCGAATCTGCATAGACTGGTGGTTCGGTTTGTCGAGCCTTCTCAGATGGGCTACTTCGGGCGAGACATTGGCACTAACGTCCTCGACGAAAGCCACCTGTTCGGTCAACAAGCCGCGAGCGGCACCGCGTCCACGAGCGGATTGCCGATCTCACAGCTAAAGGGTTGGCCAGGACCCGGCCTCGGCATCAGACTGGCTATCTATAGGGGCGGCGGGGTGCCGCCTGTAAAGGACAGGCAGAAGCTGTTCCAGGGGTCGGTGGGCTTGTTCGTCAATATTCATGGCCTGATTCATGAGGCAATACCCGGGTCGGATTGGCGATTTTTGTCGCTGCGCTTGCGCTCGCTCCCTTGGACGAGTGAACAGGAAACCGTAGATCGCAACCTCTTTTCCTCGGAGCCTCTTGACACACATTCGGCGACGAAAAGTCGGGTTCGCCGATTTAGCGTCGCCGAACGGGAATTCGAACTTGTCGCGACCGTCCCCGAAGATCGGTTTCTGGACGTGATCGGCGCCCACATCAAACAAATCTCCTATACGATCGGCGGCTTTTTGAGTGCCGGCGCCGCTCTGATCCTGTATTTGCTTATGAGTTTGAATACGCGTCTGTTGGCCACCGTGACGACACAGACATCGACACTGAGCTCGACCAGGCGACAGGTGTCTGAGCTGCTCAGCAAGCAATTATTGGCGGAAAAAACGATCGCGGAGCAGGGCGAAAAGGAGCGTCAGGAAATCGGGCGAGAACTCCACGACGATCTCGGTCAAAAACTCACTGGGGCGTCTCTCATGCTGCGGTCTTTGACGCACGCGAATGCCTCAGTGGACGAGCGACGCTCGGTCGCGAAACGCGTATCCGAAATCGTCGAAGACAGTATCCATACTATTCGCGCGCTCTCGCATGGTCTCACCCCGTTCGGCTCTCGTAACCACGATCTCGCAGCCGCGCTCAGTGAGCTGTGCGCGGAGGTAAGTCCTCTCCTGACCGAGGGCTGTCACCTACGCATCGCCTACGATACCGAATTGCTCTCAGAAGTCGATGCGCTCCACTTGTACCGTATCGCGCAGGAGTCGATTGCAAACGCGCTGCGCCACAGTTCGGCCAGCCGGGTCTGCGTAGAGTTGAGAGATACTGCGGGCCGTCCGACATTGACCATCTCAGACAATGGGACCGGGATCGACTCCCTTCCGACCTTTCAAGAAGGCGTGGGCTCTCGTAGCATTCGCTCGCGCGCCGAGCTGCTACGCATGAGCGCGCGTTTCGTCCGCAACGATGCCGGCGGCACATCAGTGGTGATCGAATAGATGAAGACGACGATTGTCATCGTGGACGACCATCCCATCATGCGTGATGGACTCACCATGCTTTTGAGTAACACCTCCTACGAGGTGGTCGCAGTCGCTGGCGATGCTGCGGAGGCAATGAAACAGATCAGCCAACACAAGCCGGCCTTGGCACTGATTGATCTCATGCTAGGCGAATCGAATGCCCTCAACCTGATCGCCGAACTTGCAGAGGCGGTTCCAGAGACCCGGTTGTTGTGTCTGTCCATGCACGGGGATGAAACCTATGCGGAGCCAGCTGCGCTCGCCGGCGCGATGGGCTATGTGACGAAAGCGAGTGCCAGTCGGGTTCTGCTCGATGCGATCGATGTGGTACTCAGTGGCTCGACCTATTTCAGGTCTGATGTGCAGAGAAGTCTCTTGCGGCGCGCCCGAGGTCTATCGCAAACGTCTGTATTGAAGCCGCTTGCAAGCCTCACGCCGCGCGAACTTGAGATTCTTCAGCTCATCGGGGTAGGTCGATCCAAAGGCAAGATTGCGGAGCAGATCGATCGGAGTCCCAACACCGTCGAGGCTCATCGGAGCAACATCAAGCGCAAATTGGGACTCGAGACCAATGCCGAGCTCATTCGGTTTGCGGCGTTGAATCTTCCTCAACCAAAATTGAGCGAATCATAGATCACAATTGCGCGGTATCGCTCCACGGTTGAGTTTCCGTAGTCTGTGGAGTGATTGTGACCGCAAGACAGCTCGCCTACGATTTCCCGTAAATCAAATAGACCAACGGGGAAATCCATGAAGCTCACACGTGTTGCAGGCGTCTTCTCCTGCGCGGCGATCCTGTGCGCACTTGCTGCCTGCGGCGGAGGAGGAAGCGGCAGCGCGCCGGGCACTCCCGCCGCAGGGGGGGCGAAGTCCACTACGCTTAACGGTATGGTTGCAATGGGCTCGCCGCTCGAGGGTGTGACCGTCACCGCCTACGAGACCGACGGAAGCTCGTGCGGCAGCGCGACGACCAAGTCCGACGGCACCTATTCGATGCCAATCACCTGCACGGTGCCATTTCTGCTCGAGGCAAATACCGCACAGGGTTTGCTTGTCGCGCCGTGGGTCAATTCGACCACGATAGCGAGTTACATGAACGTGACCCCCCTGACGACCGGGTTGTTCTTTGGCTCGATTGCGCAGAGTGGAACGCAATCGGCGATGTTGCAAGCACTCGCGGCAAGTGATCAGGTGCAGTTGAACAGCTATCAGACATCGATCATTGTTGATCTTCAGGCGCTCTATCCTTCGTCGGATTATGGCGTGGATTGGCCCAGTGTGGACCTTGTCACTACGCCGTTCCAGGCCAACCACACGGGCATTGACCTGGTGCTTGATCAAACGGCACTCGCATTGCCAGACGCGACGCACAACTCGGTCACGATTACGAACACGAATACCGATCAGCAGTTTTCGATCAATACACCAGGAGCCTCCACACCGTCTCTTTCAAGCGTGCAGGCGCTGACGCCCATTGCATCGTCCGTAGTGCCCGTCAATACGACGATCCAGTTCTCGGATATCAACTATCAGCAGGCCCTGTCGTCGACACCGGGAAGCACCGGTTCGATTCTCGATGCGGGCAATGGAGCAACGGGATCGGTCACGTTTGGACTCTCACCGTCCACGACGGCGAATTTTGTGACGAACGACGGCGGTTATTCATGGGGTGCTCCGCTCGTGTATGGCAACGGCTTTGATTCGAACGTTTCTGACCAACGCCTGCCCGCAGTTGCCATGCTTTGTCGCACAGTAGCCAGTGATGGCACGGGATCGAATCATCAAAAATCAACGGACGTACTGATTCCGAGCGATGCGGTGCCGGTGACGGACACGACTCAATTGGTTGGTGTCTCGTTCAACCGGTACTTCGAAGATTGCCTGCAAGGTGGCACGGAGCCGGCGACCGCCACAGGCAACAACTTCTCGTTCGATGGCCAGGGCAATGCGACAGTGATCGTCTCTGGGCAAAGTCTGAACGTCACAGCAACTCAAATGACCGGAGCGTTGACGAGCACACCGCTCGTCTCGCTCGGCGGCCAAGCTGGCAGCACCGTGTTTTCGGCATTCAGATATACGACGGCGTTCGGCCTGACGCGCTATGTGCTAGTTGAGCACGGGAGCGATGGAGGCTCGTCAAACTATGTGGGTGTCTGGCTGCAGTAACGTTTGAGCAAGGTTGGCGAGTCGCGGGCGGGCGCTCGATGGTGTACGCCCGCTTGCTTGATCCGCTCAGCACGACTACGCCACGTGCGATGCGCGCGCCGGCGGTAACGAGCATCGATACCAGTCGCACCCATCGTGTCAGTGGCGCACGCATGCATACGCCAGCAGCCCGTCGCCGCACGACTCATGGAGTGCCGCTCAATCGGTGAGTAGTTCGTCGACATGCAGTGACGGCGTGGTCGACCGATGAGCGGTGCCAATCGTTCGCATGGTCCAACTGCTATGGCATCTCAATCGCTGTAGGAACGGGTATTTGTCAATCATGCTGACATCTAGCAGATCTAGGTGAGTTCGATGCCTTAGGTGAACGGTGAGATTTATCTATTGGCAACGAACATTCAATTTCGGCCCCGCTTGACCATTGCGAAATGAGGAAAAGCGCCGACTGTAGGGGTCCTGCCATGAAGACCCGCTACGCCAATCCGTCGATGACCGCCATCAGCTATACGACTATTTTCCGATGGAGCCCCAATCCCGCGGCAGACAGCACCGCAGCTTATAGGCAGGCATTCAGACAAGGGACGTGTTATGCAAAATGACGACAATCGCGCGAGCATCGGCGGCTTCTTTGTGGGCGATCAAAATGTGGTACCCACCACCCCATATGAACAGATAAAGGCTGGTGTAAAGCCAGGGGACATCCCGGAGGTTGCCAATCAAAAAATTTGGGCGGAGAGATTCAAGGTTCCGGAAGCCGGAAGCAGTTCTGTGCGGCCACTTGGTCCGGCCATGGACGTCACAGATGGCGTGGATAGGCTGCTTGACTATGTGGCCGTTGCTATCAACATGGCGTTCTGGTTCTTCCCGTTCATCATTCCGCTACTGATTCTTTCTCGCTATGGTGGTCGCTATGTTCCCTTCGGTCTGAACTTTCTGCTCATGAATTTGCTGCGATGGGTGAGCGTGCCGTGGTTCATCTACCAAACAGTGTGCGTTATCCGGCATCTCCTGAAACGGTCGGACAAGACAAACCGTAGTCGAGGAAAATTTGGCTTGGTCTCGCGACCTATCTACGAGCGGACTCAATTGCCGAACGGCAAAGTCGCCATCACGTTCAGGCAGCGAGTCCTGAATTTCGCTGTAGCAGATATTCTCCTTGTGTTGCCCATCGTTGCGCTAACCCTCGTAGGGATAGCAACGGGCTTGTATATCGCCGTCACCTACAACTTCGGGTATGGGTTGCTCTGGATGGTTGCACTCGTTTTCGGACCCATGCTGGTGGTTCACCGCCTGAACTGGCGAAAAAAGACGATCGTGGTTGAGCCGGGGGTGGGAATCAAGTGCGGCGGCCGGCTTTTCAGTTACGGGGAGGTGTACGAGTTCGGCTGGAGAAGTACTGAGCGAACGGGCAAAGGCGGGTTTCTCAGCATGAAGGACTCTGTTGCTTACGCAGTAATGAACGGCGGCGAAATAGTCCTGCTTACGAAAGAAATGCGTGGAGACACGGCAGCGAGCATCTGCGCCGTGTTTCGAGACCTCGCGTCGTCGGAGTGATGGGTTCTGTGTGCAACTCCGCGAGAGCAGGGAGTGGGGCGTCGGGAGATAAACCCACGGGAGTTGCATTGCACAACATGTCGCATCCCGACGGGTCCGCAGGCCGGTCGACATTCGACCATTGCCTGCGTTAGCCACAATTTGTATCAGTCGGGCGACTCAGTCGCCCTTTTGGTCTCCGGACAGCGGACTCGGAGTTCTTCGCAGATTCATGCGCAATGAGTTTGAACGACCTTGCTTCTGCGAATTCGGTGTCGATGAGCGCTCTATGCCTCTTGCTAGTACGTCTAGCTTGATAGTAAGCGCCCAACGAAGGCATATTGTGCGAATCGGTAAAGCTGGACTAACCAAGAATAGTGTGCGGATTCAGCCCGTCGACGTGACTAATCATCGGATCGTTTTTGCGCCACGACTAACGGCATGTTCCGGCCAGGACCACGATGTGTGGCATCCGCCGTGCACGCAGATCAGCGGCGGCCGGTGAGATGTGTCTTTCGGTGCAGCGGTGTATCGTTCGACGCGAATGCCGTCGATGTCATACCGATCGCGACTGATGCCAGGCCGTCTATGTGTGGTCTCCATGCTTTCACTCCGTTTCGTTTGCAAGCCTATACGTCGACTCCTGGAGCGTGTGTAGATGAATTTGATCGGGCTAGCCGGTTCGCGCATGGGCGATCCAGATTCAGCGATGCCAGGAAAAATTCGCCCGGAATCTCGTTAGCTGCCTTTTTCGACCTAGCTAACTCCTGCTCGTCAAGGCGACGATAAAGTCAAGAAATGCCCTTGTCTTGGCCGGCACGTGGTGCCGCGACGGATGGTACGCATAGAGCGGGAAGCGCTCGTCGGGCCAGTCCGGGAACAGGTTGACAAGCCGTCCCTCCCGGATCAGGGGCTCGGCTCCGAGCAGAAGCATCTGCGCGACGCCGGAACCCGCCAAGCATGCGTTGAGGAGTGCGCTTGGGTCATTTACCGTTAGCCGTCCATTCGTTTCGACAACAAGCTTTTTGCGCTTGCGATGAAACTCCCACGGAAACGACTTTCCAGTTTCCGGGTTCCGGAATTCAAGGCACTTGTGCGCCCCGCGACCCAGATCTTGAGGCTCCGCTGGTCGCCCCCGGCGAGCGAGGTACGAGGGCGACGCGACAGTGGCAATCGGGGTCTCAAGGAGCTTTCGCGCAATCAGACTGGATGAGCGAGGTTCGCCAAATCGCAAGGCCAGATCGAAGCCGTCCATGATGAGGTCGCCGAGATGATCTCTAGCAATAAACTCGAGCTCAAGTTCAGGATGTGCATCCATGAACTCGTCGAGCTTTGCGCCCAGAATGATGCGCGAAAAAACCGGATCCAAATTGATTCGCAGCTTCCCGCGCACTGTCGCGGCGCCTCCTGTAGCGGCCGCGGCCGCTTCCTCCAGTCCCCTTAAGTGCGGCATGACCTGCTCGTAGAAGCGGCGACCCTCTTCGGTGAGAGAAACGGCGCGAGTCGTCCGATTGAAGAGCCGTATTTTCAGCCGTCTTTCGAGTCGAGCGATGGCCCGGCTAACCCCGGGTGGTGACATACCCATTAATTCGGAGGCGGCTGCGAATGTCCCTGCATCGACGACGGCAGCCAATACGCTGATGCCGCTAGATAGATTCTCACTGGACGATCTCATAGGCGCTGCACCCTGGTCATTGAATGATCGAAAGACATTCAGTCGAACGACAACATAGCACGCAGTACGGCTCTGACTCACCGCCACGATCGAAGCTCTCGCCTCTAGTCCCGAACACGCGATTCGGTTGCGTGCCCGGCCCGTAAAGGCCCAGCCCCGCACAGTGCGTCCAAAACTGCATCCTGACTGATTAGTAACCATTAGTCACTTTAGATGTGCCATTCATGTCATTTAGTTTCTCATCGCATTTACCCACAATGCATTCCATCAGCACGTTTCAACCCCAGCCACCCCGTCGTTCATTCCAATTTCCAAGGAGTAGGAGATGACCATTCAACTCACCCGTCGTGACCTGTTGAAGCGAGCATCGGGCCTCGTGGCCGCCGCGGCACTGGGCGGATTGACTAGCACCCAAACAGAGGCCGCAGAGTTACAAGAGGAGCGCAATCGCACTCTGGTGCGCAAGCCGGTCTTTGCCACGATTGACCATTCCCTGCGGCAGGCCGTCGATAACGGCACCGTAGCGGGTGTGGTGGCGATGGGCGCTACGCAGCGCGGGCCCATCTACGAGGGCGCATTTGGCCATGCCAATCCCCAGACCCGTACGGCGATGACGCCCGACACGGTGTTCTGGCTGCTATCGATGACCAAGGCGATCACTGCAACGGCGTGTATGCAACTCATCGAGCAGGGCAGGCTCCGGCTTGACCAGCCGGCAGGCGAGATCCTTCCGGAACTGAAGTCGCCGCAGGTGCTGGATGGCTTCGATGCATCCGGACAGCCTAAGCTGCGTCCCGCACGAAACACGATCACCGTGCGTCATTTGCTAACTCACACGTCCGGCTTCACATACAGCATCTGGAGCGAAAACATGAGCCGGTACGAAAAGGTGACCGGCATGCCGGATATTGGCTATTCGATGAACGGCGCGTTCAAAGCGCCGCTGGAGTTCGAGCCTGGCGAGCGCTGGCAGTACGGCATCGGGATGGACTGGGTGGGCAAGCTTGTTGAGGCAGTGACCGATCAGTCACTGGAAGTCTACTTCCGGGAGCACATTTTCACGCCGCTCGGCATGAGCAATTCGGGATTTCTGATCAGCGGCGCGCAGAAGGGGCGAGTGGCAACCATGCACAACCGGCAACTAGACGGCTCGCTCAAGCCAGCTCCGTTCGAAATCAACCAGCGACCCGAGTTCTTTATGGGTGGCGGCGGTGCATTCAGCACGCCGCGCGACTACATGGCGCTCCTACAGATGCTTGTAAACGGTGGGATGTACCGCGGCGAGCAGGTCCTGCGTGCCGACACTGTTGCGACGATGTTTCAGAATCAGATCGGAGACCTTCAAGTAACCGAAATGATGACTGCGCAGCCGGCGTGGTCGAACAGCTTCGATCAGTTTCCCGGGACGCCTCACAAGTGGGGGTTGTCCTTCGACATCAACACACGACCGGGGCCGCATGGCCGCAGCGCAGGCAGCATCAGCTGGGCAGGACTGTTGAACAGCTATTTCTGGGTCGATCCGGTCAAGAAGGTGGCCGGCACGCTGTTCACGCAGATCCTGCCGTTCTACGACCCTCGTGTCGTGGACCTGTACGGACAGTTCGAGGAGGGGCTGTATCACGGCCTGAAGCTCGCCTGAGCGCCGATCAATAGTCGGGACGCATCTATCTACGCAAGGAGAAACTGCAATGTATGCAATCACAGGGATAACAGGAAAGGTCGGCGGTGTGGTGGCGAGCACGTTGCTCGCATCGGGCCAGCGGGTACGTGCGGTGGTGCGCGACGCCGCTCGGGCGCAGTCGTGGGCTGAGCGCGGATGTGAAGTGGTGACAGCCTACATGGACGACGAGGCGTCCCTTACGGCCGCGTTCGAGGGCACGCAAGGCGTCTTCGTTCTGCCGCCGTCCGAGTTCGATCCGTCGCCGGACTTTCGCGAGGCACGTGCCGTCATTGACGCCGTGCGCAGGGCGCTTCAGTCGGCGGCACCTGGGAAGGTGGTCTGCCTGTCGACGATAGGCGCGCAGGCCACCGAGACCAATCTGCTGACGCAACGTACGCTGATGGAGCAGGCGCTTCGCAATTTACCGATGCCCGTGGCGTTCCTGCGTCCTGGCTGGTTCATGGAAAACGCCGTATGGGACGTTGTGCCGGCCCGCGACAAAGGGATGATCCCCAGCTTTCTACAACCACTCAACAAGGCTGTGCCGATGGTCGCGACCGCGGACGTGGGCCGCATTGCCGGACAACTGCTTCAACAAGCCTGGCGCGGCGTGCGTATCGTCGAGCTGGAGGGGCCGCAACGTGTGAGCCCGAACGATCTGGCCGAGGCATTTGCGCGCGTACTCGGTCGTCCGGTTTGTGCGGAAGGGGTACCGCGCGAAACATGGGGCGCGCTGTTCCGGTCCCAAGGTACGAAGGACCCGCTGCCGCGTATGCGGATGCTCGACGGGTTCAATGAAGGCTGGATTGCCTTCGAAAGCGAGAAAGCCGACATCGTCAAAGGCGAGGTGGAACTGGAAACCGTTCTGCGTGACCTCGTCTCGCAGGCGGGCTAACGCGGGCGTATCCGGTGACGTGTGCAGGGTGCCGCGTCGCCGGGCGTTTTCCGCTCGTCGTAGGTTGTTCATCAGGGATTTGTATCAGGGCATTCGCTAGGGAATGCAGCTCACTTGGCGGCTTGGGTGGTGCACATTTCCCGTTTTTTCCTTGGCCATGACCTCTCGTATCGATATCGAATCCAGGCCGAAATTGCCCGCCTCGAACGTACTCGGGTCACCCGGCTTATCGCGACGATCATTGAGTTGGGACGAATGCCGAAATAGTGCGATCTACAAGGCGATCACCGTAACTGTTCGAGCACGGTCGCGCACGTACTCGAGGCTGTCATCGAAGGTGCATCGTCGTGTGCTTGGCATCAGTCGAAGGGATCGCAGCCGACTTTTCGAGTACTTATAAAGTCTAAACGATGGGTCGCTGCACAGACACGAAAGCGTGTCAAAACGATGCCGTGGATACCGGGACTAACCCTGGACTCCGCACGGGCGCTCAGTATGCTGGCGTGGTCCACGGCCAGGGGATGGGTCAAGTCAGCGCGCTGGGAGTTAGAGACGATGTATCGATCGCGAAGACAATGGCGGAGGCAACAAGAAAATGCGTCCCGATTGTCAGGGAGATGTAGAGGCCCGTCGGTGAGGCTCGTGAGACAACTCGATCGCATCTGGACGCCGCAAATGAAGCGAAAGCTCGTACACTTCGAGGCTCATGGCTCTCGCGATTTCAGCGCAGCTTTAACCGAACGTTTTCCGGTGATCGCGGCTTCTGAGCTAATGGGCCTCCCAATACGCTCACACAATGCAGATGACGCAGCGACCCGGGACCATATATTCCGATCGGCATACGTCCACGTCATAGCTGACGCGGCGGTATCCGTGCTGGCGATTATGGGCCTTGTGCTGGCTCGCGCATTCGGCTGGTCGTGGAAAAACCCGTTGGCCGGCGTCATTGGGGCGCTGGTCATGGCGAACTGGTTCTACGGTTTGATGCGCGATACTGGCGCGATTCTGCTCGATGCGAGTCCCGGCCGCCGCATGGCGGAGAAGGTGCGTCACGCGATCGAGGATCGTGGCGACGAGGTTGTCGACCTGCATGTGTGGCGGGTGGGTCCCGGCCATATGAGGGCCGTCGCGTCGGTGGCGACTAGCGAGTCCCAGGAGGGCTCTCACTTCTATCATTTGGTGCTCGAGCGCTTCAAGGGTCTTTCGCACGTCACCATTGAAGTGCAACCCGCTTAGGCCCCGCCGACTCATGGCACTCAAGTCCCCGTGTATTGATGTGTGCGCCTTCGACGGCAAGACGACAGCGTTGCAACCTTGTGTGTGCGCTAGGCCATTACCGATCTAGTGTGCCTCAGCCATCCATTTGAGCGTGGCCAGCCACAGATCGTGGCCTCGATGCATCAAGCCCTCGTCGGTTTGCCGAAGGTGCGCGGCGTCCGGACCCTTGCCGACCTCATCCGTGACAACGCGGCATGAGTTACCTTCGGGTGTCAGGTACCACGTGTGATAAAAGGTCGGCGCGGCGCCGGGTGCATACCCATACCAGCCGATCCGGCTATCAGGGACGAATTCGTTGACCTTGCTTTCGAGCGGCAGGCCGAATGTGGTCCAACGGAAAATTGTTTCGCGCGTGAGCACAGAAGTGCCGTTCAGGATCCGTACATCCTTTGAGTTCGGATACCAGGTAGGCCATTGCGTGGCGTCGATGATCTTCGACCACACGCGTTCGCACGGTGCATGAATGACGAGTTCATTGTGCGAGAAGAGATCGGCCTGAGAGGGATCGAACCCTTCCGGCCAGTGAATCTCGGGCGAGCGGTTGGCCAGATCGGTTTTCATCGTCATAAGGGCTCCTTGTGCGGGTTGGATTTGAACGTGTCCTGAGCTCTGGCTCGAGGCGGATGCTGTAACGAGGGTCAAGCTGGTGGCTAGGCCGGCGATGGCTGCATATGCGAATGCGCGCCTACATTTTGTCGCGAAGTAAGTCATGTCGTTTCCGTGATCGAAGAGCTGCAATGCCGATTTCGCTTGGCGAGGCGAAGTCGGCGTTTCGCCGGCTAAGCTGTGAGTGGGCTCTTGCCAATTACCTGCGAGTTTTTGCTGCGGCTTTGCTGACGGAAGTGAGAATAGCGCCGGACATTAAATTACGGAAGCGTATCAATGGCATATAGGAAATGACAAATTGTCATGAATATGGCCTCACAATATTAAGCGAAAGAGCGCCCAAGCTTAGGGGATACGCAGTGTGATTTCGGCTAGCGTTATACCGGAAAGGGAAGATGTTCATGAATCGCCGAGGTGACGACGTCTAAATATGTGCGCTGGGCGATACCTGACTGAGGAGCAGTCACGTGCACGATTGCAGGCGGCGGGGCTCAATGGCCACATCTGTGCAAAGTCCCTTGAAGACGCTTTTTGAAGCGGTAGCCTCGGGTTGGCTTGTGCTGCCACGGCAGGATGGTTCGACGCTCCAAGTCGGGCGTTCCTTCTCCAGAACAATCGTGACCAAGGCCGTCTTACGTTCGAATTTCTCCGCCCTTGTCTACATCGAAGCGTGGGCGCAAGCGGTCGGCGAGGACTACACGGTGTTAGCCAAGGCTTATCCGACGCTATCGGCGTGCGCTGGAAATGTGCTCGAGGGTGATGAAAGACGTCTGAGCGAGGCAGCGTTCTTGGGCGATCTCGCGGGCGACTTGTCGGAGGCGAAGGCCACGGTGCTCTATGCGGTACGGGAGCCATCTAAAAGGCCCTGCTCACGGGCAGAACTACCCGGGCGGCGTCGCAGACACAAGCCGAGTGTCTATGCCGTATCGACGGAAGATCGGGCGATCGATCCCGATCCCGAGCGCATGGCCGAGCGAATCGGCTTCGAGACCATCGCAGTGAAGGCGAGTTTGAACGCCCGCCGAGTAGCACCGTTCGCGCGTTAGACGCCGGCCGGCCGAGCGGACGAACTGAGATGGATTTGCGCGGTCAGCAGCCTTTCTACTTCTTCGAGGCGCCCGTCTTTTCGCCATTGCAGGAATTTCAGGTAGCAGGTGTGCTGAGGCGGATATTCCGCAGGGAGGTGGAGCCAGCGCTCGTGAGAATTTCGAATCCAAAGAATCGCGGCCAAAATGGCGCGTGGGTCCGATGGAGGGCGCCCTAGCGCCTTACCTGCAATGGCGGGCGAGAACAGATGTCTAACGATGTTCCATTCCGAGTCTGTGATTGCAGGCATGTCTCTTTCCTGAGGTAATGCGAAGCCCGTCGAAATTTCAACGTCATCTTGATATGACAGTGGCTCTGTTTGAGTTATCGTAAGACAAATGATTCCACTAATAGTTGTAACTATTAAAATTCAATTGTGATCATTTTCGTATGCGTCGCTTGTTCATTAATCGGCGCCCGTTTTCGATTTTCGGGCGCCTGAAGGCCCTTGACGGTGAGTCGGTATTGCAGGCGTCTCGGGCTTTTGTAGTCCAGGAGGTCCGCTTTCGGATCCGCTTTGCTACTGGCCCTGCCATTCAGAAAAACGCGCATGTCATCTAAGTTGAAGGCGCCGTAAAAAAATCTCATTTTTGCCATTTAGGTCGCGGCGCGATAAATATCTGTCCCGATGGAGTAGACTGATAATCTGCTGTTAAACGCAAGAGAAGCGCCTCCAGGCATATGCATTTCGCCGAGCCGGCTTTTGGGAGACCTCGAATAATGATTGTTCAGATTGCTTATTCGTTGTCACTCGCAATGCGATCGACCTAGCGCCATGGTCGATCGTCGATTTCGAGCGCGCGCGTGGAGTCATGATGACTGCGCCTGATCAACATTTTTCCAGCGCCAAACCGGCGGTCGGGGAAACGACGGGCGCGTCTTCCAACGCCTTCGAACACACCCTTCTGCGAGCGCTTGCCGAGAACGTACCCCATCGCATCTATGCGAAGGATATGCAGGGCCGATTTATCTTCGCTAACGGTGCCGTGGCGCAGGGTATGGGTGTGTCCGACCCTGCAGAACTGCTCGGTAAGACTGACTTCGACTTTTATCCGTTCGAACTTGCGAGCGAGTACAACCGGCAGGAACAGGAGGTCCTCAGGCACGGGCGCTCGCTCCTCAATCAAGAAGAACATGCCCGATACCTGCTACTCGAAGAGGAAGCCTGGCTGGTCACGACCAAGGTAGCGGTGCGTGACGATGCTGGTCGCGTCGTCGGATTGGTGGGCATCAACTACGATATCACCACACAGAAGGCCGCGGAGTTGGCGCTGCAGGCTGCTCACGCGCACGCGGCGGAGACGGCATTCCGGCTGCAGGGCACTGTCGCACGACTCGCCCTCGAAGTGAAAGAGCGGCAACGCTTTGAACAGGAACTGCGGCATCGGGTGATGCACGATGGCCTCACCGGCCTGCCAAACCGCGCGCTCTTGATGGACCGGATCGAACAAGCGATCGAGCGCGCCCGACGCCACGATGACTCGCTTACGCTATTGTTCCTCGATCTCGACCGGTTCAAGCTCGTCAACGACAGCCTCGGCCATGCCGCCGGCGACGAGTTGCTGCGCGTCGTGACGCGGCGGATCGGCCGCTTGGTGAGCTCAGGCGACACGTTCGCCCGCCTCAGCGGCGACGAGTTTGTGCTGTTGCTCACCAATCCCATGGCCGCCGACGGACTCACGGATTTGACCAACCACCTCTTCCGAGTCGTGGCCAAGCCCGTGTTCGTTGCCGAGCGCGAAGTGTCCGTCACGTGCAGCCTGGGTTACTGTATCTATCCGCAGGACGGCGCCGACGCGACTACGTTGGTCAAGCGTGCCGACGCCGCGATGTACGTCGCCAAAAAAGACGGAGGAAACCGGGTGCGACGCTACACGTCCGAACTGAGCGCGCCCGCCGACGAGCGACTGGAGGTCGAGACCCAATTGAAGGATGCACTCCTACGCGGCGAGTTCCTGTTGCACTACCAGCCGCAGATTGAGATTGCCAGTGGGCGCATCGTCGGGGTAGAAGCGCTGGTGCGCTGGCTGCATCCGGTGCGCGGCTTGGTACCCCCGATTCAGTTCATCCCACTCGCCGAAGAGTCGGGGCTTATCGAGCCGATTGGCGAATGGGTGCTACGTACCGCTTGCGCGCAGGCGGCAGCGTGGCAGCGCAGCGGATTGCCGGCTCTGCGCATGGGTATTAACGTCTCGGCACGCCAGTTCCACAATCCCGCACTGGAGTCTCTGGTTGCACAGGCGCTCATCGAGCATGGCCTTGCCCCCGAACAGCTGGAACTGGAGATTACCGAGAGCCTGTCAATGAAGGACCCCGAGGAGAGTATCCGCATCCTGGCTAGCTTCAAGGCGCTTGGAATCGGCATCGCGATCGACGACTTCGGCACCGGCTACTCCAACCTCGCTTACTTGCGCCGATTTCCCGTGCGTCGCATCAAGCTGGATCGCTCGTTCGTCAGCGAGCTGGGTTCGCAGTCGAGCAGCCGCGCCATCGTCGAGGCCATGGTCGCGATGGCTCATAAACTCGATCTGCAGGTCATTGCCGAGGGAGTCGAGACCTCAGAGCAGCGTGATCAACTGCTTCGCTATGGCTGCGACGAGCTGCAGGGCTACTGGTTCTCGCGGCCTGTCGATGCAGCCACGTGCGAGGCTCTGCTGCAAAGGCAATCTGAATATGGGCGTGGTTCATACGTTGACGCCCCAATTTGCTAAGCGCCTCACTGGTTGAGTGTTGTACTCAAACACGCTGAGAAAGCATCGTCGCAAAGAAATCTGTTATCAGCCGCACGCGGACCGGTACAAACCTACGCTTTGGCCAGATGAGGCTGACGTCTCTGGCTTCACTCATAAACTGGTCGAGCACGGTAATGATGTCTGGATGCCTGAGTTCGCCGACCAACGACGCGCGGGAAAACATGCCAATGCCCACGCCGGCAAACATCCCGGAGAGAATCGTCTCCATGCTATTAGATGAAAGATTGCCGCTCACTGGCACGCTGAATTCTCCTTTTGGGCCGACAAAGGCCCAATCCGTCATCTCGTTGTAGACAAGACAATTGTGATTGACCAGATCCTCCGGCACGGTGGGTGCTCCGTGTCGATCAAAATAACGGCGAGACCCGACACATACCAATGAAGTGCTCGTCACTCGTTTCACCACCGCATCCGGATCGTGCACTGGACCGACTCTAATCGCTAAATCGATCCCGTCCGCAAGCAAATCCCGGACGCTGTCCGTAAGACCCAGATCCAACTTGATCTTCGGATGAAGTGACAACAATTGGGGGATGAGCGGAAGGACATGAAGTCGGCCGAATGTAGAGGGTGCGGCGATCCTGACGAGACCGGAGACTTCCAGAGTGCTGCTGGTGAGCTCCGCGTCCGCTTCGTCCATTTCCTCAAGAAGCGGCCTGATACGGTCATAGTACTTTCGCCCTTGATCGGTCAGCGTCACGCTGCGCGTGCTCCTATTGAATAGCAGCACACCGAGCCGCTTCTCCAATGCACTGATGGATTTGCTCATTCCAGACTGCGAGTCGCCAAGACGGCGCGCGGCGGCGGAAAAACCACCCGCTTCTGCGACCGTGAGAAAAGCGCTCAACTCATGAAATCGATCCATTGCGTTTCCTTGGCGAGCTCAGCGCGGCTCGCATGAACCCTGTCAGAAATTGGCTGCGACACCTCCGCAGCGGCATAACGATCTATTCTTTTTGAGAATAGTCCCTATGAAATATTCACCAATTATCAATCGTAGAGAATCAAATTAGTATCGATATGTTCCTGATCGACCGGTCGGACAGTGGCGCTAGCGAGAGTTACAACGGGTGTGAACGAAACAAGGCGTCACATCGGCCCAGAGCCCTTTCGCATCTTGAAACCTTGTGGAACGAACGCCGCTGATCGAGTTTTGGCCGCTATGTAGCGGCGATTCCTCAGTCGCCAGCGAAACTACTGATCAAATAGGACTAGAGCTATGAGCACAGCAACGAATGATCGTGAACAATCGTCAACGCCCTCACAAAGCCTCTCAGGAAAAAAGGTGGTGGTGGTCGGCGGAAAAACGGGAATTGGCCTTGGAATTGCACATGCGGCGTATGCAGCGGGCGCATCCGTGACGGTGGCTAGCCGGCGCATCACGTCGGTGGAGGAACGTCCAGATTTGGCTGATTTCGAGCAGGTGACCTTGGATATTTGCGATGAGGCAGCAGTGAGAGAGGCCTTTGACAGCATAGGACCATTCGACCATCTTGCCGTCACGGCAGGGCCCGACTTGGGGACCTGGGGGACTTTCATGGACGACGATATGCGCGGCGTTCGAAGCTATATCGAAAATAAGTTCCTGGGCAGTTGGGCTTGTGCGCGTCATGGAGCGCCCCATCTGAGAGCAGGCGGCTCGATTACCTTCCTTACAGGTGGCACGGGAGCGCGGCCGAAACTCGGCTTCAGCGCTGTCACGTCGGCGTTTGTCGCCGTGGAGTCCTTATCGGGCTCACTCGCACTCGAACTGGCTCCTACCCGTGTTAACACGATACGTCCCGGCTATGTCGACACAGACTTGTGGCGCGTTATGTCCGATAACGAGCGCGAGGCTTTGAGAGCAAGAGTACGTGAGACCTTTCCGGCGCGACACGCGGGCACGGCGGATGATATTGGACACGCCGCGCTGTTCCTGATGACCAACCCTTATGTAACCGGAACCGTCATCGAGGTATCCGGAGGTGAGAACCTGGTTCCGAGCGTTTTCTGAGGAGCACCACGGCCTCTTTAGGGCTGTTAAACGAGGATTTCCGGGTTAAGATTTGAAGGAGGCTGTGCAAAGCCCGAAGGCATCGATTTCGGAGGCGATCACTACATCGCTTGACGGACGAATCGATGCCGTGGCTTTCGGCAGCACGCAGTCGCTCGCCGTGCAGTGGACCGGCTCTTCGTCGCCATCGACGAAGAGCCAACATGTGCCAGAAAGGATCATGTAGCAGCGTTGACCGTGTAACGCCCGTAGCCCAACGACCACTGGCTACCCGCATCAAGGCCTTGAAACATTTAGCTCTGCGACCCCATCGATAGCGAATAGGGTCGCTTTGCCGGATACCGGGAGACATTCGCTCGGATAATTCGACCCGCCGCTTTGGTCGAAGAGACGGCATCTGCGTTAGCACTCGAACGACCGCATTTGTGAGGCCGCTGCCGCCGCGAGCGCTCGCCGGACAGCGACGACCTGAAACGAACGGCGTCGGTTTCCGGCTGGCAGTCTAGGCTATCTGCTACAGATCGTTTCGCGCTCCTTTTCATATTTACTGTACTGTCTGCATCTCGACTTTCCTTTGTAAAGTTTCGCATCGGCTTGCCGATATCCCTATCAGCGAAGGTGACGAGCCATCGCGGCATCGGACGGTAACAACGCACGGTGCATGGCATGGCAGGCACTCGGCGCTGCTCAAGACCGGGGCAAGGGGCGACGACAAGCAATGACAGGCAGCTCGGACAACTTTGCGCGGGGCCGCAGACAGGGAAGACTGCGCGTCGCGGAACCTCAGGCCGCCTGGGATCGTCTCGCCAACATGTTCGCGCTCCAGCCCCTGATGGCAGGAATCGCGGGAACCGTGGTCGCCGTTTCGATGGTGGGCCTTTCGCTCGTGACGCTGTACAACGGACGCGCCGACGCGCTCGACCATGCGCGCGAAACATCGGCGAACCTGGTTTCCATCATCGAAGGCACCATCGCGCGCGACGTGGATCTGTACAAGATCTCGCTCAAGGCGATCGTCGACGGCGCGGAGCAGCCGGAGATGATGGCTCTCCCCCCCAATGTGCGGCGCCAAGCGATGTTCGATCGGGCGACGACAGCGTTGTACATCGGCGGCCCCTATCTGATGGACGCGAAGGGTCAGGTCGTCATTGAAGGCGATCTCGAAACCGTTCGACCCGGGCTGTTCACGGAACGCGAGTATTTCCGTGTACAGGAGCACGATTCGAACGCAGGGATCTATTTCTCGCATCCGTACCGTGACGGATTCGGCAGACTGTCCATCGGTATTAGCCAGCGGATCAACAGCGATGACGGTTCATTCGCAGGCATCGCGCTCCTCGCGGTACGCGTCGAGTATTTCCGCATGCTGCTGCAGAACGTGGACATCGGGCACCTCGGCTCCGTCTTCATCATCCGCGAAGACGGAACCTTCCTGGTTCGCAAGCCGTACACCGACAGCGACGTCGGACGCAATGTCTCCGGATCCTCCACCTTCCCCGTAATGATCAGCCACCCGTCCGGGGCCTACGTCGCAAAGTCTCCGATGGACGGGGTGCGCCGCCTGTATTCGTACGCACGCGTGCCTGGCACACCGTTCATCGTGGTGGTCGCTCCCGCGGAAGACGATGTGCTCACTTCCTGGCGCAACCGAAGCATTGCGGTGGGCAGCCTGACCCTGATCTTTGGGTTCTGCTTTATCGCACTGTCCTGGCTGCTCGCTATCTCGCTCAAGCAGCGCGCCGTCGTGCAGGCGGAACTGATCCAGCTGGCGGGCACGGATGCGCTGACCGGGCTTGACAACCGGCGTGTGCTCGACAGCCGGATGGACGAGGAGTGGCGGCGCGCACGCCGCAACGGGACAAGCCTGTCGGCCCTGTTCATTGACATCGACCATTTCAAACGCTTCAACGACACCTACGGCCACGCAGCAGGCGACAACGCGCTGGCGAGGGTCGCCGAGTGCATCGAAAGCGTCATTCGCCGGCCTGGGGACATCGCGGCACGATATGGCGGGGAAGAATTTGTGATTCTGCTGCCGAACACCTCGAGCGTCGGCGCCTCACGGATTGCCGAGAAGCTGCGAGCCAAGGTCGAAGCGATGGGCATTGCCCACGTCCCGAGCCCGTACGGTGTCGTGACCGTCAGTATCGGTTGCACGACCTCGTTTGCCGATAGGGGTCGCAATGCGGTCAGCCTGCTGTCTGACGCCGACGGGGCGCTCTACCTGGCCAAGATGTCGGGCCGCAATCGCGTGACAGCAAGCGCATCAGCCGCTGTTGGTGTTCATTAATTCTGCTAGCCGCGTTCACAGCATTTGCTCGCGAAGACCGGCTGCAGCCCGCGCCGGATAAGGCTGGAAGGGCAGATTTCCGGTTGTGCCATCCGCTGGGTTTTAGCCGCGGTGAACGACTGGATGTCCGTTAATTTTGCTAGCGCGTTCAACGTCCTTTAATTCCGCTACTGCGTTCGGCACATGCCGGGGAGGGGCGTCAATGGCGGTCGGGAACGAAACGGTCAGTCGAGCCGCGAAGGTGGCGACGGTGCTTCGGCCTCTTGGTCGAGGGCCGCTTTCGCGCGCATAGACGGATGGCTGGGCACTGCTCGGCGTGCACTGGACCACGGTCTATCGTCGATGCCGTCGATTTATGGCAGACCCGGTGATCACCTCTGTGTTTCGCAGGTCTGGCAACTTCGCAGCGGCGCTTCGGGCGATCAACCATTGTCGAGCAAGGCCCAGGCGTCGAGGACGCTGGTAAGCCGCGCTAGCATAATTAATGAACGCGATTGGCGTGTCTGTGGACACCGCTAGGAAAATTAACAAACTTCAACAGTTGTCGCGTTTTGGAGCGCGATCGCACGCTGCGGTCAAGGGGCGGTGTTGCGGGAACCGCTGGGTACGACGGCAGGTGGATCCGGCGGGGGGGGAGGAGGCTTTTTCAAGGGAGCCGAACCAGCGGAAGTGCTTCTGCAAGTGAAAAACAGTGGACCTGTTATTGAGCCCTCCGCGCTTAGCCGTATCTTTGATCCGCTCCAGCGTGGCCCGAGTCATCTGGACAAAACCGCTGACAGCAGTTTGGGGCTCGGACTGTACATCGCACGCGAAATTGCCAAAGCCCACGGGGGAGGCATCGAGGTACGTTCTGACGAGACAGGAACGTTATTCACTGTGCAACTGCCCCGACATGCGTAACTTTCATAGCAGGCGGACCATGACGGGCACGCGGATTTTGGATCTTTCGCCTTTGCTCATGGTCTCAGCGGATGTTGCACTTTGCACTGGGCGTAAAGGGCGGGGCGGCGGTGTCCAGGCTGCTTCGCAACGTTAGAAGGGCCACACGCAATCGTCGGCCAGCCTTGATTGCTGGCGTTCCCTCAGAAGGGCGATGTCAATATTTCGGGTTGGCCAGAGCATAGAACAGCCCAGCGGATAGGGTCATCGTGACGGGCAGGGTTACCAACCAGGTCAGCGCGATCCGCACCAGCATGCCGCCCTGAACACCCTGGCCGCCCGCTACCATCGTTCCTACAATCCCGGAGGTGATGATATGGGTCGTCGCGTCAGGTTGTGCATCTGGGACGTCCGGTCGACGACCTACTCGATGTATCGCGAACCACTCAGGGAAAAATCACACTGAAGTTCGAGTCAGTGGATCTCGGGGTAGCGTCTCGGCGGCCATTTTTTCTGATCGAAGGCATGGGCCACTGCCTCGAACGGCTGATGTAGATATCGCTCGCGCTGGCGCATATCGCGCTCACTCCTTCTATCTGACCAGCATTACCCAGATAACCACGGCCCGAAGGCGCAGAGAGCCCCTCGCCCCCGGATCACGTGCTGCTTCTCTGCTACGGACAGACTCGTGTAGGCGACGCACGAGAACACCGCGGCCTATCGCTATCGCGGCTTTCAAATTGGCGGCCCCGCGAGCGCGCTCGGTTGGGTGTCGTGCCGGGCGGCGCTGGGGCCCTACGCGGTTCGCGGGGCCGCTGCTATTGCCCCAGCACGGCAAATGCCCCGCGCAGCGGCGCGAGCGAGATTCTGACCACGCCGTCGAGTGGTGTATTCATTTCCAAGATTAAGAATATTGCTCCGGAGGTCGATAGAGCGCCGAGAAACAGGGCGACAACGATTGTCCCGTTGGGTGGAGCAAACATGCCGAATGCGCCAAAAATGATGGCCAGCCAGAAGACCAGGACGACCAATAGAGCGATCGGGACCGAGCCTTTATCCTGAAGGAGTGCAAGCCAGCGCACCGCCACCATGTTGTCGGCGATCTGGATCGCACGATCTCGAAGTTCACGCTGCGCATCGCTGGTCGGCGAGAGTGCCTCGATTTCGCGCTGCAATTCCTCGACCTTGCGGGCGGCTTCCGGGCTATCCAGCCTCGCCAACTGCGCTGCGTTGTGAGAAGCGAGTATCTGGATCGAGAGACCATACTCCTGCTTGAGTAGGACGCGGATGTCCTCAGTCGGTGGACCGTACTTCGCCAGGGTGTGATCGAGTTGGATGACACTGGCCGCGTTGTGGACGAACTCACTGTTGACCGTATCGAACGACGTTTTCGCCGACGAGATCAGCAGACCCAGCACCAATGCGGCCATGGTGGCGATGAGACCGGTCGCCAATTTGACGACCCCAACGGATTCCTCATTGAGGTGGTGCTTCGGTAAAAAAAACCGTAGACACAGCCCAAGCATCGCACTGCCGAAGACCACTACAAAGACAATCGAGCCGACGACCAGATGGTTCATCCAGGAATCCTCCGAGCCATCGGCCGCGATGCTAACAAGCGAGCAACCCTTGTTGCAGCGACCCGGCAGGTCATCGAAGGTACCCTCGATCGTTGTTTCCGTCTATTGGTCTTTGGTCTAACTTTCCCTCTTTAGATAACCGATTCAAATTAGGTAACCATCATGGATGGGGCTTTGATAAGCTCCGGAGAACTACTAGATTGTTACGACGTCTGTTTCTTATCAAACTAGCGTGTAGAAAAAAACGGAGTGATGTGCCCTTGGTCAATCCGCGTCTTATTCTCCCATGGGGTTGAACCGTCGCGGCACGACCGCCTTTGTCGGACGGGCGATCACTGGTTCTCGTGTTGACAGGGGTGGGCCGATGTGCCACGGAGAGATCGTTCTGACGTCCCTAATTCTCGAACGTATGGCGTAACGGATGATTGTGTACGAAACATTTTGCGCGGACCTTGCTTAAAGATCGGGATCGGTAACCTCGAGTGATCTTCGTCCACCGCTTAAAGGCAATACGCAAATGAGTACTGCCCTAACGATCGTCTTTGTTTTGCAGACAGGCATCATCGTTTCATCTCTCGCGTTGTGGGTGCGGAGCCGATCAGGTCAGGGATCGATAAAACGTGAACGTCTGCCTCCCGATGCGAGTGCCTTCCAATGCGGAACCAGTGTCGATTTTCTTCGGTGGACATTTGAACACTTGCCGCTGGCTTTTATCGCCTGGGACGAACGAGGCGTGCTGGCCATCACGAATGCGCACATGGAGCGGATATTCGGATACCGGAGCGAGGAAATGGTCGGACAGCCCATTACACTTCTAATTCCCGATTTCCGCTTCGATCAAAATGACACGGTTCTGTGCCCGTCAGCGGGACAGGCGGCGGCCAGGTTCGTTTCGACGTCCAACCTGTTGGCACGGCGCAAAGACGGGGTCGAATTCCGTGTGGAGATCGCGATGGACGAGCGTCCCTTGGGCGAGAACGGAACGATCGCGTTCGTCATCGACCGCACCGACCGCGAGGAGCTACGTCGTCACCGCGAGGATCTCGCACACCTGACCCGCGTGTCCACGATGGGCCAACTGGCGGCATCTCTTGCGCACGAATTGAATCAGCCATTGACCGCCATTTTGAGCAATGTGCAGGCGGCACAACGGTTTATGACAGCCAATCCGATCGACCTCGCCGAAGTGCGTGAGATTCTCGATGACATTGTTCAAGACAACTATCGGGCTAGCGAAGTCATTCGACGCATCCGCGCAGTTGTAAAGAAAGGCGACCTGGAGGTCGCGCCGCTCGATATAGCCAGCGTGGTCCATGACGTGGTGCTCCTGGTACACAGTGATGCGATCGTGCGCGGCATGCGAGTAGTACTTGATATCGAATCTTATATACCAGTCGTGGCCGGTGATAGGGTGCAATTGCAACAGGTATTGCTGAACCTTCTGCTCAACGCCTTTGACGCGATGGTCAATGTCACGCCCGGTGAGCGTGTGGTATCGGTTAGTGTCAAAATTGCCGGTAAAAAAGTGGTCTCCATTGCTATTAGCGATCGGGGCCATGGGCTCACGGCGGACAAGCTCGACAAAATCTTCAAACCGTTTTTTACGTCGAAGCCTCTGGGCCTCGGTCTTGGTCTGTCGATCAGCCAGTCCATCATCGACATGCATCATGGAAGGCTCTGGGCCGAGAATAATCCGGAGGGAGGTGCGACGTTCCACGTTCTGCTTCCATGTTTGTGACTAGCGCGAAAGCGAGGGCGTTAATTGAAACTTCGTCATATTGTCCCTCTCGTGTTTACTAACGTGGAAATTGTGCCTACGCTGAAGGCCACATAGCGGCACACATCGGATCGACCCTTAGGCGCCACATTGCGTGGTCCAATCAGTTGCCACCGACGTCGTTGGATCGCATTCCCAACGCTAGTCATTAAATGAGGCGCGTCATCGTATTTCGTCCTGTCAAAGAGATAGGGTGAAATGGATCGCGGGACTGACATGACGGATTCAACTGCAGTTGTTTTTGTCGTTGACGACGATGATTCTGTGCGCACAGCACTCGGCAGGTTGATTCGTTCAGTCGGTTATTGCGTCGAAGCTTTCGACTCGGCAGGTGCATTTCTCGACAGAGTCAAGCACTTGAGATGCACTGCTTGTGTGGTGCTCGACATTCAATTGCCCGACCAGAGTGGTCTCGAATTGCAACGCCGGCTCGATCCGTCCTTACCCGTTATATTCCTCACAGGCCACGGCGATATTGCGATGACCGTCGGTGCCATGAAGGCGGGCGCCGCTGATTTTCTGCCGAAACCTGTACGTGATGTGGACCTGTTGAGTGCGATCGCCCACGCGCTGGAGTGGTCTGCTCGCAGAGGAGCCACCAAGTGCGAGCAGGACGCCATCCAGCGCTGCTTCGAGCGACTGACGCCTCGCGAGCGTCAGGTCATGGCGTTGATTGTCTCAGGACTTTTGAACAAGCAGGTCGCGGGTGAATTGGGTACGGTCGAGAAGACCATTAAAGTGCATCGGGCGCGCGTCATGGAAAAAATGGAAGTGACGTCGCTGGCTCAACTGGTTCGTGTTGCGGACCGGGTTCGGGTCGACGCAGCGACGTTATCGGACGCGTCGCACTGGGCTGCGATCAAGGCGTCGCAGGCCTCAGATACTCATTTGTCCGCGTAGGGGACCAAGGTCCAATATCGTTTCTGTCCGCCGCCTCGTAGGCTATTGGCTGGAGAAGTACGTGTTACACGCACTCCCGGCTACCGGACTTTCTATGATGGAAAAAGTCAAACCATTCGTTGTCGTCGTAGATGACGATGAATCGGTGAGTCGCGCTATCGGACGACTCCTGCGCTCAATTGGGATACGTCCGGACACATTTTCTAGTGGCGACGAATTTCTCGAAGCGCTCGTTTCCATCCCGTCTTATCGACCTGACTGCGTGATCCTGGATGTCCAGATGCCGGGACTCAACGGCCTCGAGGTTCAGGGGCGGCTCGAAGGCAGCGGCATCCCGGTCGTCTTTATCACCGCACATGACGACATCGGCGTACGCGAGCACGCGCTCGGCGAGGGTGCAGTCGGTTATTTGCGAAAACCCTTCGACGACGAGTTGTTCATAAAGACGGTGCGCGCCGCACTTCGTCATAAGCCATAGGTATCCGAAGTGATCTGCGAGCAGAGGCGTTGATGGACGTTCGCATCGCGACGATATGGGACCAAAGGCCAATTGTTTTGGCTTGATGCCTCCACCATGATTGATTTCATCCGATGCGAGCTACGTGTCGAAGTGCGGCTCGCTCCGTGTTGAAACCTCTCAAGGGAGTATGTGTCATGCGCAAGTCGATTCGATGTGCCGCCGCTGTTCCGTTCCTCGTTTTTGTTACAGCCTGTACGACAGGAGGCGATGGCGCGGCCGCCAGCTCCGGGACGTCGTCTTCACCGCCGGGGACTAGCGTTGCGAATGATGCCGTCTTGAAGGGCGACAGTCTCGCGGCCTTGCAGACGCTGTATGCGAAGGAGCCCGAGGCTAAGGAACTAGCATCGAAAGCCAAAGCCATTCTGATCTTTCCCAACATCGTGAAAGCGGGTTTCCTGGTGGGCGCGCAGGGTGGCGACGGGGTATTGATCGAGAATGGCCAGGTGACCGGTGTGTACAACAACACAGCCCTGTCGTATGGCCTGCAGGCGGGCGTTCAGTCATTTGCCGAAGCGATGTTCCTGATGACCGACTCGGCGGTGGAGTACCTCCACAACAGTGATGGTTGGTCGTTCGGCATGGGGCCGAGCATTGTCATCGTCGACGCAGGCAAAGCCAAATCACTGACCACGACCACGCTCCAGTCCGATGTCTATGCATTCATTTTTGGGCAGCAGGGGTTGATGGCGGGGCTTGGTTTGCAAGGCCAGAAGATCACCCGCATCAAAGGCTAGGCGGCGCAAGGTTATCCCGCGGAGCACGTCTGCACCTTGCCTGAGGCGTAGACAGGTTCTACGCCTCTCGTGTCTTTGCGCCGATCTGCCGGTACATTTGCCCGGCCATGCGAATCGAAGGAATACGCGCCATGGTACTCACTTTACGACAGCTGGCTGGCTTGTTGGTGATGGCGCTTGCCGGGACGGCCGCCGCACAGCAGCCGATTATTTATCCCGCGAAAGGGCAGAGTGCGCAGCGTCAACAAACTGACACTGCGGATTGCCAGCTGTGGGCCAAACAGACAACGGGTGTTGATCCGGTGCAACTGGCACAGCAAGGCGCCATGCAATATTCGGCACCACCGCCGCAGGGCACGGCCTTGCGGGGGGCAGTCGTTGGTGCGGCGGGCGGAGCCGCGATCGGTGCGATCGCGGGCGATGCGGGCAAAGGTGCAGCCATTGGCGCGGTCACCGGCACGGTGGCAGGCGGCATGCGGCAGCGGCGCAATCAGGAAGCGGCTGCGGCTCGATCGCAAAACAACCAGCAGCAAGTGTCCCAGCAACTCGCCACTTTTAATCGCGGAGTGGCAGCGTGCATGTCAGGTCGAGGCTACACGATCCAGTAGTCACTGCGAGTAGCAGGAGATGCGGCAATGAACATGAAATCCCCATGTCTGATATTCGCGGCCCTCCTCGGCTTCGCCTCAGCGAGCGCGTGGGCGGCGGACTTCGACGGGAGCAAGCCTTTGATCTGTGCGACCGTCGACGGACACGACTGCGATCCGGGCCTGAGCTGTCTGCGCGCATTGCCAGCTGAGCTCGGCGCACCGCAGTTCCTGCGTATCGACTTCGCGAAAAAGACGATCGCTGGACCGGCCCGCACGACTGCCATCCGCTTCATGGATGCCGGAGCGGAGCAGACGCTCATGCAAGGCGAGGAGTTCGGCTATGCATGGACCATCGCACTCGACGGCGCAACCGGCTCGCTTACCCTGACGCTCGTCAACCATGACGAGTCGCTCGTGCTGTTCGGCGCTTGTACCCCCCTATAGCAGCGACAGCCGCGACGGATACTCCGATGAAATCCGCAAGCTTGGCTTTTCGAATGGAACCGCGATCTTCAGCGCGTGAACGAACGGGCATGCGGCGTTCTCGCCGGCTTGTGGTGCTCGCCGGTGTGGCACTGTTGTGCGCCGCCTGTGGGAAACCGGCTGCAACACTGCCGGTTGGTGTGACCGAGGTGACTGTTATGGAGGTCGCACAACGCGATACGCCTGTGACCTTCGAGTTCACAGCTCAGACACAGAGTTCGCGTGAGGTCGAGATCCGCGCCCGTGTCGACGGCTTTCTTGACAAGCGCACTTATACCGAGGGGCAGCAGGTCCACGCGGGGCAGACGCTATTCCTGATGGATGCCAAGCCTTTTCAGGCTGTGCTGCAGACCGCAAAGGGTCAACTCGCGCAACAACAGGCAAGGCTCGCCGTCAGCCAGGCGAACCTCGCGCGTGTCATCCCACTGGCCAAAGTGAATGCATTGAGCGCGAAAGATCGCGATGACGCGATCGGCAGTGAAAAGGAGGCACAGGCGTCGGTTATCGCGGCGCAAGGGCAGATGCAGACTGCGGAGTTGAACCTCAGCTACACCACCATAAAGTCACCGCTGACGGGGCTATCAAGCTTTGCCAGGCAGCAAGATGGCAGCTACGTGACGGCTGCGGCTACGGGTCTTCTCACCTACGTCTATCAACTCGATCCGATGTGGGTCAACTTCAGCATTTCGGAAAACGAGCTCTTGCGCTATCGAGATGAGATCGCCAAAGGCCAACTTAGATTTCCTCCGAACAGTGAGTTCGAGGTGACACTGGTGCTGGCGGACGGCACTGAGTTCCCGAACCACGGCACGATCAACTTCGCCAATCCCGCCTTTAGTACTGAAACGGGCACGTTCCTGGTCCGCGCATCGTTTGAGAATTCGACGGGTAGTCTCAGGCCCGGTCAGTTCGTGCGTGCGCGCATTGCCGGTGCTGTGCGGCCGAAGGCGATCTTGGTTCCGCAGCGGTCGGTCTTACAGGGTGCACGGAGCCATTTCGTATGGGTCGTTGACAATCAATCCAAAGCGCATCAGAGGGTGGTCGAGACGGGCGAGTGGCACGACGACGACTGGTTTATTACCCAGGGGCTACAGCCGGGGGAGCGCATTGTCGTTGATGGCGCGATTCGCGTGGCCGCCGATACACCGCTGAAGATCTCCGATGCGGCGCCTGCTCAGGCGGTGAGCGACGCCGTAGGGCAACGCAACAGCGCGGCTAGCACGACGGCGTCCGACACCGCAGCGGCAAAGTGAAACGGCTCGCATAATGAACCTCTCCCACTTCTGCATCGATCGTCCGATTTTTGCGTCTGTCATCTCGATCGTCATTACGCTCGGTGGCGCAGTGGCGATGTTCAACCTTCCCGTTGCGCAGTACCCCGACATCACGCCACCCCAGATCACGATTTCGGCGAACTATCCGGGTGCCAGTGCCGATGTGGTCGCCAATAATGTTGCCGCACCCATTGAGCAACAGGTCAATGGCGCAGACAACATGATCTATATGAACTCATCGAGTTCATCGACCGGCAACCTGACGGTCAACGCCTACTTCGAGATCGGCACCAATCCGGAGCTCGCGCAGGTCGATGTGCAGAATCGCGTGAACCTCGCACTACCTCAATTGCCCTCGTCGGTCCAATCCCAGGGCATTCAAGTCCAGAAGAAGTCGTCGGCATTCATGATGGTGATTGCGATTTATTCACCGTCGGATCGCTATGACGCCACGTACATCGCCAACTACGCGAACATTTACGTGCTTGACGCGCTCAAGCGGGTGCCAGGCGCGAATCAGTCGAGTATTTTTGGCACGCCGGACTATGCCATGCGTATCTGGCTCAAGCCTGACCGCATGGCGCAACTCGGCGTTACCGCGGGCGACGTGCAGAAGGCAGTCGCCAACCAAAACCAGCAGTTCGCCGTCGGCCGCATCGGCCAGTCGCCAACCGGTACCCCGGTTGAACAATCGTTCGCTGTCACGACAAGCGGACGTCTGAGCGAGCCGTCCGAGTTCGACAACATCATCATTCGCGCGGCGAATGGCGATGCCGCGATTGTACGGCTCAAGGACATTGGTCACGCTGCGCTCGGGCAAAAAGACTATTCCATCCGCAGTCGGTATCAGGGAAAGCCCGCGACGGTCATCGCGGTGTATCAGCAGCCGGGCGCCAATGCGCTCGATGTGTCAAGGCAGGTACGTGCCGCACTCAAGGAAATGAAGAAGACCTTTCCGGAAGGTCTCGAATACAGCATTGCGATGGACACGACCGAGTTCACCCGCGCATCGATTTCGGATGTCGTGCATACATTCTTCGAGGCGCTGATTCTCGTAGTCATCGTCGTGTTCGTTTTCCTGCAAAGCCTGCGTGCGACTTTGATCCCCGTTCTCGCAGTGCCGGTATCGATCATGGGCACCTTTATGGGGATGCTCGCTCTTGGGTTTTCGATCAATATGCTGACGCTGTTCGGCATGGTCCTCGCGATTGGTATCGTCGTCGATGACGCGATCGTGGTGATCGAGAATGTCGAGCGGAACATGAACGTCCACAAGCTCAGCCCAAAAGAGGCTGCCAAGCGCGCAATGGACGAAGTGTCGGGGCCGGTCGTTGCAATCGTGCTCGTTCTCTGCGCGGTGTTCGTGCCCGTCGCGTTCATGGGCGGCATCACGGGCCAGCTCTACAAGCAGTTCGCCATCACCATTGCGATTTCCGTCGTGTTTTCCGGTCTCGTCGCATTGACGTTGTCGCCGGCGCTCGCGGCCTTGCTGCTGAAACCGGGACATCACGAAAAGCGCGGCTTCTTCCGGTGGTTCGACAGGGCCTTCGAAAAGATGACGAATCACTATACGAATGCCGTCAGATTCGTCATCAAGCGCTTCGTTCTCGGCTTACTCGTGTTCGTCGGGATGGTGGCGCTCGCGGTCGTCATGATGCGCACCATTCCCAGCTCATTCCTGCCACCGGAGGACCAGGGGTATTTGCTCGGGGCGATCATCATGCCGGACGCGGCCAGCTTGGATCGCACGGGTGAAGTTTCACAGCGCGTGACGGATTACTTCATGAAGCAGGAGGCTGTGAGTAGCGTGACAATCGTCGACGGCTACAGCCTTCTCGATAGTCAGAACAAGAACAACGCCAGTGCGTTCTTCATCGGATTCAAGAGTTTCGACGAGCGCTACAAGTTCGCCAATATCAGGACCCAGAATGCGCGTGCCGTCCTGATCGGTGCGTATGAAAACCTCTCGCATGTCAAGGAGGGCATCATCCTGCCGGTCAACCCGCCGTCCATCCCCGGACTCGGCACGACGGGCGGCACCGAGATGTGGATTCAGAGCAAGGGTGACGCAACCATCGCGCAGCTTGCAGACGTCGTGCAGAGCTTTGTCGACAAAGCGAAAACCCGTCCCGAACTCGCGCGCGTGACCTCGACGTTCAACGCGTCGGCGCAGCAACTGCTCGTCGATGTCGATCGCGACAAGTCAGAGACGTTGGGTGTGCCGATCGAAGAAGTCTATGGCGCGATGCAGACGATGTTCGGTTCCCTGTATGTCTCGCAGTTCAATCGATCGAGCCGGTTGTGGCAAGTCATTCTGCAGGCAGAGCCTTCCTACCGTCTGGCGCCGCGCGATCTCGATCAGATCTTCGTGCGAAGCAAGACGGGGAGCATGGTACCGCTCAAAGCCGTCGTGACTTCGCACTTCGTGACGGGTCCGGATCTGGTCACGCGCTTCAATAATTTCCCCGCGGTCAAGATCACTGCCAATGGTGCCCCCGGAGTCAGTTCTGGACAGGTCATCAATGCCCTCGAAGAGGTGGGCGCGCAGGTCATGCCGACAGGCTATGACATTGGATGGAGCGGAGAGGCCTACGAGGCCCGCCAATCGGGTGGTAAGTCCGGGCTGGTGTTCGTGTTCGGCCTGGTCATGGTGTTTCTCATTCTCGCTGCCCAATATGAGAAGTGGAGTCTGCCATTCGGTGTGTTGATGGCCGTGCCGTTTGCGCTCTTCGGTGCGTTGCTGGCGATCCTTCTGCGCGGGCTTGAGAACGACGTGTACTTCCAGATCGGACTGACGATGCTGGTCGCCCTGGCGGCCAAGAACGCGATCCTGATCTTCGAATTCGCCGTGTTGAATCGCGAGACGGGCCAGTCTGTGTACGACTCCGCAGTGACCGCAGCGACGGAACGGCTGCGCCCGATCGTCATGACCTCGCTTGCTTTTATCCTCGGTTGTGTGCCGCTCGCGGTCGCACTCGGCGCGTCGGCCAATAGCCGTCATTCGATCGGGACGGGCGTGATAGGCGGGATGCTGGGTGCGACCGTCATCGCTGTGTTTTTCATTCCCATGTTTTTCTACGTGCTCGAGACGCTCTCGGAACGCAAGAGCGCCAAGAAGAAGCCGGGCGACGGCAGCCCGCCGGGCGGCAACACCGTCGAGCCTGAGCCTGCACCGCTGACTGGCCCGGGTGCCGCTGTCGCCCATCCTTTGGCGCCGCGGGGAGACGACTGATATGCGTGCCCACGCCTCCTGGTTGCGTGTGATTCCCGCCATGCTGCTGGCGGTGGGGTTGGGTGGATGTTTGCTAGGGCCGGACTACGAGCGGCCGACCGTCTCGACCCCGGCCACGTTTCGCTTCGATACCGGTGACGCAGTCGAGATCGCGAATCCGGCCTGGTGGGAGCAATTTCAGGATCCGGTGCTCAATGACTTGATTGCCACGGCCCTGGCCGAAAACAAGGACGTGAAGATCGCCGCCGCCCACGTCGATCAGTTTCTCGGTCAGTTCGTGACCACACGTTCGGCATTGTTTCCGCAGGCCGAAGCCGGGTTCGATGCGTCTCGCCAGCGGGTCTCGCTGGCCGGCGTGACCGCGCTGCCGGCGGGTGTAGGTCCCGTATTCAACGACTTTCAGGCGCCGTTGTCGGTGGCCTGGGAAATCGACGTGTTCGGAAAAATACGCCGCGAGACGGAGTCAGCGCGCGCGAGTTTGCTCGCGAGCGAAGAGGGGCGACGCGCGACCATCCTGTCGTTGGTGACGTCGGTTGCGTCCTCGTATGTGAATCTGCGCGACCTCGATCGGCAACTTGAGATAGCCAGGCAAACCACCGAGAGCCGGAAGGGTTCCGTGACGGTCTTCCAGGCCCGGTTTTCCGTGGGGGAGGTGTCGCAGATGGAGCTCGCGCAGAGCGAGTCCGAGTACGAGGCCTCACTCGCCACGATTCCTCAGATAGAGGTACAGATCGCGCAGCAGGAAGACGCCCTATCGGTGTTGCTGGGGCGGAACCCTGAGCCGATTCTCCGCGGTCGCGACCTGACTGAACTCGCCGTTCCGGAGGTTCCCGCCGGGCTCCCGTCCGCCCTCCTGGAGCGTCGCCCCGACCTGCTGCAGGCGGAACAGAACCTCGTGGCGGCCAATGCGTTGATCGGCGCGGCGCGTGCTTTGTACTTCCCGTCGATTTCGATTACGGCGCTGTTCGGCTCGGCCAGCGGTCAATTTTCGAACCTGTTTACCGGGCCGGCCCGAATCTGGTCGTACGCGGGCTCGCTGACCGTACCGATCTTCACGGCCGGCAGCATCAGCGGCCAGGTCAAGCAGGCCGAGGCGCAGCAGCAACAAGCGCTGTATCAGTATCAGCAGTCGATCCAGACCGCCTTCCAGGAAGTCGACGATGCGCTGATCGCCCTGCAAAAGTCGCGTGAGCAGCTCGTGATCCAGGGGCGGCAGGTCGCTGCGCTGCAGTCCTATTCTAGCCTTGCACGGATGCGTTACGAAGGGGGGTACACCAGCTATATCGAGGTGCTCGACGCGGAGCGCAGTCTCTTCAATGCGCAACTCAGCTACACCCAGACCAACGGTCTGGTGTTCACATCACTGATCAGTCTTTATAAAGCCATGGGGGGTGGTTGGGTGGTGGAAGCCGAGCGCATGACGGGCGGCGACGCTACTCAGCAGGGAATGCCCGAGCAAAAAGTGACTGCAGGAACGGCGGTGCCGCAATGAATGACACCCCGACGAACCACGCCTCGATGAACGACGGCCCGGGCGTCGGCCCAGTGATTGCCTGCCACGAATGCGACCTGTTGCAGCGTGAGTCGCCGCTTCCACGCGGTGGCGTGCTGTATTGCTGCCGATGCCGCGCCGAGTTGCACCGGAGTCATCCGGACGGTCTCGACCGGGCTCTGGCGTTGACGCTTGCCTCGATCGTCCTGTTCGTGATCGGGAACGTGTTCCCGATCGTCGGCCTCTCGGTGAACGGCGATCTTGTCACGACGACGCTGCTCGGTGCGGTTCGCGTGCTCTATCTGGACGGCATGTGGCCGATTGCCGGTCTCGTTTTCGCCACAACGTTCCTGATGCCGTTGCTGCAGATGGCGGCGATGATCTATCTGCTGTTGCCCCTGTGGCTGGATCGACTCCCTCTCAGGTTTGATATCGCTTTTCGCCTCATGCACCTGGCCAAGCCATGGGGGATGACCGAAGTCCTAATCCTCGGCATGCTGGTGGCACTCGTCAAGCTCGCGCATATTGCGAGCGTGGTCCCGGGCGTCGCTTTGTGGTCGTTCGGGGCGCTCATGTTGCTGATCGTGGCCGCGAGCTCTGCGTTCGACCCGCGCGTGCTCTGGCAGAAGATAGCAGGCGGCCCCGGCCCCGTCGCCGACACGGGCGAACTCGGAGCCGGTTCCGCACGCACGGCGATGGCGCGCGGCTTGATGACCTGCCACAGCTGCGGGCTGTTGCTGAAGGCGAGCGAGCATGCGGGCCACGCCAGCTGCCCGCGCTGCGGCTCATCGGTTCACCTGCGCAAGCCTGACAGTCTCACCCGCACCTGGGCGTTCCTGATCTCGGCGATCGTTCTTTACATTCCGGCCAACGTGTTGCCGGTCATGAATACGAGTTCCCTGTTTGGCAGTGAGAAAGACACGATCCTGAGTGGCGTCGTCTATCTCTGGACTTCGGGTTCCTGGCCCCTCGCCGTGCTGGTCTTTATCGCGAGTATTGCGGTCCCGATGCTCAAGATCATGGCGTTGGTGTTTCTGACGCTTTCCGCGCAGTTGCGTTCGACCTGGCTGATGCAGCGTCGAACACGCATCTACCGGCTTGTGGAGCTGGTCGGGCGCTGGTCGATGCTCGATATCTACGTCATCACGATCCTCGTTGCACTGGTCCAGTTCAATGCGCTGGCGACCATCCAGGCTGGGCCTGCCGCCGTCGCGTTCGGCTCCGTCGTTGTGTTGACGATGTTGGCTGCCATCTCATTCGACCCGCGTCTGATTTGGGACGCTTCGGAGACTCATCATGTCTAAACCGCCCGGCGAAACGGGGTCGTCCGAACTGCCTGAAGCAGTGGCTACCCCACGCTCGCGCCGACGCATGCAGGTCGTCTGGCTAGTACCGATCATTGCGGTGCTGATCGGTGGCTGGCTTGCCGTGAAGACGGTGCTCGACAAGGGGCCGACCATCACCATTTCTTTCATGACGGGTGAAGGGCTGGACCCTGGCAAGACCAAAATCAAGTTCAAGAACGTGGATATCGGCGTGGTCAAAACGGTGACGTTGTCGCGTGACCACAAGGGCGTCGTCGCTACCGCCGAGCTCTCCAAGGACACCTCGGAGCTGCTGGTCGACGACACGCGTTTCTGGGTCGTGCGCCCGCGCATTTCGGGTGGCACGGTATCGGGCATCGGCACCTTGCTGTCCGGCTCTTTCATAGGCATGGATGCCGGCGTCTCCACGCAGCGCAGGGACGAGTACGTCGGGCTCGAGTCGCCCCCCGTCTTTGCGAGCGGTGTGCCCGGGCGTGAATTCATCCTGAAGGGCCAGGACATGGGTTCACTCGACGTTGGTTCGCCGATATTTTTCAGGCGCCTGCAGGTGGGTCAGGTCACGTCGTATCAACTTGATTCCACCGGGAAGGGCGTGACCATGCATATCTTCGTCAACGCACCTTACGACAAGTTTGTGAAGACCGATTCGCGGTTCTGGCAAGCGAGCGGCATCGACGTCACGCTTGACACCAGCGGCGTCAAGGTCAATACGGAGTCGCTGGTGGCCATCCTGATAGGCGGCCTCGCGTTTCAGACTCCGGATGAGACGGCCGATCAGGCGGCGGCACCCGCCAGCACGACTTTTGCGCTGTTCCACGATCGATCAGACGCGATGAAGCAGCAAGACCGGATCGTCGACCACTATGTGTTGAATTTCAACGAGTCGGTGCGTGGCCTGACGGTTGGCGCGCCGATCGATTTCCGCGGCATCGTGGTGGGTGAGGTGTCAGGCATCCACACACGGTTCGACCCCGTCGCGAAGCGGTTCAGCATTCCGGTTGACGTGAAGTTCTTTCCGGAACGATTCACTTCACGCTATGAGGGGAGCGCTACCCCCGGCAGAGTCTCCAAAGATCGCCGTGAACTCGCGGACTGGCTGGTCCAACACGGATTGCGCGCTCAATTGCGAACCGCGAGCTTGCTGACTGGACAGCTCTATGTCGCGCTGGATTTCTTCCCCAACGCCCCCAAAATGTCGATGGACTGGAGCATCGATCCGCCTGAAATTCCGACCGTACCGGGCGGCTTGCAGTCGCTGCAGGATTCGATTACGAGTCTTGTGGCCAAATTGAACAAGATTCCGTTTGAAGCGATCGGCAACGACGCGCATGAGACGCTGCACGACGCGGACGCACTGGTCAAGCAACTCAATACCGTGTTGGCTCCGCAAGCCCGCGACACACTGGCGTCGGCGCAAGCCGCGCTTGATTCTGCCAACAAGGCGCTACAGCCCGACTCCGCACTTGCCCAGAACACCACGGACGCGATGCGAGAGCTCACGCGCACGGCGACTGCGTTCCGGTCCCTGGCCGATTATCTGGAAAGGCATCCCGAGGCGTTGATCCAAGGCAAGAAAGAACAGGGAGGAAAGTGATGCGCTCATCGATACTTATCGCTGCCATGTCGGCGCTCGTCGTGGTGGGAGGGTGCGGGACGTCCCCCCAAGCGAACTTCTACACGCTTGCGCCAGCCGCGGCAGGGTCGGATATGTACACCGTTCGAACGATTAACGTGCTGGTACTGCCGGTGACGCTACCGGATATGGTCGACCGCCCGCAGATCGTCACGCGGGTCAGCGCCAACCAGATTCACTTCGACGAATATGAGCGTTGGGCCGATCCACTCAACGGTCAGATTCAGCGCACAATCGTCGCAGATCTTGCGCAGGCCTTGAACGGAGCGCGAGTGTCGGCCTATATGCAAGACGGTGACCCGGCGATGCTCTACCGTGTACGCGTGGATATACAGAAGTTCGACGCGTCGCCTGGTGACGTCGTTACAGTGGAAGCATTGTGGTCCGTGCTGCGGCCCAACAATGCTGCGGTTCTCAGCGGCCGTACGTCCGTACACGAGCCTTGCGAGGGAGCGGGCTATGACGCAGTGACGGCCGCGTATAGCGCAGCGTTGGGGGCGGTAAGTCACGATGTAGCGACGGCGCTTCATGCCGCCTTGTGACGTCGACGCGAACCGATTGCCGTTCGGGAAGGTTATCAAGCCCAACGTGGATATTGAGCTCGGCGGCGCAATCGGCTGCGTGTGTGGATATTCGCACTGAACGCCCTTCACAAAGCGTCTGCCGATTGGGGGGCAAGCCTCAGGGTGGCGAAACGACGCGATAGTAGACGCCGTTGGCGCCGTAGGCGGGTTGGAACCAGGTGTTGCCACACAAATAGTAGGTACCACCCCCGACACTGGGCGAAATGCAGCCGGCCGGCAGTGCCGCGTAGATCGCGCCCGTTGCGAAGGAAGCGCTGACGGGTACCATGGCGCCCGTCGCGCCCGCGACGACGCCGGCGTTATACGCGTTGGTACTGCCTGCGGCGACGCCTGCGTTATAGGCATTCGATGTAGCCGCAGCGGTGTGGGCGGAAGCGACCGCCGCGCCGACCACGACGCCTGCGGCGGCGGCCCCCGCTGCGTTCCAGCCACCGCAGTTATAGCACCCGGAGCCGTAGCTGTTCACCACGACAGGTGGATGGTATGCGGGGTACGCGCCGTGGTATGCGGCGCCGTAGTAGGGCGTATGGTAAGCCGTCGCACCCGTCGAGCTCGTGTAGGAAGTGACGCCGGATCCCGTCGCGTGGTAGGCCGAGCCGCCATAGCCGTTGCTGGCGCTGGTGCCCTGGCCATAGGTATGGGTGGCGCTCCCGCCGTAGTGATTGGTGGCGGTCGTTTGCCCCGATCCTGCTTGGTGGGTGGCTGTATCGCCATAGCGGCCCGTCGCAGTCGTGCCCTGCCCATAGGTATGGGTTTCGCTGCCGCCTGCCGCGTCGGAGCGAGTCGTCGATCCCGAACCATACGCGTGCGACGTGCGGCCGCCATACGCATTCGCGTGCGACCACGCACCGGCCGAACCTGAGGTCAGCGCCGGCACAAGCAGAGTCAGGAAACGGAAGGCGCTCTTCATGATGGGTATCCTCATTGAACCTTCTGCTTTGTCCGGGGGGGCGGCTTCATTCCTGGCGCATCACCCACATCCGGAGGCGAAAACGCGATGTGCGCAGCGTTGTTCGCCTTCGCTGAACTGAAGGCGTCAGGCGGAACGGCAACATCCATCGCCCAGTCAGAGAGCTCCAGCACATGGCGCAGTCGTGCACGATCATTGAGGTAAATGGCGTAGATCCGTCTCGGAAGCTTATCCTGCGTGCCGATCCAGATCTGCACGAACACATCGCCGGTAACATACGCCACCATGTCCGTCGTCGTCCCGCCAACTACATTTGACTGGCCGATGTAAAACGCAATCTTCAGTCCGTCGGCGATGTCCTTGTAAGGGTCTGAGACGATCACATCGGTAAACGGGAAGTAGATCGCACCCTTGGCGAAGGCCTCCTCGAGCGCCGCGTCGATCGTGGGCGGCGCATCCGCAACGGCGATCAGGTTCTCTGCCGGCGCGAATGCCGTCATGGACTTGCCGTCGTAATAGAAGTCCGAGGCCGGACCATCGCCGGAAGTCAGGACCCGTAGTTTGTCGGGGCGTTGCAACGTCACTTCCGATCGAGTTGAATAAACGAGAGGAGGGCCCAGGCGGCTTGGACTTTCATAGGAAACGACGGCTGTGAAAGACATCGTTTTGGCCGCGGCCAGATGCTCACACGCGTCCTTGAGGATCTCAATCGCGTGTGGCTCGAGTCCGGGCTTGAACGTCAGCGCCGATGCCGTCAGCTTCGCGGCCGCGCCCGACGCGGGGGGCTTCGGGTGCGTCTGCGCGGCACACACGCTTGCGCTCAGATAAATGCCGAGCGCGACCGCAGTCGCGCGCCATCGCAATGTCTCACAGGTCATGGTGGCCTCGATGAGCGAACCGGTCCCGGCTACAGTTACGGGATCATGCCGCACTCAAACATTTTGTTGACGATCGGTGCTGCGACCTTGTTGATGAACGCGGCACGTACCTGTGGGTCGTCATGCAGCAGTTGCACAGCCTCTTGCTCGCGCGGGGGCTTGGGTTTGCCCATGCTCTCGGCTTTCTCCTGCCATAGTTGCTCGCAGCTCGACTCCTGATATTTCTGGATGACCTTGTTCGCGGCCATGTCGAGAGCGGGATACTGAGCGATGGCACTGCTTGAGAACAATAGCGCGGCGATCATCGCCAACCATGAAAGACGCTTTGTCACGGTCATCTCCAATTTGTCACGTTGACGTCATGGGCCAGAACGACACCAGATCGCGGCGACATCCGATTCGCGGGGCCGTAGATTGAATTTGTTTCAACCCTTGCGGGGGCTGCGGCAGTTAACGCCTCCCGCTTGCGTTCAATTGCATCCCTGGCTATGGGCGCCCCGATAGCAGGTCTTTCCAGTCGGGCTTTTATAGACGCCCTTCCCGTTGATGGTCTTTGCCTGCCCACCTCTGCTTGTCTCAGTGCTGGTCACGCCAGCCTGATTCTTCTGGGATTTCCAGGCGTTTCCAGTGTTCGCGTTGTAGCCACCCGCCGTCTGTCCGTTGTTGCAGGCCGTTGTGCCGCGGCCATTCGTGCCGCACTCCGCGAACGCAGTTGAAGACAGGGCTACGCACGCCAACATCACGAGTAGTTTCATGTTCGCTCTCAGGGTGCTCGCCAACAGTCCCAGACCTCGAAGCACTGAAAATTGCAGCGCTACGATCGCGAAAAATGCACCGTAGCCCGTCAGCTCTTCAAGTGTCGAAAGATGGGTAGAGCGCTGGCATGCCGTTCAGAATAGGCAAGTTCGTTCGCGTCGGCATTGGACCTTAGTCTCATCGTCAAAGACACGACGATGCAGCATCCTCTCGGAACGAGTGTCGAAGAAGCCCCCTAGTCCCAAAGCGTTCGTTGTGGGGCTTCATTGATCGACACATGGAAGGGGCAAATAGTGATCGGGGCGAGAGCATGCGTGGAGTCAAATCGCACCGGCAATCGCCTTTGCTACGCGCGGGCCACTCCCCTAGCGCGCAATGCGCTGCGTTCCGGCTATTTGGGTGCGCCCTTTGTGCTTCTGTGGTGCACATTGGCGATTGGGCAGCAAATGGAGCCACGCTCCTATTCCGCGGTGCCGATAGGCACGAACTTCGCAGCGGTAAGCTATCAACGCTCGAGCGGTGACGTGCTGTTTGACCCCTCGCTACCCGTTACCAATGTGCAGGCCTCGCTCAACGCCTATACGCTTGGTTACTCGCACAGCTTTGGCATTGCGGGGCATACCGCAAGCGTCGCGCTTTCGGTGCCGTACGCCAATGCCGACTTGACGGGAGACGTTGAGGGCCAGCCGGGGCAAGTCTATCGATCAGGACTAGGGGACATGCGATTCCGGATTGCTGTGAATTTTCTCGGCGATCCCGCGCTGAGTCCTTCGGAGTTTTCGCAACGCAGCCTGAGCACGCTCGTCGGGGCGAGTGTGACCGTGGAAGCGCCCACCGGACAGTATGTCCCGTCCCGATACGTGAACGTAGGTTCAAACCGGTGGGCAATCAAGCCTGAACTCGGCTTCTCGCAGCCGATCGGGAACTGGTTTTTCGAGAGTTCTGCGGGCGTATGGATATTCACCGATAACAGTGATTTTTTCGGCGGACGGCAGCGTACTCAGGACCCGCTTCCTGTCCTGCAGTGGCATGTTGGTTACATCTGGCGACCTGGACTGTGGCTCGCCGCCGATGTGACGTATTTCACAGGCGGCCGCACAAGCATCAATGGCGTCGCCGATCAGGATTTGCAGAGCAACGTTCGCTACGGGATCACCTTGTCGATCCCCATTGCCACCCATTGGTCTGCAAAGCTTGCGTGGTCGCATGGGCTCGTCACGACGGTCGGAGGAAATTTCGAAACAGTGTCGGTTGCCCTCCAATACCGTTGGTTTAGCCCCTGAAATGATCGCGTGCTCGCCGTTCTGCCACGTGCTGTTGGACCAAGGTCCAATGGCATTCGAACCGTCGCACCGCTACCTTGCATTGGGGTTGCCTGCATCAATCGTGCTGTATCCGGGGCGACCTAGGCCTCGCGCGTTGCTTGGTGGGTGACCAAGAAGTGCCTGCCGCACGCGCCGGACCAACCTATGCTGAACGCCTTGTGCAGAGTCTTGCGCTTTCCCAAGCGTGCGCAGACGCGGCCCCGGGACATCCCGGCGCCGTTGCACGACTGACCCATGAACTATCGGAGCATTCGAATGCGTCTCCTGTCTGGCTGCCGTTACTCGCGAAGTGCTTTTTTCTTGGTCGCACTGGCCACAATGTGCCTCCCGCGCCTCGTTGTCGCTCAAAGCGCGGCGCAGGTAGCCGCCGTTGGGCCGCACACGGCAGGCGTTTCTACCCTGATCGAGACCAACGCGACGGTTATCGGCATTGACGTCACATCGCGCACTGTAACGCTGCGGGGCGTAGGCGGACGATCCTTCGACGTGTCAGTGGGCCCTGAAGTTGGTGACATAAGCAAGCTGAGGATAGGCGACTCTGTACAGATTGCCTATCAGGAGTCTCTGTTGATTCACGCAGACAGAGTGAAATCGAACGGTATCCGCGAGCGAGTTGACTCCACCGTAGTCCTTCCTGCCTCGGATGGAGTTGCCGCGTCGGCGCATCGAGTACAAGTACTGGGAACTGTTCAGAAGGTGGACGCCAAGACACGCCTAGTGACGCTTCGAGGACCGCTCAGAACCGTTACGGTCAGGGCGGGTCCTGATATCTCATTAGCAGATCTGAAGGAAGGGGACAGTGTCAGCGCTGAATTTATTTCTGCAACCGCAGTAAAAGTCGCTCGCGCAAAAGAGCCTTTAAACTAAAGTGCGGTGCACTCCGTCAACGGACCCTGCGTCGGACGCCTACTTCCCAACGCAAACCCATCGGCGCGGGGTTGCCCCTAGCGGACCGCGCGTCTGGGCCCACGGCGGACCGTATCTTTATCGTTGACGTGTGGGTGTCACATCTGTATCGGTGGGTCCTTCCGGACCATTTCTGCTGGTGCGGCTATGGCTGAA
>JAMFSK010000152.1 GCA_026225235.1 Burkholderiales bacterium
GAAATCCATCCGCGCGTGACAGGCAAATCCACCATCTTCGGAATATCCGAGCCGTACTCTGGCCGCTGCCGGCGCGTGCCCTTGCGCGTGGACAGGATGTCGCCGATGCTCTGGCGCAGATGCTCCAGCCCGGTCATCGGTGCGCCTGTCGTGCGGCTCATGCCAACCAACACCGTGCCGGCCGCCATGTTCAGGCTCCGGTGTTAGTGCGCTCGAATTCATCGAGCTGAGTCAGGTGCTCGATACGCTCAGATGTCGAGACTGTGATCAGGCCGCTGATGACGGGAACGGTGCTACCATCGACGAAGACAATCGTGCGCGATTTGAACGCTCTGTCGCGGAATGTCACCGGTTGCTGCGACCCGGTTTTCGCTGAAACAGCGGTCTTGTTTTCTTGGGGCATATCGCCTTTCCAATAAAAAAGCCCCGCACGAATGCGAGGCCAAAGTCACTTTGCGTTCAGTACATCGACCGCGTCTATTTGATCGGCTTGCTCACCGGCTTGCCGTCGCCCTGTTCCATGTGAGAGTGATCCGGAAGCGACACGCCATCGGACGTCACCTTGCCACTGAAATTCGCGTCGCCATCGATCTCCGACGCTGGACCGCCCTCGCTGTTGCTGCCCGTCATGCCGCCCTTGAACGCAAGCCGTTTCTCGGTGGTGGTGTTGCCCGTGAATTTCGAATCGGGCGCATCCACTAGCAGCTCCGGTGCGGTCTGCGTGATGCCGGCCGCCGTCATCTCGAACTGCGTATTGCCAACGCGAAACAGGATTCGTCCCTTCGCGGGCACGGAGAACACATACTCGCTGGCATCGTGGTCATAGTGTTCATGGCCGCCGTCCGGATAGTCGGTCGCGGTCATGTTGCCGGTATTGCCGTTCGCCCCGCCGTGCGTGTCCGTGTAGAAGCCGGCGAGCACGTAGCCTGCCGCAAGCGTGCCGGAGGGTGCAATGACCACCGCCTGCTCGCCCACCGACGGCGGGCACCAGGTCCGCACCCTGCCCGCTGCAGCGGTGCGCCACGGCAACAAGGCGCTGATCCATTCCCCATTTCGCACGCGACATCGGGGCGGGTCGTATTGCACCAGGTCAACGACGCCGGCCTGCACAATGCTCGCAATGAGCCGGTCAAACTCGCCGATGTCGTAATCGCTCATATGGATTTTCCGAAGTCGCCCGGCGGATCCAACGCCGGGTTCCAATACTCCGATTCGTGGCCGCGCCCCGTGTTCGGCACAACGCCCCACACCACCGTACTGCCACTTGGGATCGGTGGCACCACGTCGCCCAGATCAAACTCGTGCGTCCATTCGACCAGCCACACGAGGTACGTATCAAGATGCGGCTTGAACGGGTCCTCGGCGATCATCACGAGCTTGGCCGGCGTGACCGGACACTCCCACGTCTGAAAGTGGATCGCCTTCGCCACCCGAGCGGCCAGCTCGCGCACGGCGAGCTCAGCACCGTCAAGGATCGGATCCACGATCACCCGCGCCTGAAAGCGACCGATCAATGCCGTTTGTCCCGAGCCGGGGTCGTGCCCCGGCTCCATCTCGGACATCTCGATCACGATGCACGGCGTGGGGATCTTGCGGCCAATACGCGGGTACGTTTCCACCGACACCATGTCGGGAAATTTCATCCGCAGCCCGGCCTCGACAGCCTCATGCAGAGTCGAAAGGTTTTTAAGCCCGATCTCAGTCTCGAAGATTTCCAGCGACCACGGCGTATTAAAGTTCGCATCAACGTTCGCATTGAAGTTATTTGGCACGGCCTATCGCCTTTTGAATTTCGTAGTTCACTTCCTGCTTGAGGATCACCATGAGCCGCGCCTCGCACAGCTTCGCTGCACGTCTGAAGGCCGGGTCACCCGAATCGGACCAGCCGACCGTGACCGCTTCGAAGGGCGTGCGCGCCTTGCCGGTTCGCCGATAGAGTGGCCCGTCCGGATTGCGCGCGGTCTGCCGCCACGCACCCTCGAACGTCATGCGCCCGGCCCGCATGCCCTTGCTGGTTTTGGTGACCGTGCCGATACGTTGAGCTTCCACGGGATTCAACCCGAGCCAAACTTTCCCGGTATCGGCCGAGCGCAAGAAGAAATACAACCGGTTCTTGATCACTTTCTGAGGGATTTTGGTCGCACCCGACACTTCCTTCGCCGTCTGGCTTTTGATCCACGATGCGGTCTTGCGTAGTGTGCGCCGCCACGCTGCCTGCATGGCGGACGATGGCACTCCCTGTAGCGTCTCGGTCACCTGCTGCACGTCGAGCTCGATTTTTAGTCTGTCCATCGCCTACCCCTTCAGAAGCAATACCGTCCACCCAGTGCCGTCCGGTTGCAGCTCGAATACGCGATAACGCTCCTCGCCCACTTCGACGATGCTGCCCTCGCGTATGTCGTGCGCAGCGGTATCGGCGTCCAGGATGCTGACTTGCGGATGGTCGAGCTGCGTTCGCTGTGTCCCGAGATCTGGCCCGAGCCATGGAGCGGCGAACATACCGGGCACGGACTGACCGTCGATTTTGATATCGTCGTCGGCCAGGTCCCGGATCACTGCAGCGTCGAGATCCGCGACCAGGTCGCGGAACGCCATCTCACTTCGTCAGCCGAATGACGGCCTTCGGACGCGTGCACAGGTGGATCGGATTCGATTGCGCCTCGATCTCCACGCCCTTGCTGAAATCCATCAGCTCCTGCTTGGCGTAGTACGGCAAGCCCGTCGTGTTGACCGCTTCCATATAGTCCGCCGGCGCGAAGCGCGTAATGAAGAGCTCACTCACGCCTTCGGGAATGGCGAACGCTTC
>JAMFSK010000153.1 GCA_026225235.1 Burkholderiales bacterium
CGGGGACCTCTGTGAGCGTCTCGACCACGCACCTCCCATAACCACTGCTCGGCACCGTCGATTTTCACCACGCGCTAGCCGCTCAAGCGCTTCGACACCTTCTTTAGCCTGGGTAACTTCGTAGTCTCGATCTGATGCTCATACGCCCGCAGAAGCTCTACGAACAATAGGCCAGCGGATGGGATTTCAAGTACATCGTCAAGAATAAATCGTGAGTGTTCGGCGGATGCCTTGACGGCGCACTCGATGACTGCGAGCCCGTGAGCGGTGAGACGAATCAGATAGCCGCGCGAGTCGGACGGGTCGGGGATGCACTCCGCGAGATCCTGCTTGATGAGTTGCTCAATGCGATACGTCACAGTACCTTCCAGATGCGGCGGATTTACCGTACGTCTCGCGCAAACGGGGTGCGACATCAAGGTGAATGAGGGGAAACGAAACTGGATGCACCCAACAATGTTGGTCTGGCGGTAAGCTCCTCTTGCGAGCAAGGGGTTTGCGGCGCGTGTGAAACCAAAGTGCTAGATGGCGTTCCGGAACACAACGATCTGGTGCTGACACAGCGGGAGCGAGTCGAAAACAAGGTCGTCATGCTTTACTGCGCAGGCTCGAAGACCGACTTGCTGGTCCTGGCATGTAAGCGCATGAAAGCCGGCGCTATTACGCACGGCGTCTGAACCATCCGGCAAGCGACAGGCGGTCGCGCGTCGCGGGCAATACCTCGTGTAGCATATCCGCGGATAGAAATACCGCGATCCGGCTGCCGACCGGCGAGATGTCCCGCGTGCCCAAGCCCTCTGGATGCAGCCGCAATTCACCGCCATGCTCAGGTAACCAGTCTGCATTCAGATAAACGACGACCGACACAGTGCGGCTGTGGTCGTGGCGAAACCGATCACGATGTTGTAGATACGAATCGCCTGGGGCGTAGAACGCGAAATGGCTTTCGTATTCTTCGAGTCCCAGAAAGAGCCTCCGATTTAGCGCGATACGCAGCGTCTCCATGATCGCGAGATACCGATCGCAGGCTTCGGACTGCCCCGCTTCCAGCCAGTGAATCCGGTCGCCACGTATATTGATCTGGAGCGAACGCGCCGCGCCCTGGCTGATCCGCGCCAATGTGAGCGTTCCGGCTGCCGCAAGCGCTGCACATTCAAGCGCGAGCGAAAGCGTCAAGTCCGGTGGAAGAAAGTTATCCCGTGCCGACCAGCCAAAGTCGTGAAGGGCATCCAGGATTCGTCGATGCTCTTCATCGCCGGGCGCATCGGAATGCGCCGACGAGTGCGTGCAGTTCACTGTCTGTTCCTTCGAACAACGGTGCTGGTTGAAGATTCGAACTGTCGTCCGAAGGATAGGATCGAGGCGGGCTTGAATCACTGTTGTGCCCATTGTGGACTGCGGAGAAGAGCTATGAGTCGCGCCAGTTCGGCACAACCGGTACGGAATGGACTGCAATGTCAAGGTGTGGACTATACGCGTTCGCGGATTACGCGGGTGTCAGCGCTCAGTCATCTGTCATGAGCACACCGCCCAAGGTCACCTCACATGCCCTCTGACCCGGGGAAGTTCGGGCGCGTCGAGCCCTGCGAATGGGTCCCTCCAGGCGGGAATCTTCATGAGCCGCGCATGCCACGCTTCGACGCGCGGGAAATCAGCGAGCGGCAGGCCTGCGAGTTCGGCGAACGGAAGCACGCAGGCAACGCGAAAATCGGCGTACGTAAGTTCGTCACCGACAAGCCAAGTTTCTGCCGGCGAAATGTTGTTCCAGAATCGCGGCCGAGGAAGCGAATTCGCTCAAGGCCGCCTCGATGATCTCGCTCCCGACGGGACGCAAGCCGTAACGCTGCTTTGTCACCCCTTCGAAATGCACTTGAACGCAGGCACGCACGAAATTCCAGTAGCCCCAGCTGATCCACCAGATGAAGTCCGGCAGGGCATCGTCTGTCGGCCAAAAGTCTAACCCGGCGAAACGCGAAAGCCGGCACGCAATCGCGTCGGCCTCCCATAGCGTTTTCTCCCCTCGACAAGTATTGGGAGGCCCAGGTTTGGATTGAGTCTGAGAAATTTCTCGCGCTCGCCTGGCGCGAAGGGGACGCAATTCAAACTCGACCGGTGAGTTCAGGTGGCGCGCCACTGCAACCGCGAGGCGCGGATTATAGTTCCGGCTGAAATAGAGCTTCATGGCGCGTGACTTCACGAGAGATCGTTTCGACCGCCTATCTTGATGAATGCCCGCTTGAATACAATCAGAGGTTCTACCGGCGCCTACTAGATGGACTCTGCGGGTCGGCTGCCGAGCACCAAAACGGCCGAGCGGCGCAGGGTTGGAGCGCGACCGTAAGGGGCAGACATACAACATGCTTGCCAGACGCGTTGGCGACCTGCGGATATAGAGAAAAAACTCAGACTTGCTTACTATAAAAGGTCGTTCCGCAAAGCTCGCCGTCGGGCATCAATGCGTAATTTGGAACAGTTCCCACCCGTTGCCAGCCGGCACGCTGGTATAGCCGTTCCGCGTCTCCGCCCGTCACGGTGTCTAGCACGAGTACATGCTTGTTCTCTTCCAGGGCAACACGTTCGACCTCGGCCATCAGACGCTGCCCGACTCCGGTCTTACGGGCTTTGCGATGTACCAGCATCTTTGCAATGTCTGCACGATGGGGTTGGTTCTCCGGTTGCGCCGTAATCAGTTGCACCGTTCCCACGATGCGCCCGCTGCTATCTTCGGCGATCAGTAGCACGCGTTCACCAAGGGCGACGCTATCGGCCACTTTTCGCCAGAACATCACTGCGCTTTCGCGTGAAATGGGCAGCATGAAACTCACCGATGCGCCGCCTTCCACGCAATCGATGAGAATGTCGCTCAGTGGCTGCACGCAGGCCGTAGCTTCGTCCGCGCCGACGCGCCTGATGGTTACATTGCCGCTCATCCGTTTCTCCACAAGTTGCTCGACAGTCATGGCATTGCGATGCCCCTCGTCTCGGATGAGTTGAGCATTGAGCGGCGCCAAGTGTTCCGCATTTTCGGCGACGGCGAATCGAAAATCCATCTTTGTCAACCTACACGTTGGTCGCGCAGTTTCGAGAGCCGTCCACCCATTCTATATTTGTCTCGTGGTGCCTGAAATTCCTGACGTACTTCGAACGTCTTCTTGTTCTGCAGCCTAATCGTAGTTCTACCGTGGTGCTATAGTCGCAAACGGAACTTCTATATCTGTTTACGACATGAAACTAGCGATTCTCGTACTTGATGGAGTTTTCGACACCGGCCTCACCGTGCTGTTGGACATCTTCTCTTCCGCAAACGAGTTGGCGTCCGCCCAAGGGATCGTAGCCCCGTTGTTCAGCGTGGAGGTCGTAGGAGTCGGACGAAGCGTGCGCACCGCTCTTGGCTTGACGGCGACCGTTGAGCCAGCAAGCACGGTTCGGAAGCCAGACTGGGTGGTCGTTCCGGCGCTCAACGCCAAGCAGCCGGAACGGTTGGTCGAGGCGTTGGGTCGAAAGGACGTTCTCGAATCGATCGCGCATCTTCGCGCGTGGCACTCGAGTGGCATTAGCGTAGCTGGAGCCTGCATAGGGACCTTCCTGCTCGCCGAAGCAGGTCTGCTCCACGATCTCGAAGCGACGACCTCTTGGCCGCTCGCGCCCTTGTTTCGTCAACGCTACCCAAGTGTCAAGCTAGACGATTCACGAATGATCGTCGCCAGCGATCGCGTGGTCACCGCCGGAGCGGCCATGGGCCATCTCGACCTCGCATTGTGGTTGGTGCGCCAGGCAAGCCCCGAAATGGCTGCGCTCGTTGCAAGATTGATGGTCATCGACAAGCGACCATCCCAGGCGAAATACATCATTCCGGATTTCCTCGCCCACGCCGACCCACTGGTAGAGCGCTTTGAACGATGGGCACGTACCCATCTTGCAACAGGGTTCTCGCTTCAAGATGCGGCGCATGCACTGTCAGTTACTCCTCGTACCCTCCAGCGCCGGACCGAGGCGATACTCGGAAAGTCACCGCTCGCCTTTTTTCAAGACATGCGAGTAGAACGCGCGCAGCACCTCGTCTCCCTGGGCCAAGATCTGGAAACGATCGCAAGCCAGGTCGGCTATGCAGACTCCGCGACTTTGAGAAGCTTGTTGCGGCGTCGGACCGGCCGCACCGTGCGAGAGATGAGGGCTGACCTGCAGTAAGCGGCACGTGGTCGACGTTGATGTTGATTGTCGTAAACAGGAACAATAATGTCACAAACGACAATGGTGCCAATAGAGCGTGCCGCTTAGGATTTACCTGTCGCTTCTGACACAAAACCTCTGCGGAAAACAATCATGAAAGTCTTGGCAATCGGAACATTAAAGTCTCTCACTCAAGAACAGTCGGACAGAATTTTCCCGGCCGAAGTGCCTGCGACGCTCAAGCTTTATCTGGACGGAAAGATCGAGCAGTTTTGGCTGCGTGACGGAATGAAGGGCACGATTTTTTTGTTGAATGTCGAGTCGGTCGCCGAGGCCGAAAACCTTCTTGGAGCGCTTCCCTTCACGAAAGAGAACCTGCATACGTTTGATCTACTGCCAATAGGGCCGCTGCTCCCGCTGGGCTTTCTCATCAAGTAAGTCGGCGATTTTGGCGTCTCCGCCCAATACAGCTCACGCTGGACGGAGATGCTGTGCGATCAACGCTCGACAGGTCGCCAGTGGTATCGCCCTCAATCCTTCCGTGAAAAATGTGAATGTGAAACTGCGGCGCTTTCGCGCCGCAGTTTGGTTAGTGCCGACCAACCGCACCTATTGGATTCCCTACACTTTCTCAATCTGACTTCGACCGGATCCCTCACGCCTTGATAGGCGCCCCCGAATCCGGGCTCCGACCTCCCCCTGTCCGGCGAGGTGTGGCGATCCAGTGGAGCGCAGAAGCGACGAGGCCGAGCGCGATACCAAACACCACGATGCCCGTCCAGCCAAAGCGGGTCATCAACCAGCCGCTGACGGTCGCTCCGATGGCGC
>JAMFSK010000154.1 GCA_026225235.1 Burkholderiales bacterium
GGGTTATGGCCGCCGACGCGATAGAACTGCCCGTCCGAGAGCACACGCAACAATCGCGTCTGAAGATCGAACGGCATATCGCCGATTTCATCGAGAAACAACGTGCCATTCTCGGCTTGCTCGAAGCGCCCTTGCCGCATCGCCTGCGCACCCGTGAACGCGCCGCGTTCATGGCCGAACAATTCTGATTCAAGCAAGTCCTTCGGAATCGCCGCGGTATTGAGCGCGATGAACGGGCCTGCTGCACGTGGACTGTGACGATGCAGGGCACGCGCCACGAGCTCCTTGCCGGTGCCCGACTCGCCGGTGATCAGTACCGTCGCGCTTGAATTCGACAGTCGCCCGATGGCGCGAAACATGTCTTGCATCGCGCTCGCCTGCCCGAGCATCTCGGGCGTCTCGGTGAGCCGCTCTTCATAGGCATGCTCGCCACGCAGACTTTCTTCGACCGCGCGCTGAATCAGCTCGACGGCCTTGTCGATATCGAAGGGCTTGGCGAGATATTCGAACGCTCCGCCCTGGAACGCGGCCACCGCGCTATCGAGATCGGAGAAGGCCGTCATGATGATGACGGGAATGCCGGGCCAGCGCTCTCGCACCGTCTCGAGCAGCTCGAATCCGGAGCCACCGGGCATGCGGATATCGGATACCAGTACCTGCGGGGTATCGTGTTCGAAAGCAGTCAGCGCTTCGCGCGTAGTCGAGAAACTGCGGGTCGCAAAATTCTCGCGCGCTAGTGCCTTTTCCAGCACCCAACGGATCGATTGGTCGTCGTCTACTATCCAGATCGGCTTCATATATCGGTCGGCTGAAGTTCTTGAGGGTGCAGCGGTTTAAGCACGTGGAGCATGGAGCGCACAGCGGAGACAGCGGATACGCAGCCGGACACTACGGCGTAAGCGGCAAGAGGATCTGGAACTCGGTTCGTCCAGGCCTGCTGTCGCATTCAATCAGGCCTTCGTGCTGGTGCACGAAGGTCTGGGCAAGGGTGAGCCCCAGCCCGCTGCCGTCTTCCCGTCCGCTCACTAGCGGATAGAAGATGCGGTCGCGGATGTCCTCGGGAATACCAGGGCCGTTGTCAACGATATGCAAGTCCAGTGCCAGTTTGTGCAACTGCTTGGAGATCGTAACGTTGCGAGCGATCCGGGTTCGCACATCGATGCGTGCGTCGCCTGCGGCGATGCGCTCCTTGAGCGCCTCGGCGGCGTTGCGCACGATATTGAGGATTGTCTGGATCAACTGTTCCTTGTCACCGCGCAGTTCAGGCACGCTGACGTCATAGTCGCGCTCGATCGTGAGACCGCGTGGAAACTCCGCCAGAATCAACGCCCTCACCCGCTCGCAGACTTCGTGAATATTGACGTCGCCGACGATATGCGGATGACGGTGCGGTTCGAGTAGCCGGTCGACCAGCGTCTGCAGCCGGTCCGACTCCTTGATGATGACCTGGGTGTATTCACGCAGGTCGCGCGAGTCACCAAGCTCGAACTCGAGCAACTGGGCCGCGCCACGAATCCCACCGAGCGGGTTCTTGATCTCGTGCGCCAGGTTGCGAATCAGCTGCTTGTTGACCGCCGTCAGATCATGGATCCGCTCCTCGCGATCGGTGCGCAACTGTTGCTCGTTCTCGAACAGTTCAAGCAGAACATAGTCTGGCAAGACCTCGAGATACCCGACGATCGCATGCACGTGCAGCGGCTCGCGTCCGGAACGCTCGAGCGAGGCATCGAGATGCGTCGCGTTGAAACGGTTGTCGGCGATCGCGGCAATGGCATCGATCGTGCCGATCAACTGATCGGAATTCGTAAAGAGATCGGGCCAGCACATCTGCGAAAGCTGCCGCCGCGACAATTCAAGCAGCGACTCCGCGACTGCATTCGCAAAAGCGACGCTCAAGGTCCGCCGCTCGATCACGAGCACAGCGGTCGGCAAGGCTTCGAGCCCCGGGAGCAACGAGGACTGCGCGAGCGCGGCGTGGCTCGGCAGATTTTCGCTGCGCTTGGACTTCATCAGGTCTTTCAGTCCCATCTAACCATCCTAAAGACACTGACAAAATGAGACTGCCCGTGCAGCTTTCATTTTGTTAGGCTCTCACGGACAAAAAAGGGACGGCACTGCCGTCCCTGTGTTGCACGCACACCAGCCGGGTAACAGCCCGTGTGCGCGCCATCGGCAGCCTTGCTTTACAGCGAGTAGTACATTTCGAATTCGACCGGGTGGGTCGTCATCCGGAAACGCGTGACTTCGTCCATCTTCAAGGCGATGTACGCGTCGATCATACCGTCGGTGAACACACCCCCGCGCGTCAGGAACTCACGATCCTTGTCGAGGTATTCGAGCGCCTGATCGAGGCTCGAGCACACCGTCGGGATCTTCGCGTCTTCTTCCGGCGGCAGGTCATACAGATTCTTGTCGGCCGCTTCGCCCGGATGAATCTTGTTCTGCACACCATCGAGGCCGGCCATCAGCAGCGCCGAGAACGCGAGGTACGGGTTCGCCATCGGGTCCGGGAAACGCGTTTCGATACGGCGACCCTTCGGGTTCGGCACGTGCGGAATACGGATCGAGGCCGAACGGTTGCGAGCCGAGTAGGCGAGCTTGACCGGTGCTTCGAAGCCCGGCACCAGACGCTTGTACGAGTTCGTCGTCGGGTTGGTAATCGCATTCAGCGCGCGAGCGTGCTTGATGATCCCGCCGATATAGAACAGCGCGAATTCCGACAGCCCTGCATAGCCGTCACCGGCGAACAGGTTCTTGCCGTCCTTCCAGACCGACTGGTGAACGTGCATGCCCGAACCGTTGTCGCCGACCACCGGCTTCGGCATGAACGTCGCGGTCTTGCCGTACGTATGCGCGACGTTGTGGACGATGTACTTCAGTTGTTGCGTCCAGTCAGCGCGTTGCAGCAGCGTCGAGAACTTGGTGCCGATTTCGTTCTGGCCCTGGCCCGCGACTTCGTGGTGGTGCACTTCGACCGGAATGCCGATTTGTTCGAGCAACAGGCACATTTCCGAACGGATGTCCTGGAACTGGTCAACCGGCGGTACCGGGAAGTAGCCGCCCTTGGTGCCCGGACGGTGACCCGTGTTGCCGTGTTCGAATTCCTTGCCCGACGACCACGGGGCTTCTTCGGAGTTGATCTTCACGAAGCTGCCCGACATGCCCACATCCCACTGGACCGAGTCGAAAATGAAGAATTCAGGTTCCGGACCGAAGTAGGCCGTGTCGCCCAGGCCCGTGCTCTTCAGGTAGGCCTCGGCGCGGTGGGCCAGCGAGCGCGGATCGCGTTCGTAGCCCTTGCCGTCCGACGGTTCGATCACGTCGCACGTCAGCACGAGCGTCGCTTCTTCGTAGAACGGGTCGACGTAGGCGGTGTTCGGATCCGGCATCAGCAGCATGTCCGATGCTTCAATACCCTTCCAACCGGCGATCGACGAACCGTCAAACGCATGGCCGCTTTCAAACTTGTCTTCATCAAACGCTGACACGGGTACCGAGACGTGCTGTTCCTTGCCGCGCGTATCCGTAAAACGGAAGTCGACAAACTTGACGTCCTCGTCCTTGACGAGCTGAATGACGTCGGCCACGGATTTGCTCATACCAATCTCCTGTATCACTCTCACTAGAAAGACGGCCTGCGCCGCCCGAATCCGTACGTTTTTGCAAGCGCACAAAACCGAATGCATCGAAAAAGCACATACCATGCCAATCATCGCCAAGGGCGTGCATGCCGGCAAACTTGCGGTGCATTTTCACCAGCTTGCGTGAGAGCGTCCCGCAAGCCTTACCGGAACCCTTCGACGCGTGCCGCCGCACCACGGTGCTGGGCAAGCACCAACTTGACGCATTCAAGCATAGCAGGTCTGGACTGCGCACCAGGATAGGACATCACCGCCTCGCGGCACCGCCCTTGTGCGCAACCGCCCTGTCGCTGGGGTTTGCCCTCGGCCGATCGGCCTCGTTGGCGAACTCGACCAAGTGCTCAGCTAGAATTGATTATTTTCCGCTCCGGAGGCATTGCGATGACTTCACCCAGTCCGCTTCTCGATCCGCTCTATGCGGAAGCCGAAAAACGGCGCCAGGCCGGCGCACTGACTTATGCTGGCGCGCTCACGCCGGCCGAATCGCTCGAACTCCTCAAACTCGCACCGGAAGCCCGCCTGATCGACGTGCGCACCCGCGCCGAACTCGACTGGGTCGGCCGTCCGCAAATTGGAGACGGCCAGTACGTGCATATCGAGTGGACGCGCTATCCCGGTGCGGTCCCCAATGCCGAGTTTCTCGACCAGTTGAGCGCCGCCGCGACTCCGGACACCCCGCTGCTATTCCTGTGCCGCAGTGCCGCGCGCTCCAAGCTGGCCGCCACGGTCGCTGCGAAGGCAGGCTTCGGCAAGGCGTTCGACCTGCTCGAAGGCTTCGAGGGCGACAAAGACCCGAGCGGACATCGCAAGACGCTCAACGGATGGTGTTTCCGCGGCTTGCCGTGGCTCGGCGCCTGACCAGCGATGGCCCGCCACCCGCCTCGCCAGCCCGGTCAACCTCGTGTTCACGCGCGCTTCGTGTCGGTCTCGTGGCATGACTTTGCGATGTTCTCGCTGCCTGTGCTTCTGCTGTGCGCGATTGCAATCGGTCTCACGGTCTATCTGATCGATCCTGCGCCGCCGAAAATCATTACGATCAGTGCCGGTCCTCGCGACAGTTCCTTGTGGCCCGTCGCGCAGGAATACAAGAAGATCCTCGCGCGCGATGGGGTCACGCTCAATGTGCTGACGTCCGACGGTTCGCTGCAAAACCTCCAGCGGCTCGCGGACCCCAAACAGCATGTCGATCTCGGTCTGGTGCAGGGGGGCGTGTCCAAAGACGTGGCAACGGGTTCGCTGGTGTCACTGGGCAGCATGTTCTACGCGCCGGTCGTGGTGTTCTATCGCGGAGCGGGTATCACTCAGCTTTCGCAGTTCGCCGGCATGAAGATCGCGATTGGCCGCGAGGGTAGCGGCACGCGCGTGCTGGCGCTCGACTTGCTGAAGGCGAATGGCATCGTGCCGGGCGGTCCGACGACCCTGTTGCCGCTCGATGGCGAAGATGCGGTGCAGGAGCTGATTCAGGGGCGCATCGATGCGGCCATTCTCAATGGCGATTCGGCCAGCCGCGCGATGATGTTGCGGCTCGACAAGGTGCCCGGCATCTCACCGATGGACTTCGCCCAGGCCGAAGCCTATACCCGCATCTTTCCGTATCTGAATGAAATCGACCTGCCCCCTGGCGTACTCGACCTGGGTCAGAACCTCCCTGCGACAACCGTCCACCTGATCAGCCCGACCGTCGAGCTCGTGGCACGCCAGAATCTCCATCCCGCCCTGTCTGATCTTCTGATTCAGGCCGCTTTTGAAGTGCATGGGTCATCGGGACTGCTGCAGCACGCGGGCGAGTTTCCGTCGCCAAGAGAGCATGAATTCCGGATCAGCGACGACGCGACGCGCTACTACAAATCGGGCAAGAGCTTTCTGTACCGCAGTCTGCCGTTCTGGCTCGCGAGCCTTGCCGACCGGACCGTTGTGCTGCTTGTGCCGATCATCGTGCTGCTGATTCCAGGCGTGCGAATCGTGCCAGCGCTTTATGCGTGGCGGGTGAAGTCGCGGATCTACCGCTGGTATGGGTCGCTGATTGCGATCGAGCGCGCGGCCATGGCCGACGCGACGGTCGAAGAACGCGAAGGCCTGCTCAAGCGGCTTGACCGCATCGAAGAAGCGGTGAACCGGCTCAAGATGCCGCTCGCCTATGCCGACGCGTTTTACGTGCTTCGCGAACATATCGGCTTCGTGCGCTCAAGGCTCGTCGGAGCGCCCGTTCACGCGGCAATCCAGGACTAGCTAGCGATCAGGAGACCTTGCGCGCGGCGACGTCTTCGGCGATCGCCCCGCCAAGCGCTTCGACACCCGCGCGCAGGACGATAAAGGCCGCCTCGACTTGCACCGGATCGCCCTTGACGCCCAGGTCGATGTGCCGGCGCGCGAAGATGCCGCCGCGCTGCGCATCGCCAACACTCGGCAGACTGAAAACACGGATGCCCGGGAAGTCGGCCTCGATCTGCACCATCAAAGGCGTGAGTTCCGATTCCGCCATTTCGAACACCAGCAGCGAGCGCTCGGCATGCGGATTCGCGTGGTGCAGATGGGGGTAGTAGGTATCGAGCACCCATTCCATCATCGGCCATGCCATCACCGGAAACCCCGGCATGAAATGGTGGTCGTGGAAAGAGAACCCCGGAATCTTGTTGTAGCTGTTCGGGATGATCCGCGCACCGGCCGGATAAGTACCCATGTTCAGGCGATGAAGATTCTGCGGCAAGTTCTCGTCGACCGTTTCGCCGGCTGGCGCGGTCTCGTGCATCCGCTCGATGATCAGTCGCTTGGCCTCGGGATGCAGTTCAAGTTCGACGCCGAGGGCCTTGGCCGCGCACTGACGCGTGTGATCGTCAGGCGTCGCACCGATGCCCCCGGTCGAAAACACGATATCGCCCGATGCGAAAGTCCGCTCGAGGGTCGCGACAATCCGCTCGGGGTCGTCGCCGATATATTCGGCCCAGTCGAGCGCCAGGCCCCGCACACTCAGCAATTCGATCAGCTTGGGTAGATGCTTGTCTTGCCTGCGGCCGGAGAGAATCTCGTCGCCGATGATCAACGCACCGATTGTCATTTTGAAGTCCTTGTCAGAGTCAGGGCAGCAGGCGCGGAGCCGGCCCTTCGCCGGGGCCTGGGCCGCTGCTGCCGCCGTCGTGCATCAGGCTGGGCTCGGCGGTATGGCGAAGCTGCTGCAGCGCGTGCAGGCAGTAGTGTCCGAACCAGAGCGCCGAGAACACAAAAATGAAGATATAGAGCCAGACTGCACCGACCGCCACCACCGGAAACAGCACGATGACGACCATCGAACTCGCCAGCACAAAGGTTGGCACCGAGCCCAGCAGCCCGGTGAAGATCCCGATCGCGAGCAGCGACCACCGATGCTTGCGCACGATCAGGCGGCGTTCGTCGCGGCTCGCGTGGTCGGCCAACGCGTCGTAGCTCATCACGCGGTAGCTGAGCCAGCCCCAGAGCAAGGGCGGCAAGATCGCAAAAAACGGCGGAATCAACCAGAGCGGGATCGTGATGACGGTCAGCACGAGGCACACGAGGGTGACGAACAGCGAATGCGCGAGACTGCCGAACCAGCTGCCGCCCCGCCGCTTTTCAAGCAACGCAAAGCGCCCGCGTGACAAATGGCGAAGCACCAGGGGCATGGCCGTCGCCGCAAACAGCACGAGCACCGACACGACCATCAGGGGGATCGCAAGCACGACGACCACGAACGGCGCGACGACCGCATGCGCCGTCGCGAGGCCGATCGAGCCGAACAGGGCATACAGATGGGAGGCAAACGAAAAGCGGTCGAGCATCGAGGCGACAAACGCCACCGCGTATTCCCACCCGAACCAGAACACCGCGAGCCAACCGAGCGCGGCAAGCGCGAAGGGAAACAGGGTGAGCAGCAACATGCGCGGATGGAAGGCCGTGCCGACCGCCCGCACAAACGAGTCGAACAAGCCGCTCATCGAACGGCTTCGGCGCGCGGACGATGCCCGCGCAGCCGGCCGGCGATGCGGACCATCGCATACCAATGTTGGGCCAGCAGGCCGTTGCCATAGTTGCGCGCGGTGCCTTCCGGGGCGGGAAGCTGGTCGCGAATGCCCGTCGGCTCAAGATGCGTTTCCCACGAGGCGGTACTGAACATCATGTCCCACCAGGGAAAGAGCACCCCGAAATTGCAGCCGTACTTCGTGCCCTCGTGCCCAAAACCAATCGCATGGTGGCGCCGGTGAAAAGCCGGACTCACCAGCACCCGTTCGAGCACCCGGCCATAAGGCAGCCGCGCATTGACGTGCTGGATGCTTTGCAACAGGTTGCTGAGCGCGACCAGCACCACGAATTGGGAAGGTGGCACACCCATCACAATCGACAGTGACGCGAAAAACGCGGCCTGAATCAGGTCGTCGAGCAGATGGTTGCGGTCGTCGGCCCACAGCGACATCTGCTGCTGGCTGTGATGGACCGCATGCAGTTCCCACCAGACACCGAACTTGTGCTGCCAGCGGTGATACCAGTAGCCCGCGAAGTCGAGCACCACGACATAGATCAGAAACGAGACCATGCCCTGGTCGGTCACACCGGGCCATAGGCCGTCGAGCTCGAAGGTCGGAATATTGTGTAGCGTGAGCCAGCTCTGGAACGTGAAGAAAGCCGGCTGTAGCAGAAAGAAAAACGCGAGATTGATGATGCCGAGTTTCGCGATCCACGTATAAAGCACGTCGGCGCGCACAGCCTTGCGATCGCGCCATGCCTCGATCGGCCGCAACGCTTCGAGCGGCCGCAGGATCGCATACATGACGACGATCTCAAGCACGCCCACGATCACCCAGTACAGCATGTCGTAGGTGTCTTCGTCATAGTCCATCAAGCCGACCTTGAACAGCACCGGCTGGACGACGTCGATATACAGCAGCGTCTGCAAGGCAGACACCAGGCTGTCGAGTTGATTGACGATCGCGTGGAACATGCTCGTCTCCGTCGGCTAGGCGCCGTTGGGCGCCGTCACGGGCGCGCGGTCGAAGAAATAGATGCCGTGCGGCGAGCGTCCGACCGCAATCGTCTTGATCAGCTTGTGCGATTGCATGTCGATCACGCCAACATGCTTCGCAAAGCGGAAGGTGACCCAGAGATAGCGCTTGTCGGCGGTCAGTTCCATATCGTCCGGGCCAGGCAGCAGGCCGGTGATGTCGCCGACATTGGTCAGTGACTCCTCGTCGATGATGCTGATCGTGCTGGCGACGCGATTCGATACGACCAGATGCCGGCCATCGTCGAGCGAGCGGAAATTGTGTGCGCCCTTGCCCGTGTGAATTGTCTTGACGACCTTCTGGTTGCGCCAGTCGACCACCGCCACGTAGTCCGCGCCGGTCATGCCGACCAGCAGGTATTTGTCGTTCGGCGTCATCCAGAGGCCGGCCGGTACCGGACCGACCTTCATCTTCCAGAGCACCGTCTGCGAGGCGAGATCGATCGCGGCAAGTTCGCCCGAGATCTGCAGCGTCACAAAGACAATCTTGTTGTCATTTGAAAACGCCATGTGGCTCGGCATCGTTGCGAGCGGCACACGCTTCGCGAGCTGGATGTCGTCACCGACCGCATGATAGATGTCGATGCGGTCGAGCCGCAGCCCCGTCGTCACGAACCACTTGCGGTCGAGCGAAAAGCCGATCTGATACGGGTCCTCGACATTCTCAACCCAGCGCTGGATATGACCCGACTTCGGATCGAGAAAGACGAGATTGTTCGATACCGAGTTCGCGACGATCAGCGACTTGTTGTCGGGTGTCGCCATCAAGTGATGAGGTTCCTTGCCGACCGGAAAGGTCTCGATCAACGTCTGCGACACCGGATCGATCAGCGAAATGCTCGCTTCAGCGGAATTCAGTACGACGATATTGCCCAATGCGGCACGGGCGAGCGGGGCAAACAACACAGCCGCCGCGAAGGCACCGGCGAGCACGGCCGGGAAAGCAAATTTGCGCATACAAATCAATCAGCAAGGACAGTCTCTATTGTAGAGCCATTGTCCCCGGCATGCGATCGTCCAAACGGCCGAGGTTCGGAAAATAGTGTGCTCAGGCAGGATCCCCTGACTGAGGACGCGACAAACCGAGCCGCCGCAGGGCCTGGCGAGGCGAAGAACGCCGCGCCGGCGGGTGCTCTGCCGGGTGCGCACGCGGCTGGGCTACGCGGCGTCCGCGCGGTCAGCGCTCGAGCGCATCCCAGACCTTGTGCAGCCGTTTGACAGAAACCGGCATTGGCGTGCGCAATTCCTGCGCAAACAGCGACACCCGTAATTCCTCGAGCAGCCAGCGAAATTCCGTGAGGCGGGCATCGTCCACCGACTTACGCTGCGCCACCGTGCGCTGGTACGGCGTGAGCAGCGGCATCATCTCGGCCGCCTGGCGTGTGTCGCGCGCCACGTCGGCCTTGAGCTTGTCGATGCGCAAGCCGATCGCCTTCAAATAGCGCGGCAGATGCACCAGCTGTGCATAAGGCGTATCGACCAGAAAGCGCTTGCCGACCAGCGCCTGCACTTGCTGAGTCATGTCCGCGTAGGCCGAGGCGAACGTCTTCGCTTGTACAAGCTTTTTGGTCGCCGCCGCGTATTCGCCGAGGATCGTCGCAGCGAGTCGTGCGATCTCCTGCGCGAGCAACGTCAGCCGGCTGCGGCCCTCGTCGCGGCGCGCGTTGAACGAGGCGGCGTCGGTCGGCCACGGGTCCTGCAGGCAGGCCCGGTCAAGCGCCGACTCGACGATCTGGTCGCGCAGTTCTTCCTGCGAGCCGAGCACCATGTACTGCATCGCCATCTGCTGGATGCCCGGAATGTTCTTTTCGAGATATTTGATCGGCTCGCGCAGCTGGAGGGCGAACAGTCGCCGCAGCCCGGCGCGATGGATCCGCGCGGCTTCCTCGGGCGAATCGAAGACTTCGACGTCGCAGTGGTCGATCCGATCGACGAGCGCCGGATAACCGAACATGGTCTGGTCACGGCGCCGGACCTCGAGCAGCTCCGGCAGCGTGCCGAAGTTCCAGGTCGTCAGGTTCTCGTAGAGCGCAGTCGATTCAGACATTCCGGCGCCGCCCGCGGCACCCGCGCCGCTGCCGCCCCGACCGCCGCCGTTCGCACCACCCGCGACGCCGGGTTGGGCCGCCCCGCCTGACACGGTTTGCGGACCGCGCTGAGCTGCCCTGCCCGCTGCAGCACTACCGCTGCTACCGAGCCCGCCACCCGCACCTCCCGCGCTCCCGGCGCCCCCACTAACGCTCCCGCCAGCGAGCGCCCCACCTGCTCCGGCCGAGCCGAAGTTCCTTGCACCGTCTGCCTGACCGCCCACATGAGCGGCCGCCAGTTTCTGGAATTCCTGTTGCGCCTGCGCCCCCAGCTCCGCGCGCAGTTGAGCAAGGTTTCGGCCCATCGCCAATTGCCGCCCGTGCTCGTCGACGACCTTGAAATTCATGAACAAGTGGGCCGGCAACGCTTCGAGCTTGAAGTCCGACGACCTGGCCTGAACCTGCACCGCCTCGCGCAAATCGGCGATCAGCGCATCGACCAGACCGCCGACCCCGTACTTCGCACGATCGACAAAACCGGCCGCATAGTTCGGCAGCGGCACGCAATGGCGCCGCAGCTTTTGCGGCAGTGATTTCAGCAGAAGCTGGCTCTTTTCCTTGAGCATGCCCGGCACCAGCCATTCGCAGCGACGCGGGTCGACCTGATTCAGCGCATAGAGCGGCACGGTCAGCGTCACCCCGTCACGCGCCGAGCCGGGCTCAAAATGGTAGGACAAGGCCATCTCAACGCCGGCGATCGTGGTCCTCTTCGGAAACAGCTCGGTCGTGACGCCGGCTGCTTCGTGACGCATCAGATCGTCGCGCCGCAAGAACAACAGCCGTGCATCGGCTTTGGAGGCTTCGCGATACCACTTCTCGAAGTCAACGCCCGTGAAGAGACCGTCAGGCAAGGCCTGGTCGTAGAAGCCGTAGATCAGTTCGTCGTCGACCAGCACGTCCTGGCGCCGCGATTTGTGCTCGAGCTGCTCGATGTCGGCGAGCAACTTCCGGTTGTGGGCGAAGAACGGCAGCTTGGTGTCGAACTCCCCCTCGACGAGTGCCCCGCGGATAAACAGGTCGCGCGCCCGTGCCGGATCCTGCCGCCCAAACGCGACGCGGCGCCGGTTATAGATGGTCAACCCGTAAAGCGTGCCCCGCTCGTAGGCCGCGACCTGCGCGGCTTTTTTCTCCCAGTGCGGCTCGGATAGCGACTTGCGCAGCAAATGCGCACCGACCTTCTCGATCCACTCCGGTTCGATTTTCGCGATCCCGCGTGCGTACAGGCGGCTCGTCTCGACCAGCTCACCTGCGACAACCCAGCGGCCCGCCTTCTTGACGAGGGCCGAACCCGGCCACAGGTGAAACTTAATCCCGCGTGCGCCCAGATAATGGGGCTCGTCGTCGGCCTTGGTGCCGATATTGCCGAGTAGACCGGTCAGCAGCGACCAGTGAACCTGCTCGAACGTCGCCTCGGTTTCGTTGAGCCGCCAGCCGGCTTCGCGCACGACCGTGAGCAACTGGCTATGCACATCGCGCCATTCCCGCAGCCGCAAATGCGACAGGAAGTTCGCGCGGCACGCATCGACCAGTTGACGATTCGACTTCTTGTGCGCGACCGCTTCTTCGAACCATTTCCAGATCTTGAGCCAGCCCAGGAACTCCGAGCGTTCGTCCGCGAATTTCTTGTGCGCCTGGTCGGCGGCCTCCTGGGCCTCGATTGGGCGGTCTCGCGGATCCTGCACCGACAGCGCGCTTGCAATGATCAACAGCTCGCTGAGCGCCTGATGGTCGCGTGCCGCGAGAATCATCCGGCCAATCCGGGGATCGAGCGGCAGCCGCGCGAGTTCGCGCCCGCTCGGCGTGAGCGCGTTGTCGTCGTCAGTAGCGCCCAGTTCGTTGAGCAACTGGTAGCCATCCGCGATCGCGCGGCCCGGCGGCGCTTCGAGAAACGGAAACTCTTCGATCTCGGTCAGGTGGAGCGACTTCATTCGGAGGATCACGGCCGCCAGCGACGAGCGCAAGATCTCGGGATCGGTAAAGCGTGGCCGCGACACATAGTCGGCTTCATCGTAAAGACGAATACACACGCCGTCGGCAACCCGACCGCACCGGCCAGCGCGCTGATTGGCGGCAGCCTGCGAGATCGGCTCGATCTGTAACTGTTCGACCTTGTTCCGGTAGGAGTAGCGCTTAACCCGCGCCGTCCCCGCATCGACGACATATCGCACGCCCGGCACCGTCAGCGAGGTTTCGGCAACGTTGGTGGCGAGCACGATCCGGCGGGCGTTCGACGTCTTGAACACGCGCTCCTGCTCGGTCGCGGAGAGCCGCGCGAACAGCGGGAGAATTTCGGTATGAGGCGGATGGTGCTTGCGCAGGGCCTCCGCGGCGTCACGGATCTCCCGTTCGCCGGGGAGAAAGACGAGCACATCCCCCGAGCCCTCGCGGCATAGTTCGTCGACCGCATCGACGATCGCATCGTGGAGATCCCGTTCCTGGGCGCGTGCCGTTTTCTCGGTCGGCGCGCGTCCGGAAGAGCCCGAGCCGGCCGGACCGCCACTGCTTCCAGGTCCGCTCGGGCTCGTGCCCGCGCCGCGGCCGTTGCCCGGCGCCCTGCCCGCCACACCGCCACCGGCCCCTCGTCCCGCGTCGTCCGCGACCGGACGGTAACGAACCTCGACCGGGTACATCCGGCCGCTGACTTCGATCACCGGCGCAAGCTTGTCGTCTCGTCCGAAATGGCGCGCGAATCGGTCGGCGTCGATCGTCGCGGAGGTGATGATGAGCTTGAGATCAGGCCTCCGCGGCAGGATCTGCTTGAGATAGCCGAGCAGGAAATCGATGTTGAGGCTACGTTCGTGCGCCTCGTCGATGATCAGGGTGTCGTAAGCGCGCAGCAGAGGGTCGGTCTGTGTCTCGGCGAGCAATATCCCGTCGGTCATCAATTTGACGGACGCCCCGGGGGCGAGATTGTCGTTGAACCGGACCTTGTAGCCGACCACTTCACCGAAAGGCGACTTGAGCTCCTCGGCAATGCGCCGCGCCGTCGCGCTCGCCGCGATCCGCCGCGGCTGGGTGTGCCCGATCAGGCCTGAGCCGCCCGCGCCCCAGCCACGGCCGAGCGCGAGACAGATTTTGGGAAGCTGGGTGGTCTTGCCCGAGCCGGTCTCACCCGACACGATGACGACCTGATTCTCCGCGATCGCGCGTGCGATTTCATCCCGCCGACCGCTGACAGGCAGCTCGGGCGGGAACTCAATCGGCGGCACGGGATTCGCGACGATTGCGCGGACGGGCCGCGGGACGTGTTTCGGCTTTGAGCCGGGCGCTTTACGGGGCGCGCTTTCACCGACATTCGACATGGGCGCGCATTATAATCCCGCCATGAATTCGCAAACCGATCTCGTCAGCCTCCCCGAAACCAGCAACCATTCGCAATTCGTCGAATGGTTGCGATCGGTTGCACCGTATATCCATGCTTTCCGCAACAAGACCTTCGTGGTCGCGTTCGGTGGCGAGCTGGTGAAGGAAGGCGGCCTGAACGCCCTGGTCCAGGATCTCGCGCTGCTGCACGCCATGGGCATGCAGATCGTGCTGGTGCACGGTTCGCGACCGCAGGTCGAGGAGCAATTGCAGCTGCACCGGGTGGTCTCCGATTTTGCGCTCGGCATGCGCATTACTGACCTGCGCGCGCTCGAAGCCGCGAAGGAAGCGGCCGGCGAAGTCCGCCTCGATATCGAAGCGGCGATCAGCCAGGGCCTGCCGAACACGCCGATGGCGCATGCCCGCATCAGCATCATCTCGGGCAATTTCGTCACGGCGCGGCCGGTCGGGATTCTCGAAGGGGTCGATTTTCAGCATACCGGCGTGGTTCGCAAAATCGATGCCGATTCGCTGCGCCAGTCGCTCTCGAGCCGCAAGATGGTGCTGCTCTCGCCGCTCGGTTTTTCGCCGACCGGCGAAGCGTTCAATCTGTCGATGGAAGACGTCGCATCCTCGGTGGCCATCGCCCTGAGGGCGGACAAGCTGATCTTCCTGACCGAAATGCCGGGTATCGCCGACGAAGAAGGCGACCTGCGGCGCGAGCTCTCGCTCGAGGAAGCCCAGCAAATTCACGAGACGATGTTGCAGGAAAGCGACGAAGCGTCCTATCTGAAGCACGCGATTCGCGCCTGCCGCGGCGGCGTGCCACGCGCGCACATGGTGCCGTACTCGCTTGATGGCAGTGTGCTGCTCGAGCTGTTCCTGCACGATGGCGTGGGCACGATGATCTCGTACGAGAACCTCGAGAGCCTGCGCGAGGCGGCGTCCGACGACGTCGGCGGCATTCTCCAGCTGATCGAGCCGCTCGAGACGGACGGCACCCTGGTGCGGCGTGGCCGCCATCAGATCGAACGCGATATCGACCATTTCTCAGTCATCGAGCACGATGGCGTGTTGTTTGGTTGCGCAGCGCTCTACCCCTATCCGCAGGATCGCATCGGCGAAATGGCCTGCCTGACCGTCGCGCCCGAGGCGCAAGGCTCAGGGGATGGCGAACGCCTGCTCAAACGCATCGAGCAGCGCGCCCGTGCGCGCGGCCTGAACCGGATCTTCGTGTTGACGACGCGAACCGAGCACTGGTTTCTCAAGCGCGGCTTCGTCAAGGCGACCGTCGAAGACCTGCCCGAGGACCGTCGCAAGTTTTATAACTTTCAGCGAAGATCGCTCGTGTTGATGAAGCAGCTTTAGCAGCTGCTGGCGAGCGGCTGATTCGCCACCAGAGAGCGACTGCCGTGCGCGCCTGTCGCGCGCCCGTCATCCCTCACGCTGGCCCGCCGCTTTCCGGCATCGGTCGTATCATATTCAACCGCGTCCGCACGTACGGACGCAGACTTCCCACCGGACGCCCCGCGCGCCCACCCCAGATTGGAGAAGCAACACGATGGCACGCACAGTTCACTGCGCAAAACTGGACAAAGACGCTGAAGGACTGGATTTTCCGCCGGTTCCCGGCGAACTCGGCAAGCGCATTTACGAAGGCATCTCGAAAGAAGCCTGGCAGGCCTGGCTCAAGCAGCAGACCATGCTGATCAACGAAAACCGCCTCAATATGGCCGATTCGCGCGCGCGTCAGTATTTGATCAAGCAGACCGAGAAATTCCTGTTCGGCGAAGGTGCCGACACCGCGTCCGGCTTCGTCCCGCCCGAAAACGCCTGACCTCTCCTTGCAGGGAAGTCCATGTATTTGCCTGAGGCATTTGCCGAAAACCGCCCCGAGGCCTTGCACGCGCTGATCCGCGCCAATCCGCTCGGAGCGGTCGTGATCCATACGGACGACGGTTTCGACGCCAATCACCTGCCCTTCGAGCTCGACGTCGCCGAAGACGGCCGCGTCGTGCTGCGGGGTCATGTCGCGCGCAAGAATGCGATGGCGACGCTGAGCCGCCATGGCACGGACGCGCTGGTGATCTTCCAGGGCGCCTCGGCCTACATATCGCCGAACTGGTACCCGAGCAAGCAGGCCACGCACCAGGTCGTGCCGACCTATAACTACGCGGTCGTCCATGTTCACGGGCGTCTCTCGACGATCGACGACCCGCGCTGGGTGCGCGGACTCGTCGCCCGGCTCACGCACAAGATGGAGCAAAGCCAGCCCGTGCCGTGGAAGATGGGCGACGCGCCGGCCGATTATCTCGATTCGATGATTGAAAACATCGTCGGCATCGAGGTTCCGGTCGACCGGATGATCGGCAAATGGAAGATGAGTCAGAACAAGACCGCCGAAGACCGCCGCGGCGTCGCCGAGGGTCTCGCGGCCACCGGCGATCCGGTCCAGGTAGCCGTCGGCACACTGGTCGCCCGGGCGGAGATCAAACCGAACTGATGGCCGATACGGCTTGAGCTGCTCGTGTCAGAGTTCGCGCCACGGCCGCCCGCTGACAGGCAGCCCGTCCAGGCTGCCTTGTTTGACTTGAGCCTACAAGGGGCTCGGCGAGTGGATGCAACTCGCTCACCGGGCCACCTGAATCCTCAGTAGTCGATCCGCTCGACACCATCCGCACTGCCCAGCAGGCAGATGTTCGCACCGCGCTGTGCGAACAACCCAACGGTCACGACGCCCGGCCAACTGTTGATCTCTATCTCAAGCGCCTCGGGGTTTTCGATCGTGAGTCCATGGACATCGAGAATCGAATTGCCGTTATCGCTGACGAACACCGATTGATCCTTCGCCAGACGCAGGACCGGGTCGCCGCCGAGGTCTACGAGCCGGCGCATCAACGCGGCACGCGCCATCGGGATGACTTCGATCGGTAGCGGAAAGCCGCCCAGCCGGTCGACGCGCTTGCTCGTGTCGGCGATGCACACAAAGGTCTGGGCAACCATTGCGACAATTTTTTCGCGTGTGAGCGCGCCGCCGCCGCCTTTGATCATGTGACCTTCGCGATCGATCTCGTCCGCGCCATCGACATAGACTGGCAAGGTCTCCACCTCATCGAGTTCGAGCACCACGATGCCATGCTTCTTCAGGCGCTCCGTGCTCGCGACCGAACTCGAAATCGCGCCTCGAAAGCGGTCTTTCACGGCAGCCAGTTCGTCGATAAAGAAGTTGACCGTCGACCCGGTGCCCACGCCCACGACCGCGCCTTGTGCGACATTCGAGAGCACGTAATTGGCCGCCGCACGGCCGACCAGCTGTTTGAGTTCGTCTTGGGTCATCGTTCAGGCACCACGAAATGGCAGAGGCGGCTAGTGTATCGGAGAGTACCCCCGCAACACTATGCCGGCAGGCTTTAGGAAGCGGCCGCTTCGAACGGGTTGGCAAGCAGCAGGGGCAGACATTCGGCTGCCTTGCGGTACAACACGATGTCGGCATCGTGGTCGAGATCGCTGCGTTCTGGGTTCACGATGATCACGCGCGCACCGTGCTCGGCGGCAATGCTTGGCAGCGCCGCAGCCGGATAGACCATCCCCGATGTCCCCACCACTAGGCAGACATCGGCGTCTGCGGCGGCTTTCTGCGCGACGCGCAGGTCGGCTTCAGGCAAGGACTCACCGAACCAGACCACCGCCGGGCGCAGGCGCGCTCCGCACAACTTGCACTGGGGCGGTTCGCCTTCCGCCACAGGCATCACTACCTGCGAGGCACAGCGGCCGCAGCCATGCTGCCAGCGGTCAGCAAATAGATTGCCGTGCAGCTCGATCACACCGGCGCTGCCGGCGCGCGCATGCAGGCCGTCGACGTTTTGCGTGACCAGCGTCATGCGCCTGTGTTTTTGTAGGGCAGCGAGCGCGAAATGCGCCGCGTTCGGCTCGACCTGGGCCACCCGTTCGCGGCGATGCGAGTACCAGCGCCAAACCAGGCCGGGGTCCCGCGCGAAGGCTTCGGGCGTGGCCAGTTGCATGGGATCGTAGCGTGCCCACAGGCCGGTCTGCGCATCGCGGAAGGTCGGCACGCCGCTCTCCGCCGAAATGCCCGCGCCGGTCAACACGAACAGATGCCGCGCATTGGCAATCCAATCGCGCGCGCGCGTCAGCGGCTGACCGTCGGCGAACGCGCGCTGGTTCATGGCCGCTAACGCTGGGTGACGCCGACAGCTGCGCGCTGCCGGACGGATTCAAAGAGGCAGACGCCGCTCGCCACGGAGACATTCAGGCTTTCCACGCTGCCGGACATCGGAATATGCATCAGGCTGTCGCACGTCTCACGTGTGAGGCGACGCATGCCCTCGCCTTCGGCCCCCATCACCAGCGCAATCGGGCCATCGAGCTTGGTTTCATAGAGACTTTCCGTCGCCGCGTCGTCCGTGCCGATCACCCAGACACCAGCTTCCTGAAGTTCGCGCAGTGCGCGGGCCAGATTCGTCACGGTGATATAGGGAACCGTCTCTGCCGCTCCGCTGGCCACTTTCGCGGCCGTCGCGTTGAGGCCGACCGCGCGATCGCGCGGAGCGATGACAGCATGCGCACCGGCCGCATCGGCCACGCGCAGGCAGGCGCCGAGATTGTGGGGATCGGTCACACCGTCGAGCACCAGCAGCAGGGCCGGCCCGACGACGCCGTCCAGCAGTTCGGCGATGTTCTGCGCGAGCGTCACGTCGCCGGCCCGCGCGACCACACCCTGGTGCCGATCGCTTCCGGTCAGGCCTTGCAGGCGCTGCGCATCGGCGGCAATCGTACGCACGCCCATCGTTTGTGCCTGGGCGAGAAAATCGAGCATGCGGCGGTCACGCCGGCTCGGGTCGTAGAGAATCTCCTCGATCGTCGACGCGTCATGCCGCATCCGGGCCGTGACCGCATGGAAACCGTAGAGAACCTTGAGACGCGCCATCGAGATCTTGTCCTTCATTGAATGTGAGTCAGACGGGGTTCGAACCGTTTGGTTGCAACGACTTTCGCCCGGGTATGTACTCAGTGCGAGGCCGCGGCGACCGCTTTCAACGTTTCGAACCGCAATTGCGGCATTGTGCCTGCCGTGGGGTCGGTTTTGCATGGCGGCCCCAATCTGCGCCCCTCTTTCTGCCAGATCCAGGGTCATGGGCGCCATATCAGCGCCACTCACCCCTGCCTAAGCGAGAAGCACAGAGAGCAGATTTCGTCAGGGCGCATCGTGCCAGCGCCAAATGCCCTGTCTGAGGGGCAGCGCACGCAAAATTCGCCGCTCGCGGGAGAACCGCGGCGGCCTTGGGTTTCAGTGTTTATTGCTGCGGGTACGCTTCTTCGCCGCAGGATTGGCGGCGCGCTTTTTCGCGGCCGGACGTGATGAGCGGCCCGCATCGACCACCGGCGCACTGGCCTGTGCCGCCTGGCGCGGCCCGCCGCGTGCCGGCCGACCCGCGCCGTTGAGTTCGCGAATCGCCGGACCCCCGCTTGCCGCCCCACCCGGAGCCGCCGCGCCTGCACGTTCGGTGGCGAGCGCCCGATCAGCCTTGTCCGGGCCACCGCGCGCGCCCTGCCCGGGTTTGACCGGCGTATCGCGCACGAGGCGGAAATCGATCTTGCGTGCGTCGAGGTCAACCCGGCTGACCTGCACCCGGACCCGATCCGACAAGCGATACCGGATGCCGGTGCGCTCGCCGCGCAACTCGTTCTTGACCTCGTCGTACTGGAAATAGTCCGAACCGAGTTCCGTCACGTGAACCAGCCCCTCGATAAAGAGCGAGTCGAGTTGCACGAAGATGCCGAACGAGGTCACGCCGCTGACCATCCCGCCGTATTCCTCGCCGAGCTTGTCGCGCATGAAGTAGCACTTGAGCCAGGCTTCGACATCGCGCGAGGCTTCGTCGGCACGGCGCTCGTTGGCCGAGCAGTGCATCCCGAGTTCTTCCCAGATCGCCGTATCGGAACGCCCGCGTCCGTGCGCCGTGTCGTCCTCACGCTGCATCGCGCGAGCCGCCGGCGAGAGCGACGTGTTCAGCGTCATATCGTGCGACAGTTGCGGATGGTACTTGCGACGCGCGAGAATCGAGCGGATCACCCGGTGCGTGAGCAAGTCAGGATAACGGCGAATCGGACTCGTGAAGTGCGCATAGGCGTCGTATGCGAGACCGAAGTGACCAATATTGTCCGGGCTATAGACGGCCTGCTGCATCGAACGCAGCATCATCGACTGGAGCATCTGCGCATCCGGTCGCGTGCGCACTTGCGCCATCAGCGCCGCATAGTCGCTCGCGTGCGGCTTGTCGTTGCCGCCGAGCGTGAGCCCCATGCCGCGCAGGAAGGTGCGCAGGTTCGCGAGCTTCTCTTCGGTCGGGCCCGCGTGGATCCGGTACAAGCCCGGATGCTTGTTGCGCTTCATGAAGTCAGCCGCGCAGACATTGGCCGACAACATGCATTCTTCGATCAGCTTGTGCGCATCGTTGCGGGTGCGCGGCACGATCTGTTCGATCTTGCCCTGCGCGTTGCAGACGATATACGTCTCGGTCGTGTCGAAATCGATCGCCCCGCGCTTCTGGCGCGAGTGCAGCAGCGACTTGTAGACGCTATACAGGTTCTGGAGATGCGGCAGTATGTCCGCGCGCTTCGCCGCTTCCGGGCCCTTGGTATTGCCGAGCACCGCCGCCACTTCCGTATAGGTCAGTCGCGCAGCCGAGTGCATGACGGCCGGATAGAACTGATAGCCCTTGACCTCACCCTTGGTCGTGATGACCATGTCGCAGACCAGCACACAGCGGTCGACATCCGGATTCAGTGAGCACAGGCCGTTCGAAAGCTTTTCCGGCAGCATCGGAATCACGCGCCGCGGGAAATACACCGAGGTGCTGCGCTCCAGCGCATCCGTATCGAGCGGATCGTTCGGCGAAACGTAATGCGAGACGTCGGCAATGGCGACCAGCAGACGAAAACCATCGCCACGCCCGACCTTGATCGGTTCGCAATAGACCGCATCGTCGAAGTCGCGCGCATCTTCACCGTCGATCGTGACGAGCGCGATATCGCGCAGATCGACGCGGTGCGCAAGGTCCGCCGCACGGACTTCGTCCGGCAACTGAGCCGCTTTCGCGAGCGCTGCCTGACTGAATTCATAGGGCACACCGTACTTGCGCACGGCGATTTCGATTTCCATGCCCGGATCGTCGATCTCACCGAGCACCTCGATCACGCGGCCCAGCGGCTGCGAGTGACGGCTCGGGAAATCCGTGATCTCCACGCTGACCACCTGCCCCACCCGCGCTTTGCCCTGCGTGCGTGAAGTAATCAGGATGTCGTGGCCGATCCGCTTATCTTCGGGTGCGACCAGCAGCACGCCGTTCTCATTGAGCAGGCGACCGATGACCTGGCGATTCGCGCGGTCAGTGACCTCAACGATATGCCCTTCGGGGCGGCCCCGGCGGTCATAACCGACGATGCGTGCGAGCACCCGGTCGTTATGCATGACCTTCTGCATTTCCGAATTCGCGAGGAACAAGTCATCCTGGCCGTCGTCACGAATCAGGAAACCATAGCCATCGCGATGCCCCTGCACACGGCCTGCCACGAAGTTGGACGGATGCGTGAGCAAGTAATAGCCGCGCTTGTCGAGTCGCAACTGACCGTCTCGCTCCATCGCGCCCAGCCGCTTCAGGAAACCTTCTCGTTCCTGACGCTTGATGGCGAGCGCTTCAGCGATATCGTTGGCCGCAAGCGGCGCTTCAGTCGTGCGCAGCACACCGAGGATTTCCTCGCGGCTTGGAATCGGATACGGGTATTTGCTCAAGGGCAGGTCGTTGCGTTGTCGTTGGTAGAGAGTAGCGTGGTGTCATGGCGCGGAAAGACTGCAATCGATTCTATCACCAGCCTTCCACGACAAAGCAGCGGCGTGCCTCATGGGGGTGTCCGGGCGCAAGGTTTTGATTCGATCGACGGCCGCTGAACCGGATTCATTAAGAAAATGCGGCGCACCTGTTGACAGAGGTTCGGAACCCCGGAATAATTGCGGCTTCTCTGAACGAACAACGGCAAGCAGCAAGCGCCGGGGGTCGCTCAGGCAGTGCCCAGGTGGCGGAATTGGTAGACGCACATGGTTCAGGTCCATGCGCCGCAAGGTGTGGAGGTTCGAGTCCTCTCCTGGGCACCAAGTAGTTTGCAAGTGGCAGCAAAGTTTGACCAGCAATATCCAGAAGACCCCGACGGCACAAGCCTATCGGGGTTTTTTATTGCCCGGCGCTTGAGAATGGCCCTATACACCGCGCTGCGCCCCGGCGTCGCAGCGCCGGCAAACGGTCGCAGTTCGACTTGCAATCTCCCACCATTGACGCCAACGACCGCATAGATCAAGCGACACCGTCGCGACGGATTTACTGGCCGTCCTTTCTGTAGCATCCCTCGAGAAGCGTATCGACCAATTGATGAGCCCATGCAGGTCCAGTCGATTGACCAAATAGAAGGCGAAAATAAACCGCGCCGACGGCAGCATCGAGAATACGGGCGATGTTGAGGTCTTCCCGGAACTCCTTCTTGTCGATGCCTGCCTGCAGCAGCGCCGTACTGTGCTTCCGTAAGGGCTCGGAAAAGTTCTTCAGGAACATCTCCTGGGTCTTCGGGTCGCTTTGCGCCTGCGCAACGACCGATGCGGCTATGCGCCCGTTAGGCCCGTTCAAAGTGCGGGCCAGAGAGATGACCAGTGCGCGGAAATCATCTCTCGGTGAGTGCGTGGACGAAAACTCAAGTGTCGGTTCGAATGCGCGCAAGAAACTCTCGTTCATCAGTTGCATCTTGTCCGGCCACCTGCGGTAAATCGTCGTGCGCGCCACATTGGCCTTTGCTGCAACTGCATCAATCGAGAAGTGCTTAAGCCCGACTTCAACAAGGATCGCATAAGCCGCATCCAGAATGGCGCGGTGCACCCCTTCGTCACGAGGTCGGCCTGTCGCTCGTGGTGAATGGGATTCTACGAAAGGAGGCGCTGTTTCTGTCTTCATGTTCTGGAGCTCGACGTAACGATGAGGTCGATCCTCGAAGGGAAAACAGCGCGAGAGCCGTTCCTTCGTGCACCGAGACGCATTCATTGCAGAAAATTCCGCTAGCAAGTACATTACGCTACACATTGTAGCTTAATCAGATTGACGCCCATCTCTGGACTTCTCGAGTTTTCTTGCGGGTGGCGCACCACGGGACTATGAAATGAAGGTCAACCCAATCGGCACAACAACGCCTGCCCATTTCGTCCGAACCGGCCCCCGTGGTGGGACGCCCATCGTCTTCATCCATGCGCTCGGGCTTGATTTGTCAGTCTGGGAGTATCAGATCCAGGAGTTCGGGCGGGATCATGATGTTATTGGCTTTGACTTGCCTGGCCATGGACTGTCCGAGCCTCCCCTCGCGAAGCCAAGTCTCCCTTTATTCGCGCAAACCTTGCATGATTTCCTGGCTGAGCTTGGCACTGGTCCTGTCGATGTTGTCGGCATTTCAGTCGGCGGAATGGTTGCACAGATGTTGGCTGTCACGGCTCCCACCGTGGTCCGCTCGCTCACCCTCGTCGCGACCTCCTGCACGTTCACAGAGGAAGTGAGGGGCATATTGCGCAAGCGTGCACAAGTCGCCCGCGAGGGGGGCATGGAGACCCTCACGCCCCTGCACCTGGAGCGATGGTTTTCGGCCGATTTCCGTGCGAAACGTCCCGAGGTGCTCGATCGTTTCAGCAAAATATTATTGCGTCAGAGCAATCATTATCATGCTGACATGTGGGATATGGTCACGACCTTAGACCTTGAACAACAACTCGCGCGGGTGACATGCCCGGTGTTAGTTGTCGCTGGACAGGATGACGCGAGCGCACCCCCCGCTGCAGGTCAGCTTATCGCTGACCGCGTGCCTGGTGCGGTGTTGCATGTGTTACCGCGATGCGGACATTTTCCACCGATCGAGTATCCTGCTGAATTCAACGCACTATTTCGCGACTTTCTCAGTGTATGGGCGCCGCCCTTGAGGATGCACTGACCAAGGTTAGCGCGATACTTCAAGCACATAGACCTGCATCCGTTTGGGGCCCATGTATAAGCTGCGTTGTCAGGAGCGGTCGGCTCTCGCCAGTCGACCACCCCCGTCCATCCTCCACTGTGCCTCGTATCTGCGCCTCAACCCGATAGCTCAGGTCACGCGAACGCGTCGGGACAAAAGGTTTCCAGAGAAAATCGACATCAGACTTTGCTTTCGCTCATAGCTGCCACATTGGCCCGCGCCTTATGCAATTTTTTGTAGCTGTCGATCAAGCGATGGTGTCTGTCGAGACCTTCCAGTTTCATACTCACTGGCGTCAATCCGAAGAAGCGCACGCTGCCGTTGACTGACCCCATTGCCGCGTCCATCCGAGCGTCGCCAAACATCCGACGGAAGTTGACCTCGTAGTCGTCCAGCTCCAGCTCGTCATCGAGCAGCACCTCCAGCACCACGCTCAAGGCCTGGTAAAACAATTTGCGCTCGACCGTGTTGTCGTTGTACTGCAGGAAAGCTCCCACCAATTCTTGCGCCGCCTCAAACTGCTTCAAGGCAAGCTGAATTAGCAGCTTTAACTCGAGAACGGTCAGTTGCCCCCAGTCCGTATTCTCGTCAAATTCAATGCCGATCAAGGTGGCAATATCGGAGTACTCGTCCAGCTCACTGTTCTCCAACCGCTCAAGCAGTGCTTCCAGGCCGGCATCGTCCAGGCGATGCAAGTTCAAGATATCGGCGCGGAACAACAGCGCCTTGTTTGTGTTATCCCAGATCAAATCCTCTACTGGGTAAACTTCCGAATAATCGGGCACCAAAATCCGGCAAGCTACGGCACCAAGCTGGTCGTACACCGCCATGTACGCCTCTTTGCCCAGGTCTTCGAGAATGGCGAACAAGGTGGCGGCTTCCTCGGCATTGGAGTTTTCACCCTGGCCGGAAAAATCCCATTCGACAAACTCGAAATCCGCCTTGGCGCTGAAAAAGCGCCACGACACCACGCCGCTGGAATCAATGAAGTGCTCAACAAAATTATTTGATTCCGTCACGGCGTTACTGACGAAGGTGGGCTGGGGTAAATCGTTCAGACCTTCAAAGCTACGCCCCTGCAGCAATTCCGTCAGACTCCGTTCCAGCGCTACCTCGAAGCTTGGGTGCGCACCGAACGAGGCAAAGACACCCCCGGTCCGCGGGTTCATCAAGGTGACGCACATCACCGGATAGGTCCCGCCCAGCGACGCATCCTTGACCAGCACTGGAAAGCCCTGCGCCTCCAACCCCTGGATCCCGGCCAGAATGCCGGGGTATTTCGCCAGCACGTCCTGCGGCACATCAGGCAATGCAATTTCACCTTCCAGAATTTCGCGCTTTACCGCCCGTTCGAAAATTTCGGACAGACATTGCACCTGGGCTTCGGCCAGCGTATTGCCGGCACTCATGCCATTGCTGACGAACAGGTTTTCAATCAGGTTGGACGGAAAATACACCACTTCACCGTCCGACTGCCGCACATACGGCAGCGAACAGATACCGCGCTGCACATTGCCCGAGTTGGTGTCGTACAGATGCGAGCCATGCAACTCGCCATCGGGATTATAAATTTCCAGGCAGTACGCATCCAGAATTTCAGCGGGCAGCGCATCCTTGCGGCCAGGCTTGAACCAGCGCTCATTCGGATAGTGTACAAACTCCGCATTGGCGATGTCTTCGCCCCAAAAAGCGCCGCCATAGAAATGGTTGCAATTCAGACGCTCGATGAACTCTCCCAACGCTGACGCCAACGCGCTTTCTTTGGTCGATCCCTTGCCGTTGGTAAAACACATCGGCGAGTGCGCATCGCGGATATGCAGCGACCACACGTTGGGAACGAGATTGCGCCACGAAGCAATTTCAATCTTCATGCCCAAGGCCGCAAGCATGCCCGACATATTGGCGATGGTCTGCTCCAACGGCAGATCCTTGCCCGCAATATAGGTGCTGGCGTCGGAAGCCGGTTTTAACGTCAGCAAGGACTGAGCATCGGCATCCAGGTTCTCTACCTCTTCAATCACAAACTCAGGTCCGGCTTGCACCACCTTCTTTACCGTACAACGATCAATAGAGCGCAGAATTCCTCGGCGGTCTGCTTCCGAGATATCCGACGGCAACTCAACCTGAATCTTGAAAATCTGCTGGTACCGGTTTTCAGGATCAACAATATTATTCTGCGACAGACGGATATTTTCGGTAGGAATATTGCGAGTCACGCAGTACAACTTCACAAAATAAGCCGCACACAAGGCCGACGAGGCCAGAAAATAATCGAACGGACCCGGCGCCGAGCCATCGCCTTTATAGCGGATAGGCTGGTCGGAGACTACGGTGAAGTCATCGAACTTGGCTTCAAGACGTAGCTTATCGAGAAAGTTGACTTTAATTTCCATGGGGAAATTCCAAAAATGGTGCTCAAAACAAAATATAAAAAGCCCTGTAAAAGAACAGGGCTTTTATAGTCAATTAACTAGCGAATGATGTTTCCTGGCGCGAATTCTACTCCCACTCCGCCATGAACAGGCCGTGCCACCCTGCATGGCTACAGGGCTTGGCTGTGAACAGCATGGGTCTATACCGTCGCTTGTACCGTCAGAAGGACAGATCTTTTGCCGCCACGGGAGACGGGGCAATTCGCGAGGGGCGACACGTTCGACACCATGATCGATTAGGCAGAAGGATACCGAAGAGCACTGTGCCCACAATCATCGCCGACGAGAGTGGGCCATCGTTTCGTCTTGGTCGAGCAACCGAGGAACTGGATACTTCGCCCACCCGCCTCCGCAACGACAATCAAGATGCGATGGCCACCGCCCGCTCCTCCAGCACCTTCGCCTCGGCCGACTGGCTCACAAAGTCCGCGTAAGCCTTGACGATCCCGTCACGCAGCGAGGTCGTCGCGGCCCAGCCCAAGTCTTTCATCCGATCCACATTCAGCAGCTTGCGCGGGGTGCCGTCCGGCTTGCTCGCGTCGAACACGATCTCGCCCTCAAAACCGACAACTTCCATGATGGTCTCGGCCAACTCACGGATCGTCACGTCCCTCCCCGTCCCCACGTTGAACAAGCCCTTCTCGACACCTGCCTCCATCAGAAACAGGCACGCATCCGCCAGATCGTCGACATAGAGAAATTCCCGCATCGGATTGCCGGAGCCCCACACCGTCAACTCCGTATCGCCGCGCATCCTGGCTTCATGGGTCTTGCGAATCAGGGCCGGTAACACATGGCCGTTGTTCAGGTCGTAGTTGTCATTCGGACCATACAGGTTGGTCGGCATCGCCGAAATGTAGCGTCGGCCGTATTGCCGGTTGTAGCTCTCGCACATCTTGACGCCGGCGATCTTGGCAATCGCATACGGCTCGTTAGTGGGTTCGAGTGGACCGGTCAACAAGTACTCTTCCTTGATCGGCTGCGCGCAATCACGCGGGTAAATGCAGCTGGAACCGAGGAAACACAGCCGGTCGATATCAGCCCGGTTCGCGCCGTCGATGATATTGGTCTCGACGGCTAGGTTCTCGTAGATGAAGTCCGCGCCGTAGGTATTGTTGGCATGGATGCCCCCCACCTTCGCGGCCGCCACGAAGATGTACGCCGGACGCTCCGACTTGAGGAAATGATGCACCGACCGTTGATCGAGCAAATCGAGTTCCGCCCGCGTGCGGGTCAGGATGTTCTTGTAGCCGCGTGCACGCAGCCCGCGCACGAGCGCTGAGCCCACCATTCCGCGGTGGCCGGCAACGAAGATCTTTGCGTCTTTGGCAAGGTTTTCCATCATTCACCGTCCGTTGATATGAGGTTGCGCGCAAACATACAGCCGCCCGTCCCGCAAGGAACGCAGGCCGCACTCGGGCAGGCAGAGCCGGGGGGATCTGCCGAATGGATCGACTAAGTAGTGCGACTAATAGCGCTAGAAAACGGGGAGGCTCTGGCCGGACGGCGCCGCGACAGCTTCACGCCGAACCATGCCGATGCAGGGCGTGCCATGTTCGAAAAACGGTCCGACTGTCTTCCTAAAACCAAAGCTTTCGTAAAACGTTCTCTGGTCTAGCGACGTGCTGATGCGGATGGCATGCTCAGGCCATCTGGCTCTCACCGTGGTCAAGGCATGGGCAATCAGCGCGTTGCGGGTCTCATCGTCACGACGGTGCAGGCCGGTCAGCACTTTGTCGATGACGATGTCTGCATCGTCTTCTTCGCCGAGCAAGACTCGCGCATATGCCACGACATCGCACCGGTCGCCCCCGGGTTCCACCGCAAACACATGCCAGGCGCGCTCGTCCCTCCCATCGACATCAAGACGGACGTGTGACGATTCGACGACAAATACCGAACTGCGTGCGCGCAGGATCGCGTATAGCTCAAAGGTGGACAGATGAGGAAATTCACAACACTTCCAGTCCATGATGCCTCCGTCGTCGTCAGATGAAGCGTGTCTATGGTTCGTACAGATAGGAGGATGACGGCTCCACACTACGGTGCGCAAAATTGCGACTCCGTTCGACACCACACATTCGCGCCCAAAATATGCTGTACCGCAATAACAGGTGAAATTCGCCTTTGCACTAATGATGGTGCGTTGCCGCACGGAAGGCGTTTTTTAGGTCCACTACTTTTGGGGTCATGTTGTAGGTAGCACCACCTAGCAAGGCTCCCCTGAAAATCGCTCGCCTCACGATCGATTCTTCGCAAGATGCTTCACTGCACGAAGCACCACGCTTGAATTCGCTGTACTGGCCATTCCCGCGGACAGGTTCCGTTTCGGGAAGCCGCTGCATGTCTAATCCGCGTCCAGCACCGGCTCCTTGAGGGCACGGCGGGGAGGCTGTTGTCTGCGACATCTGGCTGTACATGGATTGAATATTTTGGAGCGTGCCAATGGACGTGGAAATGTGGAGTGCACGCAGCGGAGCGCGAATACTCGACACGTTTGTCGATTCTCTGTCGCTGACCGAAGCGCTCGAAAAGTCGTCTGAATGGGCGCAGTCGCCCCGCGCGCGGACGGTCCATTTCTGCAACGTGCATTCGCTCGTGACGGCCTCGGTGCATCCGGCCTTCGCCCAGAGCTGCAGAGACGCCGACCTGATCCTGCCCGACGGCTCGCCGGTCGCCTGGATGCTGCGTGTGCTCGGCTATCCGGCGCAAAAGCGCATCAGCGGCCCGGACTTCATGTGGCTTTACTGTGCGGCGATGCAAGAGCGGAACGGTTCGGTCTATCTGTATGGAAACAAGCAGACGACACTCGAAAAACTCGCGAATGTTCTGCATGAGACGTTTCCTCAACTGCGAATCGCCGGCATGTTGTCGCCGCCTTATCGGACGCTGACGAACGACGAAGACGAACGGATCGTGAACGAGATCAACGCCTCGGGCGCGCAGGTTGTCTTCGTGAGTCTCGGCTGCCCGAAGCAGGAACTTTGGATGATGGCGCATCGCGGCCGCATCCATGCAGTCATGCTTGGCGTGGGCGCCGCTTTCGACTATCACGCGGGCACCGTGCAACGGCCGCCGCTGTGGGTGCAGAACTCGGGGCTGGAATGGTTTTGCCGCCTCACGCAGGAACCGAAGCGCCTGTGGAAACGTTATTTGATTGCCAATGCAATCTTCACGTTTCGGGCCTTCGGGCAAACGTTCGATCATGTGTTTAAACGGCAGGACTCGGCACCCCGGATAGGGGAATCGTCTTCGCAGCCGTCGACCGAGCCCGATTCCTGAGGCCGGCACGCAAGACCTTCATGAGCCGGATGGGGATCCGGCTCACTGGCACAACGCAGGGACGCTGATTCAAAGGAGGAATGGATTTCACAGCGCGTCGCACCGGTTCCTGGCGAACCCATATCTACAAAAATGAGTTGAAATACGATGTCCGAAGTACGACACCCGGTTCGCCGCACGCGAGCCATCCGGGCGCATGCCTGGATCCCGAAGGGCTGGAGGCTGTGCTGTGTGCACGCCCGGACCGGCGTCACCTTCGCCCTGCTGGCGGGGATCGTGCACGCAGCCCGTGCACAGAGTACCGACGTGCTGAGCGCGACGGTCGGCGTCGACATGAAGTACGACGACAACCTATTCCTGCTTGCACCGGACGCGAACACAGATGCCTTGCTCGGCACCTCGAAGCGCTCGAGCCTGGTAAGCACGGAACAAGCGGACCTGGTGTTCGACAAGACGTATTCGCTGCAGCACTTCCTGATCGACGCGACTGCACTGCACGAGTCATTTCAGGACTTTCACTTTCTCGACTTCAGTGCGCTGAACTACGTTGCGCAATGGGACTGGCAACTCGGCAGCCGGCTGCGCGGAGACATCGGCGCCTCGCGCCAGGAAGATCTCGGTGACTACTCCGACTTCCAGCAGTACAACGTGCCGAACCTCGAAACGACCAACGAACGTCACTTCGATTTCGATTTCGCCGGCACCACGCACTGGCATCTGGTAGGCGGCCTGCAGCGATACATGCTCGACAACCCGGGCGAGTTCACCTCGGTCGGGACCTTCTCAGAAAACAGCGCGCAGATTGGCGTGAAATATTTGTCGTCGGCCGGCAACCAGGTCACGGCGATGTTTCGCAACACGGTGGGCAACTTCGACCGCGACATCCAGGTCGATGCACTGCTCGACAACCACTATATCCAACAGCAGGAGAAGATCACTGCCGACTATCGGCTGACCGGAAACACGACGATGCAGGGCTGGGTCGGCTATACGAATCGCCGCTACTCGACCTTTGCGGTGCGAAATTTCTCCGGTCCGATCGGCGGCGTGACGCTCGACTGGAAGCCGACTCCCAAGAGCGAGGTCGAGGTGTCCTTTGTCCATGACCTGATCGACTATGAAGACGATTCAAACAGCTACTACGGCACCAATGTCCTGCGTATCAAGCCGATCTGGCGCGCCACGCCGAAGGTCACGGTCAGTGCCAATGTCGAACTCGCCTACAACAGCTTTCGGGGTGCCGTGCAGGACACACCCGCACTACGCACCGACAAAGTGTTCAGTACCGAACTGAAAGTCGAATATCAGCCGACTAAAAGTACCGTGGTGGGATTGTATGTCCAGTGGCGCAAGCGCGATTCGAATACGGATATCTACCGCTACGACGACAACGCGATCGGCTTCACGGCCAAGTACACGTTTTGACCCGGGCACGTAGCACGCCACGGCTCTCACTTGCTTCACGAACTACCCGGAGATTGGTTTCAACCATGTCAAGGCTCACCATTTTTCGTGTCCTGTCGCTGTGGACCGTGTTGACGGTCCCGTTGTTCAGCGTTTTCGCCAGTGCCAATGCGAGCACCGCGGCCGTCACGTCCGCTCCATCCTCGGAATCGTTCAAGCCCCAGCAGTCCGACTACCGCCTCGGCGGCGGCGACTCGATCCGGATTTCTGTCTATCAAAACCCGGATCTCGCGCTCGATGCGCGCGTGGGTGAAAGCGGCGACATTACCTTTCCGCTGGTCGGCAAGCTCAATGTTGGCGGCATGACAATCGACGAAGCTTCCAAGGCGATTTCGGACGAATTGATGCGCCGCGAACTGGTCAAGCACGCGCAAGTGAGCATCGTCCTGCTGCAGGTGCGCGGCAATCAGGTGTCGGTGCTCGGTCAGGTCAATCGCCCGGGGCGGATCCCACTCGAAACGTCCGATATGCGTCTGTCCGACGTGCTAGCCTCGGCGGGTGGGGTGATCAACGCGGCCAATGCGGCGACTGTAAGCGCCGCCGGCGCCGATCACGCGGTGGTGGTCGGCACGCGCGACGGCAAGCCGTTCCGCGCCGAGGTCGATCTCGCCTCGCTATTTCTCGGCGACCATCCTGGCGACGACATCGTCATGAAAGGTGGCGACACGGTGTACGTCCCGCCTGCACCGATCTACTACATCTATGGCGAAGTACAGCGGCCGGGCACCTACGTCGTCACACGCGGCATGACCGTGCAGCAGGCACTCGCGCAAGCGGGCGGCCCCACCCTGCGCGGCACCGAACGCGGCCTGCACATCGACCGGCGCGAGTCGGACGGCGTGGTCAAGCCGAGCACGCCTGCGATGAACGATGCCATCCAGTCCAACGATGTGCTGTACGTCCCTGAGAGTCTTTTCTAAGGAAGCCCGCGATGAGCCTCGTCCAGTTCCTGATCGTTGTGCGTGCCCGCTACCGCATCGTGCTTGCCGTGCTGGTGGCGGTCGTCGCGTTGACGCTGGTCGTCAGTTTTCTGATGCCCCGGCACTACACGGCGCAGACACAGTTGTATCTGGACCTGCTGGCGGGCGACCTCGTCGGCAACAACGGCGCATCGCTGTCGGCCAATAGTTCATCGAGCTATCTGCCGACGCAGGTCGAGATCATGAAGAGCGACGCCGTCGCTCAAAAGGTGGTGACACAACTGCATCTCGATCAGGACCCCGCTCGCCACGAAGCCTGGCTGCGTGCAACGAAGGGACGCGGCAGCGAGCTCGCGTGGCTCGGCAATGTCTTGCGCAAGGATCTGGATGTACGCTCCAAGATGGACTCGAACATCGTCGTGTTGACGTTCCGCGCCACGGACCCCGTGTTCGCGGCGGCGGCGGCCAATGCCTTCACCAGCGCCTATCTTGATGCCAGCCTTGACCTAAGCGACGGGCCCGCGCGCAATACGGCGAGGTGGCTAGCGCAACGCGTCGACGCGGCACGTGTGCAGCTTCAGCAGGCTCAGCAGAAGGTGCTGGACTTCCAGCGCGATCACGGCATCGTCACCAGCGATCAACGTGCTGACAGCGAGACCGAACGCCTGGCGTTGCTCTCGCAACAACTCGTCGCCGAACAGGGCCAGAATGCCGACACACGCAGCCGGCTCCAGTCAGGCAGCGCATCAGCTTCCGGAGGCCTTTCCGATGGTGTGGCGGCAAAGGTCCGCAGCGACATCGCCGACCTGCGCGCCAAGATGAGCGAAACGGCGACGACGCTCGGCCCCAACCATCCGACTTACCTGCAAATGCAATCCCGCCTGGACGCGCTCGAAGCCGAGTTGCCAGCAGAAGGCCGACGCGCCTCCGGCGCCATTGCGGCAAACCTGTCGGCCGGCAAGATCCGCGAAGCGCAGACCACCGCGCTCGTCGCCGCGCAGAAGGAGCATCTGGTCGACCTGGCGACAGCCCGCGCCGGCCTCGACGGCCTGGAAAAAGATCGCGATGCGGCCCAGGCGACCTTGCGGGAACTCACGCAAAAATACGAACAAGCCGATTTGCTGGCGCACTCGGTGCAGACCAATGTCTCGGTCCTGACTGCGGCCGTCGAACCGCTCGTGCCGACCTCGCCCAAGCCACTGCTCTATGGCCTGATCGCGCTCGTGATGGGCACCCTGCTCGGCATTGCCGCGGCCTTCGCCTGGGAACTGGCGGATCGCCGTGTGCGCTCGGATGACGACATCGCCGACCTGCTCGGCGCCCCGGTACTGGGCACGCGCCGGCGGGTCACACGCGCCGGCACCCGGAATGGGATTACGCCGTGGTCACACGCTTAGACTGAATCCCGTCTCCTTTCGACCCCGCCGTCTCGAAGGTACCGCATATGAATACCCCGATCGCCCCGACGTCATTTGCCGACACCTTTGTGGATGCTTCCACCGCTCGGATTCCATCGAGTGAACCGCGCCGCGAGACCTTTCGTGAGCCCCCTGCCCCGCACGATCAACGCGCGCTGGGCGGCACCGTCATCGGCCGCGATCACGGTCTGCGCGAGCAAAACCCGTCGATCCTCGCACTTCGCAGCGAGCTTCGCCTCGGCTGGTTCAACGGCGGCGACCGCAAGTCACTCGCCATCGTCAGCGCCGATCCGCGCGACCGCAACCCGCCCGTCGCGGCGCAACTTGCCGTGGCCTGCGCGGCCGCCGGAGACCGCACCCTGCTGATCGACGCGAACATGCGCGAACCGAGCCTGCATACGCTATTCGGCATCGAGAAGGCGCTCGGGCTGTCTGCCGTGCTGAGCAATAACATCTCTCTGCGCGGCGCGTTGCTGCCGACACGCTTCGATACCTTGTCGGTGCTGCCCGCGGGACCCTCGATCGCCCATCCGGAAGCCCTGTTGTCGCTGTCGAAACTGACGCATCTGATCGAGGAAGCTTCCCGTTCCTTCGATCTGATCCTGATCGACACGCCTTGCATGTCGATGTACGGCGACGCGCAAGTCGTGGCGCGCGCCGCCGGCGGCGCACTGGTCACGGTCAGACGGCATCACACGACGGCCGCTGCGCTAAGCCGGCTTGCCACCGACCTGAACAGTACCGGTACCGCGGTGGTCGGCGCCCTGTTCGTCGACTCCTGAGCCACGCTCGCTGACGCCCAGGCTCCGAGATGCCCAACCCCGCTTCCACCGCGCCCACCACCGCAGGCTCCCTGTCGAATCAGCGGCCTGCGGCGGCCCGTTCGCCGGTGCTGTCCGACTATCTGCTACTCGGCAGCCTGGCGCTGGCGCTGTTGATTGTCGACGACCCTTACGTCCCCGACCTTCAATACGTTCCGAGCATGCGTCATCTGCCCTTGATGCTCGCGTTGCTGTCGATTCTGCTCGCCAGCGTCGGCGACTGGCTACGGCCCGCGCGCGCGCGGCTCACGAGCCGCGGCTGGCCGGTGGTCAAACTCGCGTTTCCGCTGGTCGTGCTCGCGCTCTGGATCCTGTGCGGCTCGACGTATGCGCATGTGTCCGAAGGCATCAAGAACACCTTCCTGAACACGGGCACATACATGATGCTCACCCTGCTGGCCGCGCGCTTTATCGTCCTCTCGGACGCGCGCGATCGCGTGCTCGTGCTCGCGGCGAGAACGCTGGCCGTGAGCGCGGCATACATGATCGTGCGGATGCTTGCCGAACAGTTATGGACCGGTGGCCGCTATCACGAGCTTGAGTTCATGGTGGTGCCGGTCGCAGTCTATTTTGCCTTGAGCCCTGCATTCAGTGGGAGCTGGAAACGGCTGCTCGTGCTCTTCTTTCTGGCGGGCGGCGTCGTCTTCTGCAAGAACACGGGCTTTATCGTGATGGGAATCACGCTGGTCTACCTCTGGTGGGCGGACTGGCGTTTCCAGCTCAGAAAGCCCCGTTTGCTCTATCGCGTGATCTTCGGGGGCACCGTTGCCGCAACGCTCGTGCTGTGTGCCACCGTGATGTTCGGACAAACCATCGCGCGCCACCTGATCCTGCCCGACGGCAATCCCGGCTACCGCGTGCGCGCCTACGACAAGGCGATTGCGCGCTTCGAAGCGTCGCCTGTCTGGGGCGATCTCTTCGCGGCAAGCTCGACGTCCCGCTTCGTGGCCTATGATATCGATCAAGGCGGGGCCAACGGCGAGTTGCCGACCCACAGCGACGTACTCGATTTCGCCGCCAACGGTGGCCTGATCGGGCTTGGCCTGTTGACGTGGGCTTATGTGCGCGTCGGCCGCCTGTCGCTGCGCACGGTACTGAGCGTGCGTGGCACCGGTGCGCGACGCAGTGATGCGGAGGCGGCCGCACACATGTTTGCCTGCATGAGTGTGGCGGGCATCGCAGTCTACGCGTTCAATCCGATCATGCTGCAGCCAGACAAGGCGCTGCTGCTGTGGATGAACCTCGGCCTTTTGCTGGGCCTCGGGCTGCATCGCGCCGCCCGTCAACGATTGAACCTGGAACCCTCGCGATGAACTCGACTTTACCCAAGATCTCGATCGTGACCTGCTCGTATCAGCAGGCCAACTTCATCGATGCGACGATTCGCTCCGTGCTCGAGCAGGACTATCCGGCACTCGAATACATCGTGATGGACGGCGGCTCGACCGACGGCACCGTCGACATCCTTCAGCGCCATAACGACCAAATCGACTATTGGGTCTCCCAGCCCGACGATGGCCAGACCGATGCCCTCAACAAAGGCTTCATGCACTCGAGCGGCGGCATCATGGGCTGGCTTTGTTCGGACGACCTTCTGCTGCCGGGGGCCCTGCACACCGTGGCGACGTTCTTCGAAGCGCATCCCGATGTCGAGGCCGTGTACGGAGATGCGCTTTGGATCGACCGGAGCGGCCAACTGATTCGCCAAAAACGCGAGATCCCGTTCAGCCGGTTCCTGCTGCGTTACGACCATAACTATGTGCCGCAGCCGTCGATGTTCTGGCGCAGGAGTCTGTTCAATCGGGTCGGCGGACTCGATCCGCGCTTCGACCTCGCGATGGACGCCGACCTGTGGGACCGCTTTTCAAAAGCGACCCGCATCGCACATATTCCGGTCCTGCTGTCGTGCATGCGCTATTACCCCGAACAGAAGACCCGCGCCTTGCATACGACAGGTCGCACGGAACACACCGAAATACAAAGCCGGTCGAGGTTGTCGCACTTCGCGCCGCTGCGTTCTGTGCTGCAATGGCTCGCGCGCGGCAGCCGCCTCTTCGCGAAGCTGGCGACCGGGCGCTACGCCCTGTCGGTGCCGGGCCCGATCCTGGGCGCGCTCGAGCGCTTTCGGATCCCCGACGAAGCACGCGGGGGCTAGGCCCGCATCGGGCGACCGGCGCAGGGCAGGCCACCTATTTGCGCGTGTGCCTGCCGGGCGCCTTCAGGCGAGTGCATCTCCCGAGCGCGCGCGTGAGTCGAACGGACCGCGAGAGCCCTGGTGGCTCGTCGAGGGCCGTGCGCTCACCAGGCAGTCTTCCATCAGCTGCAGCATCTTCCGCGCGGCAACCGCCCACTGCAGCTTTTCATGGAATTGCCGATGAGCCCCTGCGCATAAGCCGGCGTAGAGCGCGTTGTCGCGCAAGGTCGCCACAATCCACTCAGCCCACGCTTCGGGCGAATCGCCCGGTTCGAACAATGTCCCGTTACGTCCCGGAACCACTGAGGTCGGGATGCCCCCGGTGCGCTTCGCGATGATCGGTAACCCGAACGAGCACGCTTCGGAAAACACGTTCGCATTGCATTCCGCCACAGCCGGGTGAATCAGGAAATGCGCTTCCCGGTAACAGTGCTCAAGCAAGGCGGCGCCATCCTTGTTCGCTTTCGACACGAAACCGAACTCCTTGATGAACGGCGCTTTGCGCGGCGGGGTCGAGCCGACGATCGAGATGACCGCATCGACGCCTCGCCGAACCAGTTGCTCGGTCACGGCCACCGCAAAGTCGCCGCCCTTGCGCTCCCACTGCGTCCCCACGAACAACAGCGAGACACGCGAGTTGCGCAGGCGCTGTGCCGTGATCGCCGCGATCTCGTCGGGCGGCAGGTTCGCGGAAAAATTCGAACCGAAGGGCACGACCGCGACCTTTGAGGGCCGCAGGCCGTACTTTGTCACCGCCGAGTCGGCGGCCCAATCCGAGTTGTATGCCGCCAGTGCGCTGCCTTCAAGTGCGATGCGCTCCATTGCATCGCCATCGCGCAGGTTGCGTCGCGTGAGTCCACTGTACGCAGGGTAGTAACCCACAATGCCAGCGAAGGTCGAATCGGTCCACAGCACCTTCGGTATCGACGTTTTGACAAAGGTCAGCGGAATGCTGCCAGGCGACAGCACGATATCGGCGTTGATACCCTCGAGACGCGTCTCGATCTGCCGAGCATAGTGGCGCAGCACCGACGGCTCGCGCTCGAGATGATGCGAGCGGTGCGTCACGCGCGATGCGGCAAGCCGCACCAGCGCGGGAAGGCTCGCCTTGCGTTGCAGATTGTCGATTCTGACGATCTCGGCACCCGCGTTAGCAAGCGCAAGCGGAATTTGATAGCCCGCTCCCGACCATGCGTCGGGATGCGAGGAATCGAAGGTCGTCACGTAGGCGATTTTCATGGCGTTAGTTCAAGAATGGACGGCGGCGCGAAGGGTGTGTCAAAGGACATGTCATGTTCGAGGCTCGTGCAAGCGATCACGCAGCGATTGGGCGAGCTGCGCAGAGGCATCGCGGACACCCCGCGCCATCCGGTACGATGCCGAAGTGCGTTCGACCCCGATACGCGGCACAAGATCGCCGCCGAAGCCGCTCAAAAACGACAGGATCGACGTCCTGCCGATGCCGTCGAAGTCGAAGCGCAAGCCTCGTGCGAGCGCATCCTGGATCGCGCTCCAGAGCAGCAGGCTGATCGCCCCCCCGTGGCCCGTCCGCGCGCGCGAGGAGAGCAAGTAGTACGTCGCGTACCGGTCGCGCACGACCATGATCGCGGCCACCAGCGCGCCCGCTGCGTTATAGGCGCCGAGTACCTGCCCGGCCTCGCGCGCGAGCACGGCCTCGACGAGCGTAGACATCAGGCGTTCGCCGTATGCATTGCGCAGCCCACGCTCGGCGAGGTTGGCCTCATAGAAGCGCGTGAACAGGTGTGGGTCGGCAATCGGGCGCACTGTGAGCTGCGTCTGCGCGGTGCGGATCAGGTTGCGTGTTTTGGAATGGATTGCATCCCAAACCTGTTCGGCGGTGCGCTCGCCCGGAATTTGGAATGTATAGCTCTGCGAAATCGTAAAGCCGCGCGTCTGGAAGGCCATCGCTTCGGGCAGGCGCGGATCGAGCAGTTGATGAAACAAGGACAACTTCGGCAACTGATCGATCAGGTCATAGGTGGTGGTGAGCCGATGACGAAATTCGACGACCGGCTTCGCACGGGTCGGATAGATCACCGGCCCGAGCGTGCGCGTCAGCGGCGGCAGACTCGAGGCGTCCCAGATCCCCTTTCGCGTGGTGCAGAAGACCATCTCACCCTGGACGCGTCCGTTGCTCAGCGACTGCACCACGCGCCATTGTCCCGGTGCGGTGATGTCGAGCCACCATGGTTCGTGGAAAATCGAATAGGCGCCGGGCGCAACGGGTGCGGCCTTGGACGCGGCAGGCATTGACGCGGCCCCGCCAGACTCACGCTCTCGCGCAGGCTCGGCGTCCATCAGGCGCCCGGGACGGGTGGCTGCGCCGCGCGAGAAAATGAACCGTTCGATGACGCCCATGATCACCCGAGCCCCGCACGCCAGGCTGGCTGAAGGGTCACGACGGGCCGTTCAGCATCGGCATGCGGCGTACCGATCCGGTTGCGCACGCTTTCCCAGATCACCACCGTATCGTCGTCGTCCGGCGCGAAACCGATCTCTTCGCGGTCACACTTCAGGGTTCCCGCATACCAGCGCGTAAACGCCGGCGAGGCGTCGAGCACCTCGGCGTACACCGGGTTGTAGTAGACGAATAGCAAGTGCTCGGTCGTCGTTGCGAGGCACGCCTCCAGATGCTGCGTCAGCGTGGTCATCAGCTCCTTGCCGAAAGCGTGATAGTTGAACAGCACCACCTTGCCCGGTGGCATCGAGAATTCGACGGCGTTGGCCTTGTGAACCCGCATCGCGGGGCGTGCCGGAAAGGTCGTCGCGATCACCTCGATATTGCGCTGTGCAATGTCGAGCAAATCGCGCGACAGATCCACTCCGGTGATGCCGAGAAACGGCCGCTCGGAGGCGACGATCATCGCGCGGCCCTTGCCACAGCCAAGGTCGAGAAATTGGTAGTCGTCGACAGGCGGCAGCATCGTGAGGGCCTTGCGAACCACGCTGGGCGATGAGCCCGCATACGGGATGACGAGCTTGCGCAACTGCTCGCTGGCCGTGATCTGGTCGACTTCCATATAACCGCTCGTATCGACCTTCAGATGACGGTCGATCGGATGCGTACGCAGCCAGCCGTTATAGACGCGCCGGATCAAGGGCACGCGGCTCAGATGACGTTTGATCGCGGGCTGGTAAATCATTCGCAGCAGCCCGGGTCCCAGCAACGTAGTGCGTGATCTCATGTTTGCGTCTCCTGGATCTTGTTCTCGGCTTCCCCGGCGAGCACCCGCAAAGCCCGGCGCTTGGGCTGTGCCTGCCCGATCACCTCGCGGTAGATCGTCATGAGCTGCTCGTAGTTGCGCTGGGGCGTGTACTTCGCCACATACTCGGCGCGCGCGCGGCGGCCCATCTCCCGCATGACCTCGGGGTGCGATTCCGCCCACGCGATCGTGCGCGCGAGGTCATCGGGATTGCCCGGCTCACAGAGCAAACCCGTCACCCCTGCTTCAATCAGTTCGCCGAGCGCACCCGAGCGGCTGCCTATCACCGGCAATCCACACGCGAAGGCCTCCACCACGCTTAGCGGCATCACTTCGTGCCAGATGCTCGGTAGCACCAGATACGACGCGCGCCGCATGGCGTCGAGTACCTCCGTGCGCGCCATCGCACCCAGACCGCGCACCTTGGGGTGCGCCACCACCTCGGACTCCATCGGCCCCGTGCCGATCATGTCGAGCGTCGGGCCATCGGGACGGTCGAGCGCCTTGAGCAAGACGGCAATGCCTTTCTCACGTGAAAGACGTCCGACGAACAGTCCGCCACGACGCGCGACTTCGGGGCCGTCCGGGACCGACACGAAGTTCGGCTTGATCGAGAACCGTTCGCCAGGCAAGCCCCCCTCGATAAACTTGTCGCGGCAAAACTGGTTCAGCGCAATATACCGTGCAACTTTGTTCGAATAAGTGCCCACTGCCCGATGCACGGTGAGCATGCTGGCCACGACTGCCGTCTGCGCGACAGAACCTCGATAGCAGCCGCGCACGACACCCCGCCAGGGAACCTTGCCGAGACAGTCCTCACAGACCCGGTCCTCGCGCAGGAACATCGCCTGCGGACAGAGCATGCGGAAATTGTGCAGCGTCTGAATCACTGGCACCCTTGCGCGCGCTGCTTCCCAGTAGAGCGACGGCGACACCAGCGGAAAACTGTTATGGACATGGATCAGATCCGGGCCGAACGCTTCGATGCGCTGCCTGAGCTCCGCGGTAGTCTGCGATGACCACAGGGTTTGCCGTGCCGCTTGAAGACTCGACATGCCATTGATCGAAGCGTTATCGCGCTCGTAGGTCTCTACCACCTGGCCGCGCTCACGCAGCAAGGCGACCTCGGCGTCCTTGACGACGTCTTCGCCGCCGCGCCACTGATAAGCGTTGTGCACGACAAGAATCCTCAGCGGCGCCCTGGTCCCTATGACCTCGTTGATCGAATGTGCGTCGGTCATGATGCTCATGCTGTATCTCGAGTGTGACAACCACCGGCCGCTGACAGATCTGCCGGGTCCCATCGTCGATGAATCTTCATGACTTCCCCTGCACGACAGGCGTGGCTTGCGTGCTTGTGCCGGCATGCCTCGCCGGTTCGTGCTTAGCGAGTCGGTTCAGGCGCACCATGACAAAACCGCCCTGGAGTGCTGCTGCCACGGCCAGGCTGAGACACGCGGCAATCGCTGCGCCGTAGATGCCATGTGCGTGGATCAGCCAGAGGCCGCCCGTGAACGTGAAAACGGAACTGCCCAGATTCGCGAGGAAGGTCGAGCGCGAGTCGTGCATCGCAAGCGAATAGGAACCCAGCACGGCCCCGGCCAGGGAAAATGCCATGCCCGCCGACAGCATGCGTAGTACCGGCACCGCCGCATCGTAGGCGCCTCGATACAACACGTGGAGAACCGGATACGCGAGCACCTGCATGGCGAGTACGAAGACCACACTGCCCAGGCCCGTCAGCACCAGTGTCCTTGCGAGATGCCGGCGAAACTCGCCTTCGCCTTGCTGACGCAGCAAGGCCGTGGCACGCGTTGGCAGGTAGTTCAAGACGCTCTGCACGACGACGTTCATCACATTGAGCAAGTTCCGGCTCACCGCGAACAGGGCGATCGAAGCCGGCCCGAGCGAAGCGATGAGGAACGGGTATAACTGGCTGCTGCCCCACAGCGCGAATACCGTCAGCAGCAACCAACGCGACATCTGCCAGTGCTCGACCACGATCGTGCGTGCCGTCGCCCGCGCACCAAAACGCAGGGGACCAGCGAGGCGCAGGCTGACGACCGTCGCCACCAGGGACGCGGCAGCCATGATCAGAAACGAACCCTCCCCGTCGATCGTGAAATACAGGCCAGCGATCGCCAACACGACCATCTGACCGCCATAGCTGATCAGGTCGCTCAGTACGGCCAGGCGCAGGCGTTCGACCGTGTACCAATAGCGGCGCAACGTCTCCTGCAGGAAAAAGAACGTCAGGTAGATACAGGCGCCGAGCACCAGATGCCCCTGCGGAAAAAACTTGATCGACAGCGCCACCACGATGACGATCGACACCGGCACCACCACGGCGTGGGCCCCCAGCAACACCGCGAGGCGCGATCCCAATGTCGTCTCGCTGTCGCGCGGGCCGAGTACGTTGAGCGGCTGGGTCAGCAGCGCCCGGTGAAGATTCGAAACGAAGAGGATTGCCAGCATGGCCAGTGTGAAGAAGCCAAACTCGGCCGCAGGCAGCCGCCGCCCGATGATCAACATCACCAGGAAGTTGCTGCATGAGACGATGCACTGATCGACGAACGCCAGTGTCCTGGGCTCGGCGATGAGCGCCCTGAGACGTCTGATCGCGCTCAAGGCGGATCCACTGAGTCGAGCCATGTCACTCATTGGACAGCGACCGTCGGACCCACGCCGACCACGAGGCGCGCGCGGCGTCGAGCCCGAGCAACACGCGGTCTTCAAGCTTGGTGAGCTTGGGCCGCAGGCGCAGGACGGGCTTCTCGACGATCCACCACGAGGACACTGCAAGCAGCGTGGCGCATGGCAGCGCGAGCGCCACGTTCATGTACCAGGGCGCTGTCCACGGCCCCAGGGCAGCGATCGCCTGTTGGATCGGAAACCCGTAGAGATAGATGCCGTATGAGTAGTCTCCACTCAGGATGATCTTCGAGCGACCCGGGTTGTGAAGCCCGAGGTAGGTGGTCGCATAAGCGATCGGAAACGGTACGAAGGTGTCGCCACCCGGCACCGAGAGCAGCACCGCCGACAGCACTGCACACGCGAGAAACAGGCTCCCGCTGTACGGAATCTGACGACGGAACACATACATGCTCACGCCGGCAACGAAACTGATCACCAGCAGCCAGCCACTCAGCGTGTTCGGCATGCCCTGCATTTTGTGCGACGCGCCGATCGAGAAATAGATCGCCGCACCGATATGCAAGGCCACAACGAAGAGGAGGGTCTGACGATTCGGCTTCACCACGCCGAAGAGAAACATCAGGCCCAGCAGAATGTAGCACTTGAGCTCGCGCGGCAGCACCCACAATTGCAGGTTGATAGTTTGCGGCCAGACGTTGTGCAAAAACACGCCCGGCAGTTCCATATGCACGTCGCCGAGCACATTGAGGAAATACGCATAGAAATGCGCATCGGTGAAGTAGTGTCCGAGCCCGAGCGACGTGAAAATCGGCCCGAGGATAAACGCGCTCAGCAACACCTCGACAGCAAGCGCCGGCACGATCCGCATGATGCGCAGGCCGAGGAACGAAACCAGCGTGCGGCAGCGCTCGAGGCTGCCCGTCACGAGAAAACCGCTTAGGGCAAAAAACATCGGCAAGATCGCCGCGAGGAAGGGACGAATCGGCCCCTGCCAGAGCGCCGTGGTGATGTCCTGCCCGTAGACAACATTGAGCGTATGGGACAGCAAGACCAAGCAGGCCAGCACGATTCGCATGTAGTCGAAGCCACTGGGCCTCCTGCGCACCTCGACCAGCCGATCTTCAAGTGACTGCGCGTTGAACATGTCCATTGACGACGTTCCTTTTTATCGGTGATCTTTCACAGTCTGGCAGCGTGAACCGCCCCGGGCTTGGTATGACGGGCAAATCACTTGAGGCGAGGTTCATCCTCTTTCCTCTTGTCTGTTCTCTGGGTCCGTGTCGCTCACACGAATGCGCTTGATCGAACGAATGGCACTCAGAGCGCCGGACCGGGCCGCGCATCTGTCGGCATGCCGACCGTCACCGGAACACCCATGCCTGCCAGCTCACTGGCCGTGACCGGCGTCAGGGTCTGGCGCAGCGTCCTGAACCAGCCGAGTTCAGGGGCGCGCTGCCGTGCCTCGATCGAGGCGCGAAATGGGGCGTCCATCACGATGCGCAGGCGTTCGGAATGACGATCCTGCCCACTCACTTCCGTCCACGCCGGCAAGGTACTTGTCAGGGTGCCGTGCCAACCCAGTGACCACAGCGCCGCGCTCGAGTCGTCGATGAAGATGTTGGCGTCAGACTTGTTGTCGGCAATATTCACGGGCAAGGTCAGCGCACTGCCGTTCCAGGCGATGACATTGCCAAAGATCACATTGCCATGCGGGCGCAAGTCGAGAAGGTGCTCAGGATCGATCCGGCCTTCGTCTATCACCGCGATGCCCTGGAGTGCATTGCCGGCAACCAGATTCCAGGCAACCAGCGAATTCGAACTGTGCGGCAAGTAGATGCCGCGCTGTCCGTTGCCAACGATGATGTTGTCGACGATCGAGGCACCGTAGCTCGCCTCGTACTGGATACCGAAGCCGGTGTTGTATTCGGAGAGACTCTTTTCGACACGGTTGCGCTGGTTGTTCCAGTCGAACCAGATACCGTCGCCGAGATTACCGATTGCCGTAAATGCAGTGACGACCGAGTCGCGCAGACCGTCGTCACCGATGAACTTTGCGCCGCCGGCTTCCCACCACTTGTTGAAGCCACGCATGTTGTTGAAATCGGACTCTGTATCTGCGATCAGCACACGCTCACCGCGTGCCTTGATGCCGAGCTGGCCGCAGTGGTCCACCATGACGTTGTGCATAGCGTTGTCGTCGCCGTCGAGCTCGACACCCACGCTATCCGCCTCGCTGACGCTCACATGGTCGAGCACGAGATGATTGCCTTCGATGGTGACCAGGCCTGCCCGGCTGCTGATCGACGTGTTGCCGAGCCGGAACGTCAGGTTCTTCAATGTGACGTTGGCAAGCCCTGTCCCATATGCACTGAATGCGCGGGCGCCGACTTCAACCGTATGCCCGGTGAGGGCACCCGTGCGCGGCCGGACATAAAGGCGCCCGGCCGCCGCATCGTAGCCAAAGCTAGCCGGCGGCAAATCCGTCGCCACGCCCTTCACGCGCCCGGGCCAGATCCCACCGATACCGCTGAGCAGGCCGGTCCATTCGCTCGCCCCATTCGTGGGAAAACCATCGAACACGGTACCGCCGATCTGTTGCAGCAAGGTGCCGTCGATGGCGACTTGCGCAGGTTCGTGCTGCCAGCGTGTATAGAATTCGCCGTTGCCGGCGGCAGTCCATTCCGTCACGAGGTCTGCGCCATTGATCTGGACCACACCGCTGCCTTCGATGATCGTGTTGCTCGCGCTGGTCCAGTCCCGTGCGGGAAACTGCAGGGTTTCACGGTAAACGCCCGCTTGAATCACCAAATGATCGCCCGGCTGCAGTACGGCCATCGCTTCGGCCAACGTGGCATAGGTGCCATCGGCCACCTGCGTTTGAGCGCCGGGCGGCGCAACGCGCAGCTCTTTGCTCTGTGCGACGCCGGGGAGTGCCAACGAGAGAAAGAGCGCGAACCCTGAGACACCGATCCCCAAGCGCATCGGCAAGCGCCATGGCCGCAAGGCCATGTCGCTGCACACATCGCCCGTCGGCTTGCCTCTTCGCCTCATCGTTTTTATCCCGCGGATCACTACGATTCATGTGAGTCATAGCCAGCAACAGATCTTCGCCAAGGCGAAGGGTTGCGTGATTCGTACAGGGCGTCTGTTACAAATCGCACCTTGGCCCCGGCGGGATCCCGGAGCGTGGGGATGTCAGGGATCTCGTTGCCCTGAATCTAGCTCGCCAAATATTACGGGGTGTGTTGGGAGGCGAACATAGATTCATCAATAAATCGAATCGCCTCAAATCGACGTCGGGCCGAGCGATGAAGCCGCGACCTTACGATCTCATGCAAGGTCGTGCGGCGACATGCTCGTACACGCTTGGTCTGGCTTACAGTGACTGCGTGACGGGGCCGAAGCAATCGGCCCCGTGAATCTGTCAATCCGTCAATCGACGCTCAAAGCTTCGAGCCGCCATCGACCCGCAGCGTGTCGCCGTTAACCCAGCGTGCGTCGTCAGAGGCCAGGAAGGCGATTGCCGAGCCGATGTCATCAGGCTGGGCAATGCGCTTGAGCGCCTGCATGCCGAGCGCCGCTGCGCGGCCCGTATCGGTCTTGGTGAAGTTGGACATCCCGGTCTCGACGACGCCGGGCGCCACCGCATTCACGCGGATCCCACGCTCGCCGAGCGCCGAGGCAAAGTGCTTGACTAGGGTATCGACCGCACCCTTGGTCGCCGCATAGGCCGACAAGGCACCGACCGTTGCGTGGGCCGCCAGCGAAGAGAGCAGCACGATGCTGCTGCCTTCGCCCAGGACCGGCAACAATTGCTGAACGAGAAAGAACGGTGCCCGCACGTTGACGGCGAACAGCAGGTCAAAGTCTTTGATCGAGGTATCTTCGATCTTCGCCGCCTTCGACACGCCTGCGTTAGCCACCAGGATGTCCAGACGATCGCCGACAATCTCGCGCACCTGTGCCGCGAGCTTGTGCGGGCCGTCGGGCTCGCCGAGGTCAGCCGCCACGGCATCGGCACGACCACCCGCCTTGCGGATTTCGTCGACCACCGCGTCGGCGTCAGCCTGACCGTGACCGTAGTGAACCAGAACATACGCCCCGCTCCGTGCCAGGGCGAGCGCACTGGCGCGGCCAATACCGCGTGAAGCGCCCGTAACGAGCGCGGTCTTGCCTGTAAGGTTGCTCATGATCGTTCCTTTGAATTTGGTCGATGCGAAGGGACCGTGCGCTGTAGACAACCGTGCGTGCGACAGTGCGATTCACGCTTGGCACCGCTGCGGCGACTCGGTCTTTTCAGGCATGACGCCTCTTCGCATTCAGTGATTTCCGAGTAGAGAAATGCCTGCGTCAGAGGGGAATTTAGGCTGTTCTTGTATCTGGGGAAAAGACTTTGTAAGATGGTCGCCATACTCTCAAAGCATGGGATACGGTATGGAGCTGAGGCATCTGCGCTATTTCATCGCGGTCGCGGAAGAAGGGAGCCTGACCGTCGCGGCAGAGAAGCGGCTCTTCACGGCTCAGCCCTCGCTAAGCCGGCAGATTCGGGATCTCGAGTCAGAGGTCGGCGTCGAGTTGATGACACGCAGTGCGCGTGGCATCGAGCTCACGCCGGCGGGACGCGTGTTTCTGGACCACGCACGGCTCGCCTTGAGTCAGGTGGAAGCCGCCACTGAAGCGGCACGCCGGATCGCACGACCGGCCAAACCGACATTCGCGCTGGGCTTTCTGACCGGACAAGAAGTCGATTGGCTACCTGAAACCATGCGGGTGCTCAGCGATGAACTCCCTAACATTGAGATCACCATCTCAAGTCAATACTCACCAGATCTCGCTGACTCGCTGATGCGCGGCAAGCTGGATGTCGCCTTCCTGAGAGCCGAGCAGAACACCCCCGATCTCGAGTACATCGTCGTGGCGCGCGAGCCTTTCGTGGTGATCATGCCCAGCGATCATCCGCTCGCGCAGAGCCAGGATGTCGATGTGAATGATCTGGCTGGCGAACTGTTTATCGGCGCATCGGAGATCGCCACGCCGATGCGCACCGCGATCGAAGACTATCTGAGAGCCTCGGAAGTGAATCTCGTCCCGACGCATTTCATCCACAACCTCACGATGGCCATGTCACTTGTCGCATCGACCCGAGGGGTCGCGCTGCTGCCCATGTATGCGGAGAATTTCCTGCCCTGGTCCGTCACCAGCCGACCCTTGCGAGGCACGCCGCCCACCATCGATCTCGTGATTGGTTACAACAAGACCAACACTTCACCCCTTCTCAAGCTTTTTCTCTCACGCGTCGATGGCCTAATCAAGCGCGCATCGCAAAAGCGCTGAGCAGCAGCATTGCTCAATCAGTCTGTCTCACGGTTGCGGGCCTGTCGCCGAACGGCTTCGACAAAGCGGTCGGTCGACCACCCTTCGTCGAGCGCCTGCCGGAACAGGGTCTGCTGACTCGCCGGTGCCAGCCCGCCGATCGGCGGATCGCGGTCCAGATTGGTCGGAAACGCATAGCCCTCAGCGCACGAGGCAATAACGGTATCGATCGCAACAGCATCCATGCGAGCGTCGTTCTGGAACGTGTGCAAGACCGGATACAGGACCTCGCACATTCGGGTGCGATTCACCGATTCCATCGCACGACCATAGGCCGACGAGACCTGAAGCAGATTCGCCATCCGTGACACGGACGCGGTGTAATTCGAGCCCGCGGCATGAAACAAAGCCGGACTGAAAAAGAGCGCATCGCCCTTCTTCAACGCCAACTGAACGAAGTGCGATTCGAAATAGTCCCGAAAATCTTGCCGCCGCCAGGCGAGATAGCCGGGCGCATAGCGTTGCGAAAACGGTAGCAATTTAGTCGGCCCGCTTTCCACAGGCATATCGCTGTGGGCCACCGCGCCCTGCAAGGTCAGCAAGGGCGACATTCGATGCACATGTGCGGGATACCATTGCGAGGTCTCGACAGTCTGAAAACCCAGGTGATAGTCACGATGCGCCTGCTGCGCCGCCCCACCGGGCCTGACCACATTGACTTGCGAAGTCATCTGATAATGCGGGCCCAGCCAGGCCTGCGAGACGGCCGCGATAAACGGGTTTGCGTAATACCGGGCGAAGACAGCGGGGACATGGAGACAAAGCTTTTCGAGTGCATTCCAGATCCGGTCGTTGGCTCCCACCTTGGCGAAGTGGTCAGCGCCGCTGACCCCCGCTTCACGTTCGCCCTCGATGATCGTTTCGAAGATTCCAGTGGCCTCGTCGATGGGTCCCACGTCCGCATAAGCGCCGCGCAACACCAGCACACCGGCCCCGTACAGCAGCACCTCAACCCATTCGCCAAGGAGGCGCGCCCGCTCGGGGCCTGGTTCCAGTGCACCGCGTAGCACCGTACAGTCGTAGATCGGGATGTTCTGCGCGACGAGCGCGGCGAATTGCAGCGTGTTGGCCTCGTTGGCCGACGACTCAAGCACTGCTGAAAATCCGGCGACCGAGCAGTCGGCTTCGCGATATTCGTGCGGATGTCCCGTGTTCAGGCGCAGGCTGTTGTGGTTCATGGGCGTCTCCTTCCCCTGTCCCAGACAGCATAGTCCTCTTGGCCGAGTCTGCGGATGGCGCGTGCGTCCGTTACCATCACAGGTATCGCATCTTGCGTTATCGCTTTTCTGATATCCCGTCGTCAAGGACCTTCAATGCATCCGCTCGCCCCTCTCGTCATGGTCGCTACGCTCTGGACCATCGCGGCCATCACGCCCGGTCCCAATTTTCTTATGATGTTGCGCGTCGCGACCACGCATTCCCGCGCGCGCGGACTGATGGCCGTGGCAGGCATCGGGGTGGGGACGACGATTTGGGGATGTGCGGGGTTGTTCGGCATTCACGCCTTGTTCAGCGCGGCGCCATGGCTCTACCTGGGCTTCAAGATAGTGGGCGGCCTCTATCTGATCTACTTCGGGTCGCGGCTGCTGATGCAGAGCCGTCGCAAGAGCGCACAGGGCGCCATCGAGCCTGCCGAGCGTCTGTCGGATGTCGCGGCGTTTCGCCTTGGCCTGATGACCAATCTTGCGAACCCGAAAACAGCACTCTTCATGGCCAGCGTCTTTGCGACGGCAATGCCGGGGCGTCCGTCCCTCACGCTCGGCGCATCGGCCATCACGCTGATGGCCGCCATCTCGATCACCTGGTACGTGTTGGTGACCTGCCTCTTCACGATGCCGCCGATGGCGCGGGCCTATGAACGCATGACGCGCTGGATCGACCGTGCAGCCGGTGTGCTGTTCATCGTGTTCGGAGCCCGGCTGGCGCTTAGCCGGTAAAGCCTGTTACTGCTGACGCCGGTGTGCCTGGGCAAACGTCTCGCAGTACTGCAGATGGAGTGTCAGCGCTTGCCGGGCAGCCACGCGCACTTTTGCGAACCAAGTCGATTGAGTGGTAACGGCGACGGATATATCGGACATGGATTTCATCTTTCCCTCTAGGGATTAGGGTTTTGACGTAGGTAATAACCCTATTATAGTGACGTCCTGGCTCAGAACAAGAATGATCTCTTTCTTTTTTATGGCGCCCTGCCGACCCCGCGCCATTTCCTCGCGGCGTTGTTAGCAAATCGTCAGGAAACTCGATATCACTGAACACTGTCACGTCGGTCATATAGCCCCGGATAATGGCGCTGATGAACCGCTATCGCGCGCCACGACTGAACACCACGCCAACGCCTATTTCCACCGCGCTCCATGACAGAAGATTCCGCTAACGATTCCGCCAACAAAGGGCTCCGCCGCGCAGCCTCGATGGCTTCGCTGGCTGTCGCGCTCGTGCTTGTCGGCGTCAAAGTCTGGGCATGGCTCGCAACAGGCTCGATCTCATTGCTGACCTCCGCCGCGGATGGGTTGGTCGATGTCCTCGCTTCGATCGTCACCTTCGTCGGCGTGCGGTATGCCGAGCGCCCGGCCGATAGCGGGCACCGTTACGGGCACGGCAAGGCCGAGGCGGTAGCTGCCCTGATTCAGGCCTTGCTGTTGGCTGGCGCGGCCATCGGGCTCGGCGCGGAATCGGTCGGACGAGTGATCAGTCCTCAGCCACTGAGTGAACTCGGCTTAGGTATCTGGATCATCGTTGGCAGCACCTTTGCGGCCGCCGGGCTGGTGGCCATGCAGACCTATGTGGTCAAGCGGACCGGCTCGACGGCGATCGCGGCAGATCGCGCGCACTACGTGACCGACGTGGCGGTCAACCTGGCGGTGCTCGGTGCGCTGGTGCTTGACCGCCTGTTCGGCTGGACCCGGTCTGACGCAGTGGGCGCGCTGCTGATCGCCTGCTACATGCTGTGGAATGCGCGCGGGATGATGCTCCACGCCCTGGTGCAGTTGCTCGATCGCGAACTCGAGGCAACCGACCGCGAACGGATCAAGGCCACCGTGCTCGGCTGCAGGGGGGTTCGAGGGGTCCACGACATCCGTACTCGCGATGGAGGCGATCGTGTGTTTGTCGAGTTTCACGTCGAAGTCGACGGACATCTGTCGGTCGACGAAGGGCACGGTATCGGCGATTGCGCCGAGGCGGCCGTCAGGAAAATATTTGCCGTAGCGGACGTGGTGGCCCACCTCGAACCCGCAGGCATCGACGACGAACGACTCGACGACCGGGTCGCCTAGCGCGGGACCTCGAATGCTGTTCGCGTCGACGCTAAAACCACAGGCACAGCCATGAGGAATACGAGTCGATCGCGGCCTGGATCGGAGCGTGATGCCCATAAGCGAGCGCCGACACCGATAGCAGCGAGACTCCGGCGAGCCGTCGCCAGCGCGGCAGCAGTCCGGGCAGGTGCTGCCAGCGGACGAACAACACCGTGATGACGGCCCCGACACACCAGCCGACCACGACCTCGGGCACCGTGTGAGCGCCATCGAAGACGCGGGCAACGCCGATCAGAGCGGCCAGTGCAAGCCCGGCTGCGACTTTCAGGCGGACATGACCATCCGTGCGACCCTGAAACAAAAGTAAAAGCGTCATCGGCCAGACTGCGGATGCGAGCATCGTATGACCGCTGATCACGCGGAATTCCGCGAGTGGCAAGTGCACGCCGCAGCCCGCGTAGAACATCTTGGTCAGCCCGACCATCAGCATACCCGTGCCAAGCATCGTCAGCCAGAGCATGACGGGCTTCCAGCCCGAGGTGGCAAGCCATACCGCACAAACGATCGCAAGCGGCAACGTCAGGCCTGCGTCGCCGAGATCACTAATTGTCGACCACATACTTGCTCCAAAAGTACTGCAGTTTAACCGGCCATTAGTGGCTCCGTTCTTAAGTGCTTCGATCTCGCGTCACGTTGCGGCAAGCTCACAGCGCCGGCCGGTAGGACAAGCGCATGGCTGATTTGTTGCGTCGCCCTGCACCAACGCCCTGTCCGTCACCCTTCAGTGCTTCACCACGCGAGACAAATCCGGTCGTCGATTTCCCAATAGCGTCGCCGCCCCACCTGGGCGACCTTCCATCCCTCGAGGTGATGGGCGAGCACCGCTTCAAAGGATTGCATCGCCCGACCAAAATCCGCCTTTGAACGACTTGAACAATAGGCATGCATCGCTTCGCGCATGCTTTGCTGGCTGCACCGTACCTCGGCGCGTAACGCAGAGTTTGCCCACATTACATGTTGCTTCATCATGCTTTCCGCTTCGATGCTCATGACACTGCCCGGCTCTCCCAGGCGCGCAAACATACGTTCGAATCCACGCCTGTCAACGTGCCGCTCGAGCCTGCGCGGCTCCGGCCCCTAGGGTGGGGCTCGCGTCGAGCCGTTGTTCGGAACGTGCACCCGGGTGACTGAAGAGTTCGAATTTGCGATACAGCTTCGCTTCGATGTGAGACTTGTACTGGGTCGCGAGACTGGCCTGAGCCTGCAACTGGAGTCGCCCGAGGCTTTCCACGAGGCGCAGATCTGCTCGCGAAACTCGCCGCGCACGGGTGCCAAAGGACGGGGCCAGGACATTGGTGTCTTCAAGGCTCACAGTCCTGTCGCCTGTGGTGTTCAGACGCTGCGACCAACGTTCAAGATCGCCCGCCATGCGAGCCACTTTTTGCTGGTCTGGCGAAGACGCGGCGGCCGGGAATTCAGCGCCTTCTTTTCCCACGGGGGGATCGGCCGCAGCGGCGAAATGCCCCCGCCTTGGCGAGCCGCACGCTGTGACCACTCGACCAGTCGCGCCTCTCGCGCGCGCAATCGAACTCGCTCACTGCAACACCGCGGCCATGGAAGCCGCCCGCAGTTGGCCGTTTTCATTACACCGGGGCTGAATGGACAACTCAGTCACACAGGCGGGTAAATCAGGCGTCGAACACATCGCTGCGGTGTCCGGCAATGGGTCGCCCGTGGCCTGGAACCCCTCATCCTCGGGGGACTCAGCCCGAAGCGAAACATCGTGGCTGATCAAGCGCGTCAAGTCACTTCGATGTGAAGCGGCGCGCGGATGCGGCGCCTGCGTCTCGAAAAATCGGGCCTTGCATGGGAAACGACGCGCCGCGAGCAAGACCGGCCCCTTGCTCGCCGTGCCGCTCGTGTCTCACCACTCTCGATTGGAATAGGTCCGAACCCGCCTCGCAATGACGAGGCTTAGACCACTTCTTAGAATATTTTTCATACGAGGACCTTTGATGGCGAGGCGAAGCTCTCCTCCGCACGCTGCGAGTTTATGTATTGACGACCATTACACTTTAGTTTTCGGAGCGATCGCCGGAACCATCGATTTTCGACGACGCGAACAGGACTTCCCGTCCTGCGTTCGGTCAGGGCGGATCCCATCGTTGTTAGTACCGAGCCTCACATGCAGTATGAGCGGCCGCTCCGTCTCGGAAAAGAGGCCACCTAGGTGATGAGTGATTGTGAAAGCGGAATTTGCGCGATGCCACAGCAAACGTATCCGTCGCACAAAAATAAGGCGGGGAAGGGAAGATGGGCGGGCGCCCGCGGGGGGCGCCCTATCTCGTTCACACAATCAATCGTCCAGCCAATCAAACGATCAGTCGATTTCCTCGGGCGTTTCCGCGCCGAGCGGCGTGAGCAAAACCGGCACCCCGCGCGCGAGCACCGGTGCAAGCGCGACACCCGTGTGGCTGGCAGGCATCTCGACCAGTTTTTCAGGCGTGGTCGCTGCGACGATCGTGCCACCGCGCACCCCGCCGTCCGGTCCGAGGTCGATGACCCAGTCGGCCTCGGCGATCACATCGAGATCGTGCTCGATCACCAGCACGCTATGGCCTGCGTCGACGAGACGGTGCAGCACACGAATCAGCCGCGCGACGTCGGCCATATGCAGCCCCACCGTCGGCTCGTCGAGCACGTAGAAGGTATGCGGCGCCTTCTGCCCGCGCCGCGTGACATCGTCGCGCACCTTCGAGAGTTCAGAAACCAGCTTGATCCGCTGCGCTTCGCCGCCCGACAAAGTCGGCGACGGTTGGCCCAAGGTCAGATAGCCGAGACCGACATCCTTCATCAATTGCAAAGGATGCGAGATCTGCGTGATCGCGCCAAAGAACTCGACGGCTTCGTCGATTTCCATGGTCAACACCTCGCCGATATTCTTGCCGCGCCAGGTGACCGCGAGCGTCTCGGGGTTGAAGCGCTGACCGTGGCACACGTCGCACGGCACTTTGACGTCAGGCAAGAAGCTCATACCGATGGTGCGTACGCCCTGCCCTTCACAGACCGGGCACCGGCCGTCACCCGTGTTGAAGGAAAAACGCGACGGCGTATAACCCCGTGCCTTCGCCTCGAGCGTCTCCGAAAACATCTTGCGAATCGTGTCCCACAGGCCGATATAGGTGGCGGGACACGAGCGCGGCGTCTTGCCGATCGGAGTCTGATCGACTTCGAGGACGCGATCGATCGTCTCGAATCCGCTGATCGACTCGCATCCATGCCAGACGTGATTGACCTCGAACTTGACCCGCGGCGCCGAGCGCGCGAGCACGCTCGAGCGACGCGCCGCCTTCGGCTCGGCAGCTTGCGCCGCGTTGCGCGCACGACGCGTAGCCGGCGAGGACAGCACGGAGCGCCCGACCGCATCGAGCAAGTTGGTCATCAGCACGTCGCGCGCCAACGTCGACTTGCCGGAGCCGCTGACGCCCGTGATCGCCACGAGTCGCGACAAAGGCAGGCTCGCCGTCACGTGCTGCAAATTGTGCAGCGTGCCGCCATGCACCGTCAGCCAGTGATCGGGGGTCGGCGGCTTGCGTGAGGTCGCGGGCACCACCGCACGGCGCGGCTGCAAGGGATGCAAGACCGGATGCGCGAGAAATTGCCCGGTCAGCGAATCAGGCTGGGCCGCGAGATCGGCGACCGTGCCTTGCGCGACGAGGTAGCCGCCCCGCTTGCCAGCACCCGGTCCGATATCGATGATGTGATCGGCTCGCCGGATGGTGTCTTCGTCATGTTCGACCACCACCAAGGTATTGCCCTTGTCGCCCAGCTTGCGCAGGGCGTTCAGGAGAATTTGGTTGTCACGCGGATGCAGACCAATAGTCGGTTCGTCGAGCACATAACAGACGCCCTGCAAGTTACTGCCCAGTTGCGCAGCCAGCCGGATCCGTTGCGCTTCGCCGCCAGACAGACTCGGCGCCGCGCGATCGAGCGTCAAATAACCGAGGCCGACTTCTTCAAGAAACTCGAGCCGCCCACGAATCTCACTGACGACATCACGCGCGATCTCGGCATCGCGACCGCGCAGATCCAGTTGCTCGATCCATTCGCGTGTATCGCCCACCGTCCACTGCGCCACGGTCGCGATCGATTGGGCGTCGAACGTCACCGCCCGGGCGACCGGATTGAGCCGGGTGCCCTCGCACGTCGGACAGGGAGTATCGACCACCCCTTCCGGTTCCTGCTCGTCCGCCGGAATGGTTTGTTCGCGACCCCGCAAATCCTCGGGCATCACCGTGTCGTCGTAGGCCTCGCGTTGCTCGCGGGTGAGGGCGAGGCCCGTGCCGACGCAACTCGTGCACCAGCCATGCTTGCTGTTGTACGAAAACATGCGCGGATCGAGTTCAGGGTAACTCGTGCCGCAGACCGGGCACGCCCGCTTGGTCGAGAACACCTTGGTGCGCCCAATGCCGGCGCTCGGCTGGCCTTTATCGAGTGCGGCGTGCAGACGGTCGAGCGGTGCAAGCAGGTGCATCACGCCCTTACCGATCTCAAGTGTCTGCGCCAGCATCGCACGCAGGTCCGCCTCGCGATCCGCCGACACGATCAGGTCGCCGACCGGCAGTTCGATCGTGTGCTCCTTGAAGCGGTCGAGTTTCGGCCAGGGCTCGACCGGCACAAACTCACCGTCCACACGCAGATGGGTATTGCCACGTGCTTTCGCCCACTTCGCCAGGTCGGTATAGACACCCTTGCGATTGACCACCAGGGGCGCCAGCAAGCCGACGTGCTGGTCTTTGTAGTCCCGCAGCAGTTGCGCTGCGATCGACTCAGGGCTTTGCGACGTGACTGGTGTGCCGTCGTGGATGCAATGCTGGATGCCGAGCTTTACATAGAGCAGACGCAGGAAGTGCCAGACTTCCGTCGTCGTCGCCACGGTGCTCTTGCGCCCCCCGCGCGAGAGGCGCTGCTCAATCGCCACCGTCGGCGGGATCCCGTAGACCGCATCGACCTCCGGACGCCCCGCCGGTTGCACGATCGAACGCGCATACGCGTTCAGCGACTCGAGATAGCGGCGCTGCCCTTCGTGGAACAGGATGTCGAAAGCAAGCGTCGATTTGCCCGAGCCCGACACGCCGGTCACGACATTGAACTTGCCATGCGGGATATCGACATGGAGGGACTTGAGGTTGTGCTCGCGCGCATTGACGATTCGCACGACGTCCTCGCCTTCAAGCGCACGGCGCGCCCCTGCGGCCTTCAAGGCCCTCTGCAGGGGCACCCCATCGGCCTCGCCTGCCACGACCGAGCGGTCATAGTCGAGTAGGGCGCGGCCCGTATGCGAGTCCGCACATTGCCTGACGTCCTCAACCGTGCCTGCACAGAGAATCTGCCCACCACTCTCGCCGCCTTCCGGACCGAGATCGACCAGCCAGTCCGCCGACCGGATCACGTCGAGATTGTGTTCGATAACGATCAAGGAATGACCTCCATCGAGCAGCTTGCGGAACGCCCGCATCAATTTGGCGATGTCGTCGAAATGCAGACCCGTAGTCGGCTCGTCGAACATGAAGAGCCGCCCTTGGGGTAGCCCGCGCGACTTTTTGTTCCGGGCCAAGGTGCCGGCGGCGTCCTGCTTCCGGTCGCCTGCCGTCTCCGCCAGATAACCCGCAAGCTTCAGACGCTGCGCTTCGCCGCCCGACAGCGTCGGCACCGGCTGGCCCAGCTTCACGTATTCGAGCCCGACGTCGACGATCGGCTGCAAGACACGCAGTACCTCGCCATCGTCGACGAACAATGCGATGGCTTCGCTGACTGTCAGTTCGAGCACATCGGCCACGCTGAGCGCGCGCACCGTTCCATCGGGTGCGCGACGTTCGATATGAATCTCGAGGACCTCAGGCCGATAGCGACGACCGTCACAGTCGGGGCAGCGCAGATAGACGTCGCTCAGGAACTGCATCTCGACGTGTTCAAAGCCCGAGCCGCCGCAGGTCGGGCAACGCCCGTCGCCTGCGTTGAAGCTGAACATGCCGGGGCCGTAGCCGCGTTGCAGCGCGAGCGGCACTTTGGCAAACAGCTTGCGGATCTCGTCGAAGGCCCCGACATAGCTCGCGGGATTTGATCGCGCGGTCTTGCCGATCGGCGACTGGTCGACGAACACGACGTCGCTCAGTGCGTCTGCCCCGAGCAAGGAATCGAAAGCGCCCGGGCTATCGCTGGTCTTGCCGAAATGACGCGCAAGCGCCGGATAGAGGACATCCTGCAACAAAGTCGACTTGCCCGAGCCCGACACACCGGTCACGCAGACCAGGCGCTGCAAGGGAATCTCGACCGTCACGTTGCGCAGATTGTGTTCGCGCGCGCCGGTCAGCGTGAGCCGCGGCGTGCTTGCTTCAACCGGTCTTGGCAGCCAGTGCGCCGCATCGGCCACCTGCTTGCGGCCGCCGAGGTAGGCGCCGGTCAGCGTGTCGGCCTGACGAATGCCAGCCGGCGTGCCGTCATAGACGATGGTGCCGCCGCGTTCGCCGGGCCCAGGGCCCATGTCGATCAAACGGTCAGCGGCCAGCATCACGGCCGGGTCGTGTTCGACCACGACTAGCGTATTGCCCGCGTCGCGCAGGCGGTGCATGGCCTCGACGATCCGGTTCATATCGCGCGGGTGAAGCCCGATGCTCGGCTCGTCGAGCACGAACAGGGTCTTCACCAGCGAGGTGCCGAGCGCGGTCGTCAAGTTGATCCGCTGGACCTCGCCCCCCGACAGGGTGCGGCTCTGGCGATCGAGCGTCAGGTAGCCTAGGCCGACATCGCACAGATATTTGAGGCGCGTGCGCACTTCACCCAGCAAGAGCTTGAGCGCATCGTCGAGCAAGGTGCTCGGCAAGGTCAGGCGCTCAAAGAACGCGCGGATCCGGTCAATCGGCATCAGCATCAGGTCGTGCACCGTCATGCCGGGTAGCGACTCGAGCTGATCGCGGCGCCAGTCGACACCGCAAGGCATGAAGCGATGCTCGGGCGCCAGCACCGCATCGGCGTCGGCTTTGCTGCCGAGCCGCCACAACATCGATTCCGTCTTGAGCCGCGCCCCGCCGCAGGTGCCGCACGTGGTGTAGCTCCGGTATTTCGAGAGCAACACGCGGATATGCATCTTGTACGCCTTCGACTCGAGGTACTCGAAGAAGCGCTTGACCCCATACCACTTGCGGTTCCAGTCGCCACTCCAGTCGGGCGCACCGTTGATGACCCAGTCGCGCTGCGCCTGAGTCAGCTCCGACCACCGCGTATCGCGCGGAATGCCCGCGAGCGCCGCGTACTTCATCAGGTCGTCTTGCTGCTCCTTCCAGGCGGGCGTCTGGATCGTCTTGATCGCTCCGCCGCGCAAGGTCTTGCGCTCGTCCGGGATCACGAGCCCCAGGTCGATCCCGATCACACGGCCAAAGCCGCGGCACGTCTCGCAGGCACCATAGGCCGAGTTGAACGAGAACAAGGCCGGCTGCGGATCGGTGTAGCGGATATCGCTGTCCGGGTTATGCAGCCCCGTCGAAAAGCGCCAGATCTGCGGTTCGCCTTCGTCGGCGAGCACATACACATTCACGCGCCCCGTGCCACGCTTGAGCGCGGCCTCGATCGCCTCCACCGCGCGGACCTTCTCGGTCGGCTGGATCCGAAAGCGGTCGGCCACCACATCGAGCACCTTGCGCCGGCCATCGGCCGTCGCGATCTCTCGTTCGGCCTGCACCCGCGTATAACCGCTCGCCGACAGCCATTGCTGGATCTCGTCGTTCGTCGTCGTATCCGGCAGCTCGACCGGGAACGTCACGACCAGCTTCGGGTCATGCTCGCGCGTGCGGTCCATCAGCTCGGCGTAGATCGTTTCCGGAGAATCGTGGCGCACGGGCTGCGCATTGTGCCGGTCGAACAGCTCGGCGGCACGCGCAAACAGCAGCTTCAGGTGATCGTTGAGCTCGGTCATCGTACCGACCGTGGAGCGTGAACTCCGCACCGGGTTGGTCTGGTCGATGGCAATGGCGGGGGGCACCCCGTCGACGCGGTCTACCTGGGGGCGGTCCATCCGGTCGAGAAACTGACGCGCATAGGCGCTGAAAGTCTCGACATAGCGGCGCTGGCCTTCCGCGTAGAGCGTGTCGAAGACCAGGCTCGACTTGCCTGAACCCGACGGCCCGGTCACCACGGTCAATTCACCCGTATGGAGGTCGACGTCGAGATTCTTCAGATTGTGCTGCCGGGCTCCGCGGATGCGGATGTCGTTGTTCGAAGGCAATTTATCCAACCGTTCAATGAGTTAGACGAGAAATCGGAATGAGGCTCGGGTTTGGAGACCGCTGCGGCGCAACGAAAGTCGTCGCACATGGCATACCTCGACCGTTGAGGCACAGATCGGGGAGCCCCGCCGGTGAGCTCAGTTTCGCCAATTGTACTGTGCATCCATACAGTATGGGTCAATCCCTTCGTCATAGTCCGTCGAGTTCGACGTGCATGACAGTGATGGTAAGACTTCGGCGCCGGTCCTGCTTTCGTGGACAACTCCACTTTTCTTCACGATTGTCCCGTCACGGTCAAGCGGGGCAGCAGGGTCGACGTCATGTTGCAGTGCATCTGAATCCGGCCAGCCTTTTCGTGCGTAAAGCTTATCGGGCGGCGGTACAGGATTCGGCTGCTGCGTGCGACAGCACGAGAGCCAGAGCCGGTAATCGGGGCGGCACTGAGCTTGCGTGCCTGTACCCGCCACCCGCCCTTTCCTCCGTGACCGGAAGCCTTCAATGCTGTCGACTCATCCCACGCTGCGCCGCCTGTCTGTATTCGCCTCGTTGGCCGTTGCCGCCTTTCTGGCGGCTTGCAGCCCCGTCAAACTGCTCAACGCGACGATTCCGACCGGACAAATGCGGGAGACCACCGATATCGCCTATGGCAGCGATCCGCGCCAGAAGCTGGATGTCTATGTTCCCCGCGCGCCTGCGCGCTCGGCTTCGGGCTACCCGGTGGTCGTGTTTTTCTATGGCGGCAGTTGGCAGAACGGCCGTCGGCAAGACTATTTGTTTGTGGCCGAGGCACTTGCCTCACGCGGCTATATCGCAGTGGTCCCTGA
>JAMFSK010000155.1 GCA_026225235.1 Burkholderiales bacterium
AAGCGAGTTCTCGATCTTCAGGACGGCCCCACGATCCTGGTGGCACATAGCTATGGTGGCTCGGTGATCACGGAAGCCGGAGTGCATCCGAACGTCGTGGGCCTGGTCTATGTCGCCGCGCACGCGCCGAATGTGGGCGAAGACGAGAGTGATCTCGACAAGGGGATGCCCAGCTATACGTCCGAGCAACCTGGCGCGATCAAAAAGACCGCCGATGGTTACACTTGCTTGGACCCGGCAGACTTTCCGAAGGGCTTCGCGGCCGATCTTCCCTTGAAGACCACTCAATTCGAATCGCATGCGCAGATCTTGACGGCTGCGAAAGTGTTCTCGGCACCGATAACCGTCGCGGCATGGACCACCAAGCCGAGCTGGGGCATCGTCGCGGGCGATGACAAGATCATCAACCGGAATCTCGAACGCTGGTACTACGCACGTGCGCATAGGCATACAACGGTTATTGCAGGGGCGAGCCACTCGGTCTACGAATTGCGGCCGAAGGAAGTCGCTGCGGTGATCGAAGATGCGGCCAGGAACGCGCAAAGGTGAGGTTGGGGTAGAGGTGGGTTCGTTAGGGGCGAAGCCCATAAAAGTGAATATCCGTTACCTTGTGGAATCCAATGCGCTCATAAACCGGAGCGCCGGCTGGGGTCGCGTGGAGAACAGAGCGTTTGAGCCCGGTGGCTTTGGCACCCTCAAACAAGGCTTTGCGTACGGTCGCTTCTCCAAAGCCTTTTCCCTGTGCTTCGGGAGCGGTTGCGACGAGCGCCAAGAACAAGCAGTCCTTGGTTTTCACCGTCGCCGCAGCCGAGACCGGGATCCCATCTTCAAGGCCGAGATAAGTATGCATCATGCCCGACTTCCAAAGGGCCGACCCCTCGAGACCGTCACGGCCAGCCTCGAGCGGCATTCCGTACGCGAGCGAGTTCAAATCGGCATACGCGGTCAACTCTTCGTCTGACGTCACGCGGACGAAATTCAAGCCGGGATGCACCGGCTCCGCGATCGAGGAGATATCGCTCGCCATGCCGAAGCCCGTGAAGGAAAGCTCGAGCCCGGCCTGAGCCGCGGCAGCCGGCACGTCTGCACGGCACGAGCGTTCCAGCAGGTCCTCAAACAGCCAGATAAACCCGGGCTGACTCTTCCGGCGCATGTAAGCGGCGGCTTGTGCAAGTCGCTCGTCGAGCAATCTGCTGTCAGCTCCCTGCTCGGTCAAGGTGAGGCAATTCCAGAACGGAAACTTGCTATCAGCCCATCGGATGGCAATGCCGGGAAGATCGCTCACATCGCTTGGACCGTGATCCATGACGAAAGTCTTCCAAGTGTCGGCAAGTTGATTCACGGACTCAATCGCTTCTGCTGAAATTTCAGTCAAAACTTACTCCGTTGTCAGTTCTAGATTTCTTGTTTCAATGATTGGCGCACGTTTCATCACGATTCAATGCGTCGAGGATACGTATGCTCTTTGCGGCCGTATTGAACGATTGTGGGCAATTCAGCCGCGCTGAGTCCCGCTCGCGACCTGGAGCCAGTGTCCTGGGAATCGCGTGCGCGCCGCGCAGCAAGGAAGTCGCCTTCGAGCGTCGTTTGGGAAAGACGCGTCGACAAGATTCTCGGTGAGAATTTCATGGCGTTTGCGCGGTGCATTTGGGGCTGGGGTACGGCTCATCGCCTGAAACAGACCGACGCCACCGATTCCGTGGCGAACAGAGGCGAACCGGTGTTGATGCTACGATCGAAACGATTTCTGCCATTGACGGCGAATCGAAGACCCCAGACGGGCGACCAAGGCACAACACCGGTATGTTTGATTTCAGTCTTTCTCAAGGCATGCTTGCCCCCACGCTGCATGGCCTCAGTCCGTATGCGCTACTGGGCGTCATAGCGGCCCTTGTACTCGGCGGGATGGTCAAGGGCATCGTCAGTATCGGCGTGCCGCTGGTGGCGATGCCGATTCTCGGCCAGTTCTTGCCGATCAAGCAGGCGGTGCTGCTGCTGTCGATGCCAATCATTCTGGGAAATATCCCGCAGGCGTTCGAAGGCGGTCAGATGCGGGAGACCGTCCGCCGGATTGCGGCGCCGCTGGTGGGGACAGTGCTAGGAAATATCGTCGGGGTGATGGTGCTGATTTCGCTGGCGCCGCATCGCGCGCAGGCCGCCGCCGGGGTGTTGTTGATCATTGCGTCGGTGTTGCTGCTGGCTTCGCCCAGATTGACGATGCCTCCGGCCTGGGCGAAGCCGATTGGGTTTGTACTGGGTTTCGGCGCGGCGTTGATGGAAAGCATCGCGTCGATCCCCGGACCGCTGCTCGCAATGTATCTGATCGCATCGGGCGTCACGGGCAAGGCATTTACCAAACAGATCGCCATTATTCTGGTGGTGTCGATTATTACGCTGATCGCCGCATTCGGCGGCAGCGGCCATCACGCAAGTGGCACCGATCTGCTGATCTCGGCGGCAGCCAGTATTCCGGTGGTGATCGGTATCCTGCTGGTGCGGCCGGTGCGCAATAGGCTGCCGCCGACGGCATTCCGGATGGTGGTCCTGGTGTTCGTGCTGGTCGCCGCCGCTCAAATGGTCTGGAAGTCGGGCGTGCTTTAGTCTTCCGGATTGGTCGGATCGCTTTCAACGCTTCTCACGTGCGCGCGGCTTCCGCCGTGCATAGGTGCAATAAACAAGCAAGCGAAAATCAAGCGATACCGCCATTGGCGCCTGCCTGATAGGCCTCGGTTGAAACGTGGCAACCGGGCGCCCGCGCCGACATTGGATCGGACGCAGCCGAGGGTTTGGAATACTATTAGCGTTGAAAGTAACGTGACAGGCAAGATCTACGCCGTCGCGCTTCACCTTCTTCACACGTCGTTGATGAACTTAAAACGACTTCCCGGGGTCAGTTCTCGCGCCCGGCCCGCCCATGTCGTCCTTTTCTTTGAATACCATGACAAAGACAAAGAGAAATGTGACGAGCTTGCGTGGTTATCAGCGCGCGCCGCCGGGGCGATCGTTTTGCTAAGCCCCAGACTAAAAATCGTCGTAGGTTCAGTGCTGCTGGCCATTGTCGGTATTGGGACGGTCTCTTATCGATGGACATTGATTTCCGTTGAAAGTGGCCAATGGGTTCGGCATTCCCACGAGGTCGTTGCCACCGCAAACGATCTGTTGTTCAGCATGCAACGGATCGAGTCCGATTCACGTGGATTTATGCTCACGGGAAACGAGTTTTTTCTCCAGTCCCACCCGTCGCTTACGTTAAAAATAGCTCAGGAACTGAGCGCCATTGGCTCACTGACTATCGATAACGCGGACCAGCAGCAGGAGTTCCCCGAACTCGAGCGACTCACGCGCGAGCAGTTGAGGCGAGTGGACATGGCGATTGAACTGCGCCGCACGCAGGGATTGGCCGCAGCGGCCGCTTTTGTTGGAGACGGAGCGGGAGAGCAGATTGCCGAAGCGTATCGCGGGGTAAGCGAACGTTTTCTTGGGGAGGAAGAGCGCCTGCTGACAGTGCGCACCAAGGATGCGCGCGAGCGTTTGAGGCAAAGCCGGGCCATCCTCGTGGTGGAAACGTTTCTGGGCTTGCTCATCGCAGGCGCCACGGGCTTGTTGGCCCGTCGCGACAGCGGTGCACGCGTGCAGGCAGAGCGATCGTTGCAAGACAGTGAAGAAAAATATCGGATGCTCCTCGATGGTGTCCAGGACTATGCGATTTTCATGCTGGACCTGCAGGGTCGCGTCGTCAGTTGGAGCGCCGGAGCCGAACGGATCAACGGTTACACAGCGGAGCAGATCATAGGGCGAAGCTTTTCCTGTTTTTTCCTTCATGAAGATATCAAGACTGGCAGGCCCGACGAGGTGCTTCGCATCGCTGCGACGGGCGGACGTTATGAAGAGTGCGGCATTCGGGTACGCCAGGACGGGGGGCAGTTTCTGGCCGATGTGATTGTCACCGCGCTACGCGATCCGTCTGGCCATCTGCTCGGCTTTTCGGAGATCAGCAGTGATCTGAGCGAAAGTACGGAGTCGGAAGCTAAGTATCGTGGCCTGCTCGAAGCGGCGCCAGACGCGATGGTCGTTGTGAACCAGCTTGGCGAGATCGTGCTTCTGAATCTTCAGGCGGAGACGCAGTTCGGATACCGTCGCGACGAGCTGGTGGGGCAGAGGGTCAAGAACATCATTCCGGAAGGGTTTGCCGAACGCCTCATCGCGGATGCCCTGCGCTCAGCCGAAGACGCGCTCGCGCAGCAAATCGGTACCGGCATTGAGCTCTATGGAAGGCGCAAGGATGGCACCGTGTTTCCTATTGAAATCATGCTGAGTCCGCTCGAGAGCGCCGATGGCATTCTGGTGACCGCCGCGATCCGCGATATCACCAAGCGCAAACAGGCCGAGGCACAGTTGATCGAGAAGGTCGAGGAACTCAATCGTTCAAACGAAGAGTTGGCGCAATTTGCCAATCTGGCCTCCCACGATTTGCAAGAGCCCCTGCGAATGGTCGCCAGTTATACACAGCTTTTATCAAAGCGGTACAAGGGGAAACTGGACTCCGATGCCGATGAATTCATCGCATTTGCGGTAGACGGTGCAAACCGGATGCAGCGGCTGATTCAGGGCCTTCTCGCCTATTCGCGGGTCGGTACGAAAGGCAAGGAGCTGCTGCGGATATCGAGCGAAGAAGCCTTGGAGCAAGCACTGTTGAATGTCGGTGGCGCGGTGGAAGAGAGCGGCGCGCTCGTGACGCATGATGCGCTGCCCGCTGTGCTGGCGGACGAAATACAGTTGATCCAGTTGTTCCAGAACCTCGTGAGCAATGCAATCAAGTATCAGCCGGCCGGTATCCCGGCAGTCCATATTTCAGCGGCTCGGGGCGAAAAGCAAAAGTGGATCTTCTCTGTGCGAGATAACGGGCTTGGCATCGAATCGCAGTATTTTGACAAGATCTTTGGCATGTTCCAGCGCCTGCACAAGCGTGAAGAGTTCGATGGCACCGGTATCGGACTCGCAATTTGCAAGAAGATTGTTGAGCGGCACGGGGGGACGCTTTCCGTCGAGTCCGAGATTGGGCGTGGTTCGATTTTTCGTTTCGCCTTGTCGGGAAGTGACGCGCCTTGAAACAGGCTGTCGAAATTGAACCCCAGCACCGGAGAACTGCATGCCAGTAGAGATATTGATGATCGAAGACAATCCGGGCGATGTGCGGCTCACACGGGAGTGCTTTCGGGATGTCGGCATGGCGATTCATTTGAGCGTGGCGGTGGACGGTGTCGAGGCAATGAGTTTCTTGAGCCGCGAGGGTGGCTACCGTGATGCCCCACGGCCGGATCTGATCTTGCTCGATCTGAATCTGCCGAAAATGGATGGGCGTGAAGTTCTGGAACGCATTAAGGAAAGTGAAGACCTGAAGGCGATCCCGACCATCATCTTGACAACCTCCGATGCTGAGGCCGATATCGTCAAGAGCTATCAACTCCAGGCAAATTGCTATCTCAGCAAACCCGTGCAGTTGGACGCGTTCGAAAGTCTCGTGCGCAGCATCAGCGATTTCTGGCTGACCAAGGTGCAGTTTCCCAGCAGAGGTGATGTGGGTGACAAACAATTCGGCTAGGAAGATTCTTCTGATCGAAGACAATCTTGGGGACGTTCGTCTACTGAGCGAGATGTTCAAGGACGAGGGCCCCAACAACATTGAGTTGACGCACGTCGACTGTGTTGGCGTGGCAGAGAACTATCTGAGCTCAAATTTACCGCACATCATCCTGCTCGACCTGGGTTTGCCTGATGCGCAGGGGCTCGACGCCATACGACGTGTGCGCGCTGCCGCCCCGCATATTCCGCTGGTCGTGTTGACGGGTTTGAACGACGAGTCAATGGCCGTTCAGGCCTTGAAGGAAGGAGCGCAAGACTACCTCATTAAAGGGCAAATCGAGCCGCGTGGTCTGCTGCGCGCCCTGCGCTATGCCATCGAGCGCAAGGTGGCGGAGGAGGCGCTATTCGTCGAAAAAGGTCTCGCACAGCTCACGCTCAACTGTATCGGCGATGCAATCGCATGCACGGACAGGACGGGCAACATCTCTTTTCTAAACATCGCCGCGCAGGTGATGACGGGCTGGACTTTGCGTGAAGCCGCCGGGCGACCGGCGGAGGAAATCTTCCTGATCGTCGATGCGACGAGTCGCGAACCGATGCCGGCTCCAGTTGAGATGAGCGCTACGCGAAATCGAGCGGTGCGTTTGCCCCCGAACTGTATTCTGGTGCGGCGCGACGGCGTCGAAGTTCCGATCGAGGATACGATTGCCGCGATTTACGATCGCGAAGGTCGACCGGCGGGAGCAGTGATCGTGTTTCGCGACGTGAGTGCGGCGCGCGCCATGGCATTGCAGATTACGCATCTGGCGGAGCACGATTTTCTGACCGGTCTGCCGAACCGGATGCTCCTGAATGACCGAATAGCGCTGGCCATTGCCTCGGCTATTCGCCACAAACACCAAGTAGCGCTCTTGTTTCTGGATCTGGACGGCTTCAAACACATCAACGATTCCTTGGGACATCCGGCGGGAGACAAGCTGCTGCAGTCCGTGGCGAGACGCCTGGGCACGTGCGTAAGCGTGCTGGATACGGTGAGCCGTCAAGGCGGAGACGAGTTTGTGGTGCTGCTTGCCCGAGTAGGACCGGCAGACCAGGTCGCCACCACGGCGAGGAAAATGCTGGAAGCGGTAGCCGGACCACACATGATTGACGGCGATGATCTTCACGTCACGACCAGTATTGGCATCAGCCTCTACCCGGATGATGGCCGGGATGCGGAGACGCTCATCAAGAATGCAGACACCGCCATGTTCCAGGCCAAGGAGAATGGCCGACAGATCTACCAATTCTTCGAACCTGATATGAACGTGCGGGCAGTGGAGCGGCAGTCCACCGAGGAGAGTCTGAGACGGGCGTTGCAGCGAAACGAATTCAAACTGCACTATCAGCCGAAGGTCGATATCCAGACGGGCGATATCACGGGCGCAGAAGCGCTAATACGGTGGACTCACCCGCTTAAAGGGCCGATGTTGCCCGATCAATTCATCCCCATTGCGGAGGAGTGCGGTCTGATCTTGCCGATCACGCGATGGGTCCTCCGCGAAGCCTGCGCTCAGGCCCAGGCCTGGGTTGCGGCCGGGCTTCCGTTGATGACGATGGCGGTGAATATCTCGGCGATGGACTTCCGCGCTGAGAGTTTTCTTGAAAGCGTGTTTTCCATCATCGACGAGACGGGCTTCGATCCAAAATTTCTCGAACTGGAATTGACGGAGCGGGTGTTGATGAGACGAACCGGCTCGACCGAATTCGTTCTGAAGGCATTGAAAGAACGCGGCATACGGCTCGCCGTGGATGACTTTGGCACGGGGTATTCGAGCTTGAGCTACCTTCGCGCATTTCCCATCGATGCGATCAAGATCGATCAATCCTTTATTCGCCAGATCAGCATCGCGCCGGACGATGTGTCGATCGTGATCGCGATGATCGATATGGGTCGCAATCTGAAACTACGCGTGGTGGCGGAAGGGGTGGAAACGGAGGAAGAGTTGGCCTTTCTGCGGGAGCATCACTGCGACGAAGTGCAGGGCTTTCTCTTCAGCCGGGCGGTTCCGCCTGAGCGATTCGCCAGGTTGCTGGAAGCGCGAAGCTTTCAATTTGCGCCTTCATAATTGGATAGAAGCATTGCGCGTTCTGGACAGGGCGAATGTGACGACATGCGGGCATGGGAAAGCGTGGAGCGAGATTCATCGTTAGGGATGCACACCGGGCACAAGTCGCGTATCGAGCGCAAAACGCTCCTGGTTCTGGAGTCGAAAGATTCCGGCCCCGGTAGCTGTGTCGATGAGCAGATTCCACGAATGAGCGCTGACAACGCTGGGTATCAGGACAAGCGAGTGCGCTGCGAGCAGATTATCGCCAAACATCTGCTGGTTTGGACTGATCGTGCCCGGCCTCAGCCAGTTGGCATTTGGGATTTCTGACGGTTGGACAACGTGAACTGGAGCCAGGTCGACCTCCACTTCAAGCAGGCAATGTGGAACGGTGTCGAGCACGTTGAATCCCTTGTGGACGGCCACCTCCAGGATAGTAGTGGCCGGGTCTAGCGAAGCGTAAATCACACGCCGCCCCTTCGACGACCAACGGCCACCCACCTGGAAGGCGCCTTCAGCGGCGTCCCATGTGGGCACATATTTCTCGCGCTCGAGCCGCCATATCACCAGATTGCCGCTGCCCAACGCTGCAGGCAGCGGCGTCAAGCGTACACCCCGTAGTCCATCCGGGTGAGTAGCGCCTTGACCAATTCTGTACCTTCAGAGCTTTGCAGAAGATCGATAGGGCGGCGCTGATCCAGCCCCAAGGCTGGTCGTAAAAGCCAACGTTCAGCCTCTTGCTGCGATCCAAGCACGTCTATCGCATGCTCTGTTATCCCAGCGAGACGAAGCAGCCGATCACTCGCATTGCTGTCGAGCAAACGGCTCGTGTCCTTGCCGCGCTGAAGCGTTCGTTCGCTGACGCCGATGGCCAGAAGCACGGCATCTTTTCCGACGAGCTCATACGAATCCATCATTTCCCGCGCCAGAATAACCGGCAGGCCCCGCGTTACCAAATCGTGCGCCTGTAGCGGCTCCAAATCCGCGATTTTATCGAGCCGCCAGTGCTTCATCTCTTGACGGCGCAGGTCTAATTCCGCTTCCGCAAAATGGTGAACGAGCTGCGATTCGACCAGCGCCTGGATTGCACGCAGCAATCCACCAAAAGGCGGTTCTCCTCTGGTCTTCACGACCACCGTTTCCATTTTCAAGCTCCTTTTCGCCATGTGTCGTTAAACTCTACGCCACATGGCGCGGGCATTCAATTCGCCTGTTCGGCGACGATGTGGCCCCTGTTATATTTACGGGGAAGTTCCCCGCATGTTTTTCCCGCGACGCCGATGCGCCGGAAGTCGCAGGTTAGTGTCGGTTGCGAACTGGCGGGGACAGTACTTTGCCCCCTGGACTGCGCCGGGGCTGCACTGGCGGCGCTAGGACCTACCGTTCCGGACACGACGATTGTCCCGGCTGCATGCGAGACAAACGGCGGCCGGCTTGGCGCAAAAGGAGAGCCTACGAAGCCGG
>JAMFSK010000156.1 GCA_026225235.1 Burkholderiales bacterium
GTGCGCGCAGCCTTCGACTGGAAGTCAGCCATGAATCAGTTTGCTATTCTGTTCGGTGAGCGGTTCACGCTCGGGCGCATGTAAATCTTTTCTAACCCGCCTCGCCCACAGAATGCCGGATAGGCCCGCTGCTTCTCTCGCTCCCTCTGGCAACAACGTCAATGCACCGGCCGATTCACGTCCGTACCAAGCAAGCAAACCCCAAGCATCGGTGGCATCCAGCTTGGCCTCGCGGGCGAGCGCAACGCGCATTCCTTCCTCTGGAAGCAAGTTGTCGAAAAACCACTGAACTGGCCGTTCGCGAGAGCCGTCGACCACCGGTTCATTCGTCAGCGGGAAGGCCGGCGATAACGGGAACGCATCGCTTGCCGATGTCCATGTGTCGTCATATCCGAAGGACCAGATACCGTTCTCGTCGGTCAGAGCACCAACGTGCCGTCCGTTCGCGTAGACAACCAGGGTCTTTGCTGCCATGTCGGTAGTTGGGGTCGTTACGCGTCTGGGGTTCTTCCGGATGAGCGTCTCCGGCGTGACGCAGCCTTGAGCGCTTCCGGAGGGACTTGAGTGGACGGCTCAGCCTGCAAACGGATACCTAGTTCCCCAAGCAACTGGAGCACCCTGCCGAACTGTGCAGTTGCTTTCCCGGCCTCAACGTGCGAGATAAATTTCGGTGAGAAGCCGCTAGCGTTGGCCAACTCGTCACGCGTCAAGCCCTGCGCGATCCGCACGGCTCGAATGAGCTGGCCGAGCGTTTCGGTGCGGTTGATAAGAGTGCTCATAGCCTTCCTTCGTTCCCGATCGGGTACATTATCCCACGGCTCGCCACAAATTTGTCTCTTTCGTATCCGATCAGGAACGAGGTGCACAGGAATGAAGAGGAAGGGAGCTTTTCGTACCCGGTTGGGTACGCGAACAGCAGATTGAGGGATGAAACTCGCAATCGGTATCCGATCGGGAACGAAGACGCCGTACTTGGAGTAAGCCGAAGGCTTACTCCAACACCATTTACACCTGCTCGTCGATCTCATTCCCAAGCAGGGTTGGCATTCCAGGATGTCGAGCTGTCTTGTGATGCTTCTGATCTGTCGTCGCACCCGATACTTTTCGCGTGCTGTCGCTCGAATCAGCGCTTTGTGCCGTTACGAATGCGTTCTTCTGCTGGGCCGGATCGCCGTTTGCACCTTTGGTCTGGTTCGACTGCGAGGCTGAGGTCACACTGCGTGATCCGGCACTCGCTTCCATTCCAGTCAGTTGAGATATCTGTCCTTGGATGGCCTGGATCTCTTCGTTGATCGACGCGGTGAGGATTTGACCTTGTTCCCCCGGCGTCTTCGCCGCGGCGGCAAGCTGCTTTTGCAGATTGGTCAACTGCTTCTGAAGCGCAGAGATCTCGGATTGATATTTGTTCGCGTCGCTGCCCGAAGTGGAGCCGCTGCCGCCTATGGCCATTACCATGGCTGTCCTCTATGGATCGATAACAAGGAAAGGTCTTCGCCACTGTTTAACGGCAGCGAGAGCCGCTTTCTTGACCCGCACATTCCCTTCCTCGCGCGATCAAAATCCGCGTACATCCGCCTCACGCATACGCCACTGCTGTCCACTTCTTCTCCAGATCGAGTCGCTCGACCATCTCCAGCAGAAATTCGGCAAACACACGAATCTTGGCGGGTTGGTGCCGGCGACTCTGATAAGCGAGATTGATGGTGAGGCGCGGCAGATGCCAATCGTCGAGCACAGGGACGAGTCGCCCGGCGACGATGTCGTCATGGATGATAAAAAGCGGCTGGATCACGATGCCGAGGCCCGCACGGCCCGCTGCGCAGATGACTTGTCCGTCGTTGGCGTCGAGTGCACTTGTGATCGGTACGTCACGGGTTTCGTCCCCTCGCCGGAGATGCAACACATAAGGGTCGGCCGCGAGGTTATAGACGAGCGTGCGATGCGCGGTGAGCTCTTCAGGCGTACGAGGGCGCCCGAACGCGGCAAGATAGGCGGGCGACGCAGCGAGTACGCGGCGCGTTTCAGCGAGCCGGCGAATCGTGATGCCCGAGTCCCCTTCGTGTTCTCGCGTGCGAATGGCGACATCCATGCCGCCTTCAATAAAGTCGGGATAGCGATTGGCCGTCACGATCTGTACCGCGAGGTTCGGGTAGCGCTTCTTGAACTCGGGCAGCCACGGCGCAATGACCATCATCGCGAAGGACACTGAGCTCGTTACCCGCAACATTCCTTTCGGGCTGACGGCCGCCTCGCCCGCCATCGCGTCGGCCTCGCCCATCTCGGCGAGCAGAGCCGTGCAGCGACGATGATATTCGCGGCCCGCATCGGTAAGCCAGAGCCGCCGTGTCGTGCGCTCGATCAGCCGGGCACCAAGCCGTTCTTCAAGCGCAGTCAGAGCTCGACTCGCCGCCGCGTTCGACATGTCGAGCTGGCTAGCCGCCTTGGAAAGGCTTCCCAGGTCCGCGGTCAGCACAAAGAGTTCAAGCTGGGTCAGTCGATCCATCGCCTCATTCTTCCACTCACAGGAAAAGTCATTTCACTGTAGCGCATTTCTTTCCACCGGATGAAGCGCTAACGTATTGAATACGCTTGCCATAGCTACATTCAGGAGACACCGCAATGCGAAATATCAGCGAAGACACCATCACGCAGGCCGTTCTGGCTTCGATATCCGGCTGCAAGGACGATCGCCTTCGCACCATCATGACGAGCCTGGTCCAGCATCTTCACGCGTTCACCCGCGACGTCAAACTGACGGAAGACGAGTGGTTCAAGGCCATCCAGTTCCTGACCAACGTTGGTCACATCACGGACGACAAGCGCCAGGAATTTATCCTTCTGTCCGACACGCTTGGGCTGTCGATGCTGGTCACGACGCAGAACAACAAGAAGCCGGCGACATGCACGGAATCGACGGTGTTCGGGCCGTTCTTTGTCGAAGGCGCGCCGGAATACCACAATGGCGACGACATCTCGAATGGCGCAAAGGGGGCGCCGTGCTTCGTGCGGGGCCGCGTCACCGATATGGCGGGGCAGCCGGTCGCGCATGCCCAGCTCGATGTCTGGCAATCCGACGACGAAGGCTTTTACGACGTCCAGACGCAATCCGGAACAGGTGAGGCACACGAGCATCGCGCCCGGGGTCGCTTGCGCACGCTGGAAGACGGCTCGTTCCACTTTCGGTCGATTCTCGCCGTCGCGTATCCGATCCCGCACGACGGACCGGTCGGCCAGATGCTCGAGGCGCTGGGCCGCCACCCGTGGCGGCCGGCACATTTGCATTTCATGATCGAGGCGCCAGGCTATGAGCGGCTGATCACCCACGTGTTCCGTGATGGCGACCAATACCTCGACTCCGACGCGGTGTTCGGTGTGCGGTCGACGCTGATTGCCGAGTGGGTTCGCCACGACGCGGGCGCGGCTCCCGATGGCACGCAGATGAATACTCCGTTCTATACGCTCGACTATGACTTCGTGCTGAATCCCGAGACCGTCACCGAGGTTGCCCATGCTTGACTTCGTCTATCAGGCGCGCGCCGGACGCGTCGTATTCGGGCCCGGAAGTCTCCAGCATCTCGAGCGCGAAGTGTTGCAGCTCGGCGCGCAGCGGGCATTGGTGCTTTGCAGCCCTGAACAGCGCGCGACCGGCGAGGCGGTCGCGGCCAGACTTGGTAGCCGTGCGGTCGGCGTGTTTGACCGGGCGACCATGCATGTCCCGGTTGAACTCGCGCGAGAAGCGCAGGAATTGGCGCGCAATCTTCAGGCGGATTGCGCCATTGCGGTGGGGGGAGGCTCGACCGTCGGCCTGGGCAAAGCGATTGCGCTCGACTCGGGGCTGCCGATCCTGGCTGTGCCGACGACCTATGCGGGCAGTGAGATGACGCCGATCTTCGGCCTGACCGAGGGGGGGCTCAAGCGCACCGGCACCGATTTGCGCGTGCTGCCTAAGACGGTGATTTACGACGCAAACATGACCCTGACCTTGCCCGTCGGCTTGTCGGTCACCAGCGGGATCAATGCGATCGCCCATGCGGCCGAAGGGCTGTATTCACGCGATCAGAACCCGGTGATCAGCCTGATGGCCGAGGAAGGTATCGCCGCGCTCGCCCGGGCACTGCCGCTGATCGTTCGTGCGCCAGGCGATGTCGAAGCGCGTTCACAGGCGCTCTACGGCGCCTGGCTTTGCGGCACGGTGCTCGGAAGTGTCGGGATGGCGTTGCATCACAAGCTCTGCCACACGCTGGGCGGCAGCTTCAACCTCCCGCATGCGCAGACCCATACGATCGTGCTGCCGCATGCGCTGGCCTATAACGCGCGCTCGGCGCCCGAGGCCATGCGCAGGATTTCGCGCGCGGTCAATGGCGATCGTGCGGGTGAGGTCTCCGCGGCGCTGGGCATCTATGAGCTGGCGCGCGACAACGGCGCGGCGATCGCGTTGAAGGACATCGGTATGAAAGAGGCAGACCTCGACCGTGCCGCTGAGATCGCTTGCGCCAATCCCTATTGGAATCCTCGTCCGATCGAACTGGGGCCCCTGCGCGCGCTATTGCAGGACGCGTTTGAGGGAGCGCCGCCTCGCGAGCATCTGTCCTAGTCAGTTCCTGAGCCTCTCAGTCCGTCTGTGAGGCTTTACCCGCAAGGCGCCGGCCGGTGGCTCCGAAGTCGACCCGGCGGGACGACCCCCTCTTATTTCGATGTCCGCGGTGTGACTTGCACCCCACGCCGCCACCGCTTTAGCGGCTCGAACTGAGCGCCACGCGCTTTTTAAGTTAGCATTCGCCAATAAGAAAATCGCAAGCCTGCAACCGTCTGGTTGCAGGCTTGTCCTTTTACATAGCGTCTGCCGCACCGGGGGTGCGGGTGGGCGCGCATCCGGCGTCTGCATGAAAGTACCCAAAAGGCTTGCCCCGTTACTCGAAGAAGGGCTGATCGACGAAGTCATCGGCCAGCTGATGAGCGGCAAGGAAGCGACCGTCTATGTTGTGCGCAGTGGCGACGCGACGCGTTGCGCGAAAGTCTACAAAGACGCGAAACAACGCAGTTTCCGACAGGCGACCTCCTACCTGGACGGCCGCAAGGTCAAGAACAGCCGTCAGGCGCGTGCGATGGAGAAAGGCACGCGCTATGGTCGCCAGATGCAGGAAGAACAGTGGCAAAACGCGGAAGTTGACGCTTTGTTCCGGCTCGCGAACGCTGGCGTGCGTGTGCCGCAGCCCTACATCTGCACCGATGGCGTGCTGTTAATGGAACTGGTCACCGACGCAGCGGGCAACGTCGCTCCGCGGCTCAATGACGTCGACCTCACTGAGGAAAGGGCGCTTGAGCTGCACACGATGCTGCTCAATCAGGTCGTGCGCATGTTGTGCGCAGGCGTGGTCCATGGCGACTTGTCCGAATACAACATCCTGCTCGCGGCCGATGGCCCCGTCATCATCGACTTGCCCCAGGCCGTCGATGCGGCGGGCAATAACCAGGCGGCGGCCATGCTTGAGCGCGACGTCGACAACCTGGCGACGTACTTCGGCCGGTTTGCGCCCCAACTCCTGACCTCCACTTATGGCAAGGAAATCTGGGCACTCTTCGAAGCGGGCGTACTCAACGTCGACGTCGTGCTGACAGGCCATGTCGAAGTCGATACGCGACCGGTCGATCTCGAGAGCGTGATGCAGGAACTCGAAGACACCCGCTTCGAAGAAGAAGCCCGGCAACGCCGCGAGCGTGAGGCGGAAACGGGGAAGTAGGGAAAGCAGGGTGGCGAAGACGAAGTTCGTCGTCAATCGATCGACGCCGGCTTCGTCCCAATGTGCCTACGCTGATTGTGCATTGGAAACGTCGGTTGAGTGCCGGGCCACCCTAGCGATGATGCGGCGATAGCGAGCCTGCCACGCGTTGCGCGGCGCTCGCGGTCGCTGCCTCGTCGACCTCGTCGAGGGCGTTGCCGTCCTGGTCAAACACGTGAATGTGCGCAAGATCGACGTCGAACGCGATGGACTCGCCGAGCTTGATATCGATCGCCCCACGAAGAGACGCGCGGATCGATTCGCCTGACTGGAGCGTCCCGCTCACGATGGTCTCTGAGCCGAGGAATTCGCGGCCCGTCACCGTTACGCTCAGCGCGCCGCCTTCGGCCAGCACGAGATGTTCCGGCCGGATGCCCAACGTGCAGCGCAGATCCCCCGTCGTTGCCTCGGCACGGCGCGCAAGCTGGAGCCGCAAGCGCCCACCATCGGCCGAGACTGAAAAGCGATCTTCACTCGATTGCAAGCCGAGGCCGGCCAGCATATTCATCTGCGGGGAGCCCAGAAACCCTGCGACAAACTGATTGTTCGGCCGGGCATACAGTTCGGCCGGCGAGCCGACCTGTTCGATGCGGCCATTGCGCAGCACGACGATCGTGTCTGCCATGGTCATCGCTTCGACCTGGTCATGAGTCACGTAGACCATCGTTGATTTGAGTCGCCGATGTAGCGCGACGATCTCGCCGCGCATCTTCACACGCAGTTCGGCATCGAGGTTCGACAGTGGTTCATCGAACAGGAAGGCCTTCGGTTGCTTGACGATCGCACGGCCGATCGCGACGCGCTGACTCTGGCCACCCGACAATTGCGCGGGCTTGCGATCGAGCAAATGCGAAATCTGCAGGATCTCCGCCGCACGTTTGATCCGGGGCTCGACCTCGGCCTTCGGGGTTTTCTGGCAGACGAGGCCGAACCGCAGGTTCTCGTAAATGTTCATATGCGGGTAGAGCGCATACGACTGAAAGACCATCGCCATGCCGCGTGCGGAGGGCAGCAGATGGTCGCAACGCTGGCCATCGATGTGCACTTCGCCCGAGCTCACTTCCTCGAGGCCAGCGATCATTCGCAACAAGGTCGATTTGCCGCAGCCGGAGGGTCCGACGAAGACGGTGAAGGAACCATCCTCGACGACCAGGTCGATCCCGTGAATCACGGTCGTGCCGCCAAAGCTCTTGCGTACGGACTTCAGCTCAAGCTTGGCCATGCTGAACCTCCGTATTGACGCCCGATGCACCGCTTGCCTTCGAAGCGGCATGCGGCGCTCCACTGCGACGCACGACAAGCCGTTCGCCCGCCTGCATGCGCCGCGGTGCGCGAAGGCGCACGAGCGCGCCTTCGCGACTCACGGCGACGCCGTCGATCGTAAGCTCGCCTTCGAGTAAAGGGAGCGACAGCGAAGCGATATTGAGCTCGCCGCCAAGGACTTCGATGCTGACGCCTGCGCCGTCGACCGTCACATTGCCCCAGCCTTTGCCGGCCGACCAGGGGAACGTGCCATGTGCGCCGTTCGCGGGCCGGATCCCGATCTCGCCGTTTCGCGCGTCGAAGCTCAGGCCCAGGTAGGCATTGATGAGCGCATAGCTCGACAGAGAGCGCGCGTAATAACTCCCGCACTCGATATCGTTCCACGGGTTGCGGTTTGAGCCATCGTGGCGCGCACGCGCCGCCCGCACGATCGTCAGGCCTTCGTCGACGAGGCCACGTGCAATCAGGTGCGAGGCCATCATGTATTCGAGCCCGGTCCAGACCTCTTCCGCATACGGGGCGGGCACGGCGGGCTTGTGGGTGCCCTCGGGCCAGGTGGCGAGCAGCAAGCCGCCATCGTTCTCATAGGCGTAGACACGACAGGGGTTGAAGTGGTCACGCAGGCTCGGCCGAAAATTCTCGCGATAGACCGACTGCAGGGCCGTGCGCACAAGTTCGGGATCGAACAGGTCCCCGAGCCCGGCAAGATCGGCATGCCACTGGCCGAGCAACTGGTCGGTGAGGCAGCCGTCGCCGACCTGATACTTGATCTCGCCATACTCGTCGGACCAGTACGCCTGCATGAAACTCTCCGCGAGGACCCCGGCCTTACGGTTCTGGTCGAAGGGCTCGATCAGGGTGCGATCATTGAGGTCGAGCTTCTGCGTGAACCAGCGTCCGTTGAACAGCTCGCAGTCGACGTATTCGCGGCCCTTGCCGGCGATATGAGTGAGCTCCCCAGCGAAGGTGGCGTCGCCCATCGCCCGGGCCATCTCGGCACCGGCCTTAAGCGCGGCGAGGTACATGCCGGTCAGCCAGGAGTTGGGGCCGAACAGTTCCATATCGAGCGTGTGATGCTGACGCCCCCAGAGCACCCCAGTACGTTCGGGATCCCATCGATCGGGGTTCTCGGGCGACCAGGCATAGTCGATCGCACGCCGGATTGCGGGCCATTGCGCGCGCAGCCACGCATCGTCGCCGGAATTCTTCCACTCGCGGTACGCCTTGATCACCGCACCGAAATGCCCATCCGCGCAGGGGCCGATCACATCGAAGCCTGAACCGAGCGGGAGTCGCTGACGGAAGGTCAGGCCGCCACTAGGCAACTGGTTGTAGGCGAACTCGGTTTCACGCAGGCTGCGCTCAAGTGCGGGGAACAGATAGGGCAGTGCCTGCTGATAGTTCCATACATGCGTGCAACTGCCTTCGCAGGAGCCGTCGTGTTCATGCTGACCTTCCCAGCCCCATAGCTGACCGCCTTCCAGTCGGATGACGGTGGCGGTTCTCAAAATGCCCAGCGTGCCGGAGACCGCATCGACGATCTCACGCGGCAGCGATGAGCCAAAGAGCGAGTCGCGATAGGCGAGGGTACGTGTTTCGAGATCCTGCCAACGGTGCAGCGCGTCCGTTGCAGTGGCGAGGGAATCGGCCCATTGTGTCGCGTAGTAGTTCTTCCAAGTCGGCGCATGTCCCTCGTAGAAGGGGCTGCCGGGCCCCGCGCGATCGAACCAGTAGATGCTGCCGACGGGGTAGTTCCAGCTGATCACGAAGCGCACGATGCGCCGTGCGCCCGGTGCGACCGTGACGCGCGCCGCGAGGGTGCCATGTTCGGGCTGGCTGAACATATTGCGGCTCTCGCGAGGATGGTCGTAGCTGCGCGACTTGAGCCGCCCCGCACGCGCGAACTCTCGCCAATAGAGGCTCAGGCTGTCGAACCACTGACCCCGGAAGTGATAGTCGACATGTTCGATATCGTCGGCGTCTGTTGCGATGCTCAGGTCGCCACGCTGCTCAGGAGGGCGGTCCGTGTCTGCCGAAGTCAGGTGCAGCGCATGCAGGCCGTTCTCGTGAACAAAGCGATGCACGCCGCTGTCGCAGCCGAGGTTGCCGAGTGTGCCGCCGATCGTATAGTCGATCGGCTTGTCACTCGTATTGGTGATTTCGATCGCGAACATCGCGACGGGCATCGACGAGTCGCGGTCTTCATGAGGGATGAAAGGGCTCAGGGCCGTGAGCCGGACTTGCCCCGGGAAACGGGCATCGACGAACTCGACTTCGGCGATCGGAAAACGCCCAATAAACGTCGCGTCATCAAAGTGCGGCACGCCGGCGAGCGTGTCGCGATTCGCGCCGAAACCAAAGCCATCGAATTTGCGCGTCGCGGGCGATCCGGTCGGGTTGCCTTCATAGGGACCATTGAGCACTCGCGCATCGAGTAACACACCATCCTGTTCGGCCTTGATCGCAAAGTGGCTGTAGCCGTTGAACTGATGGATATCCGGCTTGTTGCGGATGCTCCAGTCGACGAGCCGACCGCTGCCGGTCAACGAGATACTGCCCGTGCCGATGCCGCCGAGCGGGAACGCCACGTACTTGCGCCGCGCGCCCCGGTAGACGAAATGCTCATCGCGCACGGCGCTGGCTTCAGTGCCGGCCTTGACTGCGTTACCCGACGTCGCCCCCGAGCCCCCCGTTGAACGACGTTCGGTGTCCGCGACAGCCTTGTCTTGACGATCTGCCATGCTGAATAACCCTCTCACGAATTAGTTCTTGATTCCGGTCATCGCAATGCCTTCGATCACCAGCCGCTGGGCGACCAAGAAGATCAGCACTACCGGCAAGATCGCCATGCTCATTGCGGCCATCACGAGCGACAGGTTTCCCGAGCCCATATAGCCGCGCAGCAGGTCCATCGCCACGGGCAGCGTCATCGCGTCCTGCGGCTCAAGCAGCACGCGCGCCTGGAAGTAATAGTTCCACGTCTGGGTGAAGGTGATGATGCCGAGGGCCGACAACGCGGGCCGAAGCTGCGGCAGAGAAATACGCACGAAGATCTTCACGTAGTTCGCCCCGTCCATCAGCGCCGCTTCCTCGAGCGCTTTGGGCTGCGAGAGCATGAATTGACGGACCAGGAACACGCCGAAGCTCGAGGTCAGATACATCAGCGCGAGGCCGACCGGGTGATTGAGCAGGCCGATCTGCGCATAGCCGAGATAGATCGGGATGATGGTGACCTGGGCCGGAAACATCAGGCCGATCAGCATCACGAAGAACAGGCTGTCACGCCCCGGAAAATGCAACCGCGCAAACGCGAAGGCGGCCAGCGAGCAGGTCACGAGCTGCCCGATGGTCACGATGATGGCGATCTCGAGCGAGTTCCAGTAGATCTGGAGGAAGGGGACTTCGGATGACAGCACGGCCCGATAGTTCGTGAGGTCTAAGTTGGGTGGCAGGAAGCTGGGCGGCATCCGATAGGCTTCGGCGACCGGTCGGAACGACATGGCGAATAGCCACGCGAACGGCAGGAGCATGGCCACTGCCAGCACGGCCATGACGGCGATGATGCCGCGGTCGACCCATTTGACGCTCGCCCGTGTGCGCATAGTCGGAAGCTCTCTCGTGTGTAAGCCGGTGCGATGCGGCGCGGACTAGTGATGCACCAGCCGCCGCGAGGCGATGAGCTGGAGCGCGGTGATCGCGAGGATCACGAGCGTCATGACGACAGCGATCGAGGCTGCATAACCGATCTCGAAACTGCCGAAGGCTTCCTCGACGATCAGGATCGACATCGAGCGCGTCGAGTCGCCGGGGCCGCCTTGTGTCAGGATCACGATCGACTCGTAGACCTGGAGCGCACCGATCGAGGCGTAGACGACGTTGAAGAACACAACCGGCGAGATATAGGGCAGCACGATCCGGAAGAAGCGGCGCCAGTAGCTCGCGCCGTCCATGATGGCGGCATCCATGATCGTGCGCGGCACGCCTTGCAGCGCGGCGATGAAGATGATCATGAAGAAGCCCGTGTTCTTCCAGACATCCATGATGATGATCGACATCATCGCGGTGCGGCTCGAGGTCAGCCAGTGCACCGGAGTGAAGCCGAGCCGGATCAGGTAGTAATTGATGATGCCGAGATCGTCGCCATAGAAATAGCCCCACACAATCGAGACGAAGGCGGCGGCGATGATGACGGGCAGGAAGTAGGCGAGCCGGAAAAAATAGAGCAGGAAAGCGGGCATCGCTCGATTGAGCGCGAGGGCAAGCGCGAGCCCGATGCCGACGTTGAAAGTGACGGCGAAGATCGCAAAGCGCAGCGTGTTCCAGAAGATCTGCAGCGAGCGATCATCGGTCAGGAAGCGATGATAGTTGTCGAGCCCGACCCAGGTCGCGCCGCCAAGCGGATCGTAGGCGGTGAAACTCAGATAGACCGTGACCAGCACGGGTGCCAGCACAAAGCCGAGATACAGCACGAACGACGGCAGCATGAACAGATAGCCGACCCGCGCTTGCGCGCGGCGCAAGTCGGACCGTCGGTTCGGTGTGGTCAGCGCAGCCGCGTCGGTCGCTAGCGCGGGCGGACGGCCATGGTCATACGTACTCATCGAATCGATTCCGCTAAAGACGACGCGCCCGCAGGACATACCCTGCGGCAGCGCCGGTTCGGCAGGCGCCGGAGGGTGTGTCCGGGCCGGTCGATCGTTTTCGCTCAGTCCTTCTTTTGTGCAGCCAGCCGCTTGAATGACGCTTGTAGCTCGTCGTTACAGCGCTTGACCCCATCCGCAATCGGCATCTCGTCAGACATCATCGCGTCGTAGTAGCGAATGAAGATCTTCTCGACTTCCTGGAAGTTGGCGGGCGAGGGCACCGGCTTGGTATGCGGCAGCGTCTGGTAGTACAGGAAGGCGCTCGGCGGGAACTTCAGGAAACCCGGCGAATCCGCTGCGGACTTGCGGCCTGGTACACCGCCGCCAAGTTCCCCCTCTTCCTTTTGCGTTTCCGCGCTCGTGAGCTCGGTGATCAACGCTTCGGAGAGTTCCTTGTTTTTCGAGGTCGCCGACACGCCATAGCCGCCGAAGCCGATCACCGTGGTGTCGTCGAGCTTCGCGGGTGGGATCGCGATATCCATATCGAGCTTGGCCTTGATCGCGTTTTCAACGATCCAGTGTCCGCGCGAGATCATCGCGATCTGTCCGGCAAAGAACTGGTTGTCGAGCATGTCCTTGCCCGGGATCGGTGACACCTTGTCGACATGGATCAGGTCGTGCAGAAACTGCAGCGTTTCCGCGACCTTTGGGTCGAGCATATTCGATGCAGTCCAGTCGGCATTGAGGATCGATGTGCCGTTCGAGTAGAACCACGGCTGCACGAAGAAGAACTGGTTCGGCACTTCATAGCCGTATTGCTTGACGTTGCCCGCCGCGTCCTTGACGGTCAGCTTCTTTGCGGTATCGCGGAAGTCATTCCAGGTCCAGCCTTGCTTGGGTAAGTCGACACTCGCCGCCTTGACGAGCGCGCGGTTGTAATTAATCATGATGTTGTTCCAGCCGATCGGGATGAAGTACGTCTGTCCCTGATACGAGGCCTGCTGGAACAAGCTCGGCGCAAAGTCCGAGAAGCCGGGGTTTTTGGCGATGTAGTCGTTCAACGGAACGAACAGCTTGCGTGATTCGAAGGTGCGGAACGTCTCGATCGCGGTGCCGTAAACATCGTAGGCGTTATGCGCGTTGAACTCGCTGAGCACCTTGGTCACGTACTCGCCCCAGCCGTTCGAGACGGGGTCGATCGCGATCTCGACTTTCACGTTCGGATACTTCTGGTTGAAGCGGGCAACGGCGTGCTTGACCGCCGTCAACTGTGCGTCGCCGCCAAAGGCCATAAGCCTCAATGAAGCGGATGCATTCGATTGCGCGATGGCCGATGCGGACAGTGCGATGCAGGCCGAAGCCAGCATCGCTGACAAAACGCGTCTCCTCATGACTGCTCCTCGAGAGGTGGAGACTGAAGTCCGGGAGTGGACGCGCCTCCTTGTTTTTACATCTGTTCGATGTGTGTTCGACGCGTGTTCGATGGATGTTCGATCGATCGCTCGAAACGTTTCGATTCACTATAGTCAAGAAATCGCGCTGTGCAAGGTGGGGTTTATGCGGTCCTGTTAAGGAAAAGAAAGCTTAGCTTCCCGAATTGATGCGCTGCCGAAAAACAGGGATCCTGCGGAAGACCCCCGCTTGTCCGAAACGTTTCGATGCGCTATACCCATGGCGTTCCCGCTGCGGAAATAAAGCTATGGCCTCCGTTCGAGATGTGGCAAAACGGGCTGGCGTGTCGATCTCTACGGTCTCCGTCGCCCTCAACAATTCGGCTCGTGTGTCAGTCGAGACGCATCGTCGCGTGATGGAAGCGGTCGAGGCCACCGGCTATTCGCCGAACAGCATCGCGCGCAGCCTGCGGCTTGGGCGAACCAGCTTGATCGGGTTGGTCGTGTCCGAAATCACCAATCCGTTTTTTGCGGCGCTGGCGAAGATCATCCAGAGCGAGGCTCAGCGTGCGGGCTATAACCTGATTGTCTGTAACTCCGACGAGAACGCTTCGCGCGAACTTGAATTGCTCGATATCCTGCGGACCCAGCGTGTGGCGGGAATCATCGTTTCGCCGAGCGGACATGACGAGGCGTATCGACGCGCGCTCGATGGCTTCGCCGAGATGCCAATGGTCATGATCGACCGCTACCTCGACGGGCTGGGGCGCGGGTTCGTCGGGCTTGATAGCCGGCTTGCCGGGCGCATGGTCACGCAGTATCTGCTGCGACTTGGGCATCGCAGGATCGCCTTTGTCGGCGGCCCGGAGGGTATCTCGTCGGCGGACGAGCGGTTTGCGGGTTTCGGCGAAGCCATGGCGGAGGCGGGTTTTGCTGCTGACCCCGAACTTTGCCGGCATGCGGACTTTCGGGCCGAGACAGCGTATTCGATAGCGCGTGAATTGTTGCTGCGCTCGGACCGACCCTCGGCCTTTATTGCGGTGAACAACGTGACGATGATCGGCACCTTGCAGGCGATCGAGGATCTCGGCTTTCAATGCCCGTTCGACGTCTCGCTGGCGGGCATGGATGAGTTCCCGTTGGCAAGTGTGCTGCGTCCGCGCTTGACGGTTGCCGCACAACCGATCGAGGAGATCGGCCGTCGTGCAGTGGCCTCGCTGCTCAAGAGCGTGGCCCGGCCGAAGGGGTCGATCGAAGACCCCAGCGCGCATTTTCTGCCGCCCACGCTGCTCGTCGGTGGCTCATGCCGGGACTTGCGCGAGAACTATGGCGAGCGCTCGATGCGAGCTGGGGAATCGGCCGGGAGCTGAGCGACGCAGTGTAGGGGCGGGAAACCACGGTGGTCGCGTTCCCTGCACGCAAGTATGCTGGACGCCGTTCCCACTGGAGGAAGACACCATGAAGTCGCGCGTTTCCCGCAGTCTTGCCGCTGTCTCGACGATCCTCGCTTGTGCGTTCGGCGCGCAGGCCCATGCCGATGCGGCTCATCCGGTCGTGGCGCTGCTCCCCGGGGTGACCGATCCCTTCTACTTCACGATGCATCGCGGCGCCGAGAAGGCCGCCAAGGAAGAGGGCGTGGAGTTGCTCTTCCAGGTGCCCAAGGCATGGAATACGACGGAGCAGGTGCCGATCCTCAAGGCGCTGATCGCGAAGCATCCGGATGTGCTGCTGGTCTCGCCGGTCGACAAACAGCAATTGATCGGCCCGCTCAAGGAAGCATTCGATGCGGGTATCAAGGTCATCACGGTCGACACTTATATCGGTGACGGTCACTACCAGACGGGCAAGGGCGATGCGGACTTCCCGCTGTCCTATATCGCATCGGATAACCTCGAAGGCGGCCGCGTGGCGGCGCGGGCGCTCGCCAAGGCGATCGGCGACAAGGGCACCGTCTATTGCGAAAACAACAAGCCGGGTATCTCGAGCACCGATGCGCGCGCCGACGGTTTTGTCGACGAGATGAAGAAGCATCCGAACATCAAGGTCCTGCAAACGCTCTACAACGAGGACGATGCGAACCAGGCTGCCTCGCATATCGCGGCCGTGCTCGCACGCAATCCGGATCTGGCAGGTGTATTCGCGGCCAATACGTTTTCGGGGGCGGGCGCGGCGCAAGGCGTGAAGTCGGCAGGCAAGCAGGGTGAGATCAAGGTCGTGGTGTTCGACGCGATCCCAGGCATCGACCGGGACCTCAAGAGCGGTCTGGTCGATATCGCGATCGCGCAGCGGCCGGACGATATTGGCTACTTCGGGGTGAAGTACGCAGTCGATGCGATTCGCGGCAAGAAGATCCCGGTCTACAAGGGCACGGACTTCGTGATACTGGACAAGAGCAATGTCGACCAGCCCGAGATGCACGCCCACATCTATTCGAACTGAGTCTTCATGGCTAACTCGCGTCTCGACCGGTTCGCGCTCGTCAGCCGGATCTGGCCCTGGCTGTTCCTCTGCGTGCTGCTGGTGTTTTTCGAAACGTGCGCGCAGCTGTCCTACCATCGCTCGTTCCTGTTCAATGCCTACAACCTGCAGTCGATCGGCCTGGCCGCGGCCGCGCCTTTGTTGCTCGCGCTCGGCCAGACCTTTGTGATCATCACGGCGGGCATCGACCTGTCGGTCGGTTTTGTGATGGGGCTCGCTGCGGTCTGCGTTGCGCAGTTCACGCTGGTGGGCGAGAGCTCGCCCTGGATCTTGCTGTTCTCCCTGCCGGCGACGGTCTTGATCTGTCTGATCCCGGGATTCGTCAACGGCGTGCTGATCGCACGGCTCGGTGTGCCGGCTTTTATCGGCACGCTGGGCATGTATGGCGTCGCGCGCGGCGCGGGCTTTCTGGCGGCCGGCAGTGGCATGACGGTGTCGGTCAACAACCCGGGGCTTGCGTGGCTGGGCGCGGGGTGGACGCCGGTCGTGCTGACTGGCGTACTGCTGCTTGTGATGCACTTCGTCCTGTCGAAAACGCGGTTCGGCCAGTACACGTACGCGATCGGTGGCAACCCCCAATCGGCGATGCGCGCCGGGATCAATGTGAAGCGTCATCTGATGATGGTGTACCTGATCGCGGCGGCGTTTGCGGCGGTTGGCGGCATTGTCTATACCGCGCGATTCGCGGCCGGGGTTGCCAACGCGGGTGAGCCTATGCTGCTCGATTCGATTGCGGCAGTGGTGATCGGGGGGGCCAGTTTATTTGGCGGCACCGGCAATGTAATCGGCACGCTGATTGGGGCCCTGATCATCGCGGTGATTCAGTTTGGCCTCGTGTTCATCGATGTCAATGCGTTCTGGCAGTTCATTGTGGTCGGCGTCGTGATCATCTTGTCGGTACTGATCGATCAATACAAAGACCGGCTGGGAGGGGCATGATGAACGCGCCTGTACCGCTTCTCGAAACACGTAATATCTCGATCCGCTTCGGCGGTGTGGAAGCGCTCAAGCGAGTGTCGTTGCGCCTCTATCCCGGCGAAGTGCTTGCGCTGGCGGGCGACAACGGCGCCGGCAAGTCGACGTTGATCAAGGTCATCTCGGGGGTGTATCGCCCGAGCGAAGGTGAGTTGCTGTTCAATGGTGCGCCGTTGCAAATGCGCGATCCGCAGGATGCACGGGCGGCCGGCATTGAGACGATCTACCAGGACCTCGCGCTTGCTGACAATCTCGATGTGGGCAGCAACATCTTCCTTGGGCGAGAGCCGACGCGGCGACAGTTTGGTCTGCCTGTCGTGGATCGCGTGAAGATGGCGCTGGTTGCGCGCGAAGTGCTCGACCGGCTCGACATCGTGATTCCGGAGCGCAAGCTGACTGGGCCCGTGAAGATGCTGTCGGGTGGTCAACGTCAGGCCATCGCCATCGGCCGTGCGATTTATTGGAATGCGCGTGTTCTGATCATGGACGAGCCGACGGCCGCGCTTGGTGTGCCGGAGCAGCGCAAGGTGATGGAGCTGATTGCCACGCTCAAGGCGCAAGGCGTCGCCGTGCTACTGATTTCGCATAATCTGCACGACATCTTTGCGGTCGCCGATCGCATTGCGGTCCTGCGACGCGGCGAAATGGCCGGCGAGCGCGTCGTGCGCGACACGAGCGGCGACGAGATCGTGCATCTGATGGTCGGCGATACTTATGCGGATACGCGCGACCAGTCTTCGATCTGAAGCATCGGCAAGTGCCGAAACTCGCTCACATCGTCAAGCCGGCCTTCGGACGAGGCCCCTTCTGTCTTGCCTGACTTACCAGACGCCTTGATTCGGCATCGACGTCCAGGGTTCAGCGGGCGGCAGCGGGTCGCCGGTCTGGAGGAGTTCGATCGAGATGTTGTCCGGTGAGCGCACGAAGGCCATATTGCCGTCGCGCGGCGGCCGGTTGATCGTGACGCCGTGCGCCATCAACTGCTCGCAGGCCGCGTAGATATTGTCGACACGATACGCAAGGTGCCCGAAATTTCGGCCACCATCGTACGGCTGGGGGTCCCAGTTATAGGTGAGCTCGACCTGTGCGTCGTCATCGCCGGGAGCAGCGAGGAACACCAGCGTGAAGCGCCCCTTTTCGTTCTCCGTGCGGCGGACTTCATGGAGGCCCAGCGCATCGCGGTAGAAGTGCAGCGACTGTTCGATATCGGTGACACGCACCATCGTGTGAAGGTATTTCATGAGCGAATGCCTTTTTAATTGGGGGGAGGACGCCGACGGGCGAGCATCCGGTCAATATTGTGCCTCAGCGGTTCGCATCGCGTGTCGGGCGCAACTGTACTGACCGACTGCCGAGCGCGACGCCGACGGTATGCATTGCCTAGTCCGGAATCGCTTCAGCGCTCAAATTCGTACACCTTCCCGCGCAACATTGGTCAGGAAAACGGGATCCGAATAGGTCTCAGGGTGTTCCCACTCGTTTTCCCAAATTGGGACCGGCTGTATCTCGATGCAGGCCTCCGTCAATACGTCGAATACGAGCTTTCCGAGCTTTTAGGTCTTCATCGAAAAATCGCCTTTCGGTCCCGTCATGAGGACGGCGAGGTCTGCATCGCTGTCAGGGCGATGGGTCCGCGCGCGCGTCTACCGAATACCACTGAGCCTTTGATGGGGAACAATGCGGCCGCGCGCTCGAGAAAAATCCGTGCTGCCGCCTCAGTTTCTGGGTCCAGCAGACGACGTGCGGCCATGTGAACTCTCCAAGAATCCGCGCTGAGACAAGGATTCGCTTGCATCGGGCTTGTACTAGCCAAAATTTACCCGAAACCGCGGCCAGCAGCGGGGGGAAGTCGTCGGCCACTTCGGCCTGGGCTATCCATCACTAAACCATGGCGCACGTTTAGACGTCGGCCCCCGGTGCAAACCGCTCCACCAGAAAATCAACAAACGCGCGGACGGCGGCCGATGATTGCCGGTGTTGAGGATAGACAGCGAACACACCGCCGACCGGCGGCTCGTACGCCTCCAGCACCTTGACCAGATGTCCCGACTCGATCGCCTGGCCGACGATGAAGGTCGGTAGCACAGTCACGCCGAGCCCGGCCAACGCGGCGTCGCGCGCGAGCTCGCCATTGTTCACGCGGATCCTGCCGGTGACCGCCACAGGCCGCAGACGGCCATGAATCGAGAAGGTCCAGTCGACACTCTTGCTATGGCCATAGGCGAGGCAGTCGTGGTGCCGCAAATCGTCAGGGGTCTCGGGCCGGCCTCGCTTTGCCAGATAGCCCGGACTGCAACAGGCCACCATCTCGAACGGCGCAATGCGCCTCGCAATCAAGGACGAATCGGACAAGACGCCGATGCGCACGCCCATGTCATACCCCTCGCCCACCAAGTCGACCACCCGGTCGTTGAGATCGATCTCAAGCGATACCTCCTCGCAACGCTGCATGAACTCCGGGATCACCGGCCCCAGATGCATGGTGCCGAACGACATCGGCGCGGTCACGCGCAGGGTGCCGCGCGGTCGCACGTTTTCGCTGGCGACGGCCCGTTCCGCGTCCTCGACATCGCCGAGAATCTGCACGACCCGCTCGTAATAGGCGCGCCCGACCGGGGTGACCGACAGGCGCCGGGTGGTGCGATTCAGCAAGCGAGCGCCGAGCTGCTCCTCGAGCGCCATCACGCGTTTGCTGACGAATTGCTTCGACAGGCCCAGCCGGATGGCCGCCCCGGTGAAGCTCGCAGCGTCGACCGCAGCGGCAAATATCCGCATATCTTCGAATTGCATGATTGTCGCGGTGGAGTTGACAGTATGTCCGATTGTAGGTGGTTTATTAAACGATTGGGTGACACTACACTGCATGCACTGGCTCAGGAAATCACGACAAAGCAGTCGCGATACCCAAAAGCCAATCGTGAGGGCGGGCGCGGCGGTCAACGCTGCCGGGCCGGCCCGCGAATCCATTCAATGTCGTTGTCGGAGGTTGAAATGCTTGAAGTTCGCAAGGCGGGCGACCGCGGTGTCGCCGAGCATGGCTGGTTGAGTTCGCGTCACACGTTTTCGTTTGGTCAATATCGGGATCCCAAGCAACAAGGCTTTTCGGATCTGCTGGTGATCAACGATGACCGCGTCGCGCCGCGTGGCGGTTTCGGCAAGCATCCGCACCGCGATATGGAGATCTTCTCGTACGTGCTCGAAGGCGCGCTCGAGCATAAGGACACCATGGGCACAGGTTCGGTGATCCGCCCGGGTGACGTACAGATGATGAGTGCCGGTAAGGGCGTGGCGCATAGCGAGTACAACGCTTCGCAAACCGACCCTGTGCACTTCCTGCAAATCTGGTTGATGCCAGCGCAGAAGGGTGTCGAGCCACGCTACCAGCAACAGCATTTCACCGATGCCGACAAGCGTGGCCGGCTCGTGAAAATCATCTCGCCCGATGGGGATGAGGGTTCGCTTGGTGTCTATCAGGACACACGTGTCTATGCAGGTTTGCTCGATGGCGCGGAAACAGCCTCAATTGAACTGGCTGCCGATCGCTACGCCTATGTGCATGTGGCACGCGGCGGTGTGACGGTGAACGGCACGGTGCTCAACGAAGGCGATGGCCTGCGCGTGCGAGGCGAACGGTCGTTGACGTTCACCGACGGCAAGGATGCTGAAGTGCTGGTGTTCGATCTGCGCCCGAACGAAGAGCCGAGCTGGTAATACGCGGTCTGCTGTAAAACGAAACGCCGCACTGCTCCCGTCTTTCGACGGGGTAGTGCGGCGTTTTTTTATGGAGCGCGCGTTCCTATGCGCTCTAGTTCCTTAGAGCGCCTCTGTCGCATAGAGCGCCCCATCCGGGGCGCCCGCCCGCGGCGAGCGCCAGCCATCAAGCCATGCTTCGCAGCACGGCCCGACAACTTAGTCAGCCTTCACGCCTTCAACCTGGATCTGCAGTTGCGTGAGCGTCTTAAAACCATACTTCACGCCCCAGTCCATGCCGTAGTCGGCGCGGTCGAATTGCGCGCTGGCTTCCGCACCGCAGACTTCACGCTTGAGCATCGGATTGACAAAGCACTTGAACGAATCCAGCTTGAGGTTCAGCGGCTTGGTCACGCCGTGCAGCGTGAAGGTGCCGATGACTTCAACCGGCGTATCGCCTTCGAAGCGGATCGAGGTGCCCTTGTATGTGGCGGTCGGGAATTTTTCGACGTCGAGGAATTCGGCTGTCTTCACATGTTTGTCGAGCGCCGCATCGCCGGTGTCGATGGTGCTGGCATCGACCGTGACGTCGACCGTGCCGGTCTTCGCTTCGCGATCGAGCGTGACAACGCCACTGCTCTTGGTGAACTTGCCGCGCCAGATCGAGACGCCGCCGAAGTGGTCAGCCGCAAAGCTCGGGTACGTGTGGTTCGGGTCGAGGTTATACGTGACCGGGGCGGCGATGGCCGAGCCGGCGAACAGGGCGATGGCGCCCGCGATGATCAGATGCTTGTTCAAATCAGACTCCTTGAGTGTCGTTGGACTGGCCTTACTGGCCGTTGGAAACAATGTGGAACTTCAGTTGGACGTCATCGGCGACGGTCGAGGTGTCTTTCCACTCGCCCTGGCCGATACCGTATTGCGTGCGCTTGATCGGCAGTACCCCGTCGAAGACTTGCGAGGCGCCGTCCTTGTGGTACTGCACGGGAATTACGACATTCGTGCTCTTGCCGCGCACAGTCAGCGTGCCGGCAACGGAATACGCACCGTTCGCGCCGGCCTTGATCGAGCTAGAGACGAACGTGGCATGTGGAAACTCCTTCGTATCGAACCAGTCCTTGCCGGCGACCTCATCGTTGTACTCAGGGCTACCTAGATCGAAGCTCGCGACGTCGACGTCGAGCTCCGCCTTGGCGACGGCGAGGTTAGCGGGGTCGAATACGATTGTGGCGCTCATCTTGTTGAACTTGCCGTCCACGGGCACGTTCATCTGCTTGAAGGTCGCGGTGATCGAGCTCTTTGCAGTATCGATACCGGCCAGTGCGGACGTGGCGAGCGTGGCGCCAGCCAGCATCAGACCTAGCGACAGCGATCGAATCGGTTGCTTCGCAAACATGGTGTGCCTCGAAAAGTGAAAGGGCGCCCGCTGGCCTAGCGACCGAAGGGCAGCATCCGCGCAAGCAGACGCTGACGATCGATCAGTTGATGCTTGACCACCGCGAGCAGATGCCCGGCGACAGCTGCCAGCAGCACCCAGTTCAGGTAAATATGAATTGGTTTGAGTATCTCGGCAAGCGCGTGGTTCGCGGCAATCAGTCGGGGCAGCGGCAACACGCCCAGATAGACGACCGGCACGCCTGCTGCAGAAGTATAGAAATAACCGCTAACCGGAATCGCCAGCATCAGCACATAGAGCGCGGCATGGCCGGCGTGCGCGGCGAGCTTCTCCCAGCCGTGTATCCCCTCGGGCAGCGCCGGCGGCGGGTTCAGGGCGCGCCAGGCAAGGCGCGCCAGCGCGAGCACGAGGACGGTGACACCGATCCATTTGTGCCAGGAAAAGTAACGCAGTTTGGTCGGCGTGAAGCCCGGAATATCGGTCATGATCCAGCCGAGCGAAAAACCCCAGACGATCAGCGCGGCGATCAGCCAATGAAACGCCATGGCGACTCGCGTGTATTTCTGGACGGGCTGTGCAGCCGGGTAAGACGTCATCGTCAGGGTTTCCACCGGGGTAGGAGCGTCGAACTGTACGCGCGCGCGGCGATAGAGACAATGGCTTAAAATCGATGCTTACTATCCATTTAGTCGATACCTCATGTCCGACCGATCCCCGACGCTCGACCAGTTACGCGCCTTTCTGGCGGTCGCCGAAACGGGCAGCTTCTCGCGCGCAGCCGAGACGCTGAACCGTGCGCAATCGGTGATCAGTTACACGATTGCGAACCTGGAGGCCGAACTCGGCTGCACCCTTTTCGAGCGGGCGCGCCGGCGGCCAGTCCTGACGGAGGCGGGTCGCGCCATGCTGATCGATGCGCGCCGCGTCGAGTTGATGATGCGCGAGATGACCGCACGCGCCGCGGGGCTCACGGGCGGACTCGAGGGCGAGGTGTCACTCGCGGTCGATGTGATGTATTCGTCCGCTCAACTGGTGTCTGTCTTGCAAGCGTTCGCGCGCGAGTTCCCGACCGTTGCGCTCAAGCTCCAGATGGAAGCGCTGGGAGGCGTGCTGAAGCTCGTGCTCGACGGTGAGAGCGGACTCGGCATCTCGGGGCCACGCGAGAGCTGGCCGGATTCACTCGAAGCGGTGGCCGCCGGCGCCGTTCACCTGGCGGCGGTCGCCGCGCCCTGCCACCCGCTGGCGCAGCATCAGGGCAAGATCTCGGTGGCCGCCTTGCGCGAGCACACGCAGTTGGTTCTATCGGATCGCAGCCGCCTGACCGAAGGGCGCAATTTCGGTGTGTATGCCACGCATACCTGGCGACTCGGCGATCTCGGCGCTAAGCATCGCCTGCTGCTGGCGGGTCTCGGCTGGGGCTCGATGCCTGAGCACATCGTCGAGCAGGACATTGCTGCCGGGACGCTAGTGCGCCTGCAACTGGCCGACCGTGACCCGACGCATGCCTTCTATGGCTTCTCGTTGATTCACCGCGTCGATACACGTTCGGGGCCTGCGACGCGGTGGCTCGTCGAACGCTTCGCGGTCTTCGCGGGCGCGCAGGGATCGCGCGCCGCTTCGCCAAGTCAATAGGGCGTACCTTTTACGCGGCTCAATAGGGCGTACCTTCCGCGCGTTGCCGCTTCAGGGCGCGCGAAAACCAGAAGAACTCATCGAGAAAACGGTCGAGCGATCGTTCGACCCAGTCGCCCATGGGTTTGCCCTCGGCGTCGAGCGCGTGCTGAATCCGGGGGATTGGCATCAGACTCGGAATGCTCGGCATGCCGAGTTCGGCCAGTGTCATGCGCAATTGCATGGCAGCCCGCACACCGCCGAACTGGCCGGCCGAGTAGCAGACGATGCCGGATGGGCGCCAGAAATATTCTTCGAGAAAATGATCGAGCAGGTTCTTGAGCGCGGGCGGGATGCTGTTGTTGTATTCGCCGCTGACGATCAGAAAGCCGTCGACTCGTCGATAGAGCGTGGCAAGACGTTCAAGGGGCTCGGGCGCTTCGCCCTTGGGATGCTCCTTGTACATCCGGTCGAGCAGGGGCAGGTTTAGTTCCATCGGGTCGACCAGCACCGCTTCGCAGCCACGCATCTCAAGCGCGTTGACGACGAGGCGCGCTGCCCGAATACCCTGTCGGTCGCGGCGGACCGACCCGAGCAGGACGGCAAAAGACAGTCGATCGGGAGTGAGGTTCATGCACAGGCTCCGTATTGAGGGGGTCTTCTTCGGCACACGACATGATCGGTCCCGCCCCTCGGGCCTGCCTCACTCGCCGCGTGCGATCTTCTCCAGCTGAACCGGCGTATCGGTCGCGCCCATCCGGACTGCTGCATCCTGGGCGGTCACGCCGCCCGCATCCTGCGCCTTGACGTTTGCGCCCTGCGCAACCAGAAAATCGACGATCTCCGTGCGATTGAACATCGCCGCAATCATGAGCGCGGTGCGGCCATCCGGGGAGGCCCCTTCGACATCCGCGCCGAATTCAAGCAGCAGTTTGATCATCGGCAGATTGCCTTTGAACGCGGCCCCCGCAATCGGGGTCTGTCCGTTGTCGTTGCGCAGGTTTGCATCGGCCTGATGAGACAGCAATACACGTGCCGCTTCGAGGTGGCCGTGGTAGCTCGCGAGCATCAGCAAGCTGTCGCCTTTGTGGTTGCGCAAGTTGGGTGGCAGGCCCTTGGCGAGCAATGGCTCGAGCATGGCCGCGTCACCCGCGCGCGCGAGATCGAACACCTGGGCTGCGAAATCGATCGTCGCATCGTCGAGTTCGGGGCGATTCGCCGGCGCGTCGTGGGGGGGCTGCTTGGATTCGTCTTGCATGTTCGGTGCTCCATGGGCAATGGGCGCGAGCCCGTGTCAGGCCGCGCGGCGTCGTGGCGAGGCCGGTCTCCCGGGAGTGGCCTCGACCCCCATCATAACGACTCGTCACAAGGCGTACCGGGCACCCTCACGCGCGCTGTGCCTCTCGGCTCATGGCGGCCGCATGGCCAGGTACCGCAAACCAGAGACCGATGCCGATCAACAAGCCGCTCAGGTGGACCAGCGCAAGGTGCAGCGCACTGTGCTGCACCAAGGGCGCGACCAGACCGGATATCACGGCGAAGAGCACCATCTGGATAAAGCCCTGAAGCGAAGCGGCGCGACCCCGGGCCCGCGGGTATAGGCCCAGGGTGGCGATCGTCATTGCAGGGTTGCAAATCGACAGTCCGAACGCGTTGAGGAACAAGGGCAGCACCGCCCAGGGCACCGCCGCTGTGAACAGCGTGTTGTAGATAACGTTTGCGCACGCGGCAAACAACATCAGCCCGAAGCCGATAGAGACAATGCGTCCTGCCGAGAAATAAAGGGCAAGCTGCGACGATACCCAGGCGCCGCCCATCAGGCCTACCACGATCGGGATAAACATCCAGGCGAACGAGCGCGCATCGAGGTGCAAGACGTCAATCACGAAGGTCGCTGCCGAGCCGACATAGAGCGGGATCGCGACGAATACGAAAGCGATGCTCAACGACATGACGATGAAACGCTTGTGCAGCGCGGTCTCGAGATAGCCCTGGGCAATCCGCTTGAATTCAAACGGATGGCGTTTGTCCATCGGAAGCGTTTCAGGCAACCAGAAGTAGCAGGCCACCGCGAGGCTCGCGCCGACCAGGGTCAGGAAGCCGAATACCGAGCGCCAGCCCGAGACAGTTTGCAAGAAGCCGCCGATGACCGGTGCGACCGCCGGCGCGATGCTGAAAACCATCATGATGTGGGCCATGACTTTGTGCGCATGCACGGAGTCGAAGCGATCGTTGACGATGGCGCGTCCGACCACCGCGCCAGCGCCGGCGACCGCGCCTTGCAGCACGCGCATCCATAGCAGCATGCCGATGCTCGAGGCGAACATGGCGCCGAGCGAGGCAATCGCGAATATGACCAGCGAGACGAGGATGACACGGCGGCGGCCGAACGAGTCGGAGACCGTGCCGTGAAACAGCATCATGACGGCGAAGGCGAGCACATAGACCGTCAGTGTCTGGCCGACCGCGAGCTCATCGACGCCAAAGGTCGAGACGATCGAGGGGAACGCTGGCAGATAGGTGTCGATGCCGAGTGCGCCGACCATCGAGAGCGCGGCAAGAATGAGGGTCAAGGAAAATGTTTGCATGAGAACAATAAGGACCCGGGCATGCGTTCGCCCGGGTCGTGAATCGGAGAATCGAAGGGTGCGGCACGTCTCGTGGCGGGCTGCTGATCATCGGGGGACAGCGACAAGACAAGCTGGAAAGGTATCACCGTCGTCGACGGATCGCGCCGTTGACCGCTCTTTTTGTGAAAACAGAAGACCGATGAGCGCCAAGCCGCAACAACCTCCGTATGCTAACTGAAAGAAAGTAATTTTACGCGCGAGATAGGGAGGGGCGGAGATGCGGAAACGCAGAGACCCGGAGACGCGGAGGTGGGGACATGCGGAAAAGCGGAGAAGCGGACTGCGGACTGCGGACTGCGGACTGCGGACTGCGGAGAGGGCCTGAAGTGGCGACAGGGTAGAGCGCCGCAGGGAGCAGAGGCTCAGAGCCTCTCAGACACTCACGCCTCCCCGCGCGCGGCCGCGTGGCATCTTGCGTACTTGCGCGACCGAAGCCCGCATCGAGACCGAGATGGGGAACTCCCGCACCACCGGCAGCGCGCTGCCGTAGCATTGATTGATCAACCAGCGCACCGCGTTCGCGGTCAGCTCGCCCATGGGCACATGAATCGACGTCAGCGTCGGCGCCGCATGCGCAGCCGCGTCAACATCGTCGTAGCCCACCACTGACAAGTCGTTCGGCACCGAGATACCGCTTTGCCGGAGATAGGACAGCGCCCCGATCGCCATATCATCGTTCGCGCAGAACAGCCCCGTGAAGCTCAGGCCGCGCTCTGCGAGCGCTTTCATCGCATGCCAGCCGCCGTCGGGCGTAAAGTTGCTCTCGACGATCGGCACCGCGGTCGGCTCGATACCGTGCGCAGCGACCTCGCGCAGAAAGCCGTTGACGCGGTCCACATTGTCGGGCGCGCTCGACGGCCCCGCGAGCACCGCAAGCTCACGATGACCATGCTCGAGCAACGTTCGCGCGGCGAGGACGCCGCCATAACAATGGTCGACCGAAAAGCACGCATCGCGCAAGTGGGTGGAATTGCGGTTGAGCACGACGATTTTCGGCATGCGCTGCTGGATACGCGCCAGGTCATCGTCATTGAGTTCGTGGCTGATCACGACGATCCCGTCGCAATCACGCTGAATCAGAAACTCGATCGCATCGAGCGCCTGCTCGCGTCCATTCCCCTCGCCACTGCCGTTGGCCACCACCATATGACGATGCATCGCGCGCAGCTCGTTGTCCGTCGTCTCGAGAATGGTGCTGTAGAAGTTGCCTTTGAACGACGGCACGAACAAACCGATCATGCCGAGCGATTGCGTCGACAGCGCGCGGCCAATTGACGAGGGACGAAAATCGAGCGCGGCGATGGCGGCGTGCACGCGCGCAGCGGCGTCGGGTGACACCGAACCCCTGCCGGAAATGGCGCGCGAGGCGGTGCCGACTCCGACACCGGCCAGCTTTGCCACATCCTTGATGGTTGCCACGCGCTCTCCTGTCGCCGACCGCGGAGTGGCAGACGCCAGCTCCGGGCAAAAATGGGGGCGATTATATGGGGCCCCCGCCGTTCGCGTTGCCGCGCTCGCCCCGCAGGCGCGGCAACAGCGCCCCGGGGAATGGACCTGCGCTTAGAGACGCTGGCCGCTTGCCTCGTCGAACAGCGACATGTTCTTCGGATCGATCGTAAAGCCGATCGAAGCGTCGAGTTCCGCCGTGTTCGTGTCACCCGCGATCGACGCGTACGGTTTGCCCGCGTAGTCGAACCAGACCACCTTATGGTTGCCCATCGGCTCGACCAGCGAGACCGTACCGCGATGCTTCGCTTCGCCAGTGGCAACATGCAGGTCTTCGGGGCGGATGCCCGCCACCACCGGCTTGCCGAACAAGGGCTCGCCGAGGAAGGGGTAGTGGCTGGCATCGATCACGATATCGCCCGAACGGAATTCGAGTCCGGTCGCGCCGTGCTCGATCGTGCCCGTGAGGAAGTTGATGCCAGGCGAGCCCAGAAAGCCCGCGACGAAGACGTTCGCCGGCTTGGCATAGACTTCCGACGGTGCGCCGATCTGCTGGATCACGCCGCCACGCATCACCGCAATGCGGCTTGCGAGCGTCATTGCTTCGACCTGATCGTGCGTCACATAGATCATCGTCGAGCGCAGCGTCTTGTGCAGTTGCTTGAGCTCACGACGCAGTTCGGTGCGCAGCTTGGCGTCGAGATTCGACAGCGGTTCGTCGAACAGGAACACGTCGGCTTCGCGCACGATCGCACGGCCAATCGCCACCCGCTGACGCTGACCTCCCGAGAGTTGCGCGGGCTTGCGCTTGAGCAGCGGCTCGAGGTGAAGAATCTCGGCCGCGCGTTTCACGCGACGTTCGATCTCGGGCTTCGGGGTGCCGTTGATGCGCAGCCCGAACGACATATTGCGCTCGACATTCATAGTCGGATAGAGCGCGTACGACTGGAACACCAACCCGATCTGACGATCTTTCGGATCGGCCCAGGTCATGTCCTTGCCGCCGATTTCGATCGTGCCGTCGGTCACGTCGATAAGCCCTGCGATGCTATGCAACAGCGTCGACTTGCCACAGCCCGACGGGCCGAGCAGTACGACGAATTCCCCTTCCTGCACATCGAGGTTCAGGTTCTCGATGATGGTGTTGGCGCCGAGGCGGATTTCTAGATTGCGAATCGATACATTGGACATAAGCTAGCCCTTCACTGCGCCTGAGGCAATACCGCGAACAAACCAGCGGCCCGAAACCAGATAGATCAGCAAGGGCACCATCGACGTCAGGATGGTCGCTGCCATATTGACGTTGTAGAGCCGCTCGCCGGTCGTCGTATTGATGATGTTGTTGAGCTGGACCGTCATCGGCAGATTGGCCTGCCCCGCGAACACGAGCCCGAGGATAAAGTCGTTCCAGATGGCGGTGACCTGCATGATGACGGCGACGATGATGATCGGCGTCGACATCGGCAACATCAGCTGGAAGAAGATCCGAAAGAAACCGCCACCGTCGATCCGCGCGGCCTTGAACAGCTCGTTGGGGATCGTCGCGTAGTAGTTGCGAAACAGCAGCGTCATGATCGGCATGCCGAACACGGTGTGGATCAGCACGATGCCCGTCAGCGAGCTGAACAGGTGCACGCTCGCCAGCACGCGGACCATCGGGAAGATCATGACTTGCAGCGGAATGAACGCACCCATCAGCAGGATCGCGAACAGGATGCTCGCGCCGCGGGCACGCCAAAACGACAGGGCATAACCGTTGAGCGCACCGAAGAAGATCGAGAAGATCGTGCTGGGCACGACGATCTTGACCGAGTTCCAGAAGCCGACCTGAATCCCGTTGCAGGCGAGACCCGTGCATGCCTCGGTCCACGCCGAGACCCAGGGATGGATCGTGACGTGTACCGGAATGGCGAACAGGTTGCCCAGCCGGATCTCGTCCATCGGCTTGAGCGACGTCGTCACCATCACATACAGCGGAATCAGAAAGAACAATGCCGCGGTGATGAGAAATGCGTAGACGCCGATACGGGCCGGTGTGAGACGCGGCCGGCGAGCACGCTGGGCGCGTCGTGGCGCAGCAGTGCGCGCGGTCATGCCCGGCACCGTGGCCTGGCTCATTTTTGCGTTGTCCATCAGGCCTCCCTCAGCCGCAGCGCGCGACGGCGCGCATAAAAGATCGGCGTGACCAGCGCGGCCACGGTCAGCAGCATGACAATCGAGGCGGCGGACGCGAGCCCGAGGTTCGCACGTCCGAACAGATAATCCATGATGAACTTGGCCGGCACTTCACTGGCCGTTCCCGGTCCGCCCTGCGTCATCGCGACCACCGCGTCGAACAGCTTGACGACAGCGACGAACAGCAGCACGAAAGCGGTCGCGAACGACGGTCCGAGCATCGGCATCACGATGCTCATATACACGCGCCAGCGCGGAATGCCGTCGATACGGGCGGCCTTCCAGATTTCTTCGTCGACGCCGCGCAGGCCGGCGAGCAACAGGGCCATCACGAGGCCCGAGGCCTGCCAGACCGTCGCCATCACGATCGTGTACATGACCTTGTCCTGGCTGACGATCCAGTCGAACTGGAAGTTGGTCACGCCGAGCTTCTGGATCACCGACTGCAGACCGAGCGTCGGATTCAGCATCCATTGCCAGACCAGGCCGGTAGCCACGAAGGACATCGCATACGGGTAAAGGAAGATCGTGCGCAGTACGCCTTCGCCCGTGATTTTCTGGTCGATAAAGACCGCGAGCAGAAAGCCGATCACCAGGCAGGCGATGATGAACAGCACACCGTACAGGACGATGTTCTGTAGCGACGTCATCCAGCGGTCGTTATGGAACAACCGCGAATATTGACTGAAGCCGACGAAATCATTCGCCGGAAAGGTACGTGAACTGCTCATGGAGATCTTGGCGCTCCATACCATCGTGCCGAGATAGACGAACACGACGGTCAGGGCCATCGGTATCAGCGCCACGTAGGCCGTCCACGGGTAACGCTGTCGGCGAGGCTTTTTGGCCACAACTTCCTCCGGGTCAAACCATTACAAGGATTACAAAAACCAGACTGCCAAGACAAAGACGGCCAGCCGGGGTCCCGTCGGCTGGCCGAGGAGCGCTCGAAGAGCGCCCCTTTACTGCAGAAACAGTTTAGGACTGGCCCTTGACTGCGCTTGCGAAGGCCTTCTGTGCATCGTCGACCGACTCGTTCTTGTTCCAGAAGTTCGTCACGACGTCTTGCAGCGCGCCCGCGAGGTCAGGCGACATCAGCATTTCCGAGTTCGGCAACTGACGCGACTTGTCCTTCATCGCGGCAATCCCTTCCTGCGCGCAGACGTCCAGCTTCGACGCATCGACGTCGCCGCGAACCGGGATCGAACCCTTCTTCGCGCTGAACGCAACCTGCGCCGCCGGCGAGGTCATCACGGTCGCCAGCAGTTGCTGGGCCTTGATCTGATCCGGCTTGTCCGTCTTCGGGAACACGAACACGTCACCCGCAACGATGTACGGCGCCTTCGGACCGAAGCCCGGCAAGCAGCCATAGTCCTTGCCCGGGCTTTGCTTCGCGGCGATGAACTCGCCCTTGGCCCAGTCGCCCATGATCTGCACGCCAGCCTTGCCGCTGATCACGAGTGCCGTGGCATCGTTCCAGTTGCGGCCCGGTGAGCCTTGGTCGACATACGCATGCAACTTCTTGAACTGCGTCAGCACGTTCTTGAATGCAGCCGAGTTCACGGCATTCACGTCATGATCGCGATACACCTTCAGGTACAAGTCCGGACCACCGACATCGGCGAACACCGCGTCGAAGGTGATCTTTTCTTGCCACGGCTGACCGCCGAGCGCCAGCGGAATCAGGCCGGCTGCCTTGAGCTTGTCGAGGTCGGCCACGAGTTCGTCGAAGTTCTTCGGGTCGCTCGTGATACCGGCTTTCTGGAACGCGGGCTTCGAGTAGAAGATCCACGCCGGCATATGGATGTCGACCGGCGCTGCGTACCAGTGGCCCTTGAACTTGATGCTGTCGATCACCGGCTGGGGCAGGATCTTGTCCCAGTTTTCCTTGGCAGCGACTTCGTCGACGTTGTTCAGCATGCCCTGGTCAACGATGTCGTGGAACTGCTTGGACGTGTTGAACTGAGCGGCGGTGGGTGGATCTCCGCCGACGATACGGTTGATCGCAGCCGCGCGAGCCTGCTCGCCGCCAGCGATGGCGTTGTCGACCCATTCGCCACCTGCCTTGTTGTACGCGTCGGCGTATTCCTTGATCGCGGCGGATTCACCGCCCGAAGTCCACCAGTGAATCACAGTGGCCTTCAGCGGATCGGCGTGGGCCGCGGCGCTTGCGCCGAGGACCAGTGCGATGCCGGCGGCTATCGTTGTCAGCTTCCTTCCTGCATTGACCATACAGACCTCCTCCGTTGTAAGCCGCGAGCTGACAGGCCAAAGGCCTGCCGCCAGCGTGTGGTGTTACAGCAATCTCAAGACTGTTTGTTGCGATCGGCCAGAAACTGGGCGATCAGTTGCGCGCTGCGCTTGAGCGTGCGCTTTTGCGTCTGGTAGTCGACATGGACAATGCCGAAGCGGCGTTCGTAACCGAAGGCCCATTCGAAGTTGTCCATCAGCGACCAGATGAAATAGCCACGGATATCGACGCCGGCCTTGGCAGCCGCATCGAGCGCCGCGAGGTGGCGGTTGAGGAAAGACAGGCGCTGGTTGTCGACCACTTCGCCATCGATCACTTCATCGTCCGAGGCCATGCCGTTCTCGGTGATGTAGATCGGCGGCAGGTTCGGATAAGTCTTGTGAAAGCCGATCAGCAAGTCCTGCAGACCCTGGGGATAGACCTCCCAGCCCATCTGCGTGCGCTCCACGCCTTCGGGCGGCGCTTCGACGAAGCCATGGGCACCGTCGCTTTTCACATTCGTGCGGAAGTAATAATTGATCCCGAGGAAGTCGAGCGGTGCCCCGATGATGTCGAGATCGCCTTCGAGCACGAGCGGTTCAGCGCCCGGCCACAGTTCGAACAGTTCCTTCGGGATCTGCTTTTTGAGCAGCGGGTCGAGAATCCAGTTGTTGTGCTGGAGTTCGAACAGATAGGCGGCACGCTGGTCGGCCGGGCTGTCGGAATCGGCGGTGCCGCGGCCGACATTGGCGACGATGCCGACTTGCGACGCCGGATCGTTCTTGCGCAGGATCGGTACCGCGAGGCCGTGGCCCAGCAGCAGGTGATGCATGGCCTGCGTGGCATAGCGGATGTTGGTCAGGCCCGGAGCGTGGTGGCCATTCGCATAACCGAGATAGGCTGAGCACCACGGCTCGTTGAGCGTCATCCACGCATCGACCTTGCCCGCGAGTTCGCGGCTCATCAGGTCGGCGTACTCGGCAAAGCGGAACGCTGTGTCACGGTTGAGCCAGCCGCCGCGGTCTTCGAGATATTGCGGCAGGTCCCAGTGGTAGAGCGTGACAAACGTCTTCATGCCCTTGGCCCGCAGGCGGTCGAGCAAATTCTTGTAGAAGTCGATGCCCTTGCGGTTCGGCTGGCCCTTTTCGTCCATCACGCGCGGCCAGGCGATCGACAGGCGGTAGCCGTCGACGTTCAGCCCGGCAAGCAGATCGACGTCCGCTTCCCAGAGGTGGTAGTGGTCGCACGCCACTTCGCCGGTGTCGCCGTTGAGGACCTTGCCCGGAATGGCCGAGAACGTGTCCCAGATCGACGCCAGTCGGCCGTCTTCATGGATCGCGCCTTCGATCTGGTATGAGGCGGTGGCGGTCCCCAGCAGGAAGTCCTTGCGCCTCAGAATCGAGTCGGCTGGCGGGGAGAACGTCTGGTCACCCGCGTTCGGGGATTGGGGCGCGTCGTTAAACACAAACACTCCTGGCTATTGAAGAAATGAAGGAATTGGAAACGGTTCCAATCAAGCTTTCGAAATGTAGCAGGGTGCAATTTGCTGCCTCAATAGGGGTTTCTACAGGGGAGAGGAAAACGGCTGTTTGTTTTGATCGCCTGCCGCGCGTCCGACGGGGGGCGTTTGGCCGACCACGCGGCCGCCTACGACGGCGACGGCGATGGCTGCGAAGAACAGGAGAACGAAGGCGCCGCGCAGGCCTAGGTGGTCGGCGAGGAAGCCTATGATCGGCGGTCCGACCAGAAAACCGGCATAACCCGCGGTTGCGGTCATGGAGACCCCGATGGAGGCGGTCGGGCCCGCGCGGCCAGCGGCGCTGAAGACGATCGGCACGAGATTCGAGACGCCCACGCCGATCAGTGCATACCCGATGCAGGCGACGAGGATAGTCGGAAAGCCGATGACGAGCACAAAGCCGAAGGCGGCGATGCCGCCCCCGATCCACATGGTCTTTTGCTGGCCGAGCCGCCGTACCACGAGGTCACCGACCAGGCGGCAGGCCGCCATTGCAAAGGCAAACGACGCATAGCCGGCCGCCGCCTGCGCAGCCGTGCCATGCGCGATGCCGCGCAGATAGACCCCGCTCCAGTCCGTCACCGCGCCTTCGTTCACCATGCACAGAAAGGCGACCGCGCCGAGCAGAAGGAGCAATCGATTGCGAAACGTAAAGGGGATTTTTTCGTGATGGCTTGGGGGCGCTTCGAAGCCCGGACGAAGGCCGACCAGCGCGCTCGCTATCACGATCAGGCCGACCAGCACGGCAGGTAGCGCGAGCCCCGCGCCGACCGACAGTCCGGCGCTTGCGACGAGGCCGCCGATGGCCGCACCCATCAAGCCACCGATGCTCCAGGCGGCGTGGAAGGAGGACATGATCTGTTGTCCCCAGCGTGATTCGATGTAGCTCGCATGGCCGTTCATCAGTACGTCCATTGAGCCGTTCGACATGCCGAGCAGGAACAGCGCGAACATCAGCACCGGCAGACTCGGCGTAAAGCCCGGCAGCGCCAGCAGGACGAAGAAGAAGCACGCTGCGCACAGCGTCGAGCGTGGCGTACCGAAACGCAGCGCGATGCGGCCAGCAAGGGGCATTGCGACAATCGCGCCTGCCGCGAACGCGAGCAGGGCGAAGCCGAGTTCGGTATCAGATACCGCCAGGTGTTCCTTGATACGGGGGATCGATGCCGCCCAGGTACCGATGCCGATACCGTTTGCGAGAAACACGCCAATGGTCGCGATGCGCTCGCGTAACGGGGTGTTCGTCTCTTGGTGCACACCGTCGGGCGTGGTGCGCGAGGACTGATCCGACATACTGTCTGTCTCCTGAAATTGGGATGGGCCTTTGGGTCGCCAGCCTGTTTACAGGTCTTTTACGCGAACGCGGTGCAGATGTTATCTCAATGAAAGATGGCGGCGGCCCGCTTTGTGGGCGCATGCCTATGTTCCTGCCCAATAGGCTTGCCCCTGCGTCTGGGCCGCCCGTAGCCTGTACTCGGCGGGATCGTGCCTGCTAGAATCCCTGACGCTTCCTGCATCAAAATACTGATAACAACGCACGCCTATCCACCGGATACAAGAAGAGCATGAACGTTTTCTGGAAGTGCGTGGTCGTGATGCTGCTAGTCGGCACGACAGGGATCGCACAGGCGACCAAATGGGTTAGTCTGTCCACAGCGCCCGATTTGACGTTCTCTGTCGATACCGACAGCGTGGCGAAGGATGAAGATGGTTATATCGGTTACCTGACACTGACCACGTGGAAAGAGGCCGCCGACCCGCCTGGTGCTACCGCGCCGGTGCTATCCGCAGTGACCCGTTATAAGATGGATTGCAATCGCCGTCAGTCAATGGCGATAGAAGCGCGTTATATCGGTGCGGACGGTGCGGCTGCTGGGGTACATAGCTACCCCCCCAACGCATGGACGCCGGTTGCACCGAACACCGTCGTCGACGCAATCTATTCGAAGATTTGTTGACTGGCAGGCAGGTTCAACACGACGGCATCATGGCGATCAAGATTTCTGGCCCATACAAAGGTTTCTTTATCACCGTCGAGGCGACGCCTGCGCTTGCCCGGCGCGTCAATGACCCCGAGCGAGCGTTCGCGGCCACCACCTATATCTATCGGCATGCGCCGAGCGGAGAAGGCCGTGGCATCCGGCTCGAGTCGAATCACGCGCGGCGTTTCGCCTGCGTCTCCGACGCCTTCATGTTCGGTGAATCGTTCGCGCAGGAACGCATCGACGAGATTGAGGTCTAGCTCCCACTTCCGTTCTTGTTCCTAGGCGGCGCAGGTGAGCCGTTCACCGCGCGTATACAGACAAAAAAACGGGGAACTCGGATGAAGAGTGGGATATAGAAAAAGCCGCCGGGAATCGTCCAGAATCGTCCGGAACCGGGCGGCACTCATTGCGGTGGCGAGTGGGTGCTTCGGCTTGGTCGCCAACCGCACGATGGAGAAATGAACCGACTTCTATGTCGAGGCATTCAACAGGAGGCCGCGAGAGACGCGCCGCTTGACATCGTCAACGGCGTGGAACCCTAAGCTAGCGACCCGCAACGCGTGCGCGCGATGGGGATGCGTCTTCGGTTCTAAGCTTTAAGGCGTAGCGCTTGGAGGCGTGGCGCGTGGTCTGTCGGACCACCGTGCCACCCGGTCGGAGCAGTCCTCAAAGGGTGCATGCATTGAGGCGCGCAATCGCCCAATCAAGCACGCGCCCAGGCTACGTCAGGCTGGCAATGCATCCCATTGCGTCCTTACCAGCGCCTCACCATATCGGCGCTCGAGACCCCGCACGGTGAAGTGAGCTTCGGCGATCTGCTGGAAATGATCGATGAACGCCGCATTGATTGCAGCACCGAACACCGCGCCCAGTGCAGGAATCGACTTCGCGGCGACCTGTTCGCTGATTTGCACGGACAGCCGCGAGGCGATTTGCCGCATCAACTGTAACAACACCGATGACGAATGCGCGCCGATGCCTTTGGCCGCGAGTTCCGACGAAGCGCGCGACACCGCCTGCGCGAGAGCGCTCCGGACCATGAAATAACCCCACTGCGCCTCATCGTCGGATTTGGCTGGCCCACCGAGGGCGAGCACGAGCAGGCACTGCATCTGAACGTCAGGGTCGCTCAGCGATTCGCCCTTTGACTGGGCGATTGAGCAGATCGAACGAAACATCAGGGTTGTCGTGAGGGGAAGCTCGGCCGGTAACGCAAACAGACCGAACGCGCCCCCTGCCGCGCCTGTGCCCATCACGGCGAGCTTGTGCAGCAGCTTCGATTGACTGGGTGTGCGCCGGGTGATGCGATTGGCCACGGTGACGAGCGAGCGCGACACCCGGGCCGCCGGACCGGGTGCGTCTGCGGTATCCGCCCCATTCACGACCTCCGGTGCCGCTGTCGGCAAGGTTTTCAGCGCGACATCGAGGCACTTTTCGAGTGCCGCCTGGGCAATCTCTGTGATCTTTTCGTGCGCACCTCCCGGCAAGTAGCGAAACAGATTGTCGATTCGCGTGCCGACGATGCCCGCGAGCCGGATCGCAAGCGAGGGCCGCATGAGCTTGCTTTTCGCTTCGGCGAGCAAACGCAGATCGTGGGTCGTCATGGGCTGCGTGTTGCCCGACCCACGCGCTGCGGGTGGGTCTACGGCTACATGCTCAAAATCATCGGGTTGGTCGCGCATCCCGTCCTCCTTCGGCGTTGGGGCACCCCATTCGACCACGAAAAGAGCGCATCCTCATGCTATGATTCAAAAAATTGACACGTCAACAGTTGCATCGGCAAAAAATGGCAGTCCACTCCGCAGCGCCCCATTCAAGCGGGCAAGTTCTCCCTTTTCGTGAATCTTTGCTGGCCATTCTGGGCATCGCCTTCGTGACGATGCTCGTCGCGCTCGACCAGACCGTGGTGGGTACGGCCTTACCCACCATCGTCGCCGAGCTGCGTGGCTTTGATCTCTACGCGTGGGTGGCCACCTCGTATCTGCTTGCCTCGGTGATCACCGTGCCGATCTTTGGTCGCCTCGGCGACTATTTCGGGCGCAAGCCGTTTGTCATCGCATCGATCATCCTTTTTACCGGCGCTTCGCTCCTGTGTGGCGCTGCGCACCAGATGATCTCGCTGGTGATCGCCCGCGGACTTCAGGGGATCGGCGGCGGGATGCTGGTCGGCACCGCCTTCGCCAGCATTCCCGACCTTTTCCCTGATCCGCACGTGCGTTTGCGCTGGCAGGTACTGATGAGTTCCGCTTTCGGCATCGCCAATGCCATCGGCCCTTCGCTCGGCGGCTTTTTGACTCAGTACTATGGCTGGCGTTCGGTGTTCTATGTGAACTTGCCGATCGGGCTGCTTTCCTTGTTCTTCGTCTGGCGCTTTCTGCCGCACCTGCGCAATAGCAAGCACAAGGGACGGATTCAGCTTGATTGGCTTGGCGCGCTATTGATCGCGTTGTCGCTCGGTGCGTTGCAGATGCTCGTCGAAGTGCTCCCCAAGCAGGGGTTGAGCGGGGAAACACTGGCGCTCGGCGCGCTTGCCGTCGCCTCGTTCTACACGCTCTGGTACTGGGAGCGGCGCGCCGCACAACCGATACTGCCGCTCGACATGTTCTCGAATCTGGCCTTGTCGGCGCTGTTCCTGCTCGCGACGCTCGGCGGCTTTTCGATGTTCGCGTTGCTGTTCTACGCGCCGCTGCTGTTGCAGGGCGGTTTTGGCATGACGCCGCAAGGAGCGGGCCTGACAATCACGCCGCTGGTGGTCTGCATCACCATCGGCAGTATTACCAACGGGCGGATCGTGACACGGCTGCGCAATCCGAACGCCATGCTGTATGTGGGGTTTGCGTTGCTGGCGCTGTCATGCCTTGGCGTAGCGGTTTCGACGCACGAGACGCCACACTGGATGCTGTTCCTGGTGATGCTGTGCGGGGGTCTCGGGCTCGGCTTCGTAATGCCGAATCTGACAGTCTTCGGTCAGCAGGTGGCGGGGCGCGAGCATCTGGGTATTGCAACCGCCTTGCTGCAGTCGCTGCGGATGGTGGGCGGTATGCTGGGCACGGCGCTGACGGGCGCGCTCGTGACCCATCTGTATCGACAGGGGGTGCATGCGGCACTCGTTGACGCTCAGGCCCAGAGCTGGTTCAAGACGTTTTCCGATCCGGAGATCCTGATCGACCGGGAAGCACAGTCAAGTCTGCTGACACAGTTGGCCCATGCGGGGCAGAATGGCGCGTTATTGCTTGAACATGCACGCGAGTCGCTCGTGAGCGGAATCCATCTCGGGCTTGCACTGGCCGCGCTGGTCGCGTTTGCCGCCATGCTCTACTCGCGGCGCGTGCCGCTCGTGAAACTCACGCGGGCGATCGATCCGACTATTGTCGCGGAGTAAGAGGTGAACCATGTTGAACGACCGTGAACGGATTGCGATGGTCCAGCAGTTCGGCCGGACTTACCGGGCGTTCATGTCCGCATTTGAAGGCCGCGTGGGCCAGCCGTTGCCGCGCTGGCGGGTGTTGATTGCTCTGTATGACCATGAAGGTGCGCGCTCGCAGCGCCAGCTTGTCGAGCATTGCCGTGTCGATCCCGGTGCGCTGACGCGCCAGGTCAAGGCGCTTGAAGCGCTCGAATGGGTGGAGCGGCGCAGCGACGAGCGCGACAACCGCGTGACCAATGTCACGCTGACCGCCGCGGGGCGGGCGGTGGTCGAAGCCGGGCTGCCGTATCGCGATGCCTTTCTGACCGACGCCATGATCAAACTCGACGATGAGACGCTCACCGCACTGTCACGCGGCCTGGCGCTGCTCGAGGCGGGGGTGGCCGACATCGTCGCCAACCAGCCGCCACTCGACGTCGCGGCTCCCGTCGAATAGGTCTTCATGAACCCACACGACAATGCGCTTCGCCGAGACGCAGTTCACCGATTGGCGCATTGTTGTGATCCTGATGGTCGCGCTGTCGGCGCTGCTGATCTGGCGGCGTGCACCGCGCCTGCCCACCTATGTGGCGATGGTCCTGCTGCTGGCAAGTTTCTTCGAATGTCGTCTTTTGACGGTCGTTGACGAAGAGGGCGTGCACGTTCGGTTCGGGCTGCTGCCGGTCTATTCGCGCTCGATCCCGCTCGCAGAGATCGCTTCGGTTGCCGTCGTGCCGGTCTCGGCTAGTTCAGGGACCGCTACGGGGGCAAGCTCAGGGGCCAACTCAGGGGCCAACTCGGTGGCCGGCTCAGCGGCCGGATCCTGGGGCTGGGGTCCGCATTGGGACCGCGACGGCACGTTCGCCATGACGATTCGCGGCTCGCAAGGTGTCTTGCTGACGCTGCACGATGGCTCGAGGCTCAGGCTCGGATCACAGGAGCCCGATGCGCTCGAGTATGCGTTGCGACGCTGCCCTACTGCCGCCCCGTGCGCGCATTGTCCGGCATCGGCATGCTGAAGTTGGTCCGGAACGGATTGATATCGAGACCGCCGCGCCGCGTGTATCGCGCGTAGATCGCGAGCCGGGTCGGCCGGCACTCCCGCTGGATATCCACAAACATCTGCTCGACGCACTGCTCGTGAAAGCCTGTGTGATTGCGAAACGAGATGATGTAGCGCAACAGTCCCGCATGGTCGATCTGCGGGCCGTTGTAGTGAATTTGAACACTGCCCCAATCGGGCTGCCCGGTGACCGGGCAATTGGTCTTGAGCAGGTTCGAGGTCACGGTCTCTTCGACCGTTGCCTCGTCGAACTTCGCGCTCAGCAGCGAAGGGGTCGGCACATAGATATCGGCATCGAGGTCGAGGCGGTCGAGCGAAATGCCCTCGAGTTCGTCGAGGGCGAGCTTGCCGAATTCGGCCGGCAATGTCAGTTGGACTTTCACTGACGCACCCGCCACGGCCGACAGATCCGCACGCAAGGTCTTGCCAAGCACATCAACCGACTCGACCGCCGTATGCGCAAACGAACCGAGATAAAGCTTCAGCGACTTCGATTCAATGATGTTCGGTGAGTCGGCCGGTACGGCAAAAGTTGCGATCGCGATCTGCGGCTTACCTCGTGAGTTCAGCCACGACAGTTCGTAGGCGTTCCAGATATCCGATCCGAAGAACGGCAGCGTACCGGTCAGCCCGATCGGTGTGCGGCCACGCGAGCGTTCGATTGGAAACAGCAGCGCAGGGTCGTAGCGCTCGAGATAGTCGACAGGCTTGCCGAGAGGAGATTGGTCAGGGTTCATCGTTGGAAATGCCGGAAATCACATGGCCAGTCGGCGAAACGCTCATCGCCGACTCGCAATGGCGGGTCTGGTCGTCAAAAAAGAAATCGGGTTCGAACTCACGCAGGAAGCGACCTTTGTCGAGACCGCCGAGGAACATGGCCTCGTCGATATCGATGTTCCAGGCCATCAGCGTGCGGATCGCGCGCTCATGCGCGGGTGCCGAGCGCGCCGTGACGAGCGCCGTGCGGATGCGCATCGGCACCTCGGCGCCCGCTACTGTCTGCAAGCGGTGCAAGGCTTCGAGCAGCGGCTTGAACGGTCCACCGGGCAGCGGCAACGCCGCGCGATTCGTTTCGTGATGCTGGAACGCGTCGAGCCCTTCCTTCTGGAACACGCGCTCGGCTTCATCGGAGAACAGTACCGCATCGCCGTCGAATGCGATCCGGATCTCGTTGGGGAAGCTCTCTGCCTGCTTGACCGATTCGGGAAACACGCGCGCCGCCGGGTAGCCCGCGAGCAACGCGGCGCGCACGTCATCGGGGTTGGCCGACAGGAACAGGTTGGCGTTCAGCGCGTTCAGGTACTTGAATGGCGGCCGGCCGCGCGTGAACACGCCGCGCTGGAGATGGAGCTCATGTTTGCTCGCCGAGCGGAACACCCGCAGTCCACTGACCGGGTCGTTGCGCGAAAGGATCACGACCTCGACGCGATGCGCATCGATATCGTTGAACTGCTGGAGCTTCTTGATCAGCGGATAGGCGACGCCGGGCTTGGCCACGGCGTCGAGTCGCTCGAGCTGCAGCCGCATATAGGGGCGATCGTCGCCGTTGGCCGCATCAAATGCGCGGTTCTCTTCCTCGAAGTCGAACAGCGCCCGCGATGAAATCGCGACCACCAGCTTGTCATCGAGCGAAAAAGACATGCGTATCTCCGATCAGGCTAGGAACAGACGATAGACCGGATTGCGGCTCTCGTCGAAGTTGGGATAGCCCAACGTGGTCAGGAAGGTCTGGAATGCGTTGATCTCGTCGGCCGGCACCTGCAGGCCGACCAGGATGCTGCTGTAGTCAGCGCCCTGGTTCCGGTAGTGAAACAGGCTGATGTTCCAGTTCGGCGCCATCGACGACAGGAAACGCATCAGCGCGCCCGGTCGTTCCGGGAACTCGAAGCGATAGAGCAGCTCATTCTGGGCGAGCGGCGAGTGGCCGCCGACCATGTAGCGGATGTGCTGCTTCGAGAGTTCATCGTGCGAGAGGTTGACCGTACGAAAACCGTGATGCTCGAAGTTCGCACTGATCTGCCAACTCTCGTCGCGATTGCGGATCTGCACGCCGACGAAGATCTGCGCTTCGGTCTTGTCGGCAATCCGGTAATTGAACTCAGTCACGCTGCGCTCGCCGAGCAGTTCGCAGAAGCGCCGGAAGCTCCCGCGTTCTTCGGGAATCGTGACGGCGAACACCGCCTCGCGCGCCTCGCCGACTTCGGCACGCTCGGCGACGAAGCGCAGGCGATCGAAATTCATGTTGGCGCCCGACGTCACCGTGATGAGCGTCTTGTCCTTGAGCCCTTCGCGCTGGACGTAAGCCTTGAGGCCGGCGAGGCCCAGCGCACCCGCCGGTTCGAGCAGGCTGCGCGTGTCCTGGTAGACATCCTTGATCGCCGCGCACAGGGCATCGGTATCGACCAGCACGACTTCGTCCAGATGGGCCTGGCAAAGCCGGAAGGTCTCCTCGCCGGGCAGCTTGACCGCCGTGCCGTCCGAAAACAGGCCCACATCGGTCAACGTCACGCGCTCGCCTTTCGCGAGCGACTGGGCCATCGCAGACGAGTCTTCGGTCTGCACGCCGATGATCTTGATCGACGGATTAAGCGCTTTCACAAACGCCGCCACACCTGCAGCCAGGCCGCCGCCGCCGATCGGCACGAAGATCGCGTGGATCGGGCCCTGGTGCTGGCGCATGATTTCCATCGCGACGGTGCCCTGACCGGCGATCACGTCAGGGTCGTCGAACGGATGGACAAAGGTCAGGCCGCGCTCGAGCTGGATCTCGGCCGCACGCTCGTAGGCGTCGGAATACGACTCGCCCCACAGCACCACCTCGATCGCGGAACCGCCGTGCGTGCGCACCGCGTCGATTTTGACCTGGGGTGTGGTGACCGGCATGACGATGACCGCCTTGACGCCCATGCGCGCTGCCGACAGGGCGACACCCTGTGCGTGGTTGCCCGCCGAGGCCGTGATCACGCCCCGCGCCAGCGCTTCGGCCGGCAGGTGGGCCATCTTGTTGTAGGCGCCACGGACCTTGAACGAGAACACCGGCTGATTGTCTTCGCGCTTCAGGTAAATGTTGTTGCCCAGCCGAGCCGACAGATTACGTGCGTATTCGAGTTCGGTTTCGCGGGCGGCGTCGTACACGCGCGCGGTCAGGACTTTCTTCAGATAGTCGGGGGCGGACATGGGCTCGGGGCGAAAAGAGGCAAAAAGAATGCAATGATAGCGCCCGGGCGGACATTCTTCCCGGGGCGCCCTTGCTGCGGTGGTGTGGCCGCTACGAAGTTGCCGATGGCGCGGCGAGTGAGGCGCCCAGTGCGCTGAGGTCGAGCGGGGTGTCCACATCGCGGATCACACCGGCGTCCAGCGTTTCCAGGCGCCAGACCGGCCAGTTCGCCAGCACGCTGCGCGCGCCTTCGTCGCCGTCAAGTTGCGCGAGCGCTGCGCCATGCGCCGTGCCGAAGCCGACCGGATGACCGCGCTGGCCTTCAAAAAATGGTGCAACGATGATGTTGCCGCCGAACTCTGCGGGACTCATTGCTTCTGCCGTTCCCGTTGCGCCTGGCGCCGCCGCATCTGCTAGCGCGACGGCGAGGTCTTCGATGGTGGCCGGAGCGATCGCCGGCATGTCGGCCAACGCGACGAGCCAGCCCGATGCATCAGCCGTCGCACGTACTGCAGCTGCGAGCGCCGCGCCCATTCCACGTTCGGCGTCGGCACTGACAATAACTTCGCAGCCGGCATCGATCAGCAGTTTGTAAAGCGTATCGGCGTGGGGCGAACCCTGCGACGCGGGCCGCACGACGGCGATCACCCTCGGCAGGGCCGCACGCATGCGCCGCGCCGCCACGAAGGCGACCGGCAGACCGCGGCTCGGTCCTCCCGGCAAAGGCTCGGTCAGTTTGTTGCGCAGGCCGGCCGGATCGAAGCGAGAACCGAGGCCGGCGGCGAGCAGGATCCCGACGGGCAGGTCGGGGCGATGACGGGCGGTGTGGCGCATGAATTCCTCCTGCCCGGATTGTCGCACTTGTCAGGGGCCGTGCGGCGGGGCTCAAGAGCCGCGCTCACGGGGGCCCGATCGGGGCGCAAGCCCCGAATAACCTGGATAGCCTTGCGCCGCCAAGGGCAATTGACGGTGCCAACACTCGCTGGGCCGATGAAGTACAATCGTCATTCAAGAAAAGGACCCCGCAATGCTTTGGCAGCCAGCCCTTTCCCGTCATGCTCCGGCCTTCCAGCGCGTGCGTCGCGCGGCCGCCGCACGTCTGCTGCTGCTGTCCCGATCGTGGCGCTCGACCCATTCCTGCAGACGCTGACACGATCAGCGTCCACGCCCAGGGGGTCGTCGCATCCGCACCCACAGGATGCCCCGCCCACCGCCAGACAGACTTATCCATGCAATCAGCGCGCCTTGCGCGCCGCCGGCCCTGTGCTCCCGAGCGAGGACCCGGATAAATGAATCGTCGAACATGAACGCTCCCCAAGTATTCGACCCGCTCACGCCCGATGCGGCGGTCGCCACGCACGAAAACGCGCCGCGCCTGCGCGAGATTCCCTATAACTACACCTCGTTCTCGGATCGCGAGATCGTGATCCGCTTGCTCGGCGACGAAGCCTGGCAAGCGCTCGACGAGTTGCGCGGCGAACGCCGCACCGGCCGCTCGGCGCGCATGCTCTACGAAGTGCTCGGCGATATCTGGGTCGTGCAGCGCAACCCGTATCTGCAGGACGACCTGCTTGACAACCCGAAGCGCCGCGCGATGCTCGTCAACGCGCTGTATCACCGTCTCAACGAGATCGAGAAGCGCCGCAAGGCGGACCTCGTCTCGCACAACGACGACACGGGGCGCGACCGCGCCGCGCGCGTCGAGACGCTGGTGATCGCCGCCCGCCGGGCAGTCGAAGGGTTCAAGGCACAGTTCGAACAGACCTACGACTTGCGCAAGCGCGCGACGAAGGTGCTCGGACGCGTGACGCAAAAAGACAACATCAAGTTCGACGGCCTCTCACGTGTCTCGCACGTGACCGACGCGACCGACTGGCGCGTCGAATACCCGTTCGTCGTGCTCACGCCCGACACCGAACTCGAGATCGCCGGCATGATCAAGGCGTGCTTCGAGCTCGGCCTGACCGTGATTCCGCGCGGGGGTGGCACAGGCTATACGGGCGGCGCGATTCCGCTCACGCCGTTCTCGGCGGTCATCAACACCGAGAAGCTCGAACAGCTTGACCCGGTCAAACTGATCGACTTGCCGGGCGTCGATCGCAAGGTCGCGACGATCTTCTCGGGTGCGGGTGTCGTCACGCGCCGCGTGACCGAGGCGGCCGGCTATGTGTTTGCAGTCGACCCGACCTCGCTCGATGCTTCGTGCATCGGCGGCAATATCGCCATGAACGCCGGCGGCAAGAAAGCCGTGTTGTGGGGCACCGCGCTCGACAACCTCGCTTGGTGGCGGATGGTCGACCCGGACGGGAACTGGCTCGAAGTCGAGCGCCTCGACCACAACCTCGGCAAGATCCACGACGCACCGCTCGCCCGCTTCGAATGCAAGTGGTTCGACGGCAATGGCGCGCCCGGCGAAACGCTGCTGCGCACCGAGATTCTCGAGATCGAGGGCAAGCGCTTTCGCAAGGAAGGTCTGGGCAAGGATGTCACCGACAAATTCCTGGCCGGCTTGCCGGGCATCCAGAAAGAAGGCTGCGATGGCCTGATCACGAGCGGTCGCTGGATTCTGCACAAGATGCCCGCGCATACGCGCACGGTCTGCCTCGAGTTCTTCGGGCAGGCGCGCGATGCGATTCCGAGCATCGTCGAGATCAAGGATTTCCTGTTTGAAACGTCGAAGCGGGGCGGCGCGATTCTCGCGGGCCTCGAGCATCTCGACGAACGGTATCTGCGTGCGGTCGGCTACGCGACCAAGAGCAAGCGCGCCGCGTTTCCGAAGATGGTGCTGGTCGGCGATATCGTCGGCGACGATGCCGACGCGGTAGCCGCGGCGACTTCGGAAGTCGTGCGCATGGCCAACAGCAAGAACGGCGAAGGGTTTGTCGCTGTCAATGCCGAGGCGCGCAAGCGCTTCTGGCTCGACCGTTCGCGCACGGCGGCGATCGCGAAGCACACCAACGCGTTCAAGATCAACGAAGACGTCGTCATCCCGCTGAACCGGATGGGCGAGTACACCGACGCGATCGAGCGCATCAATATCGAGCTGTCGAACAAGAACAAGCTCGAACTCCTTGATGCACTTGAAGCGTTCTTCCGTGCGGGCAATCTGCCCTTGGGCAAGAGCGACGACGCCAACGAAATCCCGAGCGCCGAACTGCTCGAAGATCGCGTGAACCAGGCAATCGAGTTGCTTCAGCGCGTGCGCGCTCGCTGGCTCTACTTGCAGGACAACCTCGACAAGCCGCTCGTGAGCGCGCGCGACGACTTGCCCGCGCTTGGTTATGAAGCGCTGGTCGACACGTTCGCCCGGCGCCTTGAAGCGCAGCCGGATGCGACGGTGTTCGACCTCGCCCAGGACCGTACCCTGCGTGTGTCCTGGAAGCAGGAAGTGCGCGGCGAACTGCGCCATATTTTCAATGGCGGCGAGTTCAAGCCGATCCTGGAAGAGGCGCAGGCGATCCACAAACGCGTGCTGCGTGGGCGCGTGTTTGTCGCGCTGCATATGCATGCGGGCGACGGGAATGTCCACACCAATATTCCGGTGAACTCGGACAACTACGCGATGCTCCAGGATGCGCACAAGGCGGTCGGCCGCATCATGGCGATCGCCCGTTCGCTTGACGGCGTGATTTCCGGCGAGCACGGCATCGGCATCACCAAGCTCGAGTACCTGACCGACGAGGAGCTCAGCGAATTTCGCGCATACAAGCTGCGGGTCGATCCGCAGGGGCGCTTCAACAAGGGCAAGCTGCTTGGCGGCGCTGACTTGCGCAACGCCTATACGCCGAGCTTTGGCCTGATGGGCTACGAATCGCTGATTATGCAGCAGAGCGATATCGGCGCGATCGCCGACAGCGTCAAGGACTGCCTGCGTTGCGGCAAATGCAAGCCGGTCTGCGCGACCCACGTGCCTCGCGCGAACCTGCTTTATAGCCCGCGCAACAAGATCCTCGCCACCTCGCTGCTGGTCGAGGCCTTCCTCTATGAGGAGCAGACGCGACGCGGCGTGTCGATCAAGCACTGGGACGAGTTCAACGATGTGGCCGACCATTGCACGGTCTGCCACAAATGCTTGACGCCGTGCCCGGTGGACATCGACTTCGGCGAAGTCACGATGAATATGCGCAATCTGCTGCGCAAGATGGGCAAGAAGAAATTCAACCCCGGTTCAGCAGCGGGCATGTTCTTCCTGAACGCGACGAACCCGAACACCATCAATCTGACCCGCAAGGTCATGATCGACTGGGGCTACAAGGCACAGCGCCTCGGCAACGATGTGTTCAAGAAGTTCGCCCGCAAGCAGACCTCGGCGCCCCCGGCGACCGTCGGCAAGCCGCCGGTGGTCGAGCAGGTGATCCACTTCATCAACAAGAAGATGCCGGGCAACCTGCCCAAGAAGACCGCGCGTGCGCTGCTCGATATCGAGGACGACAAGATCGTGCCGATCATCCGCAACCCCGCGGGCACGAGCGTCGATTCGGAGGCGGTGTTCTATTTCCCGGGCTGCGGCTCGGAACGCCTGTTCTCTCAGGTCGGCCTCGCGACCCAGGCGATGCTCTGGCACGTCGGCGTGCAGACCGTGCTGCCGCCGGGCTATCTGTGTTGCGGTTATCCGCAGCGCGGCGCGGGGCAGTACGACAAGGCCGAGAAGACCGTGACCGACAATCGGGTGCTGTTCCACCGGGTGGCGAACACGCTGAATTACCTCGACATCAAGACGGTCGTGGTCTCGTGCGGCACGTGCTATGACCAGCTCGCCGGGTATGAATTCGACAAGATATTCCCGGGCTGCCGGATCATCGACATCCACGAATTCCTGCTTGAGAAACAGGTCAAGCTCGAAGGTGCGACCGGGGTCCGTTATATGTATCACGACCCTTGCCACACGCCGATCAAGACGATGGACCCGACCAAACTCGTCAACCAGTTGATGACGAGCGGCGACAATGGCGGCTATACGATCGAGAAGAATGATCGGTGCTGTGGCGAGTCGGGCACGCTGGCCGTGACGCGTCCTGACGTGTCAACCCAGGTGCGATTCCGCAAGCAAGAAGAGATGGAGAAGGGCACGGCCAAGGTCCGCAAGGATGGCTATGAGGGCGAGGTTAAGATTTTGACGAGCTGCCCGTCCTGCCTGCAGGGCCTGTCGCGCTATGAAGGCGACGTCAGTGTCGAAGCCGACTACATCGTGGTCGAGATCGCGCGCAACCTGCTCGGTGAAAACTGGATGGCCGACTATGTCGCGAAGGCCAATTCGGGCGGCATCGAACGCGTGCTGGTCTGAGATCGGCAACAACGGGGAAACGGATCGATGGCCTGTGTTTTTTGTGATTCCGAGGGCGGCTCGGTACTCTGGCGCGACGCGTCGTTGCGCGTCGTGCTGGCGGACGAGCCCGGTTATCCGGGTTTCTGCCGGGTGATCTGGAACGCCCACGTGGCCGAGTTCAGTGAGCTCGATGCGCCGTCGCGCGCGCATCTGATGGAGACGGTGGCGGCGGTCGAGCGCGCGGTGCGCCGGGTCATGAAGCCCGGCAAGATCAACCTGGCGAGCCTCGGCAACCAGGTCCCGCACCTGCATTGGCACGTGATTCCGCGTTATGCGGACGACGCTCATTTTCCCAAGCCGGTGTGGGCGTCGGCCGAGCGCGATGTCGCGGAAGTCCGGATCAACGAGCGGCTTGTGCTGTCGGGCGGTCTGCTTGATGCGGTAAATGAGGAAATGAGCGGGTTGGTGGCCACTGGCTGAAAGCGCTGCCTGAGGACGCTGCTTGAGGACGCTGCCTGAGGGCGCTGCCTGAGGGCGTGGCACGACAGCAGCCTCTCCCCACGAGAGATTTCGTTTCAGGTATGGTGTTTGCACGGGGCTGTACGACGGCCGCGTGCAATTTTTTTGTGCAAACTGCTTTATTCATGTTGGCGAGGAAAATGCTCATGTCCGCTGTGGTTCACGGAGGCTCCCAATGAGCGCGCGCGCGCCGGTGCCTTCGGGTCTCGTCCTGCACAAGCAGTCGATGGTGCTCGAACTCCAGTACGAGGACGGCCGTTCTTACCGCTTGCCCTTCGAATTGCTGCGGGTCATGTCGCCGTCGGCCGAAGTCAAGGGCCATGGACCTGGTCAGGAAACACTGCAAACCGGCAAGCGCGAGGTCGCCGTAGCCGGGCTGGCGCCGGTCGGCCACTACGCTATCCAGTTGATGTTCTCGGATGGCCACGATACGGGCATCTACACTTGGGATTACCTGTATACGCTGGCGACGCGACAAGACGAGGTCTGGACCGACTACCTCGGGCGGCTTGCCGCGGCAGGGCTCGATCGCGATGCGCCGATGACTTCGGGCGGCTCGCATACGCACGGCCCGGGCTGCGGGCACTAACGCAAGACCGGCCGGCACAGGTAATATCGCGGCCATTCGTCGTGGCACTGGCCGCGCAAGAACATGTTTTCAGGGGGCAGCAGCAATGAGCAAAACGCACTTCGGTTTCGAAACCGTCGACGAGAACGAGAAGGCCGGCAAGGTCGCGGGTGTGTTTCATTCGGTCGCGTCGAAGTACGACGTCATGAACGACATGATGTCGGGCGGCATGCACCGCTTGTGGAAAGCCTTCACGATTGCCCAGGCCGCCGTGCGGCCGGGCTTCAAGGTGCTCGATATCGCGGGCGGCACGGGCGATCTCGCCAAGGCCTTCGCCAAACAGGCCGGCCCGACCGGTGAAGTTTGGCTCACCGACATCAACGAATCGATGCTGCGCGTTGGCCGCGACCGCCTGCTCGACAAAGGCCTGATCACTCCGGCGATGCTCTGCGACGCCGAAAAGATTCCGCTGCCCGACAACTATTTCGACGTGGTGACCGTGGCCTTCGGCCTGCGCAACATGACGCACAAGGATGTGGCGCTCGCCGAAATGCGCCGCGTGCTCAAACCGGGCGGCAAGCTGCTCGTGCTCGAGTTCTCGAAGGTCTGGTCGCCGCTCGCGAAGGCTTACGACGTCTATTCCTTCAAGGTCCTGCCGTTTCTCGGCGAGAAGATCGCAGGCGACGCCGAGAGCTATCGGTATCTGGCCGAATCGATCCGCATGCATCCGGACCAAGACACCCTCAAGACCATGATGGAAGATGCGGGGCTTGACCGCGTGCGCTACTACAACCTCTCCGCGGGCGTGGTCGCGCTGCACGTCGGGCTGAAGTTCTGAAGCCGCCGGGCCGCCCTCGCCGCGCGGGGCTTGCGCGCTCGAGCGGCCCGGCGTCCGTTGCAGCGCATCTCCAGTCAACGCAATCGTCCTCTAGAATGGCGAATCCTGGCTGCTGTCGCCCGCCTTACGATTCCCCATGACTGTCGCTGCCAAACCCCTGATTGCCGCTGTGAACCATCTGCTGGCCCGCGAAAGCTGGGCGCGCGAGAAATTGCTGCCCTATGCAGGGCGCCGCGCGCGGGTGGGTATGCCGCTTGGCTCGCTCGATCTGGTTGTGCTTGCGGACGGGCTGCTCGGTCCGGTTCCGCCCGCGCTCAACGCCGGCGCTGAGCCGGCGGGCGGCGCCGGGAGTGCGGCGGCAGGCGCCGCGGCGAACACCGGCAGCGCAGCGTCGGCAAGCCCGTCTGGGGCATTCGCGAGCGCGCCGGGGCAGGTGGACCCCGCGTTCGACGTGACGATCACCATTGAAGTGGGCGCCGCACCCGCCTTCCTGTCCGGTGGTCAGGCTGGCGCGATGAAATATGTGCGAATCGAGGGCGACGCGGAATTCGCGACTGCGCTCGGCTATCTTGCTGAACACCTGCGCTGGGAGCCGGAAGAAGATCTCGCCAGGATCGTCGGCGACGCCGGTGCGCATCGCGCGGCGAATCTCGCGCGCGAACTCGCCGGCCGCGCGCGTCGTACTGGACGCAACCTGCTCGAGTCGGTGGCTGAATACCTGCTCGATGAAGATCCCCAACTGGTCCGCCGCGGCGAGCTGGACACCCTCGGCGCCGATCTCACGCGTGCCCGTGACGACGTCGCCCGCCTTGAGAAGCGTCTTGAACGCCTTGAACGCCAGGCCCCCCAGCGCAGTGCGCGCGCCGTTCCCGGCGCTCCGGCTGACCAGCCGAAACCCTCGGATGGGCCACTCTGATGCGCTTGCTGCGTTCGATCAAGATTTTCTACACCATCTTCCGCTACGGGCTGGACGAGATGGTGTTGTCGTTGTTCCGTGGTCGCATGATGCGGCTGCTGGTGCGTACCGTGACCATCGGCCGCAAGCTCGACATGCCGCGCGGCGTGCGCCTGCGGCTCGCGCTCGAAAGCCTCGGCCCGATCTTCGTCAAGTTCGGCCAGGTCCTCTCGACCCGCCGCGACTTGCTCGCGCCTGAGCTCGCAGTCGAACTCGCGAAGCTCCAGGATCAGGTACCCCCGTTCAGCTCCGATCTCGCGGTGGCGATCATCGAGAAGTCGCTCGGACGCCCGATCGCCGAGATCTTCGACGAATTCGAGTTGGTGCCGGTCGCGAGCGCCTCGATTGCGCAGGTGCACTTCGCGCGCATCAAGCACGGACAACATGCCGGCAAGGCGGTGGCCATCAAGGTCTTGCGGCCGAACATGCTGCCCGTGATCGACAGCGATCTCGCGCTGATGGGCGATCTCGCGCGCTGGGCCGAGCGGCTCTGGGCCGACGGCAAGCGTCTGCGCCCGCGCGAAGTGGTGGCCGAATTCGACAAGTATCTGCACGACGAACTCGACCTGATGCGCGAGGCGGCGAATGCCAGCCAGTTGCGGCGCAACTTCGTCGGGCTCGACCTGCTGCTGGTGCCGGAGATGTACTGGGAGTTCTGCACGCAGCAGGTGCTCGTGATGGAGCGCATGGTCGGCGTGCCGATCAGCCAGATCGAAACGCTGCGTGCGGCCGGTGTCGATATTCCACGGCTGGCGCGCGAAGGCGTTGAGATTTTTTTCACCCAAGTGTTCCGCGACGGCTTTTTCCATGCCGACATGCACCCGGGCAACATCCAGGTCAGTCTCGCTAACGACACCTTCGGGCGCTATATCGCGCTTGATTTCGGGATCGTGGGCGCGCTCTCGGATTTCGACAAAAACTATCTCGCGCAGAACTTCCTCGCCTTCTTTAAGCGCGACTACCACCGTGTCGCGACGCTGCATCTCGAGTCAGGATGGGTGCCCCCCGACACGCGGGTAGAAGAGCTCGAAGGCGCAATTCGCGCCGTCTGCGAGCCGTATTTCGACAAGGCTCTCAAGGACATCTCGCTGGGGCAGGTGCTGCTGCGGCTGTTCCAGACCTCGCGGCGCTTCCAGGTCGAGATCCAGCCCCAGCTCGTCTTGCTGCAGAAGACCCTGCTCAACGTTGAAGGGCTTGGGCGCGAGCTCGACCCCGAACTCGACCTCTGGCAGACCGCCAAGCCGTATCTGGAGCGCTGGATGGCCGAGCAGGTCGGCCCGCGCGGCTGGATCGAACGGCTCAAGATCGAGATCCCGCAATGGAGCAAGACCTTGCCGCAGTTGCCCCGGCTGATTCACCAGGCGCTGTCCGATACGCAGCGCGAATTCACCGATAGCGATGCGCTGATGAAAGCCGTGCTGATCGAACAGCAGCGCATGAACCGCACCCTGCACGCCCTTCTGCTGTTCCTGCTGGCAGTGGGCATCGGCGCGATCGTCGCCAAGTTATGGGTCGACTGGTTCGGCGGCTGAGCGTCAAAACCTTGTGCGAAGCCGCGTTTGCATCTTGCAACCTGGCTTTCCGTCTATAATTCAGGGTTTTGCGTCACCTGTCAGGAAACCCAGTCATGCCGATCTATGCCTACCGTTGCGAGTCGTGCGGTTTTGCGCAAGACACGCTTCGCAAGATGTCCGACCCCCCGCTGTCGATCTGCCCCGAATGTGGCAAGGATACGTTCCGCAAGCAAGTCACGGCGGCCGGCTTCCAGTTGAAGGGCAGCGGATGGTATGTCACGGACTTCCGCAATAATGGCAACGCACCGGCGAAGAGCGCCAAGACGAGCGGCGAGAGCGGCTCGGGCGGTGACGCCGGCGGCAAGGATGCCGCACCGGCGGCGCCCGGCAAGACGGGCGGCACGGGGGGTGAGTCGGCTGGTGGTTCCGGCGGCGGCTCGAGCGGCGAATCGTCGGGCAGCGCCGGCGCTTCGAGCGGGTCGGGCTCCGGGTCGGGCTCATCCGGCACGGCGTCGCCGTCTTCGCCGAGTTCCGGCAGCACGCCTTCCACCGGTGGCACGACCTCTTCCTAGGCCCTATCGATGACCGCAAAGACCGCGAAGTCCACCAAGAAAGTCACGCTCAAGACCTATTTCCTGACTGGTCTGCTGGTGCTGGTGCCGCTCGCGATCACCCTCTGGGTGCTCGGGCTGGTGATCGGCACCATGGACCAGACCCTGAATCTGCTGCCGGGTGCGTGGCAGCCTGAACGTCTGCTCGGCTTTAACCTGCCGGGTATCGGCGCGGTGCTCACGCTGGTCTTTATCTTTATCGTCGGGCTGCTGGCGCAGAATTTCATCGGCCAGACCCTCGTGAAGTGGTGGGAAACGCTGCTTGCGCATATTCCGGTCGTCGGTCCGCTTTACACCAGTGTCAAGCAGGTCTCGGACACGCTGCTCTCGAGCAGCGGCAACGCGTTCCGCAAGGCGCTCCTGATCGAGTACCCGCGCAAGGGCTGTTTCACGATCGCCTTCATGACCGGCATCCCGGGTGGCGATGTGGCCAATCACCTCGAGGGTGAGCACGTGAGCGTGTACGTGCCGACCACGCCGAACCCTACCTCGGGTTTTTTCCTGATGTTGCCGCGCGCTGACGTCGTCGAACTCGACATGACCGTCGATGCCGCATTGAAGTACATCGTGTCGATGGGCGTGGTCGCGCCGACCATGCCGACGCGGCGGCCGATCGATCCGCCATTGTGAAACGCGGGCGCGCGCCGCCCGCTGTGAGCATTTCCCATACCGAAGCAACGAAGCAATTAGACCGAAAGTCCATACCATGTCGATGAGAACTCAATACTGCGGGCTCGTGACCGAAGCCTACCTCGGCCAGACCGTTTCACTGTGCGGCTGGGTGCATCGCCGCCGCGATCACGGCGGCGTGATCTTCGTCGATCTGCGCGACCGTGAGGGCCTGATCCAGGTCGTCTGCGATCCTGACCGTGCTGAAATGTTCGCCATCGCCGAAGGCGTGCGCAATGAATACTGCGTGCGCGTGACCGGTCTGGTGCGCGCGCGTCCGTCGGGCACCGAGAACGCCAACCTGAACAGCGGCAAGATCGAGTTGCTGTGCCACGACCTCGAGGTGCTGAACGCGTCGGTGACGCCGCCGTTCCAGCTCGAAGACGAGAACCTCTCGGAAACCACGCGGCTCACGCATCGCGTGCTCGATCTGCGTCGTCCGCAGATGCAGAAGAACCTCATGCTGCGCTATCGAGTCACGATGGAAGTGCGTAAGTTTCTCGATGCACAGGGTTTTATCGACATCGAAACCCCGATGCTCACGAAGAGCACGCCTGAAGGCGCGCGTGACTATCTCGTGCCTTCGCGCGTGAACCCGGGTCACTTCTTCGCGTTGCCGCAGTCGCCGCAGCTCTTCAAGCAGATGCTGATGGTGGCCAACTTCGATCGCTACTATCAGATCGTCAAGTGCTTCCGCGACGAAGACTTGCGTGCTGACCGTCAGCCCGAGTTCACGCAGATCGACTGCGAGACTTCGTTCCTGAACGAGCAGGAGATTCGTGACCTGTTTGAAGAGATGATCCGCATCGTGTTCAAGAACACGATGAACGTCGATCTCGGCGATTCGTTCGCTGTCATGAAGTATGAAGAAGCGATGCGTCGTTTCGGGTCGGACAAGCCAGACCTGCGCGTGAAGCTCGAGTTCACCGAACTGACCGATGTCATGAAGGACGTCGACTTCAAGGTGTTCAGCTCGCCCGCCAACACGAAGGACGGTCGCGTCGCGGCGCTGCGCGTGCCTAAGGGCAGTGAACTGTCGCGGGGCGACATCGACAGCTATACGGACTTCGTGAAGATTTATGGCGCGAAGGGTCTCGCGTGGATCAAGGTCAACGAAGTGGCGAAGGGCCGTGACGGTCTGCAAAGCCCGATTGTCAAGAACCTGCACGACGCAGCGGTCGAGACGATCATTGAGCGCACCGGTGCGCAAGATGGCGACATTATTTTCTTCGCAGCGGATCGTGCGAAGGTCGTCAACGACAGCCTGGGCGCTCTGCGCCTGAAGATCGGCCATTCGGAGTTCGGCGTTGAGAAGGGCCTGTTCGAACAAGCGTGGAGGCCACTGTGGGTGATCGACTTCCCGATGTTCGAGCACGACGAGGAGAACAACCGTTGGGTGGCGGCTCACCATCCGTTCACGAGCCCGAAGGACGAGCACGTCGACTACCTGGAAGCGGATCCGGGCCGTTGCCTGGCGAAGGCTTACGACATGGTGCTGAACGGCTGGGAAATCGGTGGCGGTTCGGTACGGATTCACCGCGAAGAAATGCAGAGCAAGGTATTCCGCGCGATGAAGATCAATGCGGAAGAAGCTCGCGACAAGTTCGGCTTCCTGCTCGACGCGCTTCAGTACGGCGCGCCCCCGCACGGCGGTATCGCTTTTGGTCTTGACCGCATCGTCACGATGATGGCCGGTGCAGACTCCATCCGCGACGTGATCGCCTTCCCGAAGACCCAGCGCGCTCAAGACCTGTTGACCCAGGCGCCGAGCGAGGTCGACGAACGGCAACTGCGTGAGTTGCATATCCGCCTGCGCCAGCCGGAACCGGCGAAGCAGGGGTAAGACGATCGCTGCCCTGGGCTGAAGTTGGCTCGGGGTCGCTTTTCATTGAGAGGGTCCCGATTTCGGGGCCCTTTGTTTTTGTGCCACCCATCGCTCAACTACGGAATCAGTCGATCGATTTGCCGTTTCCCTTGCGCTGCGTGCCGTCGCACTGTTCTCCTTTAAATATGGACAACGCGTGTTGAGGGCCGCCATAGCGTGCTTGGTTAAGTGATGCCGTTAAGAATTAGCCTCCTTGAATGAAGACCGAACTTCGCTCGGGGCGGCTCTCCGGTGCGTTCCGCATAGCGTCGTTTTTGGCGCTCCGAGTGCATGCGCCGGCGATCGACGCGTTTGGCCCCCGCAGGCAGAGCAGCAAGCGGCCTTTGGTATTCCGTGTGCCTTTTGAAATCGGCACTCTCGCGGTATATCCACGCTGGCGCGAAGCCGACTAAAAGGACCCTCCCGCGCGCGCCGCGCCACATGCCTGCTATCGTTACGGTGTTCGAACTCCGGCAGGCGTCATGCGGTCCTTCAAAATTCCCGAATCCGTGCTGGTGGTGATCCATACCGCCGAGCTCGAAGTGCTGTTGATCGAACGTGCGGATCGCGCGGGTTTCTGGCAGTCCGTCACGGGCTCGAAAGACCATCTCGAAGAGCCGCTCCCCACCGTCGCCGCGCGTGAGGTGGCGGAGGAGACGGGCATCGTCGTGGGCTCGCCGCGCGTGCCGCATGGAGCCCTCGTCGACTGGCAACACACGATTGACTATGAGATCTACCCGGTCTGGCGCCATCGTTATGCGCCGGGCGTAGTCCGCAATACCGAGCACTGGTTCGGCCTGACCGTGCCGCGCGATTGCGAGATCACGCTCGCGCCACGCGAGCACACAGCGCACGTGTGGCTGCCCTATCAGGACGCAGCCGCGCGCTGTTTTTCACGATCCAATGCAGAGGCGATCCTGCAATTGCCCCATCGCCTGCGAGCCACTGCATGACGAACGAAAGCGACGAACTGCTTGACTCGTCCACCGGCGGGCCGAATCGCGCACTGCTAAGCGGCCGCCGTGGTGCGCGTCTGCAGTTCTCCGCCGGTAATAGCTTGCGTCTGTTTCAATCGGGCACCGACTATTTCGCGGCACTGGTCGAACGGATCCGCGCAGCCCATCGTAGTGTCGTGCTCGAGGTGTACATCTTCTGCCACGATGACGCCGGTGCGCAGGTGTCGGCAGCGCTAGTCGAAGCCGCGAAGCGGGGGCTGTCGGTACGCGTGATTACCGATGGCATCGGCACGTCACGCAATCTGCGTTTCTTCGACGACTGGCGCGCGCACGGTGTGCGCTTCCGAATTTTCAATCCGCATTTGTTCGGTCGTTTTGGCTTTGCTCGCACGCATCGCAAGATCGCATCGATCGATGGTGAAGTCGCCTTTGTCGGTGGCATCAATATCGTCGACGATCTCGAAAACAACGGCATGAAACTCGACGAACCGCGCTGGGATTTCGCGGTCGAGGTGGCCGGCCCGGTCGCCGCTGAAGTGGCCGACGCGTTTGAACAGCAATGGCGACGGCTTGACCCGAACCCGGTCAGTTCGACCTTGCGTCGCACACTGACTTTCGTGCGCGGGGGCGTGCAGACGGACATCGAAGCGACCCCGCGCACGCCACAGATTGCTTTCATCGCGCGCGACAACCTGAACCGTCGCCGCACCATCGAAAAGGCCTATCTCCACGCCATCGGCCGCGCGCGCGATGAGGTGGTGCTGGCGAACCCTTACTTCGTCCCGGGTCGCAAGCTGCGTCGTGCGCTGGTCGGTGCGGCGCAACGCGGTCTGCGCGTCAAGCTGCTGATCGGACGAAAGGAATTCCGCCTGCTCGACTATGCCGTGCCCCTGCTGTACGGGATGCTGCTGCGCGCCGGTGCGCAGATCGCCGAGTATGACAAGACGATGTTGCATGGCAAGGTCGCGGTGATCGATGGCAGTTGGGCCACCGTGGGTTCGTCCAATCTCGATGCCCTGAGCCTGCTGCTCAACCATGAAGCGAACGTGGTGATTGCCAACTACCCCGAGGTGAGCGAGTTGCGCGACGCGATCCTGTCGGCGTTTGAAGAGTCGCCCAAGATCGACCAGCAGCGCTACGCGGCGCGGCCGTTACCGGAACGATTACTGAATTGGCTGACCTATAACGCCTACCGCGTCGCCATGAAAATGCTCACGGTCGGCGAGTACGATTAACGTCCCGGCTGCGCGGGCTGCGCGGGCTGCGTGGGCTGGCGATCGGCCCGTGGTCGGGCGAGGGGCATTTAAAACGCCCGACCCGAACGACTCGCTTTAGCGGCATGCCACGGGTCCGACTTTCCCCTCAGCTCCGCCGGTTAGATAACGGTTTCTAATAAAGTGCTTGTGACTACGATGGCCGGCAACACACAATAGTACGGCCGTTCGTTTTTCGGCAGAACAAGAGTGAACGGTAAAGGATATGCGAAAAGGCGAACAAACGCGGGCCGCGATTCTGGATGCGGCGCTTGAACTGGCAAGTCGTGACGGTCTCGAGGGACTGACTATCGGCTTGCTCGCGGAGCGCATGCAGATGAGCAAGAGCGGTGTGTTCGCGCACTTCGGCTCGCGCGAGGACCTGCAGGTCGAAGTCGTGCGGGAATATCACCGCCGCTTCGAGCAAGAGGTCTTCTACCCGGCACTGCAGGAACCGCGCGGTCTGCCGCGCCTGCGCACGATGATGTGGCGATGGATCGACAAGCGGGTGCAGGAAGTGACCACCGGCTGCATCTACATCAGCGGCGCGGTCGAGTACGACGACCGTGCGGAAAGTCCGGTGCGCGCGGAGCTTGTGCAGAGCGTGACGATCTGGCGCAGCGCGTTGCTGCGCGCGATACGCCAGGCAATGGAAGAAGGCCATCTGCGGGCCGACACCGACCCGCAGATGATGTTGCTCGAGCTGTACAGCCTGACGCTGGGCCTGCATCACGACGGGCGCTTCCTGCGCCTGCCCGATGCCGTTGAACTCACGCGTCGCGCGCTCGAGAAGTTATTTGATTCGTATCAGAGCGGGGTCGTGCGGCACTAGAGCGCGCGCGCCGTTACACCAGTTCGATAATATTGGAGAGACTCATGGGTCAGTACGCCGCGCCGCTGCGCGATATGCAATTCGTCCTGCACGAATTGCTCGATGTCGAAGGCGAACTCAAGCAGATGCCCAAGCATGGGGACATCGATGCCGACACCATCAACCAGGTGATCGAGGAAGCCGGCAAGTTCTGCGCGGATGTGATCTTCCCGCTCAACCGGAGTGGCGATGAGGAAGGCTGCCACTGGGACGACGGTGTGGTCACCACGCCCAAGGGGTTCAAGGAAGCCTATCGTCAATACGTCGAGGCTGGTTGGCCGGCGCTTGGCTGCGATCCCGATTTCGGCGGCCAGGGCCTGCCGATCCTGGTGAACAATGCCTTGTTCGAAATGCTGAACTCGGCGAACCAGGCGTGGACCATGTACCCGGGTCTCTCGCACGGCGCTTACGAGTGCCTGCATATGCATGGCACCGACGAACAAAAGCGCATCTATCTTTCCAAGCTCGTGTCTGGGGAATGGACCGGCACCATGTGTCTGACCGAGCCGCATTGCGGCACCGACCTCGGCATGCTGCGCACCAAGGCCGAGCCGCAGGCCGACGGCAGCTACAAGATCACCGGCACGAAGATTTTTATCTCGAGCGGTGAGCATGACCTGGCCGACAACATCATCCACCTCGTGCTCGCCCGTCTGCCGGATGCGCCTCCCGGAACCAAGGGCATCTCGCTATTCGCGGTGCCGAAGTTCCATCCGACTGCCGAAGGCGGTGTCGGCGAGCGCAATACCATCAAGTGCGGCTCGATCGAACACAAGATGGGCATCCACGGTAACTCGACCTGCGTGATGAATCTCGACGATGCGGTCGGCACCCTGGTCGGCGAGCCGAACAAGGGGCTCAACGCGATGTTCGTGATGATGAATGCCGCGCGCCTCGGCGTCGGCATGCAAGGTCTCGGGCTCACCGAAGTCGCTTATCAGAACTCGCTTGCCTACGCGAAAGACCGCCTGCAGATGCGTTCGCTGAGCGGCCCGAAAGCACCGGACAAGCCGGCCGACCCGATCATCGTGCACCCCGACGTGCGCCGCATGTTGTTGACGCAGAAAGCCTATGTCGAAGCTGGCCGCGCCTTCTCGTACTGGATCGCGCTGCAGATCGACAAAGAGCTTTCACACGAAGACGAAGCGGTGCGCAAGGACGCGGCCGATCTCGTCGCATTGCTCACGCCGATCATCAAGGCGTTCCTGACTGACAACGCGTTCGAGGCCACCAACCTCGGCTTGCAGGTGTTTGGCGGTCATGGCTTCATCCGCGAATGGGGCATGGAGCAATACGTGCGCGACGCGCGGATCAACATGATCTACGAAGGCACCAACACAATTCAGTCGCTCGACTTGCTGGGTCGCAAGGTGCTCGGCGACATGGGCGCGAAGATGAAAAAGTTCGGCAAGATCGTGCAGGAATTTGTCGAGCAGGAAGGCGTGAAGTCAGAGATGCAGGAGTTCATCAACCCGCTCGCTGACGTCGGTGAAAAGCTCCAGAAGCTGACCATGGAAATCGGCATGAAGGCGATGGCGAACCCCGATGAAGTCGGTGCGGCCGCAGTGCCTTACCTGCGTGTGGCGGGCCATGTGGTGTTTGCCTACTTCTGGGCACGCATGGCGCGTATCGCGCTCGACAAGCAAGCGAGCGGCGACCCGTTCTACAAGGCGAAGCTGGCGACCGCACGTTTCTATTTCGCGAAACTGCTGCCTGAAACGGCCTTCCAGATCCGCGCGGCACGCGCCGGTGTGAAGCCGTTGATGGATCTCGAAGCCGAACTGTTCTGACCGACCCAACCCGGAGAATCTCTGTGAGCAATCTGATTATTCGCAAGGTCGCGGTGCTGGGCGCCGGCGTGATGGGAGCGCAGATCGCGGCGCACCTGGTCAACGCGAAGGTGCCGGTGCTGCTGTTTGACCTGCCCGCGAAAGAAGGTCCGAAGAATGCGATCGCCCTGAAGGCGATCGAGAATCTCAAGAAGCTGAGCCCGGCGCCGTTCGGCGTCAAGGAAGACGCCCAGTATATCGAGCCGGCGAACTACGAAGACGACCTCGACAAGCTCAAGGACTGCGACTTGGTCATCGAGGCGATCGCCGAGCGTATGGACTGGAAGCACGACCTGTACAAGAAGGTCGCACCGGCCCTGGGCGCGAACGCGATCTTCGCTTCGAACACCTCGGGCCTGTCGATCACGGCGCTGTCTGAAGGCTTCGATGACACGCTCAAGGCGCGCTTCTGCGGTGTGCACTTTTTTAACCCGCCGCGCTATATGCACCTGGTCGAACTGATCCCGACCGCGACGACCGCGCCGGCGATTCTCGACGATCTCGAAACCTTCCTGACCAGCGTGGTCGGCAAGGGCGTCGTGCGGGCCAAAGATACGCCGAACTTCATCGCCAACCGCGTCGGCATCTTCTCGATTCTCGCCGTGGTGACCGAGGCCGGCAAATTCGGCCTGGGTTTTGATGTGGTCGACGACCTGACCGGCGCACGCCTGGGCCGCGCGAAGTCCGCGACCTTTCGCACGGCGGACGTGGTCGGCCTCGACACGATGGCGCATGTGATCAAGACGATGCAGGACACGCTCGCCGACGATCCGTTTTACCCGGTCTACCAGACTCCTGCCGTGCTCAAGGCGCTCGTCGAAAAGGGCGCACTCGGGCAAAAGACCGGCGCCGGCTTCTACAAGAAGGAAGGCAAGGTCATCAAGGTGCTCGACCCCACAAAGGGCGAGTACGTCGAATCGAACGGCAAGGCGGACGAACTCGTCGGCCGCATCCTCAAGCGTCCGCCCGCCGAGCGCCTGAAGCTGCTGCGCGAATCGGACAATGCGCAGGCGCAGTTCTTGTGGTCAATCTTCCGCGACGTGTTCCATTACATCGCCGTGCATCTCGAGTCGATCGCCGACAATGCGCGCGACGTCGACCTCGCGATCCGCTGGGGTTTCGGCTGGAACGAGGGCCCGTTCGAAGGCTGGCAGGCCGCCGGCTGGAAGCAGGTCGCCGAGTGGGTCAAGGCCGATATCGACGCGGGCAAGGCGCTCGCCAACGTGCCGTTGCCCGCCTGGGTTTTCGAGGGCAAGGTTGCGGAGAACCAGGGCGTGCATGGGGCGGCGGGTTCTTACTCGCCTGTGGCAAAGGACTTTGTGCCGCGCAGCGCGCTTGCTGTCTATGACCGGCAAGTGTTCCGCGCGCCTGTCTTTGGCGCGGCGGTCAGCGATCCGCTCAAGTATGGCAAGACCCTGTTCGAGACCGAGACCGTGCGCGCATGGGTCGACGATCGGGCGGGCGAAGACGATGTCGTGATCGTCTCGTTCAAGAGCAAGATGAACACGATCGGGCCGTCGGTGCTCGACGGCATTTCGCAGGCGATCGACATTGCCGAGAAATCGTACAGGGGCGTCGTGATCTGGCAACCGACGTCGCTGAAACTCGGTACACCGGGCGGCCCGTTCTCGGCCGGTGCGAACCTCGAGGAAGCGATGCCGGCCTTCATGTCCGGTGGCGCAAAGGGGATCGAGCCCTTCGTCAAGAAATTCCAGGACGGCATGATGCGCGTCAAGTACGCAAACGTGCCGGTCGTGGTTGCAGTTTCGGGCATCGCGCTCGGTGGCGGTTGCGAACTGTCGCTGCATAGCGCCAAGCGCGTTGCGCACTTCGAGAGCTACTTCGGGCTTGTCGAGATCGGTGTTGGCCTGGTGCCGGCGGGTGGTGGGCTAAAGGAAGCCGCATTGCGTGCAGCCGAGGCCGCGCAAGCCGCCGACAGCACGAACTACCTGCAGTTCCTGACCAAGTCGTTCACGAACGCGGCGACCGCGAAGGTCTCCGCCTCGGCGCTCGATGCCCGCACGATGGGCTATCTGAAGCCGTCGGACACCATCGTCTTCAATGTGTTCGAACTGCTGCATACCGCGAAGGGCGAAGTCCGCGCGCTTGCTGAGGCAGGTTACCGCGCGCCGCTGCGCGCACGGGCCATCCCGGTGGCCGGACGCGCGGGCATCGCGACGATCCGCGCACAGCTGGTCAATATGCGTGATGGCCGCTTCATCTCGGCGCACGACTACTTGATCGCGGGCAAGATCGCCGAGTGCGTGTGCGGCGGGGATGTCGAGACCGGAAGCCTGGTCGACGAGGAATGGCTTCTCAAACTCGAACGCAAGGCCTTTGTCGAGCTGCTCGGCACGGCCAAGACGCAGGAACGGATCATGGGCTTGTTGCAGACCGGCAAGCCGGTCCGCAACTAAGCGCACAACGGAGCACGAAATGAGCAAACAACTGCAAGACGCCTATATCGTCGCGGCCAGCCGCACGCCGATCGGCAAGGCGCCGCGCGGCGTATTCCGCAATACGCGCCCCGACGACCTGCTGGTTCACGCGATCCGCTCCGCACTCGCCCAGGTGCCGGGCCTTGACCCGTCGCTGATCGAAGACGCGATCATTGGCTGCGCGATCCCCGAAGGCGAGCAGGGTCTCAACATCGCCCGTCTCGGCGCGCTGTTGTCCGGTCTGCCGAACACCGTCGGCGGCGTCACCGTCAACCGCTTCTGCGCATCGGGCGTGACCGCCCTCGCGATGGCCGCCGATCGCATTCGTGTCGGTGAATCCGACGTGATGATCGCCGGTGGCGTCGAGTCGATGAGCATGGTGCCGATGATGGGCAACAAGCCCTCGATGTCGCCGCATATCTTCGAGCGCGACGAGAACATCGGCATCGCCTACGGCATGGGCTTGACCGCCGAACGCGTCGCCGAACAGTGGAAGATCAGCCGCGACGCCCAGGACGCGTTCTCCTACGAATCGCACCAGAAGGCCCTCAAGGCCCAGCAGGATGGCGAGTTCAATGACGAGATCGCCCCATTCACCGTCGTCGAGCGCTCCCCCGACCTGTCGAGCGGCGAAGTGAAAATCCGCGAACGCGAGATCAAGCTCGACGAAGGCCCGCGTGCCGACACGTCGATCGAGGGCCTTGCTAAGCTACGCACCGTGTTCGCCAACAAAGGATCGGTGACGGCCGGCAACAGCTCACAGACCTCCGATGGCTCGGGCGCGTTGATCGTCGTTTCCGAAAAGATCCTCAAGCAATTCAACCTCACGCCGCTCGCACGATTCGTCAGTTTCGCGGTGCGCGGCGTACCGCCGGAGATCATGGGCATTGGTCCGAAAGAAGCAATCCCTGCCGCGTTGAAGGCCGCGGGTCTCAAGCAAGACGATATCGACTGGATCGAACTCAACGAGGCGTTTGCGGCCCAGTCGCTCGCCGTGATTCAGGACCTCGGCCTCGATCGCTCGAAGGTCAACCGGATGGGCGGCGCCATTGCACTTGGCCACCCACTGGGCGCCACCGGCGCGATCCGTGCCGCGACTGTCGTCCACGCCCTGCGCCGCCATAACCTGAAGTACGGCATGGTGACCATGTGCGTCGGTACCGGCATGGGCGCGGCGGGCATCATCGAACGCGTCTGAGCAACGAGCAACGAGCAACGAGGAGAAGCGGGGCGACTGAGGGACCGGACGACGCACCGGGTGGCAGACCCCACCGCCCCAAAAGAAGAGAGCCCCAGGCTCCGATGAACGGCCTGCCAGTGCGCAGGCCGTTCACTTCAGACCGCTTACAGCACACCGACTATCGCGCAGTGAAACGGAGTCAAGGAGAGGGATATGGAGACGAAAGTGGAGAGCAGCACCGACATCATCGTTAGCCGCGATGGCCATGTGCTGAGCATTGCGTTCAATCGCGTCACGAAGAAGAACGCCATCACCGTGGCGATGTACCAGGCCATGGCCGATGGCCTGGCCGAAGCGGCCGCCGACCCTGCCGTGCGCGCCATCCTGATCCGGGGCGACGAGAGCGTGTTTTGCGCCGGCAACGACCTCGCCGATTTCATGAAGAACCCGCCGCGCGGCTCAGACGCCCCGGTATTCCAGTTTCTGCACGGTCTGGCCAATGCGGCCAAGCCGATCGTCGCCGCCGTGGCAGGCGCCGCAGTCGGCATCGGCACCACCATGCTGCTGCACTGCGACCTCGTCTACGCCGGCGCCAACGCCCGCTTCTCGCTGCCCTTCACCCAACTCGGCCTGTGCCCCGAAGCCGCCTCCAGCATTCTGCTACCCCAGCTTGCCGGCTACCAGCGCGCTGCCGAGAAACTGCTGCTCGGCGAACCCTTCGACGCAGAAGAAGCCCATAACCTTGGCCTCGTCACGCGCGTGCTGCCCACCGAGGCCTTGAACGATTTCGCCCTGACCCAGGCCAAGCGACTGGCCGCCCTGCCGCCGTCTTCACTGCGCGTGACCAAGGGCCTCATGAAAGACGCGAACCGCAACGCCGTCCTTCAGCGCATCGCCGAAGAGGGCGCCCAGTTCGGCAAGATGCTGATCGCCCCCGAAGCCCGCGAAGCCCTGACCGCCTTCATGGAAAAACGGCCCGCCGACTTCTCCAAGTTCGACTGAGCCACCGTGCCCACCCGATCGGCGCCGATTCGCAAAGCGCCGACCGGACCCGAGCCTTCGAAAAGCCCGATCAAACCGGCGCGTATCGGATCAGCGTAATCGCTGGGTCAGATCGGCTAGGGCCCGACCAGGCTAGGCTTTGACTAGGGCTCGACGAGGCTCTGGTGACTAGAGCGCGACCAGGCTATGGTGACCAAGGCGATCAGAGCGATCAGAGTGGCGCGTACTCGACAAATCCGTCGCCGCGGCAAAAAGCGACCAGTCGAATACCTGCTTGCTTGGCGATATTGATCGCCAGCGACGTCGGTGCCGAGATCGTTGCGATCATCGGCACATCGACCCGCGCCGCCTTGCGAATCAATTCATAACTCGCGCGGCTCGACAGAAAGACAAAACCCTCGCGCGTCGATTGCCGCGCAAACGCCAGCTTGCCGATCAGCTTATCGAGCGCGTTGTGACGCCCGACATCCTCGCAGACATAAAGAATTTCACCCGCTGCGTTACACCACGCCGCCGCATGAACGCCGCCCGTGCGCTTCTGCAAGACCTGATGCGCCGGCAGTGCCGCCGCCGCCCGCGCCACCGCATCCGGCGCAAGCCCCGCGAGAAACGTCCCCGTCTCGATCGGCTCCGCTTCGAGATCGAGCAACTCAATACTTTCAATCCCGCAGACCCCGCACCCCGAGCGCCCCGCCAAACTGCGCCGCTTCACCTTAAGCTCCGAGAACGCCTGCTGCACCAGCGTAATCTGCACCTCCGCACTGTCTGCATGCCATTCCACCTCGAGCTCCACCACATCACTGCGGCGCTCGACAAGCCCCTCCGTTAACGCGAACCCGAGTGCAAACGCCTCGAGATCCGCCGGCGTACACATCATCACCGCGTGCGAAATCCCATTGCAGACAATCGCCACCGGCCACTCCTGCGCCACCTGGTCCATCGCAGACGAATGCTGGTCACCGCGATGCCTGACCACCGGCACCTGCGCCGTCGTATGCGATTCCGTCTCGATCAGTTCACTCATCCTGCCAATCCCGGTTCGTGTTGCCGCAGCCGACCTGCCGCCGATAGCACCCATGCGATACCTTCTGCTTAGCGCCGCCGATGCCATGCATGCGACGTGTGCCGCCTGCCCCCAGCCGAGGACATTAGTGCGATGCCTGCCGTTTGCTGCCGCCGATGCCACCCATACGAGGCCTGCCGCCCGTGCCACAATAACTCCGCGCGGGCCCGCCGCTGCTTTGCCTGGCCAAGCCCCGATCGGGTGAACGTTCTTTATTCTAGGCGTCGACGATGACTTCTGCTCCCAAGCCCTATCTGTTCTCCTTCGAAGCAGCCCAGACTGAGCCCCTTGCCTTCATTCCCCTTGGCGTGCGTTTCTACCTCGACCGCTGCGGCGCCCGACTTTCCCTCGTCCAATGGCAGGCCTTGTCCGAGTCAGACCGAGCCGCCCTCGCGAGTTCCGAACCTGCCGCCGACGATCCCTCGACTCAGAGATACGAGGCCCTGCTTGAGTCCCTTGCGCGCGAGCACTCGATCGGCCCCATCGAGCGTCAGACTCCGACACCCGTTGATGAAATCGCGCCGCAGGCCGTGCCTGAGACCGTCATAAGCCAGGCTGCCCAGCACAGCATCGACGGCCCCTCCCAGGCCGCATGGGATCAACTGAGCGTTGCACAGCGATACGCCTTGACCAAACTCGCACGCAAAGCACGGAGAAGCGAGGACTTTGCTTCCGCGATGCGAGAGTTCGGAATCACGTAAAGCGAGTGATTCATAAGATGAATGGCGCGCACGTATCGAGGAAGTGTGAAGCGCCGAGCTAAAGAAGTGGGGAGCGTGTTCCTCGGAACGCGAGCGGCCCCCGTCTGGCCGCGGGCGGGGCGCCAGAACAGCGCATCGAGGCCGTGGTGCAAGCCGCTCCGACCCGACTCCGAGCGACTCCGAGCGACTCCGAGCGGCCGAAACCGCAATCCCCCGTAAACCCGGAAAAACATACTGAATCCCCGCATCAAAGGTCCGCCTTTTAACCGGAATTTCCACAAAACTCAGGATTTCCAAAAACCTGCCGTTAGCCGATGAGTGAGCCGTCCATCGGCTTCCTGATCAACTACGCCGGCTAAGCCCCGCGGCGGGCGCGGGGATATGAGTTCCTTTCTTTCAAAACGACTTCTGATCACACTGGCCGTCGTCTGCGCCGCAGTCGGCGCCAACGGCTTTATTGCCTATACCCAGATCCTCGGCCAGACCGAAGCCGACGCCTGGATGAGCCGCTCCCTCCAGATGAAGCAAGACCTCGAAAACTACCTTCGAGGCCTCTATGACGAACGCGCCCTTTACGAAAAGACCGCGTCCGCCCACAGAGGCACCCTGCCTCCCCCCGCCGAACTCCAGCACCAACAAGCCCAACTCGCCCGCATCCTTGCGCATATGCGCGCCGCAGTCACCGACGACCACGAGCAAGAGCACGCCCTGAACGTCCTCGACGCCACCGTCACCACCTGGCGCACCGACCTGCAGCGCGCGATCCAGTCCGCCGACGGCCCCCGCGACGAACACCAGCTCGTCGACGACCGCCGCAAACTCAGCGACATCCTCGCCACCCTGCGCGTGCGCGAAGACCAGGCCCTCGCCGAACGCCTCGCCTTGTCCGCGAGCCGCACCCGCGAAGCCACCATCACTCTGCTGTTCGCCACCCTCGCTGGCATCATCCTGCTGATCTATGCCTTCACCCTGCGCGACCGCGCCGCCCGCGAACGCGTGCGCGCCGCCCGTGAAACACGGCAGAGCGATGCCCGCTTTCGCGAACTGTTCGACGCCCACCCCGTGACCATGTGGATCTACGACGCCAAGAGCTTCGAGATCCTCGCCGCCAACTCGATGGCCGTCCACCAGCTCGGCTACTCCGAGGCCGAATTTCGACGGATGAACCTCCTCGACTTCCGCCCCGAAAGCGAACAACAACGTCTAACCCGCTTCCTCTCCCGTCACGCCAGCAGCCCCCCCGACGACGCCCGCACACGTGCCGGCATCTGGCACTACCTGCGCCGCGACGGCTCCCTGTTCAGCGCCGACATCACCTTCTATTCGCTGACCTTCGACGGTCGTGTCGCCACCGCCGTGCTCGCCGAGGATTTCACCACCCAGCTGACCACCGAAGCCGCGCTGACCCAGTCGAACCAGATGCTCGAGAGCATCATCGACAACATCCCCCAGCGCATCTACTGGAAGGATCTCGAGTCTCGCTTTCTCGGCTGTAATTCCGCGTTCGCACACGATGCCGGCCTCGCCTATCCCGAGCAGGTCATCGGACGCACCGATGCCGAACTCCCCTGGGAGTGCGATAGCGCCGCCCAGCGCAAACGCGATCTCAGCGTCCTCGAGACGGGCATGCCCCAACTCAACTACGAGGACGAAATCGTGGTCGCCGGCCAGCGCCATGCGATCGTCGCGAACGTGCTGCCGCTCAAGGACGCCGACGGCCAGACCATCGGCGTGCTCGGCTCCTATACCGACGTGACCGATCGCAAGCGCACCGATCAGGCGCTGCGGATCCAGAGCCGTGCCGTCGATGCGAGCGTCAACGCCATCTTGATCACCGCGGTGGTCGACGGCGAGAACCATATCCAGTATGCGAACCCCGCCTTCCGCCGGATCACAGGCTACGAGCCGCATGAAGTCATCGGCCGCGATTGCCGCCTTCTTCAGGGCGACGACAATGACCAGGACGGCCTTGTCGCACTGCGTGCCGCGATGAAAGCCAACCGCGAAGTCAGTGCGGTGTTGCGCAACTACCGCAAGGATGGGGCGCTGTTCTGGAACCAGCTCTACATCGCGCCCGTGCCCGACGCCGATGGCGCGATCACCCACCACGTCGGTGTCATCAACGACGTGACCGAGCTGATTCGCTACCAGGAGCAACTCGAGTACCAGGCCAACTACGACGCGTTGACTCAGTTGCCCAACCGCAATCTTCTGCGTGACCGCCTGAGCCAGGCTCTGAGCCGCGCCCAGCGCAATGGGGGCACCGTGGCAGTCGTCTTCCTCGATCTCGACGGTTTCAAGAATGTCAACGACAGCCTGGGTCACAGCGTCGGCGACAAACTGCTGACCGAAGTCGCTGGACGTCTCGCCGGTTGCGTGCGCGCGAGCGATACGGTGGCGCGTCACGGTGGCGACGAGTTTGTGATCGTCCTCACGGACCCCGAAGACGAACGCGCACTCACCGCCTGGGCCGACCGCGTGCGGCATGCAATTGGCGAGCCGGTCTGGGTCGACGGCCATGAGTTTTACGTCGGCTGCAGCCTCGGCGCGAGCGTGTTCCCGCAAGACGGCGACGATGCCGAGACGCTGCTCAAGAAAGCCGATCTCGCGATGTATCGCGCCAAGGACCTGGGTCGTAACGGCTTCCAATTCTACGAGCCGGAGATGAACGCGAGCGTGGGCACCCGTCTGAATCTGGAGCGCAGACTGCGGCGCGCACTGCGCGACCAGGAATTCCTGCTGCACTACCAGCCGCAGATCGATATCGCGTCCGGACGGATTGTCGGGCTCGAGGCGCTGGTACGCTGGATGGATCCTGAAGTCGGGCTGATTTCTCCGTCAGCGTTTATTCCCGTCGCCGAAGAGAGCGGCCTGATCGAAGGAATCGGCGAGTGGGTGCTGCGCGAAGCCTGCAGGCAGAACAAGGCGTGGCAGGATGCGGGCTTGCCGCCTGCGCGGGTCTCGGTCAACTTGTCGGCACGTCAGTTCCACCGGACCGATATCAAGCAGATCGTGATGTCCGTGCTCGAAGAGACAGGCCTGGCGCCCGAGTTCCTCGAGATCGAGCTGACCGAGAGCGTCATCATGTCGAACGCAGAAGAAGCCGCCGCGATGCTCAACGACCTTCATCGGCTCGGTATCAATCTCGCGATTGACGATTTCGGAACAGGATATTCAAGCCTGTCGTATCTGAAGCGCTTCCCGGTCGATCGATTGAAAATCGACCGCTCGTTCGTCAGCGATATCGGCGTGTCGGCCGACGATGAAACCATCATCACGGCGATCATCACGCTTGCGCATTCGCTGAACTTGCAGGTGATCGCGGAGGGCGTTGAAACGAGCACGCAACTCGAGTTCTTGCGCGCACGGGGATGTGACGAAATGCAGGGGTATCACTACAGCAAGCCGGTCGCCAACGATGCGATTCCCGAGTTGCTCGAGGCCGACGGGATGATCGCCGAAGAAACGATGGCCTGAGAGTGAGAGGCTTGCCCAGTGGCAATCGCGCCGGGCCAGGCACCCTAGACGAGGGGAGGGAGCTCGCGCGGGCGGCGGTCGTCGCCAGTAGCGACATAGGTCAGCGTCGCTTCGGTGACCTTGACGACTTCGTCGGTTAGCCGCATGCGCTGCGCAAAGACCTCGACATCGACCGTGATCGAGGTCCGTCCCGTCTTGATGATCTTGGCGTAGAAGCTCAGCAAATCACCGACGAACACCGGCTGGCGAAACACAAACGAATTCACAGCGATGGTGACAACGCGGCCGTTGGCACGCCGGCTTGCGGGAATCGAACCGGCGATATCCACCTGAGACATGATCCAGCCGCCGAACACATCGCCGTGGACATTGGAGTCGTGCGGCTGCGGCATAACGCGCAGTGCAGGTTCCTGGTTGGTGGGGAGCTGGTTGGGGAGAACGTCCATGCATGCCTTCTTCGTGAAAATGCATCGCCGACCCGCAGTTCCTCACGCCTTGGGCGCGCGCGGGCCGCTTCTGCGACAATATCGGTTCCCCGCGATTGTACGGGATACCTTTCCATTCAGTCCCTACGGCTTGCCATGCGCCGCGTATCCGCACCCTCCGAACCCGGGCAGCCGGCCAACCCCGACGCCCCGCGCAATGACTGGCAGACGATTCGATCGCTGCTGCCTTATCTTGCCGACTATCGTGGCCGGGTCGCGCTCGCGCTGACCTGCCTGATCGGCGCGAAATTCACGAATCTCGGCGTGCCGGTCGTGATGAAGGCGATCATCGACCACTTGTCGGCTGCCCGGCATCTGACCGATATCGCGCGAACCCAGCAGCAATCAGGTCTGATCGTGCTCGGCGGCCTGGGCGCGCTGGTGATCGCATATGCGGCGGTGCGCCTGTCGACTTCGCTGTTGACTGAGCTGCGCGAAATCCTGTTTGCGAAGGTCACGCAGAGCGCCGCGCGCAAGATCGCACTCGAAGTCTTCGAGCATCTGCATGCGCTCTCGCTGCGTTTTCATCTCGACCGGCAGACCGGCGGTATGTCGCGCGATATCGAGCGCGGCACGCGCGGTGTGCAATCGCTGATCTCGTATTCGCTCTACAACATCCTGCCCACGCTGGTCGAAGTGACGCTCGTGTTGGGATTCTTCATCTTCAAATACGAGGCCTACTACGCGCTCGTCACGTTCGCCGCGCTCGCCAGCTACATTTTCTTCACGATCCGCATGACGGAGTGGCGCACGCACTTCCGTCGCACGATGAATGAGCTCGATTCGAAAGCGAATGCCCGTGCGATCGACTCGCTCCTCAACTACGAGACCGTCAAGTACTTTGGCAACGAGCGCTACGAGGCCGAGCGCTACGACGTGAACCTTCAGCACTATCGCGTCGCGGCGGTCAAGTCGCAGCAGTCGTTGTCGATGCTGAACTTCGGGCAGCAGACGATCATCGCGATCTGCATGGTGCTGATCCTCTGGCGGGCGGTGAATGGCGTGATGGCGGGTCACCTGACGCTCGGCGACCTGGTGCTGATCAACACCTTCATGCTGCAGCTCTATATTCCGCTGAACTTTCTGGGCGCGGTTTATCGCGATCTCAAGCAAAGCCTGACGGACATGGACCGGATGTTCAATCTCATCCACGTCACGCGCGAAGTCGCGGATGCACCCGATGCTCCTCCGCTCGTGCTCCAGGGCGGTACGGTGCGATTCGATCATGTCGATTTTTCGTATGAACCCGCGCGTCAGATCCTGAACGACATCAGCTTTACGGTCGCCGCGGGGACCACGACGGCGGTCGTCGGCCACAGTGGTTCGGGCAAGTCGACGCTCTCGCGCTTGCTGTTTCGCTTCTACGATCTGGATCGGGCGAGCGGGGGCGCGGTCACGATCGACGGGCAGGATATCCGCGACATCACACAGGACTCGCTGCGTGCCGCGATCGGCATCGTGCCGCAAGACACGGTGCTGTTCAACGATACGATCTACTACAACATTGCTTATGGCCGGCCGACGGCCAGCCGTGAAGAGGTCATCGCGGCGGCGCGCGCCGCGCATATTCATACCTTTATCGAAAGTCTGCCGGCCGGGTATGAGACGACCGTGGGCGAGCGTGGGCTCAAGCTGTCGGGGGGCGAAAAGCAACGTGTCGCGATCGCTCGGACGGTGCTCAAAAACCCGTGCATCCTGATTTTCGATGAGGCGACTTCGGCGCTCGATTCGAAATCGGAACGCGCGATTCAGCACGAACTGGGTCAGATCGCGAGGAACCGCACGACCTTGATGATCGCGCATCGGCTCTCGACGATTGTTCACGCCGAACAGATCCTGGTGATGGATCATGGTCGCATCGTCGAACGCGGCACGCATGAGGTATTGCTCGCCTTGGGTGGGCTGTATGCGCAGATGTGGTCGCTCCAGCAGCGCGCACAGCAGGCAAGCCAGCAGGCGGTCGAGGCGCTTGAGGCGGCCGATGAGCCGGTGCCTGCCGGATAAGGTCACTGCAAGCTCACGAAGCGAAGCACAGCGAGGGTGCGATGGAACTGAAATGGCTCGAGGATTTCGTCTCGCTCGCCGAAACCCGCAGCTTCAGCCGGTCGGCTGCGTTGCGTCATGTGACCCAGCCGGCGTTCTCGCGCCGCATCCAGGCGCTCGAAGCCTGGGTCGGCACCGAGCTCATCGATCGCTCGACGTTCCCGACCCGCCTCACGCAGAGCGGCGAAGTCTTTCACGCGCAGGCGCTGAGCATTCTTTCCCAGGCACATGAAGCACGTGCCTTGCTGCGCAGCCGCGAAGGCACCCCTGCGGCGACCATCGAGTTCGCCGTCCCGCATACCCTGGCGTTGACCTTTTTCCCGCAGTGGCTCTCCGATCTCGAGACCGACTTGGGCCGCCTGCGCACTCGCCTGCGTGCGCTCAATGTCCACGATGCCGTACTGATGCTCGTTGAAGGCGGCGTGGATCTCGTGATGGGGTATCACCATCCGGGGCAGCCGAGGCCGCTTGACCCTGCGCGCTACGAGTCCGTCGTGATCGGCGCTGAGCGTGTCGCCCCCTTCAGCGCGGCGAACGCGCGTGGCGAGCCGCGTTTCACCTTGCCCGGCACGGCACAGTCTCCGACCCCCTATCTTTCGTACACGCCGAATGCCTACCTCGGCAGGATGACGCAGTTGTTGCTCAATAAGGCGCCCGAGCCCATCTATCTCGACAAGGTTTATGAGACGGATATGGCCGAAGGGCTCAAGGCCATGGCGCTTGCAGGTCACGGTGTTGCATTCTTGCCGCAGAGTGCGGCGGCGGATGCGCTGGCAAGCGGCCGGCTCGTGTCGCTGGACGACGCGCGCCATGAGCTGTCGCTGACGATGGAGATCCGGCTGTACCGCGACAAGCTCGCTGTGCCCGCTGACGAAAGTCGGCGCAGACTGGTGGATAGCCTCTGGAAGCACGTCGCTACAGCACGCGGCGAACCTCATGCAGAACTGACATAGCCGTATGTAGAAACGGCATTGGCTTTGCCGGACCGGGGTTCGCACAATGCTGGCAGTCGCTGGATCGGGCTGACTCCGCGCGCATCGGCCTGGTGTCGATGCATGCAGATTGGCCGGAATTTCGCGACAGGCTGAATGAGAAGCGTGGGTCGTATCGTCGAGACGACGGTCGGCCCGAGACACCCCGGAGAACCGAATGTCCACCGAACAACAACACGCAATTCCGTCCTACCTGAACGCCGATCATCTCGGCCCGTGGGGCACTTATTTACAGCAGATCGATCGTGTCGCCCCTTATCTCGACGCTCATCTCCAGCGCTGGATCGAAACGCTCAAGCGACCCAAGCGCGCGCTGATCGTCGATGTGCCGATCCATCTTGATAACGGCACCGTCAAGCATTTCGAAGGTTACCGGGTCCAGCACAACACCTCGCGGGGACCGGGCAAAGGCGGCCTGCGTTATCACCAGGATGTGACGCTGTCTGAAGTCATGGCGCTCGCGGCGTGGATGTCGATCAAGAACGCCGCGGTCAATGTGCCGTACGGCGGCGCGAAGGGCGGCGTCCGGGTCGATCCGCGGCAATTGTCGCTTAGCGAACTCGAGCGCATGACGCGTCGCTACACCAGCGAGATCAACGTCATCATCGGACCGAACAGCGATATTCCCGCGCCCGACGTCAACACCAACGAACAGGTGATGGCGTGGATGATGGATACGTATTCGATGAACCTGGGCCACTCGGCCACGGGGGTGGTCACCGGCAAACCGATTTCACTGGGCGGCAGCCTGGGCCGGCGTGAAGCGACCGGGCGCGGGGTCTATGTGATCGCCTGCGAGGCGGCGCGTCAGATCAACGTCGAGATCGAAGGGGCGCGGATTGCCGTGCAGGGCTTCGGCAATGTCGGCGGGACCGCTGCGCGACTGTTTGCCGAAAACGGAGCAAAGGTCGTCACGGTGCAGGACCATACGGGCACCATCATGAGTCTGGGCGGCCTCGATACCGTGGCGCTCACGAAGCATGTGGCCGAGACCGGCGGTGTCGCCGGCTTTCCCGGTGCCGAGAAGATTCCCGATGCGGATTTCTGGGCGATCGAAACGGAGTTCCTGATTCCGGCGGCGCTCGAAGGGCAGATCAACGAACACAATGCGTCGAAGATTCGCACCCGGATCGTCGTCGAAGGCGCGAACGGGCCGACCACGCCCGAAGCGGACGACCTGCTGCGCGAACACAACATCCTGGTGATTCCTGATGTGATCGCGAATGCCGGCGGCGTGACGGTGTCTTACTTCGAATGGGTGCAGGATTTCTCGAGCTTCTTCTGGACGGAAGAAGAGATCAATCAGCGGCTCGACCGCGTGATGCGCGAGGCTTTCGCGGGGATCTGGCTGGTGGCGCAGGAGAAGAATGTGTCGGTGCGTACCGCGGCGTTTATCGTGGCCTGCACCCGGATCCTGACAGCACGCGATGTGCGCGGCCTGTATCCGTGAGAGAGCTGTGAGCTAGCCGTGGGCCTATCCGCGCGCTCGTCGTGAACCACGCGTGAACCACACGTGAGAAACCCTCACGCGGCCTCGACACCACCCTGAATACGGATGGTGCCGGCCGCGCACGGACGTTGCGCGGCCTTCTCGCGCACGGCCGCCGGCACCGGCAAGACGACCCGGGCCGCCACGTTGCCGTCTTGGAACATCACGAGCTCTCCCGGTTCAAGCCGGGTCCAAACCTCGTTATCGGTCAGCGGTTGCGTGGCGATCACGGCGACCCGGTCTTCGGGCGTCGTGTAGTTCGCGAAGTCGACTGTCATGTCTTCGTCGATCAGATGCGCGGTCGAGAACGGCCATTGCCTGACGAGATAGTGCAGATGTGTCGAGCAATGGGCGAACAGCGCCTGACCATTCGAGAGCAGGAAGTTGAACACCCCGTGGCGCGAGATCTCGCGCGTGATGTCTTCGATCGCCTTGAACAACTCGGGAAGCGATGGCTGCGTGCCGGGGAAGCGCTCGCGCAGGCCCTGTAGCAGCGTGCAAAAAGCGTATTCACTGTCAGTCGTGCCCACGGGTTCGAACAAACCTGTAAGCGTGGGCTTGAACTGCGTCGGCTGGATCTCGAGCGTAGGTGTTGGCGGCGCGACCGTGTCGTCGACGACCGCATTGGCCGGAAGCTCGTCGCCCAGCGGAGCCTGCTGCAGATCGCCGTTGTGCGCGAAGATCCAGTGGCGGCCCCAGAGTTCGCGCTGGAACGGATGACAGTTCTCAAGCAGGATGCGGCCCTGAGTCGCCTTGCGGATATGCGCGATCGTGTTCTTCGACTTGATCGGGTAACGCTTGACGAGTTCGGCGATCGGCGAACTTGCCGACGACTGGTGATCGATAAACAGCCGGCAGGCCTTGTCTTCGAAGAACGCGATGCCCCAACCGTCGGCGTGATGATCGGTGACGCCGCCGCGCTTGGCGAAGCCCGTGAACGAAAAGGTCACGTCAGTGGGCGTCGCGCAATTCATTCCTAACAGTTGGCACATGGGGCAAGAGAAGGGCGAAGGAGGGCAATGCACGTGGGGCGAGCCGCGCCGCACCGAGAGGGTCAGCGCGTGGGGGAAACCGGCCGGGACAGCAGCCATGCACCCGGTACGCACGCCGTCTGCGATTGCAAGGGCCTGGCACAGGGACAAGCCGCTAAAATACGGGTTTGTTCGAGCATAGCACCCGACCGGATCCGATGACCACGATTCTTACGCCCCCTGCAGCGCCGGCCACGCCGCCTGCGAGCGACGCCGCCGCGGCGCCCCAAACGCTGACGCTCGCGCGTCCTGACGACTGGCATCTGCACCTGCGCGACGGCGCGACGCTGGCCGCGGTTCTGCCCCATACCGCGCGGCAATTCGGGCGCGCGATCGTGATGCCCAATCTCAAGCCGCCGGTCACGACGGTGGCGATGGCCGCCGCCTACCGCGAGCGTATTCTCGCGGTGCTGCCCGCGGGCCTGCGTTTCGAACCGCTGATGACGCTTTATCTGACCGACAACACCCCGGCTGACGAGATTCGTCGGGCGGTGGAGTCCGGTTTCGTCCACGGCGTGAAGCTTTATCCCGCCGGTGCGACCACCAATTCGGATGCGGGTGTCACGAGTCTGGCCAAATGTGCACCCGCTCTCGAGGCGATGCAGGCGCTTGGCCTGCCCTTGCTCGTGCATGGAGAAGTCACCGATCCCGCGATCGACCTGTTTGACCGCGAGAAAGTGTTTATCGACCAGGTGATGATTCCGCTGCGGCGTGATTTTCCGGCGCTGCGCGTGGTGTTCGAGCACATTACGACGGCCGATGCAGCGGCCTATGTGCGTGACGCAGAAGGCGCACCTGGCCAGTTGGGCGCCACCCTGACCGCACACCATCTGCTCTATAACCGCAACGCGATTTTCCAGGGTGGCATCCGGCCGCACTACTACTGCCTGCCCGTGCTCAAGCGTGAAACGCATCGCCTCGCGCTGGTCGAGGCGGCGATCTCAGGCAATCCGCGCTTCTTCCTCGGCACCGACAGCGCGCCGCATGAAAAGGGCACCAAGGAAAACGCGTGCGGTTGCGCGGGCTGCTACACGGCGCTTCACGCGCTCGAGCTTTATACCGAAGCCTTCGACCAGGCGGGTGCGCTCGACAAGCTCGAAGGATTTGCGAGTTTCTTCGGCGCCGATTTCTACGGCTTGCCGCGCAGTGCCGAACAAGTCATCTTGCGTCGCGAAGCTTGGGCGCTCCCGGCCGAACTGCCGATGGGCGACGGCAAGGTCGTGCCGTTGCGTGCCGGCGAGCAGATGGCGTGGCGGCTGGGCTGAGGCGGGGTTTGCCGCGGGTGACGGGGCCGGCTAAGGCGCGGCTCGCCTGACGTGAGAGACGGGGCGCCTCGCCGCCCCATGCTAAACTCGCGTCCGCAAAGTGGGCCAAGGCAGTCGCCGCCTTCGCAAGAAGGGGGAGGAAAGTCCGGACTCCAAAAGGGCAGGGTGATGGCTAACGGCCATCCGTGGCAACACGCGGAACAGGGCAACAGAGAACAGACCGCCGATGGCCTCGGGCGCAAGCTCGTGGATCAGGTAAGGGTGAAACGGTGCGGTAAGAGCGCACCGCGTCTACGGCGACGTAGACGGCACGGTAACCTCCACCCGGAGCAATTCCAAATAGGCAGGCAAGCACCCTCGAGGTGCAGGACGGTGCCCCCGTTCGTCTGCGGGTAGGAAGCTTGAGCGCGTCAGTAATGGCGCGCCTAGAGGAATGACTGCCACGCGCGTCGGTAACGGCGTGTGCACAGAATCCGGCTTACCGGCCCACTTTGTCTTCTTATTCTTCGGCTTAGCCTTCGACGATTTCGAACGAGTGCGTGAGTTCGGCCGTCTTCGCCAGCATGATCGACGCCGAGCAGTACTTGTCGTGCGACAGATTGATCGCGCGCTCGATCGTTGTGGGGTTCAGGTCGTGACCCGTCACGACAAAATGGAAGTGGATCTTCGTGAAGATCTTCGGGTCTTCCGACGCACGGTCCGCTTTGAGCGAAACGGTGCAGCCGCGGATGTCCTGCCGGCTCTTCTTCGCGATCATCACTACGTCATACGCCGTGCAGCCCCCGGTGCCGAGCAGCACCATTTCCATCGGGCGCGGCGCCAGGTTGCGGCCGCCGCCTTCGGGTGCGCCGTCCATCGTCACCAGGTGACCGCTGCCCGTTTCGGCCGCGAACGCCATCCCATCCTTGCCCATCCAGCTGATCTTGCATTCCATTTGCATAATTCCTGCGTGTGTCCGGTAAAGCATTGTAGCGGGGTGTGCCAGGGAGAGTGGGAAGCGACATTTTGCGGCGTCGCAGCATCTTTGGTATCTACGGGATTCCCCGCAGGCTCCCGCTTTTTCACCCTCACTAGAGTGCGGCCGGATGGCTTGATTTTCAAGTCAAGCGGTTGATTTGCAACGACTTCGGGCGGACGTTGCCGCCTCCGGTCATTTTTCTTAATGTGAAATTGAATTTCTTAATGCGGAGGATCTTGCGTCGCACAACGGGGTTCTTTATAATTGGCCTCATTGGTTGGCGTTGGTTGCCACCTCCCATGTCTCCTCCATTCTCCTCCAGAGATGGATTACGCCCGAGCCGAGTGCTCGGGCTTTTTTTTGCCTGCGGCAGTTTCGGCTTGCTGCAAGCACCTGATTTCTTTAGAATTCAGGGTTTTCCGCAAATGCCCGCGGGAAAAAGTTTCAGGGAGAGCCTGCGCGGATCGCGAGCGCGACGCTCTGGAGTCCATGAATGCCTGTCACACGCCAACCCGTGTGGAGGTGTCCGTGTTCCGGAAGACGTCAAGCCGACGGCCACCAACAAGCAGGAAAGCAAGGGCACTGACTTATTTTGGATCGATCATGAAGACTTTTTCCGCCAAGGCACATGAAGTGCAGCGCGAATGGTTCGTGATTGACGCGACGGACAAAGTTCTCGGCCGTGTCGCCAGCGAAGTGGCACGCCGTCTTCGCGGCAAACACAAGCCTGAATTTACCCCGCACGTCGATACGGGCGATTTCATCGTCATCATCAATGCCGGCAAACTCCGTGTTACCGGCAACAAGACGACGGACAAGAAGTACTACCGCCACTCGGGTTACCCGGGCGGTATCTACGAAACGACGTTCGGCAAAATGCAAGAACGCTTCCCGGGCCGTGCGCTCGAGAAAGCGGTCAAGGGCATGCTGCCGAAAGGCCCGCTCGGCTACGCCATGATCAAGAAGCTCAAGGTCTATGCTGACGCGACCCACCCGCATTCGGCCCAACAGCCGAAAGCGCTCGAGATCTAAGGGAGCCCCACTGTGATTGGTAACTGGAACTACGGTACGGGCCGCCGCAAGAGCGCGGTTGCGCGTGTCTTCATCAAGGCTGGCAAGGGCGATATCGTCGTCAACGGCAAGGCCATCTCTGACTACTTCTCGCGCGAAACGTCGCTGATGATCGTGCGCCAGCCGCTCGAACTGACGAGCCACTCCACCACGTTCGACATCAAGGTCAACGTGACGGGCGGCGGCGAAACGGGTCAGGCCGGTGCGGTTCGCCACGGCATCACCCGTGCGCTGATGGACTATGACGCAACGCTGAAGCCGCAACTGTCGCACGCCGGCTTCGTGACGCGTGATGCGCGTGAAGTGGAACGTAAGAAGGTCGGTTTCCACAAGGCACGTCGCAGGAAGCAATTCTCGAAGCGTTAATTCGCTTCGTTCGCTCAAGAACCCCGGCCTGGCCCGGCGGGGTCTCCGGCAGCGAAACGAAAAAAGCCGCAAGCTCTGCTTGTGGCTTTTTTTTCGCGAAGGGATCGGGGCTGCACTTGAAAAACCCCTTTGCCGACATGACGTTGCGATAAGGCCTACAATGGCGACAAAGCCTCTGGGAGAAGTTTATGAATGCAGTTACCGATACCGCTGTCGCGGAAATGCCGATGCCGCTGGTGTTCACCGATAGCGCCGCTGACAAGGTCAAGCAGCTGATCGATGAAGAAGGTAATCCGGCACTGAAGCTGCGCGTATTCGTGCAAGGCGGCGGCTGCTCGGGCTTCCAGTACGGGTTCACGTTCGACGAAGAAGTCGGCGATGACGACACCGTGATGACCAAGGCAGGCGTGCAATTGCTGGTTGACTCGATGAGCTACCAGTATCTGGTCGGCGCAGAGATCGACTACAAGGACGATATCAATGGTGCGCAATTCGTGATCAAGAATCCGAACGCCACCACGACCTGCGGTTGCGGTTCGTCGTTCTCGGTCTGATAAAACAGCATCCGGAGCGCCCGCTGCGGCGCGTCGAGCCTGTCTGAACAAGAAAATGCCTCGCAAAGAGGCATTTTCTTCGTCGAGCCTACCTGAATGTGGGCTAGCGGGGATACAGCGCGCCGAGCACGCGCGGGCCTCTTGCGCCCGTTACTGTCACGACATTGCCGGGTTCGCGCCGCGTAAATCGGTAGGCGAGCCACGCGAATGCGAACGCCTCGACATGATGCGGTGGCACGCCGAGCGCGTCAGTCGACAGCACCTCGGTGCGCATGCCCTGACGATTCAGCGCTTCGTCGAGCATGGTCATCAGCGCGGTGTTGTGAGCCCCGCCGCCGCAGACGTAAAGCGCGGTGCAAGCCGGCGCATGACGCGCGACATCGTTGGCGATCGTCTCGGCGGTCAGTGCCGCGAGCGTGGCTTGAACATCGGCCGGCTCGGGTAGCACGGCGACTTCGCCGAGGCGCTGCGCAAGCCAGTCCGGGTTAAAGAGGTCGCGCCCGGTACTCTTCGGCGGCGCCGTGACGAAGTAGGGGTCGGCGAGCAAAGCGTCGAGCAGCGCCTCGTCGACCGTGCCGCTCGCCGCGAAGGCCCCGCCTTCGTCATAGGCCGTACCGCGATGCTGACCAATCCAGAAGTCCATCAAGGCGTTACCGGGGCCGCAATCGAAGCCGCCCACTGAACCGTCTGCGCCAAGCACGGTGATATTGCTGATCCCGCCGATATTGCAGACCACTCGCGTCTCGCCCTTGCGCCCGAACATCTTGGCGTGAAAGGCCGGCGCGAGCGGCGCGCCATGGCCGCCGGCCGCGACATCACGGCTGCGGAAGTCGGCGATCACATCGATCCCGCACAGCTCGGCGAGCAAGGCGGGGTTGTTGGTCTGGCGCGTAAAACCGAGTTCGGGGCGGTGACGGATCGTCTGCCCGTGAACGCCGACGCCACGGACGTCGTCCGGGCTGAGTCCCGTCTTCTCAAGCAAGGCGTGGCAGACGGCCGCATAGCGTGCGGCAAGCGCATTCGCCGCGAGGGCTTCCTGCTGAATCTCGTCCGGCCCCGGCGCCTGAAGGCGATGGAGCGTGCTGCGGAGTTCGGCCGGAAAATCGACGAATGTTTCAGCAAGCACGCGCGGGTGGGCAGGCTCGGCGAAATCGACCGCCAGCCCGTCGACGCCGTCGAGGCTCGTACCGGACATCAAACCAAAAAATACCTGTTGGGCCATTGCGTCTCCTACGAATCGATCATCGGCGGACCCAGTTCGCGCATCAAGGCGATCTTGGAAAGCCAGGGTTCAGTCTGCCGACGGAATGCCCGTAATTGTGCATTGCCTGGGGCCTGGCGTGCGAGAGTTGTGATGCGCAGCGGCTCAATGGGCGGGTGAGCCTGCCGGACTTCGAAATGCGGGTGAGGTTCGGTCGCTTAGCAAGCGCTCGGCGAGCTGATCGGACACGGCCAGCCGCGGCAGCGGCGTTCCCCCCGCGTGTCGCCGGCCTTCAAGAGGTCTGGTTGACGCACCATTACCTGCTTGACGAACCATTGCCTGCGCACCCGACGGACTGAGTTCGATTTGCGCGCCCGGGAGGTGCCATCGATCGCAGGGGCTGCCGCGCGGGCCTGATGCGTCACACCAGCGGGCTGCCCTGCGGCGGCAACCGCGCTATAGGCGAGCAGCGTCGTCGCGGTGAAGCCGAAAAAGATCTCGGCCAAAAAA
>JAMFSK010000157.1 GCA_026225235.1 Burkholderiales bacterium
CGTGAGGCATTAGTGCGACGGTGGTCGAGTACGCGCTTGAGCGAACTCATCGATCAGCTAAGACACCCCAGTTCACAACTGCTGGATCAACTGGGTCTGCCGGCATGAAAACGTGGGGAAACCTCAGACTCTGACCCCTGTTTTGTGCAGCCCTGTCTTTTCCGTCCATCACCTGGAGCCTTCCAATGAACCCCACCATCACCGCCTTTGAAAGTTCGCCCGATCGCGGCAGAGGACTCGCGCGTGACATGCGCGTTCGCTGGGCGCTTGAAGAAGCGGGCCAACCTTACGAGGTTCGTCTTGTTTCGTTCAGTGCGATGAAGGAACCCGCGCATCTGGCGCTGCATCCTTTCGGACAGATTCCCACCTATGAAGAAGGCGATCTCGTCCTGTTCGAGTCAGGAGCCATCGTGTTGCATATTGCGGAGCACCATGCGGGTCTGCTGCCAGACGAGGCGAATGCGCGCGCGCGCGCGATCGCCTGGATGTTTGCCGCGGTCAACACGGTAGAGACGCCGATCCTTGACCTCCAAACCGCCAAGTTCGCAGAAGGCAACAAGCCTTGGGCCGAGCAGCGCCTGCCCATCGTCATGGATCGCATCCGCGACCGGTTGAAGCAACTTTCCGCTCGCCTTGGCGACACCGACTGGCTCGATGGCGCGTTCAGCGCGGGCGACCTCATGATGGTCGGCGTGCTGCTCCGGTTGAAAGCATCGGGCCTGCTGGATGAGTGTCCGAACGTCGCCGCGTATGTCGCCCGTGGCGAAACGCGGCCTGCCTTCAAGCGTGCTTTCGCCGCTCAATTGGCGGTGTTCACTGGCCAACCTCTGACCAGCTGATAAAGGTTCACTGAGGCCAGAGACATTTTTGAAGAATGAAGTGTCTCTGACACCTTTAGTGCACCCGACGATGGCTGCCTCCAAATTGTCCCTGACACCTCTTTGGACAATCTGCTCACGCTGAAGGTGGATGCGCGCTGCGAGGATGCGCTGGCTTTCCTGCCCGCAGACACGCCTGTTGCGTCCATCGCATGAAGAAAAGGGCCCGGCAGTTTCCCCACCTGGCCTCCCTTCTTCACTAGGCGCGCATCAGTGCGCCAAGGCTCACTGCTTGTTGGCAACTTCGTTGCACTTGATCTCGCTGCAGTTGAAATCCACTTCGATGCCGCGACCCGCGATTACCGGCACGTTGAGATGCTTGGCTACAGCCTGATCGCTCTGCTTCAGCGTGACCGTGTAGGTGCCCGTCGGCAGCTCGCGTGCGGAGTAACGGCCGCTGGAATCCACCTTCACCGTTCGACCAGCCCCAGTCGAGTCGCTGCGCACAGCGATGCTGTAGCCCACAGGTGCCTTGCCGAACACCGCGCCCGCAGTGGCCTGCGCGCTGGCCGTGGAGATACCAGCCACGGCGAACGCGCCAATGACACCGGCCAAAGCCAGGCAACGAGCGATGCGGCGCAAGACAGAACGGGGCGAGAGAATATTGTTCATGGGTCACTTCCTTGGTTTATGGAGGGGGAAGCACGGGCATACCAGGGAGTTGGCGGCGGCCCGCGAAACGAGGCGGACGACGCCACCCCAAACCGGCGTGTCGCCGGTAATTCGCGCGATCGACCGCTTACGCCAGCAGCATGCTGCCGACGGTCATCGCGCACATCAGCACGCAGGCGCCGAACAGGCTACCCAGCAGCAGGGTTTCGTATTTGAATTTCATGGCGGCTCTCCATCGAGTGAGGAAACGAAGCGTTCGAGATGGATATGGCAAACACCGTGCCAACACTCTCATGCCCTGAAAACCGCGCTCCCATGCCGTTTTTCGTTGACCATCGAAAGAGAACATCCGTCCGCGGACACTTCACGCGGACATCGGACGCAACGGACACCACACAAAATGCAGCGACACTCGACAGAAGTTCAGGCGCACTCTTGCGCGATGAGATAGACCAAACCCTCGCCACACTTGCCAACAGCGTTCACGGCGACCGCCACGACCTTGTCATCCACCCGATAGGCGAGCCGGCATCGATGTGTCGATCCGTGTGCCCGTCGCTCGTTGCAAAGAAGCCCCCGCTCCACCGAACTCAGCAAGAACACGATTTGTCTTTGGTACAACGGCAACGCCCTGGACGCCACGACGTTCCCGTGTTTCGCTTTCGTGTTTACGCCATCCCCTTCTCCGCCATCCGCATCAGCCCATCAAACGCGCGGTCGCTGAGTATCCGGCGCAGAAACAGGATCGTGCGGGCGCCGCCGCCGGTGGCGTAGCGGGTGCGGGGACGGCGCGCACGCAGGGCGCGGGCAATGGTGCGGGCGACCACGTCCGGCGCTGACACCATTTTCGACGTCTCACTGGATTCGAACAGGCGCGCGTGTGCGGTGGCCTGCTCGGCGTAGGCGGTATGGCCGGAGCGCTTCAGCAGGCTATCTTTGGCGATGCCGGTCCATTCGGTGCGGATCGCACCGGGCTCGACGATCACCACCTGGATGCCGAAGGGCGCCAGCTCCATCCGCAGGCAATCGCTCAGCCCTTCGACGGCGAACTTGGTGGCGTGATACCAGGTGCCCATCGGCTCGTGCATCTTGCCGCCGATTGAGGTGATGTTGACGATGCAGCCGCTACCCTGCGCGCGCATCATCGGCGTACTCAGTTGGATCAGTCGGGCCAGCCCGAACACGTTGACCTCGAACTGTCGACGCCCCTCGTCCAGCGGCACATCCTCCAGAGCACCGTAGGAACCGTAGCCGGCGTTGTTGACCAGCACATCGAGGCGCCCTTCCGACCGCTGGATGGTATCCACCGCGGCGACGATGGAAGCATCGTCGGTCAGATCCAGCGACAGCAGACGGGCACCCGCCGTGCCGAGTGCGTGCATGCGTTCAAGCCGCCGCGCGGCGGCGTAAACCAGATAGCCATCGGCCAGCAGACGTTGGGCCGTCGCCTCGCCGATACCCGAGGATGCACCCGTAATCAGGGCTACCTTCTTTGTCACGTTGGTCGCGGTAGTCGTTGTCATGGCACATGTCCTTGGGATTCAGTAAGCGACAGTCTAAACTAGGGTCTATACACCCAAGTCAAGAGGCACCGCATGCTGATCGCCGAGTTCTGCCGCCAAGCCGACCTGACCCGCGACGCGGTACGCCTTTATGTAAAGCTCGGCCTGTTCGCGCCGAACGTAGGGCACAGCGCCAGCAATCGCTATCAGCAGTTCAGCGACGCCGACCTCGACCGCGCGGCCGTTATTCGCACCGCGCAGCAACTGGGCTTCACACTGAAGCAGATCGTTACGTTCAACCGCGAATACGCGGCGGGCGCAATGGATCGCGGACGAAAACTCGCCATCATGCGCGACCAGTTGGAAGCGGTCGACCTGAAGGCCGAACGCATTCGCGCCATGAGGAAATACCTGCGCGCCAAGATCGCGTGGCTGGAAGGCGGCGAGCGCGGCGCCGAGCCGGTGTTCTGTCGCTCACGGTGTTAGCGAGATCAACGGTGTCAGGCCCGCCTATCAAGATGTAACGCAGACGAATTCGACATCAGTGGCCGTCCCAAAATGTCCCTGACACCTTTTTTGGATCTCAATCCCACGTCGGACCCACCGCGGATCCTCTGAGTCCATACCTCGGACCGTGTCGAAACGTGCCCCCGTCGTTCGTCGCTGCTGTACGTAGAGGCCAAAATCGAGATTGGCATCCTAACGTTCTACCCACCATCGCAAGACCAAGGGGAAATGATGGCTAGCTCAACGACAACAAAAAGAAAGCTCGTGTTGAAGATGTCCGTCTCCCTGGACGGCTTTGTCGCCGGACCGAACGGCGAGGCTGACTGGATATTTCGGACATCGGGGGGCGACGATTCCACGGCGTGGGTTCTCCAAACCCTTCGCGAAGCCGGCGTGCACATCATGGGTAGGCGCAGCTATGACGTCATGGCGGCGTTCTGGCCCTATTCGGACATGCCGATCGCCCCGCCGATGAACGACATCCCCAAGGTCATCTTTTCGAGGAAAGGACTCAAGGACGGCACACCGGTAGATCTGACGACGCCGTCGCTCGTCGAAGCAAAAGCGCGCAATGCGCACCAGCATGGCATCACGCCGACAGCGGCGGTGCTGCAGTCCTGGGCTGAACCCACGGTCGCACGCGGCGATCTCATGGACGAAATTCTCCGACTGAAGGAACAGCCGGGCCATTTCATCCTTGCGCACGGCGGCGCTGAGTTCGCCCAAAGCCTCGTTGCCTCCGGCCTCATTGACGAATATCGACTGGCCATCCATCCGGTGGTATTGGGCCAGGGCCAACCGCTGTTCTCCGGACTGCGCAGCCCGGTTGATCTGCGACTCATCAGCACGACTCCCTTCCACTCCGGCGTCATGGGAGTCGTCTACCAGCCGGCATGAACCGTCGCGCGCGAACGATGTAACGGGCTCTCACCCACTTATTCGGTCTCCGCCGACCTCTGCGCGAGTTCCTTGATCTTGAGCGCACGCAACTGCTCAGACTTTTTGAGTCCTTCGCGAGCCTCCTTGATCACCTCAAAGGCCAGATTTTGGCTGGTGTGATGCCGCTTCGCATCGATAGCGGCATCAAGCCGTTGCTGGGCTGCCCTGATCCCTTTATCGACGCGGTAGAGAGGGGCGTGCGGGTTCGTGGTCAGGGGTGGCTCGTAGCTTTTCGTCATGGTGTTGATTCGTGATCAGATCGTTCGCGATTAGATCAGCACGATAGCCGGCTTGGCCCCGCTCCGCATGTGCTTGGCCGTTGCCGGAAACGAGGATCAGAGTCGACTTTGCTAGACGTCGGCTTCTAAGAAAGTGCACTCTGCTCCCTGTTTTGCCGCTAACCGTTATTCCACCACCGTATAAAGGTTTCGCTCAATGGATATCGTCCCTCAGGCACCGCTCATTCTGATAACGGGTGGAGGTCGTGGCGTAGGCGCGGCGACTGCGCGGCTGGCTGCCGCACAAGGTTACGATGTGGCGATCAGCTTCGTCTCCAACGAGTCTGCCGCCCTTGCGGTGGCGGCTGATGTAGAAGCCGTTGGGCGCCGGGCTTTAGCCGTGCGTGCAGACAGCGCAGATCCAGAGCAGGTCGTTCAACTATTCGCAGCGATCGATCGAAAGTTCGGCCGGATCGATGTGCTGGTGAATAACGCCGCGATCATTACGCAGCAGTCTCGGCTGGAGGATCTCGCATTCGAGCGGATGCAGCGTATCTTCGCGGTCAACTCGATCGGCCCTATCCTCTGTGCACAGCAAGCGGTGAAGCGGATGTCGACTCGCCACAATGGACGAGGCGGCGCCGTGATCAACATCTCATCGGCATCAGCCCGGCTTGGCAGTCCAAACGAATATGTCGACTACGCGGCGTCGAAGGGTGCCGTTGAAACATTCACTACAGGCTTCGCGAAGGAAGTCGCGCGGGATGGGATACGCGTCAACTGCGTTCGCCCTGGGCACATCTATACCGACATGCATGCGAGCGGCGGAGAGCCGGGACGCGTTGATCGCGTCAAGGACTCGATCCCCATGGGAAGAGGCGGTCAGCCTGAAGAGGTTGCGCGGGCGATCCTA
>JAMFSK010000158.1 GCA_026225235.1 Burkholderiales bacterium
GTAAGCCAAGCGCCCCTAAACCTTAATACCGCGGTGCTTCAATTCGCTCAGTTTCAATGTAGTGCCAGATGTATCTAACAACATCCCCCAGCCCACTCCACACGCAGGTCATGGAAGCGCTGAATAGCGAAGTCGAATCTGGAGCCCGTTACATGTTCCGTAGAGCCCTATTGCCCATCCCGTTTGCCGTCGCACTTGCCGTGCTGGCCGCATGCGGAAGCAGTAACAACAACCCGCCGCCGGCAGCCGCTTCGGCTCCGGCAGGCGCTTCGGCGCCGACGGCCGCTGTGTCGGCCCAGGACGCCCTGGCCACCGCAACGCCGATCAAGCACGTGGTCGTGATCTTCGGTGAAAACCGTTCGTTCGATCACTACTTCGGTACGTATCCGAATGCACAGAACCCGGTAGGGGAGCCGGCGTTCACGGCTGCCGCTGGCACGCCGACTGTGAACAATCTGAACCAGCTCTCGTTGCTCACGAGCAATCCGAACTTCTTGAACCCGGCCAACAACACGTTCTTCGCCGGCAGCGGTGTCAACCCGTTCCGTCTTGACCGCTCCCAAGCCAACACGAACGGTCAATCGCACGATTACCACAACGAACAGCTCGCCTATGACAATGGCGCAGCCGACCTGTTCCCTGAATTTACGGGTAACAACGCTGCGGGTAGCGGTTCGACGTTTGGTACGCCCGGACTTGTGATGGGCTACTTCGACGGCAACACCGTCACGGCGCTCTGGAACTACGCGCAAAACTTCGCGATGAGCGACAACATGTATACGGACACGTACGGTCCGTCGACGCCGGGTGCACTCGAAGTGGTTTCGGGCCAAACCAATGGCGCCGTTCCCGCCAACGGTGCAGCACAAGGTGACAACGTCATCGCCGACGGCGCCGGTGGCTTCACGATGAACGGAGACTCGGATCCGACAGGCGACCACTGCTCGTCGACCGCAACCACCGATAACACGGTGATGAGCGCGAGCAATAAAAACATCGGTGATCTGCTGAACGCGAAGAACATCACGTGGGGCGGCTTCATGGGCGGTTTCGACCTGACCGCAGTGAACCCGAACGGCACGACGAGCTGCCAGCGCAGCACCTTCTCGCCTGTGCTGGGCGGAGCGCCGAAAACGGACTACACGCCGCACCACGCGTGGTTCCAGTACTTCGCGACGACGGCCAATCTGCAGCATACGCGCCCAACTTCGGTCGCATTGATTGGTCAGACCGATCCGCTTGATTCGACCGCAGCGCCTGTTCACCATCAGTACGACGTGAACGACTTTTTTGCTGCGGTTACGGCCGGCAACTTCCCGTCGGTCAGCTACATCAAGGCACCGGCCGTCGGCGACTCACACCCGGGTAACTCGGATCCGATCGACGAACAAGCGTTCGATACCAAGGTGGTCAACTTCCTGATGCAGCAGCCTGACTGGAAGAACACCGCTGTCATCATCACCTATGATGACTCGGACGGTTGGTACGACCATGCTTACGCTTCGCCGACCACTTCGTCGGCTGATGCGACCGAAGACCAACTGAACGGGCCAGGCGTCTGCAATGCCGCGGGCGCAAGTCCCGGTATCGGTGTTACAGGCGCTGCGGTCAACGGCCGTTGCGGTCCGGGCACGCGTATTCCGCTTATCGTGATTTCGCCGTATGCGAAGGTCAACTACGTCGACCACACGCGGATTACGCAGGCTTCGGTTGTCCAGTTCATCGAAGACAACTGGTTGGGTAGCACGCGTCTGGGCAACGGCGCGCACGACGCAACGACGGGCAGCATCATGTCCTTGTTCGACTTCACTAACGGCGGCAAAACACCGACGCTGTTCCTGGACAACAACACGGGCACCAAGCTCGCGGCAGCACCGACCAACTAAGTTGGTTCCTCTGCCCGCTCTATCCATCGTGCGCACGTTTGAGCCATTCAACGCTTCGACGTGACGCCTGGATGAGCAGGTGGAAAACGCGTAGTTAGCAGGGGTGTCGAGCCAGCCGTGACGGTGGCTCGACTTCTTCATTTGTCGCTCAGGTTTGCCACTGTCATCGCCATGAATCATCCTTCGAATGCTGCATTGCCCTCGCAAATACCCACCGGGAGCGACCCGTCTCCCGGCATGACCAAGCGCTCGCTACGACGCCTGATCCTGTGGATACTGCTATGTGCTGTACTCGGAGGTGTTGTCGCAGTTGCCTACGCCCTGATCTATCCCGAGCGCATGCCGGATGTCATCGGGGAGTGGGTGGAAGATCTGACGGGCGCCAACGCCCACCCGGTTGTTCTGATGCGCCCCCCGGTCGCACCGCTTAGTGCAGTCGCGATGGTGGGACAACAAATGTTCAATGACCCGTCGTTGTCGGCGTCGGGCAAACAATCGTGTGCGTCATGTCACAGCGCGGCCCACGCGTTCGGGCCACCCAACAATCTCGCGGTACAACTGGGCGGCCCCCATATGGCGGACGCCGGATATCGCCCGGTGCCCTCGCTCGACTATCTGTATCGCCAGGCTCCTTTCAGCATTGGTCCCGACCAGGGCGACATGGACGCGGCTCCGGTCACCCTCGATACGCTCGCTTCCGCTGCACAAGGCGTCCAGCGAGCTCAGAAGAATGCGGGGGTTGCCCCCGTTGCACCGGCCATGGTGCCGCAAGGCGGGTTCTTCTGGGACGGCCGGGCAAACACGCTCCAGGATCAGGCGCTTGGACCGATGACAAATCCGGTCGAGATGGCGAACCCGAACATCGCCTCGGTCGCCGCCAAGCTCATGCAATCAAAGTACATCGGCACGCTTAAGCAACTCTTCGGCCCGCGCGTCGTCCTGGACCCGAACCTACTGGTTTCGGAGGCCATGTTTGCGATTGGCCGATATCAGTTCGAAGACCAAGCGTTTCACTCGTTCTCGAGCAAGTACGACGCCTGGCTCGAAGGCCATGCCCGCCTCACGCAAGCTGAGTTGCACGGCCTGCGCCTGTTCAATGACAAAGACAAGGCGAACTGCGCAGGTTGCCACTTGAGCCAGCCAAGCCCTGATGGCCTTCCGCCGGTTTTTACAGACACGCAATATGAGGCACTCGGTGTTCCTCGTAACCCCGCCCTTGCGCAGAACAAAGATCCGAAGTTTTACGACATGGGCGTTTGTGGTCCGTTCCGCTCGGACGTGGCAAACCTGACGCAATACTGCGGCATGTTCCTAACGCCGACCTTGCGCAACGTTTCGACGCGCGGCGTGTTCTTCCACAACGGCGTGTATCACAATCTCAAACAGGTGATGGACTTCTACAACCTGCGCAATACGAATCCCGAGAAGATCTATCCCCACGACGCCTCCGGGAAAGTCTTGAAGTACGACGATCTGCCTGCAAAATATCAGGCGAACATCGACGTGGCTGATGCTCCGTTCGACCGGAAGTTCGGCGACAAACCTGTGATGAGCGATCGGGACATCGACGACATCATCGCGTTCATGAAAACGCTCGACGACGGTTATAAGCCGAGCGGGTCTTAGCGTTTAACCTGACTTGGAAGTCTTGAGGCCGTGCCGCATCGCCGCACGGCCCATTTCTTTTGTGACGAACCTGTGCGACACCTGCACGCTTTCTCGCGACGGCAAGAAAGTGCCTCCCACGCCACCTTGCACGACGTCCCTCGACCAATGCTCGTCAGCGAAACAGTGGGGCGGGAGATCGCCGATATGTACCACTATTCGCCAAGAACGCTGGGTGAGGTGCGACTCCGTGTCAACGGCATCCAGTGCGACCCTTTGCCCGAATCGGCTCGTTTGAAGTCAGGCGCGGCGAAATCGTGGGCTTCTTCGGGCACGTGGGCACCGGGCGTAGCGAACTCATGCACCTGATCTATGGCTCGCGCAAGAAGCGCGGAGGATCAGCCTTACCGATGAAAAAACGCGGCCGATCTGGGCGACGCTGGTCTGCTTCATCGTTTTCGGTGGGTTGCTCAATCACACCCTCTACGGACGCAACACGCTGGCCATCGGCGGCAATCCGGAGGCTTCGCGCGTTGCCGTATGCACGTCGAGTGGACACGCGTCGTGATCTTCCTAGTCCAACGTGGCGTCACGGCACTCGCCGGCGTGATCCTCGCTTCGCGCATTGCATCGGGACAACCCCACGCGGCCGAAGGCTTTGAGCTCAATGTGATTTCGGCTTGCGTGCTCGGTGGCGTCTCCCTGCTCGGGGGTCGTGCCACGATTGCCGGCGTCGTGATCGGTGTGCCGATCATGGGCACCGTGGAAAACGTGATGAACTTGCTGAAAATCGACGCTTTTTATCAATACCTTGTACGGGGTGCAATCCTGCTCGCCGCCGTACTGCTTGACCAGTTGAAGAACCGGGGCGCACGCGACTAAGGGCCGCCACGTACCGTTTTCAGGAACTCAAGTCGCCATCCGGGTAAGCTGCGAGGTATTGCAAGGAGCAACGACATGGGTTTGTTAGTGAAAGGTCAGTGGCAGGACCAATGGTACGACACCGCCTCGAGCGGCGGCCGCTTCGTGCGCAAGGACGCCGCGTTTCGCAATTGGATCACCCCCGACGGCGCAGCCGGCCCCAGTGGCAAAGCGGGTTTCAAGGCAGAAGCGGGCCGCTATCACCTCTATGTGGGTCTCGCCTGCCCGTGGGCGCATCGCACGATGATCGTGCGCGCGCTCAAAGGCCTCGAAGGCATGATCAGCGTCTCGGTGGTGAACTGGCTCATGCTCGAGAACGGTTGGACCTTCGCCGACGGTCCGGGCGTGGTGCCCGATCCGATCAATGGCGCCCAGTTCCTGCATCAGGTCTATACCGCCGCTGACCCGGACTACACCGGACGCGTCACGGTGCCGATCCTCTGGGACAAGCAGCAGGCGACCATCGTCAACAACGAGTCATCGGAAATCATCCGGATGCTGAACTCGGCGTTCGACGGACTCGGTGCCCGGCCCGGCGATTTTTATCCGCCCGCCTTGCGAGCAGAGATCGACGAGATCAACGCACGCGTCTACGACACACTCAACAACGGGGTCTACAAGGCTGGTTTCGCGACCACGCAGCAAGCTTATGAAGAAGCCGTGCTGCCCTTGTTCGATACGCTCGGCTGGCTTGAGGGCAGGCTATCGTCACGACGCTTCCTCACGGGCGACACGCTGACGGAAGCCGACATTCGCCTGTTCACGACGCTGATCCGCTTCGACGCGGTCTATGTGGGCCACTTCAAGTGCAATCTGCGGCGCATCGCCGACTATCCGAATCTCTCAGGCTACACACGCGAGCTCTACCAGTTACGCGGTATCCCATCGACGGTCAACTTTGATCACATCAAGCGGCACTACTATGAGAGCCATCGTGGCGTGAACCCGACCGGCATCGTGCCGCTCGGCCCGCAGCACGACTTCACTTCGCCTCACGACCGCGCGCGGCTCGGCAAGGAGCAGGCCGCCTAAGCTCACTGGCGCGCGGGAATGGCGCGTTCCTGCCTTTCTCAGGTGGCAGCTCGTAATGGATATCCACATCAGTATTCATGGCCGTCATGATCTGACGGGCCAAATCTATCGACAGTTGCGCGCCGGCGTCATCAACGGGCGACTCGCGGCGGGCGAACGCCTGCCTTCGACACGCGACCTCGCCTTGCAGCTCGGCGTCTCGCGCAAGACGACGCTTGAAGTCTTCGAACGTCTGGTGACCGAGGGCTACCTGCGCTCGCAGCCCGGTAACGGCACTTTTGTCGCGGACGGCCTCATGCGCGTGCCGACCCGTGCGGCCGATGTACTGGATGCGGTCGACACGACAGATGCCGAGAACACTTTCACGACACTCGAGGCGCTCGGCGATCGCGACGCGATGGAGGGCGACACCGGGCAGGCGACTCCGCGTGAGGTTTGGTCGGCTGTCCCCGAATCCCTCTCGTTTCCGAAGCCCCGCCCCGCCCTGCCCTTTGATTTCCTCGGCGGCGTCACTGACAAGACACAGTTCCCCTTCGACGCATGGCGCCGCTGCCTCAATCACGCCTTGCGTGTGCAAGCGCGCAGTCGCGGCAACTACCGCGAGCCGGGCGGCGATCAGGAACTGCGCCTGGCAATTTCGCGCTACGTTGCGTTCAGCCGTGCGGTGCCCTGTACCTGGGAAGATGTGATCGTGACGCAAGGGGCGCAGCAGGCGCTCGACCTGCTTGCGCGCGTCGTCGTCAAGCCCGGCGATATCGTGGCAATGGAAGACCCGGGGTATCCGCCTGCGCGGGCGGCATTCGCCGCCCTGGGCGCAAATGTCGTGAGCGTGCCGGTCGACGATCACGGCATCATGACCGCGCGCTTGCCCGCGCGGGCGCGCCTCGTCTATGTCACCCCGTCACACCAGTTCCCGCTCGGCATGCCGATGAGTCTCGAGCGGCGTGTCGAACTGCTCGAATGGGCACAACGTAACCGTGCCGTGATCGTCGAGGACGACTACGACGGTGAATTCCGTTTCGAAGGGCGCCCGATGGAGTCGCTCAAGAGTCTGGATCGTGCGGGGCTCGTCGCGTACGTCGGCACGTTTTCCAAAACGATCTTTCCCGAGCTGCGGGTCGGCTATACGATCCCGCCACGCTCGTTGAACCTCGCTTTGCAGAAGGCCAAACAGATCAGCGACTGGCATACCGGCACGCTGACCCAGACGGCACTCGCCCGTTTTATGCTCGACGGCGATTTCGGCAAACATCTGCGGCGTATTCACAAGCAATACGAGACACGCCGCAAGGTCCTGCTCACTCATCTCAGGGGCCCCTTGTCGCCATGGTTCGAACCGATCGTGCCAGCTGCGGGGATCCATCTGAGCGCACTGCTGAAGAATAGCGTCGCGGAGAGCGACGTGATTGCCGCCGCGGCCGAGGGCTCGATCGGGCTTTATGGAATCTCGGCCTTTCATGCGACCGAGCCCGTGCGACCGGGGCTCTTGTTTGGCTATGGCGGCATGAGCGCGCCAGATATCGATACGGCCTTGACCCGGCTCGCCACGTTGCTGCGGCCGGGTCCTCCCACTCAGTGACCACCCGCTCCGGCGGCCGCTGCACTGCCGCCTTTGGCGGGCTTGGTGACCCAGATCAATGGAATGATCAGAATAAAGATCACCGATGAGAGCCAGAAGATATCGTTGATGCCCAGCATCGCGGCCTGGGTATTGAGCGAGGCTTCGAAGAAAGCGAGGGCCTTCTGCGGCGACGCGCCGAGTGTCGTTTGCAGGCCGTTGATCGCATCGACAAAGGTCGGGTTGTTCACACTCGCCTGATCGATCAGACGCGCGTGGTGCAGGATGGTCCGATCATTCCAGCCGGTGGTGACGAGCGAAGTCCCCACCGCACCGGCAAAGACACGCGCGAAATTCGACAACCCCGCTGCGGCCGGAATCTTTTCAGGTGGCAGACCCGACAGGATGATCGCCGTGAGCGGCACAAAGAACAGCGCGGTCGGGATGCCTTGCAGCAGCGTCGGGATCACGAGAGTCCAGGTATCGATCGTCGTCGTGTAGAGCGAGCGCATGAAGAAGACGCCCGCAAAGCCGAGGAAGGCCAGGGTGGCGAGCACCCGCGCATCGGACTTCGGCATGATTTTGCCCATCACCGGCGCGAGGATGACGGCGAAGATACCCAGCGGCGCCGTGACCAGCCCGGCATCGACCGAGCGGTAGCCGAGATAGGCCTGCATCCACTGCGGCAAGATCACGAGATTCGAGAAGAACACCGCATAGGCGACCGAGATCGCAATCGTGCCACCGAGGAAATTGCGCCCCGCAAAGAGCCGCAGGTCGATGATAGGGTGGGCCTCGGTCAACTCCCAGATCAGGAAGAAGGCGAAGCTGATGAGCGCAAAGATCCCGAGCGCGCAAATCACGGGCGAATTGAACCAGTCGAGGTCCTTGCCCTTGTCGAGCATGATCTGCAACGAAGCCACCCAGGCGATCAGGGACAGGAGGCCGACTTTGTCGATCGCGAGTTTGCGCGACGGGGTCTCGCGTGTCCGATAGATCGCCCAGGTCACACCGGCGGCAAAGATCCCGACGGGGATGTTGATATAGAAGATCCACGACCACGAATAGCTGTCGGTGATCCAGCCACCGAGCGCCGGGCCGGCGATCGGACCGACCGTCGCCGTCATGGCCCACAGGGCCAGCGCGGTTGAGCTTTTGCTCTTGGGATACGAGCCCAGCAGGATCGCTTGCGAAAGCGGAATCAGGGGGCCCGCCACCAGACCCTGAAGGACCCGCGCGGCAAGCAGGATCGGCAGAGTCGGCGCCACGCCGCACAGCCATGAAGAAAAGACGAAGAGCAGGATCGACCAAACGAACAGCTTGATCTGGCCGACCCGTTGGGTAAGCCAGCCGGTCAGCGGAATCGCAATGGCGTTGGCCGCGGCAAACAGCGTGATAACCCAGGTGCCCTCATCGACCGAGACACCGAGGTTGCCCGAGATCGTCGGGATCGCCACGTTGGCGATCGACGAATCGAGTACGTTCATGAAGGTGGCAAGCGCGACGGCAAGGGTCGCGAGCACCAGCTTGCCGCCGGTCAGCGGCGGGGGCGGCAGGGGCGAGGTCGGGGTGCTCATATCAGCTCCTTTTCACAGCGACGGCTTGGGTGGCCCCGACCTTCGTGGCCGACCCCGAGGCAACCGTGTTCCCGGGGAGCTGGTTCTGCGCAATGATCTTCGCAATCTCTGCATCGGCCTGTGCCCCGTACTGGTCGAACACCGCCGTGTGATACGCCGTGTTGGTCGCCGCGGCGAGTTCACGTCCCGAATCGTCGCGCACTTCGACATCGACCTGCATCGACAAGCCTATGCGAAGCGGATGCGCTTCGAGTTCGGCCGGGTCGAGCTGGATTCGGGCCGGCAAGCGCTGCACGATCTTAATCCAGTTCCCCGTCGCGTTCTGCGGAGGCAGGATCGAAAAGGCGCTACCCGTGCCGGCCGAGAAGCCGACGACCTTACCGTGATACTTGACGCTCGACCCATAGACATCGGCGGTCATGATCACCGGCTGGCCGATACGCATATGTTTGAGCTGCCCTTCCTTGAAGTTCGCGTCGACCCAGACACCGTCGAGGGGAACGATCGCCATCAAGGGGGTGCCCGGCGCGACGCGCTGGCCGACCTGGACCGAACGCCGTGCGACATAGCCTGTGACAGGCGCGGGCAAAGTATTGCGTGCATACGACAGATAGGCGTCGCGGACCTTCGAGGCGGCGGCCTGCACATTCGGGTGATCGGCGATCGATGTGCGATCGGTCAGCGCATGATTGGACTGGGATTGCTGACGCGCGGCATCGAGCGCGGCCTGTGCGGTCTCGACGGCGTCGCGCGCGTGGGCGACATCTTCGGCTGACACCGCGCCTGTTTCCGTGATGGCCGTGCGGCGGTGCAGGTCATCGTTCGCACGAGCGAGGTCGGCCTGCCGTTCGGCGACCGAGGCAGCGTAGAAGTCGTTGTTCACATAGAGGCTGCTGACTTGCCGCACGGTCTGGCCGAGCACCGCTTCGGCATTGCCAAGCGCGACTCTGGCGTCGGCGGCATCGAGCGTCACGACCGGATCGCCGACCTTGACGATCTGCGTGTCGTCGGCATTCACGGCGACGACGGTCCCCGTGACTTGCGGCGTGAGCTGGACGAGATTGCCGCTCACATACGCATCGTCGGTCGACTCGTGAAAACGCGCGACCGTCAGGTAGTACGCGCTATATGCGGCGGCGCTTGCCACGATCGCGATGCCGAGCAGGACAAGCATCGGCTTGCGTTTGCCGGGCGCGGCACCGTCTGAACCGCCCTGACCGTTCGGCGGTTGAGGGGCGGATTGAGGCGCGACGGCCTCGCGCGACGTGCCGGCGCTGGAACCGGCGCCACCCGGGCCGACGCCGCCTTCCTGATCAAAACGCGCCGCCGGGGTCCGGTCAGCCATGTGGGGATCGCTCATGATGATTCTCCAAACAAATTCGGGTTCAGGTTTGAGTTCGAGGGTGTGCCGGCCTAGCGCGCAGCAACCACGGGAGTAAGCGGGGTCGGGCTATCCGCGCGACGATCGTCCGTTTGTGCGACAGCCGAAGCAGCGGGGGCGGTCGGGTCGATATAGCCCCCGCCCAGTGCCGCTGCCAGTGCGATCTGCCGGTCGCGGCGATTCATGCGCAGGTTGACCACGGTCTCATCGGCGGCAAGCGCAGTCGTGTCGGCATTGAGCACGGTCAGTTGATTCGTGAGGCCGGCTTTGTACTGGACCAACGCAAGCTGGTCGGCACGTCGCGAGGCTTGTTGCGCGACTTCCGCGCTCTGTAGCTGGGCATCGGTCGCGTGGATCTCCGCGAGTTGCGTCGCCACGTCGCTCAATGCGCCGATCAACGTCTGGTTGTAGGTGGCGATCGCGTCGTCAAATTCGGCATAGCGGCCCTTGAGTTGCGCGCGCAACGCGCCGCCGTCGAAAATCGGCAGGCTGATTGCAGGACTGGCGTTGGCCGTGCGACTGCCCGCCGTCAACAGACGACCGAAGCCGAACGCGTCGAGTCCAGCGGAGACACTCAGGTTGATGTCGGGATAGAAATCGGCCTTTGCGACCTTCACGTCGTGCGTCAGCGCATCGACACGCCAGCGCGCGGCAACCAGGTCCGGACGGCGACCCACCAGGTTGGCGGGCAGATCGTCGGGAACGCGCACTTCGTCGCCCGGCCCGAGTGTGGGGCGGGCGATCGTCAGCCCCCGGTCGGGTCCGGCCCCGAGCAGTGCGGCGAGTTGATAGCGCGTGCTGACGATATCGCCGCCAAGCCCGGCGAGCGTGGTCTGACTCGCGGCGAGATCGGCTTGCACGGTCTTGAGTTCAACCTCGGTATCAAGGCCGCCGGAAATGCGGCCCGCGGTGATCCGTTCGATCTGTTGACGCTGGGCGATTTCTTCTTGCGTGATGTCGCGCAAGGCATAGAGGCGGGCGAGCTGGTTATAGGCGCGTGCGATGGCCGAGTTCAGGGTCAGCGCCACCACTTCTGAATCCGCCTTGCTCGCCTGCAGTTGCGAGAGCGCGGCCTTCAGGCCTTCGCGGTTCTTGCCCCACAAGTCCAACTCATACGAAGCCGTGACCAAGGCGGTATTTTCCGACTGCCACGAACCCGCATAGGGCGGTGGCACGGTCGCATTGCCTGAAAACTGCTCGCGGGAATACGAATACTTCGCGCCGGCATTCGGCAGCGTGCTCGCCCGGGCACCCTCGGCAAAAGCCGATGCCGCAGCCACTCGCGCCTTGGCCTGTTCGATCGAGGGACTGTCCTGCAGCGCTTCGGCCAGCAAGGCCTTGAGCTGCGCGTCACCAAACTGGTCAGCCCAGCCTGCGGTGGGCCATGCGCCCCCTTCGGACGGCAGACTTTCGGTACTGGCATACGACTGTGGCGTCGCTACCTGCTGCTGGTCGCTGTGGATGCCCGAATAGTTCACACAGGCGGACATCACTGCGGCAACCATCACCGTCAATCCCACATTCACCGCGCGGGGAGCCAGCTTGCTGAGAAATAACTGCGCTTTCATTTTCTGACCTATCAGATATATGTGCAAAAAAATGCGTGTGTCGAGGTGCCAGGCGTTTTCGCGCGAACGCAGGAGCGAACCGGCTTCCCGGGTTTTACTTTCGGATGGATCTCAGGCGGACTCTCCGAGCAACTTGCGGAGCAGGCGGCGCAACTCGTCGAACTCGGCCGTGGTGAATGTCTCAAGCCGTGCGTTCAACACTTCGGGGGCGATGCTAGGGAGTTGGGCGGACACTACCCTGCCCTTGTCCGTTAGCGTGAGATTGACGACGCGGCGATCTTCGACACTACGTGAACGCACCAGCAGCCCACGGGTTTCAAGCTTGTCGAGCATTCTCGTCATCAGGCCCGTATCGATGCCGAGCCGCTTGGAGAGCTCAAACGGCGTCGCGGCCAAGCCGCGCGTCAGCGAGATCAGGATGCCCATTTGCTGACCGGTGATCTCCAGGTCTTTCAGTGCGGCATCCATTTCCATCAGGACCAGATTGCGAGCTTTGTTCAGCAAGTAGCCCACGCTCTCGTCCATTTGAAAAGTGTCTTTCGTGTAGTGTTTCATCACACGCCTCGTTTCGTTGAAAGAACAATATCTGACTAATCAGATATTGTCAAACGAGACGCACAGAGAATTTTTTGACCGATGGCGCGCGTGGAGGCTTGTCCGTGCATCAGCGCGGCGAGAGAGACGGGGGGCGTGGTACACCGTAAATGCAGCGCGGCGTACGTCTCTACGACGTACGCCGCGCCGGTCTATCCTGAGTTAAACCGCTGCGCTGGGTACAGCCGGCGTCACGTACGGTGATTGCTTGCCGAGCAGCGCTACCGTGCCGATCGCGAGGACCAATGGCACCGCGAACGCATAGTAGAGATGGCCGCTCTGCCAGCCACTATCGAGCAAGGAGCCCGCGACCAGTGGGGCCAGCACGGCGCCAAGCCGGCCGATACCGATCGCCCAGCCCATGCCGGTCGTACGGGTTTGCGCGGGATACAGGATCGGTGCAAACGCATACAGCCCGGCCATGCAGCCGAAGATACCCGCGCCGATCAGCAGCGCGACGATAAACGCGATCGTCAGGGTGTTGGCAAACATCCCGAAGCACACCATCAAGGCCGCGGTAAAAATGAAGCAGCCCCACAGCAGCGGCTTGAGACCCACGCGCGACGACATATAGCCGAAGAAGGTCCCGCCGATGATGCCGCCCACATTGAGCAGCACGCCGCCGGTAATCCCCTGTTGTGCGGACATGCCGGCCGCCACCAGCAATTTCGGTGTCCAGCTCAGCACGAAATAAAACGCAAACATCTCCAGGAAGAACGACGCCCAGATCATGAACGTCTTCAAGGCAAGCGGTCCGACGAACAAACTCCGGAAGCTGCTCTGCGGGCTCACGCCGGCGGGGACGGGCATCGGTGCCGGCAGCTCCGCGACGGGTTCGCGTTCCATCTTGACGAGCAGCACGTTGAGCTTGTCGAGCGCATGGGGGGGACGCTTCGCCGTCAGGAAGTCGAGCGACTCGGGCAACCGCGCCAGTACGAACGGGATCATGACCGCAGTCACCAAACCCCCGAACACAAACACACTGCGCCAGCCGTAATGCAGCAATAGCAGGCCGGCGATCGTGCCGCCGATCGTCGCGCCGACCGGGTAGCCGGTGGCCTGCAGGCTGATGGCCGCGCTACGCCATTTGTTCGACGAGTATTCCGAGGTGATCACGTTGATGCTCGCGAGCATCCCGCCGATGCCAATACCTGTGATGGCGCGCAGGGCCGCCAGCTGTAACACGTCTTGTGCGAACGCCGACAACAACATGCCCAGCGAAATGGTCACGAGGCAGAACAAGATGATCGGGCGACGTCCGAAACGGTCGGCCCAGGGGGCAAGGAACAGAGAACCCGCAGCCATGCCGAACAGCCCCGAGCTCAGCAGCGTGCCAAGCGCCTTGCCGTTCAAGTGCCAGTCTGCGGAGATATGCGAGGCGGTGAAGGCCATTGCCAGCACATCGAAACCGTCGAGCATGTTTAGCACGATGCAGATCGTGACCGCTGCGACCTGAAAGGGGCTCATGAGCCCCTCGTTGATCGTCTCTGCGATATTGAGTTTCATTGTCTCCTCCAACGCATTCAGGGATGGATGACGCGCTGCGGCGTCTTTGAACGACACCAGCAAAGGCAGAGGCGCGCATTCGCACCGCTGTTTTGCTGACTGGTTGGCTGGAATTGTATACAGCACCTCCCATGACGCTTACCGCAAAATGCGGTACTTGCGGGTAAACACCGGCCGAAAATCCTGCATCGGTGTCGATTGACAGTGCTTGGTTTGCAAGGGATTCAACCACTACTTCAAAACGCACTCGCCACGACACGCGATCGAGTAGCGACACATCGCCTGGGATGCGTATTTAATCGAATCTGTATACAACGCTGCAGACCCTGCTCAATTCAGCAAGCCGCTTCTCTCGTAGCGCTTCGTTCGTGCAAACGGGAAAGTTGTCGTGCGGACAGGAAAGACCTCTTAAAAGGACATCTTCATACTCGGGCCGTGGCTGCTCCCTTTTTGAATGAAGGTCACAGCCCGCCCCTACCGCATGACGCCCAGGCTAGCGAACGCTGAGCACCCAGACGGAGCGCTATTCATGAGCGGCAATGTCCACACCGGAGATCCGTGGGCCGGCATCCTGCACGGCCTGCTGGCGAACACGTCCACCTCGGAATGCAGTGTGTCGACGCGTTCGGCGCATCGTCTGTTGTCCCGCGAGGTCGCCAACGACTCACGTCGACATCTGAAGGACGGGCAAGAAGGCGCACGTGGTTCGGCACGCGTCGTCAATGTGCTCGATCGGCTCAGCGAGCGCACCGTTGCCGTGTCGTGGCGCGACTCGACCTCGTGCCACTACAACGACCAGATCTGGCGCGTCGGCATCGCACGCCAACCGGGTTGCTGCGCGGTCACGGGTAGGCAGATCGAAACGGGCGATGCGATCTACCGGCCGATCCCCGCCTTCCCTGCGCCGGTTAACGCCCACGCGATGATTCTGGCGAGCGCCCTCTCTCTCGTTCAAGCCGAGGTGTGAGGCACGCCGGTGCGTTGTGGCGCATCGACGCTACTGAGCGAGGACGCGGCGGGCCTGCGTGCGCGACACGAGCGCCATGACAATGCCGAGCACCGCAGCCACCGCGCCGACCAGAAACACCGCCGGATAGCCATAGCCCGCGGCAAGCACGCCCGTGATGGGTCCCGTTACGCCGTAGGCGACATCCTGAAACGCAACGAAGCCGCCCATTGCCGTGCCGCGACTATGCGGGGGCACCAGCTTGAGCGCTTCGACGCCAAGCCCCGGGAACACGAGCGAACAGCCGAGCCCCGTGATGAGTGCGCCAATCATGGCCGTCACTTCGTTCGGTGCGATCCACAACAACGCCTGGCCGACGCACTCGACGGCCATCGAGGCCATCGCGACCTGATACCCCCCGACGCGGTCGGGCAAATGACCGAAGAGGAAGCGCATCAGTGCAAAGGCCGCGCCGAAACACGTCATGCCCAGCCCGATATGCGACCAGCCGCGCGACGTGAAATAAAGCGATGCAAACGCGCCGATCGTCGCAAAGCCGACACCCTGGAGCGCGAGGCTCGTACCGCTGCGCCAGATCAGAGAAAGCACACGCAGCAAGGGCACGCGCTCACCGTGCGGACCCTGCGCCGCCGGCACGCCAAATGCCACGAGTGCCGCCAGCAAGGGCACCACCACCGTCGCCAGCGCGACCCAGATGAAACCACCCGCATTGAACAGCGCCACGCCAATCGGCGCACCCGCTGCGAGCGACCCGTACATGGCCATGCCGCTGAACGACATGGCCTTGCCGGCGCGTTGGTGTCCGATGACCGAAATCCCCCAGGTCAGCGTGCCCGTGACGAATTGGCTTTCACCCAGACCGAGCATCAGGCGCCCGGCAATCAGCACGGCAAACCGCGGCACATCGCCGATCGGCAGCAGCGCAGCGATCACGTACACGAGGCCCGCGCACGAACAGGTCGCGGCGCCCTGCATCATCGAACGCTTGCCACCGCGCTGGTCCGCGAGGCGACCCGCATAGCCGCGTGTGAGCACCGTCGCGAGGAACTGGATGCCGACCGCAGCGCCTACGCCCACGTCGCTGAAGCCGAGTGAATGTTTGACGAAGATCGGAATGACGGGCAACGGCAAGCCGATGCAAAGAAAGCCGATAAACATCACGAGTGCGAGACGCAGCAGCAGACGGTCCGGCGATGCGCCACCCGCAGTCGAGGTAGCAGAAGAAACAGTAGAACGGGACATGCATGCTCCATAAGTCGATGATCGCCTGAAGCAATCGGAAGACTCGCGGGCAAGGAGGTACGGGCTAAGACTTGGTTGGCCGAACGCACCCATCTCACCAGTCCCGATTGAACGGGACTTCGGCGAATCATAGATGCGTTGGTTGACGTAAACGCTTACGACCGTTCGACAACAGTACGGCGTATGCCGCTCGAACGATGAAAACACGTACTGACTCTAACGGCCGGCGTTGGGATGCGTCAAGGCATTTCCCCTTCATGGCTGGGGGCGACGCCCGGTGCATGCTAAAGTCCCCGCCGATGATCTTCGAACGTCTTCTTCATTCCCAGGGCTTCGGCACCCGCCGTCAATGCCGCGCGCTCATCGAGGGCGGCGCGGTGACCGTCGGCGACCAGGTGCTCGACGATCCCGATGCCGAAATGGCGCCCGAGGGGCTCTCCTTCATCGTCGATGGCGTGCGCTGGGAATACTGCGAGCACGTCTATCTGATGCTCCACAAGCCGGCTGGCTTCGAATGCTCGCGCGACCCCCAGCATCATGCAAGCGTGTTTTCGCTGTTACCCCGGCCGCTGGTCGAACGCAACGTCCAGTGCGTGGGCCGGCTCGACCAGGATACGACAGGGTTGTTGTTGCTCTCCGATGATGGCGCCTTCGTTCACCAGAACACCTCGCCCAAGCGCAAGGTGCCCAAGCGTTATCGCGTGACAACGGCTCGCCCGCTCGAAGAGGGGCAACTCGATGCGCTGCGCGCCGGCGTAATGCTGCGCGACGAAGCGCAACCGCTGGCAGCACTCGCGGCCGTGCGTGAAAGCACCACGACATTGCTGTTAACCATTCAGGAAGGGAAGTACCACCAGGTCAAGCGAATGGTCGCCGCCACGGGTAACCACGTCGAAGCGCTTCATCGCGAGGCGATCGGCGCGCTGACGCTGCCTGCCGCGCTCGGACCCGGTGCCTGGCGGTGGCTAGGGGACGCTGAACTCGCCGCCCTGCGCCCGCCCGCGCCCGGCAGTGACCGGGCTCTCGCAGGCTAAGCCGCCGCCTTCCATACATACGCCGCCGAAACACCGATCGGCGCCTGCGATGATGGATTCGCCCAGGTCGTCTAGTCAGGCTCGTCCATTGATCGCTAGACCGGGCCGCCTTCGCCCTCGCTATCCAGAAACGCCTCGACATCCGGGTAGCGGAGCCGATAACCCAGCTCCCTCTTCAGTCTGACATTGTCGATCTGCCGCGACTCGCGCATGAAACTCAGCAAGTTCGCATCGAGCACACGCTCGGCCTCCTCGCGCGTGATACGTACCGGCCGGGGCA
>JAMFSK010000159.1 GCA_026225235.1 Burkholderiales bacterium
CGGGCCCCAGCAACCCGGTTGCACGGGGCCGATAAGCGCTGAAGCGCTAACTCCGGTCGACCGCGATGAGACCGCATGGGACAGGAGGAGGTCGGCAATGGAATTGACCGAAAGCTATACGCTACCCATCTCGCAGCAATGCACGTGGGAAGCGCTGAATGACATCGCTGTCCTGCGCGCGTCGATTCCCGGTTGCGAGAGCATCGAAGTGGAGCGCGAGAATGTGTTTGCGCTGTCGATGAGCGCGTCGGTCGGCCCCGTGAAGGCGCGCTTCAAAGGGCGTATGCTGCTCACCGATATCGACGCGCCGCGAACCTATACCATTGTCTTCGAGGGCCAGGGCGGCATGGCCGGCTTCGGCAAAGGCAGTGCCCGCGTCACGCTCGAACCCGCAGGCAATGAGGCGACAAAGCTGACCTACACCGCGAGCCTGCAGATAGGCGGCAGGCTCGCGCAAATCGGCTCGCGACTCGTCGACGGCGCGGCACGCAAGCTGGCCGGCGAATTTTTCAGGCGTTTCATCGCCCAGGTGAGCGGGGACGGTGACGCCGAGGCGGCAGCCCAAGCCGTGGCGACCGCAGACACAGCATCAAACGACGGCGCCGATGCAGCATCCGGCGACGATCAAACGAAAAGGAAGAAATCATGGACAGCGTGGATCTCGAAGTCCTGAAGTCCAGTGCACGCTGGCTCGAACAGGGACATCGCGCGCTACTGGTAACGGTGGTGAAAACGTGGGGTTCTTCCCCGCGCCCTGAAGGCGCCATGCTCGCCGTGCGTGACGATGGCCTCGTGGTGGGATCGGTGTCGGGCGGCTGCATCGAAGACGACCTGATCGAACGCGTACGACAACGCGGCATCGAACAGAATGTGCCCGAGGCGGTCAAGTACGGTATCTCGGCGGAGGAAGCACATCGCTTCGGACTGCCTTGCGGCGGCACGATCCAACTGGTGCTTGAGCCGCTCAGCAAGGCAAGCCTGATCGCCGATTTGTGCGACTCGGTCGAAGACGGCCGGCTGCTCGCACGACGTCTCGATATGGCAACCGGAGCGGTACAACTCGGGCCCGCGCAGGCCACTGATGGCGTCGACTTCGATGGCGAGCGTCTACTGACGATCCACGGGCCGCGCTACCGGATGCTGGTGATCGGCGCGGGGCAATTGTCGCGCTACCTCTGCCACATTGCCGTCGGCCTCGACTATCAGGTGACCGTGTGCGATCCGCGCGAAGAGTACACCGACGAGTGGGATATACCCGGCACGAAGATCGTCCGCACAATGCCCGACGACACGGTGCTCGAGATGAAGCTCGACGAACGTTGCGCGGTCATTGCACTGACGCACGATCCGAAGCTCGATGACCTCGCGCTGATGGAGGCATTGAAAACGCCCGCGTTCTATGTCGGCGCACTGGGCTCACGGCGCAACAACGCGGCCCGTCGTGAGCGGCTCAAGGAGTTCGATCTGAACGATACGGAGCTGGCCCGGTTGCACGGGCCGGTGGGTATCTATATCGGCAGCCGGACGCCGCCGGAGATCGCCGTATCGATTCTCGCCGAAGTGACGGCTGCCAAGAATGGCGTTTCCCTACCCACGCTGCTGCAGGTTGAAGGCGCGAAGGCGGCACGGGAAGTCGCTGCTAGCGGCGGAGCGACTTGCAGCGTGTAGTCGTTCGCAATCCTCTTCAACGTTAGCCATTCGGCTGACTGGTATCCCACCCGCAAATCCATAGCATGGCCTCATGCACGGCTCGTCCGCGGTCGGGCGAAACGTTCGTCGCATTAGTCGTTGTGACGCCGGTTTCGACCGCCGCGTTCCGTGCACATAAATTGATAATTATTCCTTTGACGGAATATTCCATGGAGGCTATATTTATGGCGTGGGACGTTGAATACACCGACATTTTCGGTGCGTGGTGGGACGGTTTAACAGAGAAAGAGCAATGGTCGGTCGACAATGCAATTGGATTGCTTGAAAACGTAGGGCCTCATTTGCCTTACCCACACAGCAGCCAGGTCAAGGGCTCGAAATACAGCCGCATGCGCGAATTGAGAGTCCAACATGCAGGCAGGCCCTTCCGCGTGTTGTACATCTTCGACCCGCTGCGCACCGACATTCTTTTACTCGGTGGCGACAAGACCGGCAAGGATCGCTGGTATGCAATAAATATCCCGCGTGCTGATGCTCTATACGGTGCGCATCTGGCGCGACTAGATCAAGAAGGAGTCAATGATGGCGAGAAAGTATGCGGAATTGCGCGCGCAACTGTCACCGGAAGCACGTGCCCGATCGGAGCAGGCAACCAAAGACATGATCGCCGAAATGGCGCTCTCCGAATTGCGCCGTGCGATGGGTTTCTCGCAGGAAGGCCTGGCAACCGTGATGAACGTGAAGCAACCGAGCATCGCAAAACTCGAGCAGCGAACGGACATGTATGTCTCCATGCTGCGTGACCATATTCATGCGTTGGGCGGCGAGTTGGTTCTGATCGCGCGCTTCGCCGATCGCGATGTGAAAATCAGTTCGGTGAGCGGACCGTCTACGTCGAAAGACGCAGCGGCCTGAACCGCCGCGGTCGCACGAGCCGACAGGCAGCTAAACCGGCCAGAGCGGCCCATCCTGCATCGCGCCGAGTTGCTCACGCATCTCGAGAATACGGTCTTCCCAGTAGCGCTGCGTATTGAACCAGGGAAAGGCAGCGGGAAACGCGGGATCATCCCAGCGGCGCGCCAGCCATGCCTGGTAGTGAATCAGCCGCAGCGTGCGCAACGCTTCGATCAGATACAGCTCGCGCGGTTCAAACTCGCAAAAGTCTTCGTATCCCGCCAGCAGATCAGTGAGCGCGCGCGACGCTTCCGCACGCTC
>JAMFSK010000160.1 GCA_026225235.1 Burkholderiales bacterium
GATAAGGTCCGAAGACTGGACGCGAACATGCGGCACATCGCAATCAAGCCCGCTGTGCGGAGGCATCGCACCGAAGTTAATGTCGTTGATGCCGATCAGCACGATCACGTCGCGCACGCCGGGCTGCTCGAGCGCATCGTGTCGAAAACGCGTTTCCAGCGCCTGGCCATAGCAGGGCGAGTCGTTAAGCAGCCGGTTTCCGCTGATGCCAGCATTCACAACGGCCCACCGGGAGGCCGAGTTCGACATCGCCACGCGTGCAGCCAGTTGGTCCGGCCAGCGTCGGTTCGCGTTCAGCGTGGAGCGCATGCCATCAGTAATCGAGTCGCCAATCGCCACCACCGCTCGCGCACCCGGCGCTTCGACTGCGACCGCGTCTAGCCAGAGATACGACGTCGCGTGGGAGCGGAAAGGGGCCCCGTCGGTACTGCCCGCGAAATCCCCCGGCGTAGAGATATAGCTGACCTGGCTTGCCACCTTGTGCCAGGTCGTGGCCGCGCCAGCCGGTGCGACGAAGCTAATCGAGAGGGGCTGCGCCGAGGTAACGTTTTGGGCGACCGGGTCGCTCCACGCCTCGGCGCCCGGAGGAATGACCACATTGGAATGGCCGGCGAAAGTCACCGGCTTTTCCGAGCCAGCCTCGATCTGGGCGCCTCGCCCCGTGAGCGCGACGCTGACGGACCGAAGATCAAGCGGTGCCACGCCAAACCGGTTCGTCAGGTGAACCCGCAGGCGAGAACCCGCGAGCGACGGATAGACGATCTGACGCACGGTCCGACCGGCGGTATCGGGCGCGCGATTGAACGATGGCGCCTGTTGAGGTGATGGGACCTGCTGCGCGGCCATACTCCACACGGCGACCCAGCCCGACGGCAACGCGTGCGCTGCATCGTCCGAACCGCCTGCGCTCGCGGATGCGGCCGGTGCCGCCGCTTCAGCGGCACCGGCCGCTAGACCCACAAGAGCCACAAGAGACAAGACGGTAGCCAATCCCAACAAGGCCCTGGTCGGACAATGTGCCAATCGTTTTAGCATGCGCGAGCCCTGAGGCAGTCATTTGCGAACAGGCATTGTGCCCGATCGAATGGGCACCAAGCCAACGGCACACGGCGACCGGCAGTGCGTAAGAAGGCAAAATACCCGTCGCGCGATGCTCCCAAAAATGAAGATCAGCGACTCAAACTTGCGTCGCCACGCGAATAATTAACGCTCATGATCCCGTCACGGGGATCCAATACACTGCGAGCCGCATCCGACTGAGTCTGCTTCCGGTTTAAGAATGGCCTATCTCCATGTAGTGAACGGCGACGATGCCGCTGATTTGTTGGGTGAGGCGCTCGCGACCGCTGGGCGCACCGATCGGGTGATCTGCCTACGCGACGATCTCGCAGTCGGCCCGCTCGAAGGTATCGATGACGACGCGCATGCACGCCAGTCGTTCTGGCACACGGTGCTCAACGAGCCCCAGCGCGATCTGCGAGAAGAATTCGAAGCGCAGGCGGGTGCGCTGGCCGAACTTGCCCAGGTGCGCACAGAAGTCGCCATCTGGCACGGCTACAGTGCCGCCGACCAATTGACGCTGCGCCGCGCGGCCTACCATTTGCGCAATACACCGCAGCGTATCAATGAGATCGGCCTAACCCTGCGTGAAGCCGATCCGGCTCGCGTCGGTCCCGGCGGACAAACGGCGGTCGCCATGTATTCGGCAGACGTCCTGCGGGCGCGTCTGCCCACGATCGCGCCCGTCTCCGTGCTGAGAATCAGCCGTCTCGCACTCGAATGGCAAGAGCTTAAGCGGGTCAATTCGGACCTGCGGCATTTGGCCAACAATACATTCGTCGGCAGCTCGTTTTGCGAACTCGACGATTTGATCGTGGATCTCGCCACGCCTGAATGGCAGCCGGTGAATCGCCTGGCGGGCGCTGTCATGCGCACGGATGCGGGATTCCTCGTGACGGACGTACTCGCCGTCTGGCGTATCCGCCACCTGACGGAAGCGGGCAAGCTCAAGGCCCGCGACACCGGGTCGACGCAGGAAATCGCCCTGACCCAACACGCCACCACACCATATTCGTCCGCGCATAAGGAAATGTAGGTAGTTCAATCTAGGTAATAACCCTAGTTTTGACCCTCACCATGGTCTAGAATCCGGTACAAGCTCCTCGCTGTCTTGGGCACGCCTAAGGCATCGCACCAGAACTACCGGAAACCTCGCTGTGAAAACCTCGTCCGATCACCCGCTTACCGCCTTGTCAGTCATTCGCCCTTCCAGCGCGAA
>JAMFSK010000161.1 GCA_026225235.1 Burkholderiales bacterium
ACTACGACAACGGCATCAAGTTTTTTTCGGCGGACGGCAACAAGCTGCCCGACGAAGTTGAACGCGAGATCGAAGCACGCCTCGACGAGCCGCTCGAATGCGCCTCTTCGGAAAACCTCGGTAAAGCCCGCCGACTTGACGATGCGGCGGGTCGCTATATCGAGTTCTGCAAGAGCACCTTCCCGGCCAAATATGACCTGCACGGGCTCAAGCTCGTGGTCGATTGCGCGCATGGCGCGGCCTACCACATTGCCCCGCACGTTTTTCATGAGCTGGGCGCCGAGATCGTCCCGATCGGCATCCAGCCGAACGGCTTCAACATCAACGACGGTGTCGGTGCCACTGCGCCCGAAGCACTGATCGCGGCGGTCAAGAGCAGTGGTGCCGACCTCGGGATCGCGCTCGACGGTGACGCTGACCGGCTCCAGATCGTCGATGCGGAGGGTCGCCTCTTCAATGGCGACGAATTGTTATATGTCCTCGTGCGTGACCGGATCGCTACCAACGGACGAGTCGAAGGCGCGGTCGGTACCCTGATGACGAACCTCGCGGTCGAACTCGCGCTGCAGAAACTCGGCGTGGAATTCGTGCGCGCGGCCGTGGGCGACCGTTACGTTCTCGAGAAATTGCGCGAGCGAGGGTGGGAACTCGGCGCCGAGGGGTCGGGGCATATCCTGTCGCTCGACCGGCATTCAACGGGCGATGGCATTGTCTCGGCGTTGTTGGTGCTTGCAGCGCTTCAACGCAGCGGCAAGACCTTGGCCGAACTCCTTGAAGGCGTGACGCTGTTTCCCCAGAAGCTGATCAATGTGCGCATGCGGGCGGATGCGGACTGGCAAGGCAGCGCCGCGATCGAGGGTGCGATCGGCGCGGCTCGCGAAGCGCTTGGCGCGCAGGGTCGAGTCCTGATCCGGGCTTCCGGCACCGAGCCGGTGCTGCGAGTGATGGTCGAGGCAGAGGACTCCGGCGCGGCCAACCGGCATGCCGAGGCCATCGCGAACATGGTCAAAACAGCCACCGCTTGAGGCCGTTTTAGGGGGGCCGCCGAGGGTGGCGGCCAACTTTCAGTCTGTAATCCCACTGTCACGTAAGTTTCATCGTATGTCATGTGAATGACACAAACGACCCCTAAAGTGAGCGCGTTCCTAGAAGGCATTTCTGCCCATACGCTACTACTTGGAGGTCTCATGCGTTTCATGAAATCCGCAATCGCCGGTCTCGCCGGTGCGATGTTCGCCCTGGCTGCACACGCCACCGACATTACGGGTGCAGGCAGCACGTTCGCGGCGCCGATCTACACGAAGTGGGCTGACGCGTACGTCAAGACGGGTGGCGGTAAGGTCAATTATCAAGGCATCGGTTCGTCGGGCGGCATCAAGCAGATCGTCGCGAAGACCGTTGACTTCGCAGGTTCGGACGCTCCCCTGAAAGACGAAGAGCTCGAAAAGCAAGGCCTGTTCCAATTTCCTACGGTCATCGGCGGTGTGATCCCCGTGATCAACCTGCCGGGCATCAAGGCCGGTGAAGTGACGCTGTCGGGCGAAGTGCTCGGCGACATCTACCTCGGCAAGATCACCAAGTGGAACGACCCGGCACTCGTCGCGTTGAACCCGAAGGTCAAGCTGCCGGATACCGACATCGCCGTGGTCCGCCGCGCCGATGGTTCGGGCACCAGCTTCATCTGGACGAACTACCTGTCGAAGGTCAACGCCGAATGGAAGTCGAAGGTCGGTGAAGGCGCGACGGTCAACTGGCCGACGGGACTGGGCGGCAAGGGCAACGACGGCGTGGCCGTGTCGGTCCAGCGTACCCCGGGCGCAATCGGCTATGTCGAATACGCGTACGTGAAGCAAAACAAGATGACCTATGTCGACCTGAAGAATGCGGCCGGCAACGTCGTCGAACCGAATGCCGAGACCTTCAAGGCTGCGGCTGCCGGTGCTGACTGGTCGAAGTCGTTCTACCAGATCCTCACGAACGAAGCGGGCAAGGATGCATGGCCGGTGGTCGGCGCAACTTTTGTGCTAGTGCATACTAGCGAAGACAAGCCGGCTCAAGGCACTGAAACCCTGAAGTTCTTCGACTGGGCATTCAAGAATGGCCAGCCGGCAGCTGAATCGCTCGACTACGTGACGTTGCCGGACAGCGTCGTCAGCGAAATCCGCTCGCAAATGAAGACGAAAGTGAAGGACACGTCGGGCAAGTCGCTCGCCGCGCAGTAAGGCGACCGGCAGTCCGGTTCGCTGTAAAACCGCCCTCCGGATCCGGAGGGCTGTCTGCAACCGCGCGGCGCTCGCCGCGCGGAGCGTTTAAGGGGCGACATGTCCGACATCCAACTCCCAACGAATTCTGCCTCGAGCACGATGCGCGCGCCATCCCGTACCGGCGACCTCGTGTTTGGCTCACTTGCGCGCTTGGCCGCGCTGGTGACCCTGTTGCTGCTTGGCGGCATTCTCCTGTCGCTGGTCGTCGCTTCATGGCCGACGATCCAGAAATTCGGGCTCTCCTTCATCTGGACCAGCGATTGGGATCCACCCAATGACAAATTCGGCGCGCTGATCCCGATTTATGGCACGCTCGTGACCTCGGTGATCGCACTGGCGATCGCCGTGCCGGTGAGCTTCGGCATCGCGTTGTTCCTGACCGAGTTGTCGCCTGCGTGGTTGCGCCGCCCGCTCGGTACCGCCATCGAATTGCTCGCCGCGATCCCCTCGATCGTCTACGGGATGTGGGGCCTGCTGGTGTTCGCGCCGATTTTTGCGCGCTTCGTCGAAACTCCGCTCAAGACCGTACTCGGTCCGATCCCTGTGATCGGCAATCTGTTTCGTGGCCCGGCCATCGGCCTGGGCATCCTGCTTGCCGGCTTCATCCTCGCCATCATGATCATCCCGTACATCACCTCGGTGATGCGCGATGTGTTCGAGGTTGCGCCGGTGCTGCTCAAGGAGTCGGCCTACGGGATCGGCTGCACGACCTGGGAAGTGATGTGGAATGTCGTGCTGCCTTTCACCAAGTCCGGTGTGATCGGTGGCGTGATGCTCGGCCTGGGCCGTGCGCTGGGTGAAACGATGGCGGTCACGTTCGTGATCGGCAACACCAACCTGCTTAACAATGTATCGCTGCTTTCGCCGGGCAACAGTATCGCGTCGGCGCTTGCCAACGAGTTTGCCGAAGCCGGCCCCGGCCTGCACACGGCCGCGCTGATGGAACTCGGCCTGATCCTGTTTGCGATTACCTTCCTCGTGCTGTCCGCCTCGAAACTGATGTTGTTGCGCCTTGAGCGCGCAGAGGGTTCGAAATGAGCGAACACGCTTTCAACGCACCCGCTGCCATGCACTCCGAATCTGTCGATGCGCGCCGCCTTCAGACACGCCGCCGCCGCGTCAACCGCATCGCGCTCACCTTGTCGATGCTGGCAATGGCGTTCGGCCTGACCTGGCTGATCTGGATCCTTTATACGACCGTGCAGCTCGGCATCGGTGGCATGTCGCTGTCGCTCTTCACGCAGTCGACCCCCGCGCAAGGTGAAACGGGTGGTTTGCTCAATGCGATCACCGGCACGCTGATGATGGTGGTGCTGTCGACCATCGTGGGCACGCCGATCGGGATCATGGCCGGTGTCTACCTTGCCGAATACGGCCGCAAGGGCTGGTTTGCGAGTGTGGTCCGCTTTATCAACGACATCTTGCTGTCGGGTCCGTCGATCGTAGTCGGCCTGTTTGTCTACGCCATCCTGGTCGCCCCGTTCGGCGGCTTCAGCGGCTGGGCCGGCGCGGCTTCGCTCGCGCTGCTGCAAATTCCGGTTGTGATCCGCACCACCGAGAACATGCTGAACCTGGTGCCGAATGCACTGCGTGAGGCTGCTATCGCACTCGGCACGCCGAAGTGGAAGATGATTCTCTCGATCACCCTGAAGTCGTCGATCTCGGGCGTCATGACGGGGGTGTTGCTTGCGATCGCGCGGATCACCGGCGAAACCGCGCCGCTGCTGTTCACTTCACTGAACAGCCACTTCTTCAGTCTCGATATGGGCAAGCCGATCGCGAGCTTGCCGGTCACGATTTTCCAGTTTGCCCTCAACGTCGATCCGAACCTGCAGTCGCTTGCCTGGGCCGGCGTTTTCCTGATTACCCTAGGCGTGCTCGGACTGAATGTCCTCGCGCGTGCGCTTTTCAAGAGTCGATAAATGGCGACCGTCCAGTCGAATGCGGCCGTGGCCGCCGCGCAGAACAATGTGAAGATCAGCGTCAAGAACCTGAACTTCTTCTATAACCGCTACCACGCGCTGAAGAATATCAACCTGTCGATTCCGGATCGCAAGGTTACGGCCTTCATCGGTCCGTCGGGTTGCGGCAAGTCGACGTTGCTGCGCACGTTCAACAAGATGTATGCGCTGTACCCTGAGCAACGCGCCGAAGGCGAGATTCTGATGGACGGCGAGAACCTGCTCGAAACCAGCCAGGACATCTCGCTGCTGCGCGCGCGGGTCGGCATGGTGTTCCAGAAGCCGACGCCGTTCCCGATGTCGATCTACGACAACATCTCCTTCGGTGTGAAGATGTTCGAGTCGCTGTCGCGCTCGGAGATGGACGACCGCGTTGAATGGGCGCTGACCAAGGCGGCCTTGTGGACCGAGGTCAAGGACAAGCTCCAGCAGAGCGGCCACGGCCTGTCCGGTGGCCAGCAGCAACGTCTGTGCATCGCGCGCGGTATCGCGATCAAGCCTGAAGTCCTGTTGCTCGACGAACCCTGCTCGGCGCTCGATCCGATCTCGACGGGTCGTATCGAAGAACTGATCGCCGAGCTCAAAGACGACTACACCGTGGTGATCGTTACGCACAATATGCAGCAGGCCGCACGGTGTTCCGATTACACGGCTTATATGTACCTCGGCGAGCTGATTGAGTTCGGCGATACCGAAAAGATCTTTATCAAACCGGTGCGCAAGGAAACTGAGGATTACATCACCGGCCGCTTCGGCTAAAGGGAGAACCCAGCCATGTCCGATAAACACCTGTCCAGCCAGTTCGACGCTGACCTCAATGCGGTCTCGTCGAAGGTCCTCGAAATGGGCGGCCTGGTCGAGGCGCAGATCATTCAGGCGATGCAAGCGTTGAACAACTTCGATATCGAGATCGCCGACCGCGTGATCGCGGCCGAGCAGCGCCTCAATGCGATGGAAGTCGAAATCGACGAAGAGTGCAGCAACATCATCGCACGCCGCCAGCCGGCCGCGCGTGACTTGCGATTGCTGATGGCCATCTCCAAGACCATTACGAATCTCGAACGCGCGGGCGACGAAGCCGAGAAGATCGCCAAGCGCACCAAGCGCCTGTTCGAAGACGGCTCGTCGCGCCTGATCAATATCGCCGAGATCAAGTTGTCGGGCGAGATGGCCGTGACGATCCTGCGCCGCGCACTCGATGCGTTCGCTCGACTCGATACGGTGGCCGCCGCGCAGATCGTGCGCGACGACAAGCAGATCGACGAGGAATTCCGCGCTTTCGTGCGCAAGCTCGTGTCGTACATGATGGAAGACCCGCGCACGATTTCGGCGGGCCTCGACTATCTGTTCATCGCGAAGGCGGTCGAGCGTATCGGCGACCACGCGAAGAACATTGCCGAATTCATCATCTATATCGTCAAGGGTACGGATGTCCGTCACGTCTCGCGCGAGCAGCTTGAACGCGAAGCCCTCGGCTGATCTGTCAGAACAAGAAAAGAGGTCTATCGGTGTCGATCCCCAGCAGCATTCTCGTCGTCGAAGACGAGCCGGCCATTTCCGAACTTATCTCGGTCAACCTGCAGCACGCCGGGCACTGCCCAATCCGGGCCTATAACGCCGAGCAGGCGGCGAACCTGATCAGCGATGTCTTGCCCGACCTCGTGTTGCTCGACTGGATGTTGCCGGGCAAATCGGGTGTCGCGTTCGCGCGCGACTTGCGGGCCAACGACCGCACCAAGCACATCCCGATCATCATGCTCACCGCACGCGGCGAAGAGCAGGACAAGGTGCTCGGTCTGGAGATCGGCGCGGATGACTACGTGACCAAGCCGTTCTCGCCGAAGGAATTGATGGCGCGGATCAAGGCCGTGTTGCGCCGCCGAGCGCCTCAGCTGACTGAGGACATCGTCGCGATCAACGGTTTGCGCCTCGATCCGTCGACACATCGCGTAGCCGCACAAAATGGCGGTGCCGAGACCAAGCTCGATCTCGGCCCGACAGAATTCCGGTTGCTGCACTTCTTCATGACGCACCCGGAACGGGTGCATAGCCGCACCCAGTTGCTCGACCAGGTCTGGGGCGACCATGTATTCGTCGAAGAGCGCACGGTGGATGTTCATATCAAGCGCCTGCGCGCGGCTCTCAAGCCGGCAGGGTGCGATGCTATGATTGAAACCGTCCGGGGCAGCGGTTACCGCCTCGCGAAAGCCGGCTGACCGGCCTTACCCGGCGCGCTTGCGCGCCGTCGACTCGATTCGGTTTCGCATGAACGTCATCTGGGCGCGCTCCGTCGCGTCCCTTCTGCTGATCGTGGTGGTCGGTGTCGGGCTGGGTATGACGCTCGGTCCGCTCGTGGCCATGGGTTTCGTGGCCGTGGCTCTGGTCGCGCAGGTCATCTTCAACACGTTCCATACGCAACGTCTCTGGCAACTGCTCGAGGCGCCGGTCTATGGCGAGGTGCCGAGCGCACCGGGCATCTGGGGCGAGATCTATTACCGTCTCCACAAGCTCGCGAAGCGCTGGCACTCACAGGTGCGTCAGGTCGAACAACAGCACTCGCGCTTTATTCAGGCGATCCAGGCCTCGCCGTATGGCGTCGTCATGCTCGACGACCACAACCAGATCGAGTGGAGCAACGCGATCGCCGAGTCGCATTTCTGGCTCGATGCCAAACGCGATCTGCGCCAGCACATCACGCATCTGGTGCGCCAGCCCGACTTCGTTCGCTACCTGAATCTGCAGCGTTACGATGAAGACCTTCATATGCGCGGCATGGGCGAGAACCGCCAGAATGTTATCGCCGTGCAGGCCTTTCCGTATGGCGACAATCGCAAGCTGATTCTCACGCAGGACATCACGGAGCTCGAGCGCACCGACGCCATGCGCCGCGATTTCGTGGCCAACGTCTCGCACGAACTGAAGACACCGTTGACTGTGTTGTCCGGCTTTCTCGAGACGATGCGCGAGCTGCCGCTGTCGGAAGCCGACCGCAATCGCTACCTCGATATCATGGCGCAGCAGGGCGCGCGGATGCAGGTGATCGTTAATGATCTGCTGGCGCTGGCGAAGCTTGAAGGGGATGCGAAACCGCCGGTCGAACATATGCTCGATATGAAGCATGTGCTGAGTCAGCTGCATGACGATGCGCTTGGCTTGTCGAGCGGCAAACATACGATCGAGATGCAGGCAGACCCCGCGCTGACAGTGGTCGGCGCCGAGAACGAGCTCGTGAGTGCGCTCGGCAACCTGGTGAGCAATGCGATCCGCTACACGCCCGAAGGGGGCAAGGTCATCATCAAGTGGCGCGATGCGGGCGATGCCGCGGTGTTCTCGGTGGCGGATACCGGCATTGGCATTCCGCTCGAACATATCCCGCGTCTCACTGAGCGTTTCTATCGTGTCGACCGGAGCCGCTCGCGCGATACCGGTGGCACGGGCCTCGGCCTCGCGATCGTCAAGCATGTGCTGCAACGGCACGATGCGATCTTGCAGGTGAAGAGCGAGGAAGGGCGCGGCAGCGAATTTTCAGTCAGGTTCCCGGCTGCGCGCACGGTGCGCAATCAACCTGTTGTGACGGCGACGGCAAAGGTCGGCTAAGTCCCCCGGCTCACAATCGTTCGCTTTCCGATCGTTTTTCGCAGGCTCGTCCGGTCCGTTGTTCGTTATTTCGCGCCTGTCGGATGACCGCAGAATTTCGAGAGCAGGCTGAGCTGCGCATTGCGCGAGGTCTTGCCCGGACGGCGCCGCCCGTAATACCCATCGCTCTGCATGACCCACGCGGCTTGATTGTCGCCAAGAAAGGCCGAAAGCCCTTCCGCGATCACGCGGCGCTTGAGCCGGCGATCGACGATCGGAAACGCCACTTCGACGCGCCGGAAAAAATTCCGGTCCATCCAGTCGGCGCTCGACAGATAGACCTGTTCCTGCCCATCCGCGTAGAAATAATAGATACGGTGATGCTCAAGGAAGCGTCCGACGATCGAGCGGACCGTGATGTTTTCTGACAGTCCCGGCACACCCGGCTTGAGCGAGCAGACGCCACGTACGATCAGATCGATCTTCACGCCCGCTTGCGATGCCTCGTACAACTCGTAGATCACGGTCGGTTCGAGCAGGGCATTCATCTTCGCGACGATGCGTGCCTTGCGTCCCGCGCGCGCATGGTCGGCCTCGGCGCGGATCGCGTCCATCAGCTTCGGATGCAGCGTGAACGGCGACTGCCAGAGGGCATGCAGCGGCAGTTCCGCACCAATGCCCGTCAGTTGCTGGAATACATGATGCACGTCCTCGCAGGTCTTCTGGTCGGAGGTCATCAGGCCGAAATCGGTATAGAGACGAGCCGTGCGCGGATGATAGTTGCCCGTGCCAAGGTGGGCGTAGCGGCGCAGATGCGGCTTGCCGTTCTCGATCACGCGCCGCACGATCAGGATCATTTTCGCGTGGCACTTGTGACCGACCACGCCATACACCACGTGCGCACCGACCGCCTCGAGCTGGGCCGCCCAGTTGATATTGGTTTCTTCGTCGAAGCGGGCGAGCAGTTCGACGACCACCGTCACTTCCTTGCCATTGCGGGCCGCCTGCATCAGCGCATCCATCAGCGGTGAGACACTGCCGGTCCGGTAGATGGTCTGCTTGATGGCGACGACATTGGGGTCGTTGGCGGCCTCGAGCAAGAGGTCGAGCACAGGCTGGAAGCTTTCGTACGGATGATGCAGCAGGATGTCACCGCGATCGATCGCATCGAACAAGCTCGGCGTGTTCGCGACGATCTTCGGAGTCGAAGGCACATGCGGGACGAACTTCAGATCGGGCCGGTCGACGAGGTCGGGCAATTGCATCAGCCGTACGAGATTCACCGGGCCATCGACACGATAGCAATCCTGTTCATGCAGACCCGACTCATCCATCATCCGGCGCACCAGATGCTTGGGTGTTTCAGCCGAGATCTCGAGCCGCACCGCGGCGCCGAGATGGCGGGCCGGCAGTTCGCCCTGCAGCGCGATGCGCAGATTCGTGATTTCGTCCTCATCGACGAACAATTCGCTATTGCGCGTGATGCGGAACTGGTTGCAACTGCGAACTGTCAAGCGCGGAAACAACTCACCGACAAAGCGCTGCATGAAGGTGCTCAGCAGCACAAAACCATACGGATAGCCCGACAGTTCCTGCGGCATCTTGATCAGCCGCGGCAGGGCGCGAGGTGCCTGGACGATGCCCATCACCGCCTGCCGGCCGAACGCATCCTTGCCTTCGAGTTCCACCGCGAAATTCAGGCTCTTATTGAGCACTCGCGGAAAGGGATGGGCAGGATCGAGGCCGATCGGCGTGAGCACCGGCAACAGCTCGTCGAGAAAGTAGTCGCGCGCCCATTCGATCTGCGTCTCGTTCCAGTCGTCCGCGTTATGGAAGGCAATGCCTTCGCCTTCGAGCTGGGGCAGCACCACATCGTCGAGCATTGCATACTGCTGATGCACGAGCTTTTGCGCGCGTTCCACGACCTGGTCGTACACTTGCTGCAACGACATGCCATCCGGTGTCAGCGCGCCGGGGTTGTCGCGCATCTGTTCCTGCAGTCCGGCCATGCGTACTTCGAAGAACTCGTCAAGATTGCTCGAGGTGATGCAGATAAAGCGCAGGCGTTCGAGCAAGGGAACAGAGTCATCTCCTGCCTGAGCGAGCACCCGTTCGTTGAAACTGAGGATGCCGAGTTCGCGATTCAGGAGTGGGTAACGCATGGGCGGCGGGGATATCGGGAGGTAGACAGAAGGACTTTCCAAGGCTCTCACAGTATCATGTCGCGTCCATGAAGCTTATATTGTCACAAAGTTTACGCCGTTCCTGTATACCGTCGCGCGATGCTGTAGGCGGCATCTCCTTCTTCGACCTCCCCTCTATTTCGACGCATGGTTAAAAACGCGAAACTCCTGGCTTCGGTCGATCTTGGTTCCAATAGTTTCAGGCTGATCGTGGGGCGGGTGGAAGAGAGCCCGGCAGGCAGCCAGATCTATCCGGTCGATGCGCTACGCGAACCCGTGCGGCTTGCCGCCGGGCTCTCGCGCGACAAATTTCTCGATCGACCCGCGCAATTGCGCGGCTGGGAAGCGCTCAAGCGGTTTGGCGAGCGGCTGCGCGATTTTCATCCCGACCATGTCCGCGCGGTGGCGACCAATGCTCTGCGTGTCGCGAAGAATGCGGGCGACTTTCTCGGCGAAGCCGAGCGGGCGCTGGGTTTTCCGATCGAAGTGATCGCGGGGCGCGAGGAAGCCCGGCTGATCTATGCAGGGGCCGCGCATTCTGTGCCGACGATCGCCGGCAAGCGGCTCGTGGTCGATATCGGCGGGGGCTCGACGGAGTTCATCATCGGGCGCGACTACGATCCGCTGATCATGGAAAGCCTCTATATCGGCTGTGTGAGTCATAGCCAGGCGTTCTTTCCGAGCGGCAATGTCGACGAGTACACGATGCGCCAGGCGGAGCTGGCCGCGCGCCGCGAAATCCAGATAATCTCGAGCGAGTACCGACAGGCGGGCTGGGACCAGGCGATCGGATCGTCCGGCACGGCGCGCGCGCTCGCCGAACTTGTCGAAGCGAATAACTTCAACGATGCGGGCGTCACCCATGGCATCACACGCGGCGGCCTCGAGAAACTCAAGCGTGCGCTGATCAAGGCGGAGAACGTCAACCGCGCCAAACTGGTCGCGCTGAAGTCCGATCGTATCCCGGTGCTGCCGGGCGGTCTGGCGATCATGATCGCGGTGTTCGACGAACTCGGGATCGAATACGCCGATACGACCGATGGCGCGTTGCGGCTCGGCGTGCTGTATGACTTGCTCGGGCGTTCGCATCACGAGGACATGCGTTCGATTACAGTCGACGGCTTCTCGAAACGCTATGGCGCTGACAGCGCACAGTCGCGCCGTATCGCCGATCTCGCGACGGGCTTCTACGACCAGATCAGCGATTCAAACGACGAGATCCGCGCCGAGAGCCGGATGTTTCTCGAATGGGCGGCGGCGCTTCATGAGATCGGCCTGTCGATCTCGCACAGTGCCTACCACAAGCACTCGGCCTATATCGCCAGCAATGCTGATATGCCTGGCTTTTCGCGCACTGACCAGGCTCGCCTTGCCGCGCTGGTCCTCGGGCATGCGGGCAAGCTCGGCAAGCTGGCTCAGACCCATGTGGTCGAATGGCGACTGTTGTTCTGCCTGCGGCTTGCCGTCTTGTTATGCCGTCGGCGGGCCGACGTGCTGTTGCCGCCGATCGCGGTGTCCGAGTCGGGCAAACAGTTCGAGATCCGCTTGCCGAAAGTCTGGGTCGACCAGAATCCGCTCACCGACTATAACCTGCTGCGCGAAGCAGCCGAGTGGGAAAAGATCGGCTATAGCTATCGCGTCATTTACACCGACTAGACGCCTCGACGGATGTCTCAACGAGCCGGCGCGTCGCCCATGAAGTGGCGTGCATAGCGGGCGTTGATATCGGTCAGGCGCAACAGCGTAAGGAAGTCCGCGGTATTGAAGTGCGGGTCCCACGCGGGCGCGCCGCAGATCTTCGCGCCGATGCGCAGATAGCCTTTGACGAGCGGCGGCGCGCTCGCGTCTGCACCGGTCCGCAACTCATCGACCGGCAGCGGGGTATGCGCAAACGCGCGGTACTCAGGTTCAGTCAACGAGGTCTCGCGCAGCGCGTAGTACAAGTTCGCCGCGTAGTGGCCGCCATCGCCCATCGGCACGCTGGCGCAGCCGAGCATCGTCTCGTAGCCGTGCTTTTTCATATACCCCGCAAGACCGCCCCACAGCGACATGATGACCGCACCGTTGCGATAGTCGGGGTGCACACACGAGCGGCCGAGCTCGACCATCTTCGGGCGCAGATGCGTGAGGCGGCTGATGTCGAACTCACCTTCGGAGTAGAGCCGGCCAATCTGCGCGGCACGATGCGGCGGCAGCACGCGATACGTGCCCACGACCTTCAGCGTGTCGAGGTCGCGCACCAGCAGGTGATCGCAGTACGCGTCGAATGCATCGACATCGAGGCCGGCAGGGCCACTTAGTTGCGCACCCATTTCTTCGGCGAAGACTCGGTAACGCAGGCGTTGCGCTTCGCGAAGCGCTTCGTCGCTATGCGCCCAAGCCACGCTGAGATTGTGCTGGGGAACCACGTCTTCGCTACGAGGAAGACGCCTCCGAGTGTCGACGGCAAACGAGGCGAGCGGCAAGGTCGGAGTCGGCAGTTCGCGCATGGGCGGTTATCCTCGGTGGTCAAATTGACTTTCATTGAAGGTCAAATGTAAAAACCGCCCATTACGTGTCCATGAAGCTCACGTGACGAATCAGTGAACCGACCCGCGCGCGTAGCGCCTTTGTCATTGACCAGAACGGCCAATGTGCCCACGGGGAAAGGGATGGGGGAAGAGCGGCAGCGCCGGAAGCGGCGTGCCGCGCGCGCAGATTCAGATGAACGCGTGTTGCAATGCGGACACTTTGCGCGAGGTGTACTGCTTTAGATCAGACCAGATCGGGGTTGATGACGGCGCGCAGCACGACCTGGGCTTCATCATCGCGCTTGCGATTCGAGAACCACCACAGGCCCGCCTTCTTGACGCTCCATGGCGCTTCGTGGCCGGCAAGCAGCAGGCTCGCCACCAAGCCGAACGTCGGTTGATGGCCGACAATGACAACCGTGTCGGCACGGCCATCCGGCCAGCCTGCTGCCGCCAGTACAGCCGAGGTGTCGGCGCCGGGCGCGATGTCGCGCACGGTTTCGAATTCGCGCTTCAGCGCGGCCGCGGTTTCCTGTGCGCGCAGGGCTGGACTGACCAGCACGATGGCATTGTCATCGAGACGCTCGCGCAGCCACTTGCCGACGCCTTCGGCCTGCTTGTGGCCACGTTGGGTGAGGCGCCGTTGGAGATCGGAGGGATGGTGATCGAGCATCCGATCGGGCAAGTCTTCAGCATCGGCGTGTCGCCAGAGGATCAGGTTCATTGCATGGGCACCGGGGTGCAAAACAAAAACGAGCAGGGTGTGGAGCGGATCAGTGCATCTTCCCAAGCATAGGTGAGGAGCCGGAACGATGCGCGGCGATTATGGAGCCACGCGTGTGTCGCTCGTGTGTCTTGCGTGTGATCGAGGGGCCGGCCGCGGACCGGACGGAATGTTTTCGGGATAACGGCTTTTACGTTGACTGCCTCGTTACCCTATCTATACAATCACGGATTCTCGGAGCGTAGCGCAGCCTGGTAGCGCATCTGATTTGGGATCAGAGGGTCGTAGGTTCGAATCCTATCGCTCCGACCAGTAGATTCAAGTATCAAGCCCGGTCTAATTGACTGGGCTTTTTGCTTTTCTGGCTGATTGTTTGATCGGTGTCCTGCATTTCTCCCGTCTTCCCGTTTTTAGGTTTTAAAATCGAAGTACACGATTTTTTAATCAAAGTACATATCCGCTTTCTCGCCCATTAATTTCAAAAAATTACGCGATGCGTGAAATGTCGGTTGTTATTTAGATCGGCGCCATTCTATTAAAGCTTGTCATTTTCATGCCGTTACCACGTACACCATCTGATTAAAAACTGAAAAATGGAGCGTGGTTTTGAATAAAAGCATCTTGGGGATTCAATTAGCGGGACTCGCATGCGCGGTAATGCTCACGGGGTGTGCAACGAATGAACAGGGTCAACTCGTCGTAGATCCGGACAAGTTCAATGCCGTCATCGTCGCAGCAGTGACGCCCACTCCGCAGCCGGTAATCGTGGCCGCGCCTGTCGTTGAAGAAGCTTATGTCCCGGCACCGACCGATATCTATATCGCGGCTGCGACGGATCATGACGTCGTCTTCGTCGGTGGCGACACGTATATCTGGATGGTCGATGCGGACGGGCACCGCCATCGGCACTTCTATGGACACGGCGACCGGCGTCAGGATGTCTTCCACCGAAGGGACGACTTGCATTCGGTCATGGCGCGGCACGACGGCCATCTGCCCGATCATCCGGTGGGCGGCCACGCTCTTGCCGAGCGGCCGGGCGTGAATCATCCTCCTGTTGCCGGCCAGGTTCATCCAGGACCGGGCGGTGCGCCGGTTAATCGCGCAGTGGTCGCGAGCAAACCGGCAGCCAAGCCGGCGCCGTCAAAAGATACCAAGAAATCGTGAGCGCCCGCGATTAAGCGATTACGCGTCCCGCTGCAAGCGGGACGTACGATAAAAAGGGGCCGTCGTTTACGTCGGCCCCTCTTCTATTGGCGTTTCAGATATTGAAGATACTGGACTGTTCGGGTTCAGTCGTTAGATGAGTTTTATTTGACCGTCGCGCGCCGCGCCAGCATGGCCTTATCGAATTCACTCGTCAGCGCGGTCAGCGCCGTCACCAGATTTGCCCGTTTTTGGGCGAGGGGAAGTCCGGATGCCTGAGTCAGGATGGTTGAATCACTGGCATGCGGACTCAGATACCGGCCGTCGGGCAAGCGCCTGGCGAGGCCGAGCGACAGGTAGACAGCCTCTTGCTGATTGCCGATATCGCGGGAGAAGACAATGACGCGAATGCCGTATTCTTGGTCGGGGAACACCGTGTCGAACTGTTTGCTCAAGCCGCGCGTCAGAAGACTTGCGATGTCCTGCTCGGTCAGCGGTACGTTGGTCAGGCGGGTGATGGCATCGAAGGCGCTCGCCCGGGTGGCCAGGCAAGCGAGCACGATGCCGATCAGGAGGAGCCGGGCCATGCGCATTGCGATATCTCCGCCAAGAAGAAAACCTGTTCGCCAGTCGAGAGGGGATGCTGTCGCTGGGCAGGGGGTCAACAGTAGCGCATCAAGCTTTGCTTGTCTGTCGGAAGCCTTCTGTCAGAAGCGTTCTTGTATTCCCCCGCTTTCATTCCGCTGCCTGCTACCTAGAATAATCAGGTGAGTCCGTGTGTCACGTTGCGGGTTCCCTCCATGCAGAGGACAGAATGGTTGTCCCTCCGGTGATGACGAGACGCGTGTTGATTGCGCTGGCAGTGCTGCTCGTGCTGGCCGCTACGTTGTTGCCGGCGGCGCTGGGCATCTATGGCGCGCTTCGCACCCTGCAGACGCGCGAACACGAGCGGCTGGGTCTCTATGCCGATGCGGCGCTGTTACGGGTCGAGACGGTGTCGAACGAACTGGGCGCCGCGCTGCG
>JAMFSK010000162.1 GCA_026225235.1 Burkholderiales bacterium
CCGGGGGGGCAACCGCCGGAGCTGCCGCTACAGCGGACTGCACCACGGCCGCGCCCGGCGTGCCAGGGATACCCGGACTGTCTTGAGTACCTTGATCGACGCGCTTCATTCTTGCTCCCGTTGAGTCACCGTCTGCGCGGCTTCTGCCAGCGCGCTCGGGCCGCCTGCGCCAAATGCAATCGCATCCATGATCGAGGCTTCGCTGAGCGCGGCGCCGTCGAGTTCGGCGACGCTGCGGCCATCGCGGATCACGACTGCGCGATCAGCCACGGCAATCAGTTCTTCCAGTTCGGACGCCGTGAGCAGCACGGCCATCCCCGAGTTGCGGAGTTCGCGAATGATCTTCGCGATCTCGGCCTTGGCCCCCACGTCGATCCCGCGTGTCGGCTCGTCGAGCAGCAACAGTTTGGGGTTCGAGGCGAGCCAGCGCGCAAGCAGCACCTTCTGCTGGTTGCCACCGGACAGCTCGCGAATCGGTTGATCGGCATCGCGCAGCTTGATGCCGAGCGATTCGATGAACCGCTCGACCAGCGCCTTCTGCTCGCGCCGGTCGACCACGCCGCGTCGCACCAGTGTCGGCAGGCACACCAGCGTGAGGTTGTCGCGCACCGAAAGCTCGGGCACGATCCCTTCGGCCTTGCGGTCTTCCGTGAGCAGACCCATGCCGCGGCGAATCGCCTCCTGCGGCGATTTAAGCGTGACCGGCTCGCCGCCAAATGACAGCGTGCCGCTCGTGAGCGGGTCGGCGCCGAACATCAGTCGCATGGTTTCCGTGCGGCCCGCGCCGAGCAAACCGGCGAGCCCGACGGCCTCACCCGCGTGAACGGACAGCGTCACGTCCTGCACCTTGGGCGCGGCGTTCAGGTGGGTGACCGACAGTTGGACCGGTCCGCGCACCACGTTGCCGTGCTGGTCGGCCGCGGCCGGGTGCTGGACCACTGCCGCGAGACTGCGACCGAGCATCGTCGTGACGAGCTGGAGCTTGTCCATCTCGGTCATCGCCGCCGCGGCCACGGTCTGGCCGTCGCGCATCACGGTGACGCGATCGCACACGGCATAAAGTTCGTCGAGACGATGCGAGACGAAAATCACCGCACGGCCGTCGTCACGCAGGCGACGCACGACGGTGAACAGCAGCTCGACCTCGCGCTCGTCGAGCGAGGAGGTCGATTCGTCCATGATGACCATGCGTGCGTTCGCCGAGACGGCGCGCGCGAGGGCGACCATTTGCTGGATCGCCGTCGAGAACTGCGCGACCGGCCGGCGCACATCGATCGACAGGCCGAACGAGCCGAGCAGGCTCTCAGCCTCACGGTGAATCGAACGCCAGTCGATCAGGCCGAAGCGCCGGGGTTCGCGACCGAGAAAGATGTTCTCGGCCACCGAACGCATCGGCACCAGATTGATTTCCTGATAAATCGTGCTGATCCCGCCGTCACGCGCGGCCTGCGGCGACGCGAAGTCGACCACGTCGCCCGCGAAGCGAATCAGGCCCGAGTCACGCCGATAGGCGCCCGTCAGGATCTTGATGAGAGTGGACTTGCCCGCGCCGTTCTGTCCGATCAGCGCATGCACTTCGCCTGCGGCGACCGACAGGCTCGCATTGCGCAAGGCGGCGACACCGCCGAACGTCTTGTTGATGTCCTGCATCTGCAGGAGCGGGAGCGGGGGTGTGCTATCTGACACCGGCGATCCTCCTAGAGGGATGAAGCGAATCTGGTGCGCGACGCTTGCGCGCGGCGCACCGGACTCCTGCACTGCTGCCCGGCCAGACGAAGGCTGGCCGGGATGGCTGCTTAAAACCGGGACCGCTGATTCTGAGGACTAGTTCAGAGGACTGGCCCAGAGGACTAACCCAGCTGACTCAGAGAGCCAACCAGGAAAGCCCATCGCGACAACCGTTCAATAACCGTACTTCATGTTCTCGTCGACATTGCTCTTGTCGTAGAGCTTGTCCGAGACCTTGACCCAAGGCGGGATCGTGTCGCCCTTGGTGTACTTCTGCGCGACTTCGCAGGCGAGCGGGCCGAAGAACGGCGAGGACTGGACATCGACAACGAGTTCGCCCGACTTGACAGCCTCGAGGCCGCCCTTGGTACCGTCGATCGACACCATCAGGATGTCCTTGCCCGGGGCCTTGCCTGCAGCTTTGATCGCGGCGATCGCGCCAAGCGCCATTTCGTCGTTGTGCGCGTAGACCGCGGTGACTTCAGGATGCGACTGCAACAGCGTTTCCATTACCTTGCGGCCGGTGTCGCGTGCGAAGTCGCCCGATTGCGAAGCGATGATCTTCATGTCGGGATGCGAAGCGATCTCGTCGTCGAAACCCTTCTTGCGATCGTTCGCGGCCGACGCACCGGTCGAGCCTTCGAGCTCGATGATGTTGGCTTTGCCATTGGTCGCCTTGATCAACCCGTCAGCGGCACGCTTGCCCTGGTCGATAAAGTCCGAGCCGATGAAGGTCACGTAGTCCTTGCCTGCGACAGCAAGCGACTGATCGACGTTGCGGTCGACCAGGATCACTGGAATGCCGGCCTTCTTCGCTTCGATGATGACCGGTGCGAGCGGCTTTTCTTCGCGCGGCGGGAACACCAGCAGATCGACCTTCTGGGCAATCATGCTGCGGATATCCGAGACTTGCTTGGCGGCCGAGCTGTTGGCGTCGGTCATCACGACTTGCCAGCCGCACTTCGAAGCGACGTCCTTGAACGACTTCGTTTCGGCCAGGCGCCACGGGTTGTTGCTCTCGGTCTGGGCGAAGCCGACCTTGAGCGGCTTCTTGGCAGCGAGCTTGGGCAGGGGGGCATCATCAGCCGATGCAGCGCCGGCGGCGGCCGCGCAAGCGACGGCGATCATTGAAGCGATCAGGGGACGGGTCCAGCGTGAGTGGTTCAACATGTCTTCCTCCAGGATGTTTTTGTCAAAGCGTCGGATCGGGCTACATCGACTGCGTGCTGCCTGTGTGCTGCGTATGGGGTGCGCGTCGTACGGACCGCGCGGTCTCTCAGATCGCCGTGGCAGACTGAGCGCCTCGTTTCCAGGCGCCCGGCGATTGTTCCATCGGGTTTATTACCCCGTCAATCGATAATTATTACTAATACCCCGACCTTTCTCTAGGTCAAGGCTTTGGAAGCACGGCGCCGCGCGGGAGCCTTCGCCACGCCGGCATCCACCTGGCGCGTCGCCAAGCGACTCACCGACGCACGCTCGATCAAGGGGCCGTCGAGCTTCACCACGCGCTTACGCAGCGGTGCCCCGGCCTCGCGATTCTGGTCTTCCTGCAGCAGCGTCTCGACTGCCCAGCGGCCCAGCTCATAGTTCGGCAGCACCACGGTTGACAGAGGCGGATGCGTGTGCCGGGCGATCTCCTGATCGTCGTAGCCGAGCACGGACACATCGTCAGGCACGTTCAGACCGAGTTGCTTGAGCGCCTCGATCGCACCGAGCGCGGTCAGGTCGTTCGCGCAAAAAATGGCACTCGGCGGGTTCGGTTCGCGCATGAGCGACAGCGTCTGCTCGAAGCCCAGGCCAGAGCTCCAGTCGCCGTCGCGCGTGAGCGCTTCGTCAAACGGCACACCGGCCGTGGAGAGCGCCTGCCGATAGCCTTTCAGGCGATCCTTCGCGGCGTCCTGCCACGGTTCGCCGTTGATAAAGGCGATGCGCCGGTGCCCCTGACCAAGCAGGTATTCCGTCGCCGTATGCCCGCCCACCACCTCGGCCGGCACCACCGACGAAAACGAATGGTCCGAGGTATAACAATTGAGCAGCACGGCTTGTGTGCCGCGCAGGCTTTGCGGCACGCTGACCTTGCGGGTGTACACGGTCGCGTAGATCACGCCGAGCAGATTCGGCATCGCGAGCGCCGCGCGCAGTACCTGCGCTTCGATCTCCGCGTTGCCGTGCGTCGAGTAGACCGCCAGCACGCATCCTTTTTCCCAGGCCGCATCGCGCGCACCGTCGATATTGACGACGGGATGCGGACTGGTCGAAATCTCATCGGCCACATAGACAATCAGGTTGCGCTGCTGCGCACCGGTCGATGCGGCAGGGCTCGCGGCCAGTGCCCGTTCGCTCAGGCGATAGCCCAGCGCCTGCGCGGCTTCGTGAACCTTGGCCCGGGTCGCCTCCGAAAACTTTGCCCCGACCGCATCGTTGAGGACGAGCGAAACGGTCGATTGGGAGACGCCGACCGCTTTCGCAATGTCGGTCATCGTCGGACGGCGTTGAGTCGTTTTTTTCACGCTTGGTTCACGCTTGGTTCACGCCTGGTCGCGCCTGTTCGATTCAGCTTCGGGTTGCATCCGTCGTCTCCTCTCCTTGCGGTAGGCAGGGTGAGGCGCGACGGGCAAGCGGAGCGAAACATAGCATTAATATTTGCTCGCGCCAATGCACGGCAGGCCCCTGATTTTCCCTAGGTTTGACCGTCCGTGGACTAAATTATTAATAATAATTAGCGCGGTAATCCGTGGCATCCCCTTGAGCACGCTGTGTTTGCGAGGACCGTTACCGCCGTGAACGGACAATGCATCACAAGAACGTAGCGAAGCCGACCTCGGGTAAGTCCCGAGACGAA
>JAMFSK010000163.1 GCA_026225235.1 Burkholderiales bacterium
CTTCTTCACCAATCGGAATCCTCATCTTCCGATGGACGAACGACTTAACGATAAATGGTGCGTGGCCCCCCGATTTATGACGATTGAGCGCCCGCTCAAGACAAGACCGAACGTCTCTTCGGGGTCGAACACGGTCCGACGTCGAATTGCCGAGTCCGGCCAGGAAGCGTCATTCGCCGGAGCCACAGATCCGACGTTCAGGCGGCGGCTTACCCGCACTCACCGGTCCGTTCGCGAACCGACGATGAATTGCTCCAATCGCAACCGGTCTGTTGAAGACGTCTTTCCGAGGAAGAAGGTCTATCCAGCCGTCTGGCTATCGGTCGGAGACGGGCCTTAACCGGTCGGAATGTGACGACGTCGGTCACGACAAGCTGGCTCGCATGTGCGTGACACGGGGCCTGTCGATCGCCCATGCAACGAATGAACACGACGTCAATCCCGGCCAGTCGCCCAAATGGACTGCATCAGTGATCGTCGCGCGCAAGCTCGGATACCGGCAGCACGACGTCTGCCATCGGCGTGGCTCGGGCGGTATGTGCGTCGCCTGCCTCCGCGCCAAACGGGGCGTCTTGAACGCGCACTCGGCTTAAGAAGGCGAATGCCGCGAGCGCGCACAGTAGCGTAACGACCGTGAGTCCGTCGAGCAGGCGGCCAAACGCCGCGTGGTAGCAGGCCTGGAGCGTCGCGTGGGCAACGTCCGGTAGCCGCGTCGCAGCGCGGGCGAGGTCACCCGTCGCGAGCCGTGCGGCCGCCTCGGCGATGGCCACTGGTTCCGCGTGCGGAGCCGCCGCGCCCAGGGGGCTCTGCACGAGCGCCGCAAGGAGCGCGCTCACCAGCGCGAGCGCAACGCCTTCGCCCGCGACACGCGTCGTGCTGAAGATGCCCGTCGCCATTCCCGCGCGCGATTTCGGCACCACGCTCACCGACAGACCGTCCATCAGCCCCCAGGGCATCCCCGCACCGATGCCGATCGCCAGCATCGGTGCGATCGCGCTCGCCCCCGCGCCGGTGCGCAGCGCGTCGGCGAGCGCGTGCAGCCCCGCCGCAGCGATCACCAGCCCGATCCCCGAGATCGCGCCCGCTGACATCCAGCGCGTGAGCGTCGCTGCGACGAATGGCACGACTAACATCGGAGCAGACAGCGCAAGCATCAGCCCACCCGCGTGAATCTCATCATAGCCGTCGACGCCGATGAAGCGCAGTGGCAGCACGACGAGCAGCACGATGTAGCAGTAGCAGGTCGCGATGGGCAGCACCTGGACGCCGACGAAGCGCGGATAGCGAAACAGCGACAGATCCAGCATCGGCCGCGCGACGCGCATCTCGACGACGACGAACGAGACGGCGAACGCGACGCTCGCGGCGAGCAGCCCGACCACGGTCGCCGATGTCCAGCCGCGCGACGGCGCTTCGATGACACCGCACGTGAAGCAGGTGAGCGCGGCCGTGAACGTCACGGTGCCAACCCAGTCGAGCTGACGCGTGTGCGGATCGCGCGATTCGCGCATCCGCGGCACGCCGAACGCAAGCGACAGTGCGCCTGCGAGTGCGCCGGTCGCAAAAATCGCGCGCCAGCCGAACTGCGAAATCAGCCATCCGGCGAGCACCGGACCGAACGCGAGACCGATTCCGAACGTCGTACCAAGCGCACTGAACGCGCGGGTTCGTGCGTGGCCGTCGAACTCCTGTGCGAGTGCGGCGGTGCCCCCGGCGAGTGCCGCAGCGGCTGCCACGCCCTGCGCGGCACGCAACAGATCAAAGACCACGATCGACGGCGCGAAGCCAAGCGCGAGCGAGCTCAGCGTGAAGCCTGCGACACCACAGGCGAACAGCCGCCTGCGGCCGAACCGGTCCGCGAGCGTGCCCGCGGCCATCAGCAGGCTGCCGAACGCGAGCATGAACGCGTTTGTAATCCAGTTCATCGCGACAGGGCCGCCGCCCAGGTCGCGGCCGATCGCGGGTGTCGCGACTGCACCTCCGGAGAATGCAAGCGGCAACGCCAGCGCAGCCACGCAGACGGCGGCGAGCACGACGAGCCGCCTCGTCGAGTTGGGAAAATTCGTAGAGTCCATCACCGCTCCTCGTTAAATACCGATGCATCCGCGCATCTGACCGAGCGACGAAGGATAATTCCGATTCAATGCACCAAAAACAACGTACAAGTCCGTAAATAACGGATTCAAATTCCGCAATGAATGAAGTCATCAAGGTCGAACTGGCATGGACAACCTGAACGGCATCGTCGCGTTCGTACGCACCGCGGAGACGCTTAGCTTCGTCGCGGCCGGACGCAAGCTCGGCATCTCCGCGTCGGCGGTCGGAAAGACGATCGCGAAGCTCGAGCGTTCGCTCGGCGTGCGGCTCTTTCACCGGACCACGCGCCGAGTCACGCTGACCGATGAGGGGCGGGATTTCCACGAGCACTGTCATCGGATTCTCGAGGACTTACGCGAGGCGGAGGCAATGATGTCGAAGGCAGCGCAGACGCCGCGCGGCCGGCTACGCGTGAGCCTGCCCGTGATCGGTTATCGCTTCCTGCTGCCGGTACTGCCCGCATTCAGCGCGCGCTATCCGCACGTCGAACTGGATCTCGATTTCAATGACCGCCTCGTCGATGTCGTCGATGGAGGCTTCGACGCGGTGATCCGCAGCGGCACTCTCACCGATTCGAGTTTGACGTCGCGTCGGCTCGGCCCGTTCCGATTCGTGCTGTGCGCATCGCCCGGCTACGCTGCTCGTACCGCCCCGCCGCGCACGCTTGCCGAGCTGCCCGAGCACGCCTGCGTGCGCTACCGGTTTCCGACCACCGGCAAACTGCAACCGTGGACGCTTATGGCGGACGGCAGCGAACCGCCGAACCTGCGCACCGCGATGACATGCAACAACATGGAGGCGCTACGTGGCGCGGTGATTGCCGGCTTCGGGATCGGCTTCATGCCGGACTTCCTCGCACACGACGCGCTCGCGAGCGGCATGCTCGTCAGGGTGCTCGACGACCACTCGATCGCGCCTGGCCAGTTCTCGATCCTGTGGCCGTCGAGCCGACAACTGCTGCCAAAACTGCGCGTGTTCGTCGACTTCATGTGCGCACACCTGTTTCCGGAGCCGTGAAAACCGGTGGAGGGAAGAAGTGCAACTTCGCTCCAGCAAGAAGTCGCACGAGAACCGTCGCATTGCAGTGACTCGGCGATCAGCGCAATGGGGCGAGCGGTGGCTATCCTTCCCGAAGTGGTCGTCGCTATGACCCGATCCCGAACGGCCGTTCAGTCGATTCGGGCCGGTCGCCGTGGGCTCGGGTTCAGTCATGTCGTCCTATCGGCCTTTATGTGCAGGGGCCGGCGTCGCATCTGTCTCGCTTAGTGCTAAGCAGGCACTTCACGTGCGCCCCAGGCTCTTTTCGCCTATATCTCGTCCGATATTCATCCGGTCATCAGGCTATAACGCAGGCAGTTACGCAGGCAGTTCTCAAGTACGAAACGGTGAGGCCGATGCACAAGTTCCTGTTTGCGATGCTGTCGGTGAGCGTGACGGCGCTCACGCTGTCGATATCTGGGTGCGGCGGCTCGTCGAATGATGGAGGTGGCTCGACGGGCGGTGTGTCGATGGGGGCGGAAAAATCGCCAGACGCCGCAAGCTCGGCGGTGGCGAACGCACCCGCAGGCACCAGTGGGTCGGGCGGGGCCGGCAGTGCGCATGACAGTGCCGATGGAACAAGTGCTGTTAATCGAGTTGCCGAAGCCGCTGCGGTGATAGGACCGGCATCGTCGACAGGTGTCGCCGATACGATTGTTGGCACGGTGACCCCAACCGGCACAGTCGAAACCGATCTGCATGCCACCACGCACGTCACGGTCACATTCACGACCAACGACGGCGGCACCGCAACAAAATTCAGCCTTGCGACCGCGGCATCGTCTCTGCCGGCGGGCTGGACCGTCACAAGCTCGAGCGCGCCGTGCGCTCAAGTGAACACAGGCACGTCATGCACGGTCACGCTTAACTACGCACCCACGTTGCAGGCCCCCTCAGGGAGGGTGACGCTCAACTATAACTATACGGACAACATCGGTCGGTTGGAGATCGGCCACGTGTACATTCCCTATACGCCCGTCTCGCATAACGCCTATGTCGTCGCGACCTGGCAAATGGAACGTTGCGGGGTCGCAAGTTCGGGAGATATCCCGGCATGCTCGCCCGCGCCGGCGCC
>JAMFSK010000028.1 GCA_026225235.1 Burkholderiales bacterium
CCACGAGGTTGCACACTATTTTTTCGGACAGCGTCTCCGATTTGTTGGTTCGCCGCCAAAGCAATCACATCCACGCCCGGGCTTCACCTGGACGCACCGCCGGAACGTTTTGCGACGGCCTCTGAAGCAAGAGGATTGCCGCGCACTTGTTCAAACAGACCGCGTCCAGCCGCCTGTTTTGGGCGGGCGGCCTGCCATGCGCATCGTTCAGGCGTTGTACTGGCTAAAATATACCCTCGCGTCCGATCGCGAGAGCATCCTGGCGCGGCTCGCAAAAATCGTTGAGGATTCGACACATGGCAGCTCGATCCGCCGCGACCTGATCGATGGGTTTGGGGTACTGCCCGCCTGGATGCAGGGTTTGTTGCGCGAGCTACCAGGTTGGGAGCAGCAAGCCTTCGAGGCATTGCCCGTCCACGAAGAAAGCTTGAAGACTTCGCGGTTAGATGCCTCTCACGGCCCGTCTATCTAACCTCCGCCCCAATCCAGTCAAGCACCGCCGCCTGACGCGGTTGCCAGCCGAGCAGGTTGCGTGCGCGCTTGCCACGTACGCGGCTGTTTGAACCAAGGCCGTACGAGGCCATCTCATAGCCCCATTCTTCAATGGCAGCTTCGATTGACCAGTCCTGCGCTTCGCCCATACCCAGCGTCCGTGCCAAAGCGTTGCTCATGTCACGAAACGAGGCCTCGCCGTTTTCGACGAAATAGAAAACGCCAGCCGGTGTGCTTTCAAGCGCAAGCAGATACAAATCGACAACGTCCTGAATGTGGACGTTCGACCAGATATTCAGCCCCCTCCCGACGTGATGCATCACGCCGCTCTTGCGGGCCTGCTGGATCAGCCTGGGCAGTTGCACACTCTCACGCGGCAAGCCAATGCTGTGGCCGTAGATCAAGGTGTTGCACAACACCGCCGAGCGGACTTGTTGCGAAGCTGCACCCAGCACGAGGTTGTCGATGGCAACACGTGCGGCCTTGTCGGGAGTCGGCTCGGGAAGGGTGTCTTCAAAGAAAACGTGATCGGTGCCTTCGCCTTTTGAATTCTCGCCGACCAGACTCGATCCGCTGGTGTGGAGCAAGGGCTTGTTCGACCCTTTGAGACCTTCGAGCAGGCTTTCGATCGCTTCCCGGTGGTCGCTGCTCGCAGCGTTGATCACGCCGTCGCTCGCCTGCGCCTGCGCGACCAGAAGGTCGTGATCATCGAGCGTGCCGACAATCGCCTCGATGTCGAGCTTGCGCAACTCGGCAGCTTGCGCCTCGCTTCGCACAAGCCCGGTGACGTCGTGGCCGACGGCCTTCAGGCCCGCTGCGATCGAACTGCCGATAAAGCCGGCTGCGCCGGTAACAAAGACTTTCATAGTGTTCACTCTCGATGGAAACGCAGGGCGGGCATAAGCGTATGAATCCAGCTAGCCAACCCGTATTGCATGGACCGAAATGCGTAGGCGCGAATTCGACCAAGAGCGAGTGTAGTCATAGATCGATAACCTTGCCGCCCGGGTGGTGTAATCTCTCGCTCGATCCTCCCGTTGCGCAATCTGTGCGGGCCTCAGGCCCTCCCTCCCTACCGCCTCATGCCGCGTCGTCCCCGCCGCCATCACTACAGTGTCTACGTCGTCGAGCTTTCGCCTCGGGTATGGGACGAGCCGCGTTTTCGCAAATCAAACCCCGACTATATGCTGGCCAAGCCTTGTGTTTATGTCGGTATGACGGGCCTCGAGCCGGACGTACGCTTTGATAAGCACAAGGCCGGCATCCAGTCGAACCGCTTTGTGTTCGAGTACGGGCTGCGCCTGATGCCGGAACTCTACGAGATCTACAACCCGATGCCCTATACCGGTGCTCAGGAGATGGAGGTCGAACTGGCTATCGGCTTGCGTGAAACGGGATATGGGGTCTGGCAAGCATGAGGGGATGAGTGGCCGCAACCGCTCTTTCAATGCGCTCAGAGTTTGGCTCGTTACAGTGATTTCCACGAAGCTGACTATGAGAATGCCGCCCCAGTCCCCCCTTAGCTTGCGTCGTGAAAGATGATGCCCAGTGTGTGACGATGCCCGGAACGTAGACGACTCACACCGTGCCGAAGGTTCACGCGATAGACGCCGCGCGTTCCCTGGACGGGTCGATGATGAACCGCAAAGATGACCGCGTCGCCCTGCGCGAGCGGCACGACTTCGGGCCGTGACTGCATACGCGGCCTTTGCTCCGTGAGGACGAACTCGCCGCCGGTGAAATCACGTCCAGGCTCGGAGAGCAGGATCGCAATCTGCAGGGGAAAGATGTGCTCGCCATAAAGGTCCTGATGCAGGCAGTTATAGTCGTCGACACCATATTGCAGCAACAGCGGCGTCGGGCGCGACTGCCCGGCAGCATGACAGCGGGCGATGAAGTCCTCGTGCCGCGGCGGGTAACGTATGTCGATCCCCATCGCCTGGTTCCAACGGTTCGCGATGGGAGCGAGGTAGGGATAAAACGTTGCGCGCAAAGCACTCACGTCTTCGGGCAGCGGATAAGAAAAATACTTGTATTCACCGCGCCCGAAGCCATGCCGCGCCATGACGACACGACTGCGAAACTGTGTATCTGAAGCATACAGTTCTGCGACCTCACGACACTCCTCATGCGAAAGCAGGCCGGGGACAAGTGCGCACCCTTGGGCATCGAGCTCCACCGATAACGCGGCCCAATCAAACAGCGTGATGCGGTCACTTTGCATCGTTCGCTTCCCGCTCAAGCAAGGTGCGTTTGCGCTCGACGCCCCAACGATATCCCGACACGCTCCCGTCACTGCGCACCACGCGATGGCATGGGATTGCGACCGCCAGCGCGTTCGCCCCGCACGCCTGGGCGACGGCACGTACCGCGCCCGGTGATCCGATCTTCGCTGCGACGGCGCTATAACTTGCGGTCTCGCCCGCAGGAATGTCGCGTAGCGCTTGCCAGACCCGCTGCTGAAACGCCGTGCCGCGCACATCGAGCGGAAGATCCAGACCGATCGCCGGCGCCTCGACGAAGCCGACCACGCGTGCCACGAGCTGTTCGAACTCGCCGTCCCCTCCAATCAGGTCCGCGCGCGGGAAGCGATCCTGAAGATCGCGAGCGAGCAGATCGGGGTCGTCGCCAAGCAGGATCGCGCAGATACCCAGCTCGCTTTTTGCGACGAGAATTGACCCTAGCGAGCACTCGCCGATAGCAAACCGGATTTGCGCGCCTGTGCCCCCTGCACGATAGTCCCGCGGGGTCATGCCAAGCACAGCATTCGATTTCTCATAGAAGCGGCCGTTGGACTGATAGCCCGCATCGAAGATCGCCTGCGTGACTGTGCTGCTTCGATCGAGTTCGCTGCGAACTCGGTTGGCCTGATGCGCGGCCGCATAGGCGCGCGGGGTCAGTCCAGTCGCCTGCCTGAACACGCGATGAAAATAGAAGCGGCTCATGCCGGCGTGTTCCGCCAATGTCTCGAGGTCGGGCAAGCTATCGGCCTCCTCGATCAGGCGACACGCCTCGGTGACTATGGCCGCATGGAGCTCGGCGCGCGGAGGCTGGTCGGGCTTGCAGCGCTGGCAAGCGCGAAAGCCGGCTGCTTCGGCTGCCTCGCGGCTTAGATGAAAATCGACGTTTTCCGGGCGCGGCAGGCGCGCCGCACAGGATGGCCGGCAATAGACGCCGGTGCTGGCCACGGAGTAAAAGAACTGACCTTCCGCGTTTGCGTTGCGCGCGACCACGTCCGCCCAGCGCGGATCGCTTTCGGTGGCAGCGGCGCGGGCGGCTTTGTCTGTCCTTGCATTCATGATGGGGTTCTCTCAACGGTGGTCCGATGCGCCCAATGTACCGAGGCGACCGGGTAACCGCACTCCGCTGCTTGCTTTCGAATTCGATCAGACCGGAGGCGCGTCCGCGAAGGCCGTGAGGGCTTCGGCGCGTTGCGCCGAGTGGGCGACGGCAACGGTGTCCGGTCGCGCCTGTCTGCGGCACACAAGCAGGACTTCGTCGACCTGCGCAACATCGATCAGTCCGACGGAGAGCGCGAGAGGCTTCTGAAAATGCATGCCAATCGGCATCAGCACGCGGTTATACAGCCAGGCGGCGAAACGGGGATGATGCGTGAGTCCCCAGACGCCAAAATCCAGCAGGCGCGACGACTCGGGCTGCATGCCGTACACCGCGCTTTGCTCGACGACGAGACCTTGGCGGGCGAGCAGGGCGTTGAGCAGGTGCGGCTCATAGCGGCGCCGGTGGCCAACCAGATCGTCGAAGGCGGTCCATCGCGATGGATGCAAGGGCACGGAGAGCAGCAGGGTCGCGCCGTCGCGCGCCACACGCACCAGCTCTGCAAGCGCGCGTTCGTCATCGTCGACGTGCTCGACGATATCGAGCGCGCAGACGAGCTCGAAGGTCGCGTCGGCGAATGGCAGCGCGCTGATCTGCCCCACGACGGCATTGGCGCCATGCTCGCGCAGGTGTCCGACGGCCGGTGCACTGAGATCCACGAAATGCGTGTGGGCGATCGGCAGACGCGGCCGCATGCCGGGCGCGACTTCGAGCCGGTCACCTGCGTGCTCGACGAGGGTCTGCACGAGCGGCCAGGTATTGAAACGCTGGGCTTCAACGAGGCTTGCGCCGGACCACAACGAATCGTAGAACGCGAGATTCGCTTCAATGAGTTGTTCGTCGGTTCTTGAAGTCGGCGGCATCGTGGGGGTGGATTAAGTTCAGGCGAGGGGTTTCGCGATACTCAACTCATGCCCGTCCGGATCGCTGATATGAAAGTATCGCTCACCCCACGGGGCATCGCTCGGTAAGCGGCTCGGCGTCAGGCCAGCATCGAGCGCCCGTCGATACACCGCATCGACATCCGACACATGGACGATAAATCGTCCCCATCCGTCGCAGGGCGCGTGAGGTTGAGCCATCAGATTCAGAAACGACGAGCCGCACGCAAAACTCGTGAAATCTTCGGTGGCGCCGCCATGTTTGATCTTGAAACCCAAGGCTTCATAGAAGCGGACTGAAGCACGCATATCGCGAATGGAAAGGGTAATGGCGCTCAGTGCTTCGATTTTGATACCTTCCTGACCGGCATCTCGATTCATTGTGACTGTCTCCGCCTTTCCGATGGATGGTAAAGGGATGGCTTGAATTTGGCGAGCGGGCAAAAAGTGCACATTGCCCTCGCACGGGCCGTGCCACGACGCGCCCCTCGGGCGAAGCGAGCCGTAAGGTGAACGTTTTGTCATCGGGCGGAACGACACCGGACTAGCATTACACGACGCCTCATAGCAAAATCCCCGTTCCGCGTGCAAAAATCGGCGCGCCCGATGATGTGACCGATCCATGAAGAATGTGTTGTTGCTGAGCACCGTGTTCCTGGTCGCCTGCTCGAGCACGACGAGCGGGCCCGAGGTCCGCGCGTCCGCGCCGTTGATCTACGTCCAGTCTGCGCGTCAGGCTGCCGACATTACGGAGTGCCTGCAGGAAAAAGTACTCTCGATGCGTGAAACAAGCTACGCAAACACGACGGAGCTGGCAATTGGACCCCGCGCGAGTCATATCGACTGGCTGATCACGCTGACCCCGTCGGGCAGCGGTGCGATCGTCAAAGTCCAGCGCTCGTCCGGTGCCTCCGACGATCTTCCCGAGCCCGAGTTGCGATTCGATATCGCGCGGTGCACGACCTGATGCGTGAAAGCGATCGCCACCCCGCGGTTTTGCTCGCTTGCCCGGCCGCTCGGGACGACGACAGGAGTCTGACCCAATGAAGATGTTGCGCCTTTGCGCGCTGGTGCTTGTCGCCGCGACGCTGACCGCCTGCCATTCAAAAGTATCACTGGACGAAAAAGCCGCCTCGCCAAACCTGGCGAGTGCGGCGCGCGATGCGGTCGCGCCAACGGCGGTCAGCTCGCCCAGCGTTCAGTCCGACGCACTCAACGATCCCTCCAGCCCGTTGTCCAGACGCAACCTGTACTTCGATCTCGACAGCTACGCGGTCAAGACGGACGACCAGACCCTGCTCGCCGCCCACGCCAAGTACCTGCTCGGCGATCCGAAACGGCACCTCTTGATCCAGGGCAATACGGACGAGCGCGGCACGACCGAATACAACCTGGCCCTGGGACAGAAACGCTCGGAGACGGTCAGGCAGACCCTGAAGACGCTCGGCGTGCCCGATAGTCAATTGGAAGCCGTAAGCTTCGGCAAGGAAAAGCCCCTTGTCGACGGCCACGATGAAAGTGCCTGGTCAAAAAACCGCCGGGTCGACCTCGTCTACGTCGTGAACTGAGATCCCGGCCGTCGACCGCGTTATCGACGGTTCACGCCCGGCTGGGTGTTTAGCGGTTTATTTGGCCCCACTTTGGCTTCCAAAGCGGCCCTCCGGGCGCCCACGCCTACGGGTAACCCCTAGCATCCCTTATCGTCGGCCGCGCGCGTTCGCCGAATGTTTCGTATCGCCCTTCAAGATCAGGGTCCCCTAGCCGTAAACATGGTCAGGAATGCGTCCGATGACGGCCCGCCGTCGCGCACGCATGCGCTATCCTTTTTGGCCTCCGGGACCCTGATTACATGAACCGTTTGACCTTGAACCAGAAGCTGTGGGGCATTGTCGCCCTGCTGTGGGTGTGCCTCATCGTAATCATCACGATGCAGGGCCTGATGACGCGCTCGCGCATGGTCGACGACCGCAAAGTGCTGCTCAAACAGCAAGTCGACATGGCGCTGGGGGTGGTCTCGTTCTACAAGAAAGAAGCGGTTGACCAGAAACTGCCGGTTGCCGAAGCCAAGCGCATGGCCATTGAGACCCTGCGCCAGGTGCGTTGGGGTCCGAATCACAGCGGCTACTTCGGAATTTATGACGACTCGGTGACGGCAGTGCTGGTGCCGATGAAGCCAGAGCTCGAAGGCAAGGATCAATCGAATATGCGCGACCCGAACGGCGTGCCGATCGCGGCGTCGGTCGTGCGCAGTTCTTCGCCGGGCGGCGATGGCTTCTCCAGCTACTCGTGGCCGAAGCCGGGCAGTGAGCAGCCGGTCGGCAAAATCACGTATAGCGAGGTGGTTCCGGATTGGGGCTGGCACGTTTTCACCGGGGTCTATACCGACGATACCAACGCGGCGTTCTGGGATGTCGTCGTGCATAACTTGCTGCAAGTGCTGGTGATCGGCGTTGCGCTGTCGCTCGCCATGCTCTGGCTCATTCGCGATATTCGCCATCGCCTCGGCGGTGAGCCGAACTACGCCGCTGAACTCTGCCAGCGCATTGCGGACGGCGATTTGAGCGAAATCGTTAACCTGCGTCAGGGCGACACCAGCAGCCTGTTGTTCGCCATGTCGCAGATGCAAATCCAGCTGACCTCGACCGTCGGGCGCATCAAGCATGCCGCGGAGTCGATCACGGTCGGCGCGAACGAAATCGCCGCAGGCAACACGGATCTGTCGCAACGGACGGAAGAACAGGCATCGGCGCTCGCAGAATCGGCATCGTCGATGGAGCAACTGACTGCCACGGTCAAGCTCAACGCCGACAACGCCGTGCAGGCCAGCCGGCTGGCCGTCGATGCGTCGGGCACGGTGGCCGATGGCGGCAAGGTGGTCGATCAGGTCGTGTCGACGATTCTGTCGATTGCCGAGAGCTCGAAGAAGATCGAGCAGATCATCAGCGTGATCGAAGGGATCGCGTTCCAGACCAATATTCTCGCGCTCAATGCGGCAGTCGAAGCGGCACGTGCGGGGGAGCAGGGTCGAGGCTTTGCCGTGGTCGCAGCCGAAGTGCGCACGCTGGCACAACGTTCCGCGAGCGCTGCAAAGGAAATCAAGGGCTTGATCGATGCTTCAGTAACCAATGTGTCTCGTGGCCAGTCGCTTGCCGGTGAAGCGGGTCAGTCGATGCAGGCGATCCTGACCTCGGTGCGGCGTGTGACTGACATCATGGGTGAAATCTCGGCGGCATCGACGGAGCAAAGCACGGGCATCAGCCACGTCGGTCTCGCGATCGCCCAGATGGATTCGGTCACGCAGCAGAACGCCGCGCTGGTCGAACAGGCCACGGCCAGTGCCGCATCGCTTGCCGAACAAGCCGTGCAACTCAAGCAGTCGGTTTCGACTTTCCGCTTGCGGATGGCCTGAACCCCGTAGCGTCGGCGCCGTTCGACGACTACGGGTACGCGATTTGCGCCTTCATCTGTCACTAATCCCTTTGTAACCGGCATATCGTGGGCTTCGTCTCACCGATACGCTGGTTCAAAGGGTTCCGAACCACGGGACGGCAGCATGCGGTCCCGCGTTTGACGTGGAGGTGAAGATGGGCAGCACACTGATACCCCCGGACGAGCAAACCCCGCAAACCACCAAGGGCCACGGTACTGCGGCATTGGGGCCGAGCGATTCCTCCGATAGCGGCAGCGACACGTTTGGCGCCAAGCGTCACGTCTTCGACGTCGATTCCGAACTCGACAATCACGGGCTCGAGGCGGGCGAGGCCGAACTCGGCAGCGACACCGACCGCTATGGCACAGGCGAACGAGCGTCGGCCGACGGTGACGAGAATCTACGCGAGAACAGCGATATCGAACCAGACCAGCTTCAGGACGAGCTCTCGCTACGTGAGGCCGTGGAAGATCCTGAGCTGGACGAACCCGAAGGACCCTGATCGGCAGGCACGCAGGCAAGCCCCGCTTCGGACCGTGGACACGACCTGAACATTGTGTATCGCTGCCAAAAAAGGATGGAAGGAACGTCGCTTGCTCACTCGCAGCATGACCAGGCGCTGTGCACACTGCATGGCGTGGCGAGGAGCAAGCGATGAAGCACGAAGACATAGTCGAAGACGCGACATTCGAATCCTACGATCACCCCGCGGGTGGCTGGGGTTCTCTCAAGGCGGTCACCTCGATTCTCGCGGAGGAGCGCGTTCTCGTGCACGGGCCTGCTGCCCTCATGAAACAGAACAAGCCTGATGGCTTCGCCTGCGTGAGTTGCTCGTGGGCCAAACCCGCCGATCCGCACACTTTTGAATTTTGCGAGAACGGTGCCAAAGCGACCGCGTGGGAGATCACCACGCGCCGCGCAGACGCCGCGTTTTTCGCCAAACACACTGTCGCGGAACTCAGCACCTGGAATGATCTGGAACTCGAGCACGCCGGCCGCCTCATGGTGCCGATGCGCTACGACGCGCAAACTGACAAGTACGTGCCGGTCAGTTGGCTGCAGGCATTCGAAGAAATCGGCCGAGAACTCCGCAAGCTCGATCCCGACGAGGTCGTCTTCTACGCATCGGGTCGCGCTTCGCTCGAGACCTCCTATATGTACCAGTTGTTCGCGCGCATGTATGGCACCAACAACTTGCCGGACAGTTCGAACATGTGCCACGAGTCCACCTCCGTGGCCCTGCCGAAGACGATCGGCGTTGCCGTCGGAACCGTGAAGCTCGAGGACTTCGAGCATGCCGACTGTTTTCTGTTCTTCGGTCACAACACCGGGACGAATGCACCGCGAATGCTGCATCCGCTTCAAGAGGCGCGCAAGCGCGGGGTGCCGATCATTACGTTCAACCCGATCCGTGAGCGCGGCCTGGTCGCATTTTCGAACCCGCAGTCGCCGGTCGAAATGCTGGGGGCCAAGCAGACGCAGATCAGTACGCAATATCTTCAGTTACAGATCGGCGGCGACACGGCGGCGGTGATGGGCATGTGCAAATGGTTGATCGAGGCGGACGATCGCGCGCTGCAGGAAGGTACGGCACGCGTGCTCGACGCGGATTTTATCGCCGAGCATACGCACGGCTTCGATGCGTTTGCGCAGCAAGCGCGGCAGAGCGACTGGGACGAAATCGAGCGCCAATCGGGGCTCAGCCTTGAGGCGATCAGCGAGGCTGCGCGAACTTATGCAAACGCCAAGGCCACGATGATCATGTACGGCATGGGCATCACCCAGCATCGCAAAGGCGTCCGCAACATTCATATGCTGACCAATCTGTTGCTCTTGCGCGGCAATATTGGCAGACCCGGCGCCGGCATTTGCCCAATCCGCGGCCATTCGAATGTGCAGGGGCAACGCACGGTCGGGATCACCGAGAAGCCGGAACTCGCGCCGCTTGACAAGCTCAAGACGCAATTCGGTTTCGAGCCGCCGCGCAAGACCGGCTTGAATACGGTCGAGGCGTGCGAGGGCGTGATCGCAGGCAAGGTGAAAGGCTTTGTCATCCTGGGCGGAAACTTTGTACGCGCGGTCCCCGATAGCGAACGCGTCGAGTCAGCGTGGCGTAAGCAGCGCTTGACCGTCCAGGTACTCACCAAGCTCAATCGCAGCGCGCTTGTGCATGGAGAGGTTTCGTATGTGCTGCCGTGTCGGGGTCGCATTGAAATTGACCAGCAGGCAAGCGGCCCGCAGGCCGTATCCGTTGAAGACAGCACCGGCTGTATGCATGGATCGCGCGGCGCCGTTGAACCCGCCGGGCCGACCTTGCTGTCGGAGCCCGCGATCGTTGCCGGTATGGCAAAGGCCACGCTCGGGGAGCGCTCGACAGTCGACTGGGATCGCTGGGTCGGCGACTACAGCCTGGTGCGCGATGCAATCGCTGAAACCTACCCGGAGATCTTCCACGACTTCAATGCGCGCATGTGGACGCCCGGCGGCTTCCCGCGTCCGCTGACTGCGCGTGAGCGCAAATGGAAAACCGAAACCGGCAAGGCCAACTTCATAGTGATCGATGGTTTCGATGCGGATCCTGATATGCCCGAGCACGGTTCGGATGTCCTGCGGTTGCAGACGATGCGCGGCGATAGTCAATTCAACACCACGGTGTACTCGCTTGACGACAGGTTCCGCGGCGTATTCGGTACGCGCAAGGTTTTGTTGATGAGCCGCGCCGACATCGCGCGCTTCGGCTGCGAGGTCGGCGAGATCGTCACTGCCGTCACGGTTGCCCACGACGGTTTCGATCGCCGCGTGGCAGGCCTGCGGCTGACGGCCTTCGATATGCCGTCAGGCTGCGTGGCGGGTTACTACCCTGAGCTCAACGGGTTAATCCCGCTCTGGCATCACGCTGACGGCAGCAAGGTCCCCGCGGCCAAGTCGATTCCGATCCGACTGGAACGCGGGGCAGTCTAGGACACCGACTCAAGAGGACATCATCATGAAAAACGAAGCCGATACCCAACGCCCGCTCGATCCGCGCGACTCGTCAAACCGCGGCAATCCGCCCGATGCACTGCCGAGTTCGACACCGGGGGGCGAGCCGCAACTTCCCGATCACACAGCGGAAGGTGTGGTGCCCGCCGAAGGAGATCCGTCGGCTAAAGATGGTGTGTCATCGGGGGGTAAAGCAGGGCCGCGGGACTCTTCGAAGCGGTAGTCCAAGCGATGGTGGTGGCGATGGCCATGCTGCGGCCGCTGGCCATGGCCAGCGCGAGCCACCGCCACGATGGAGCGCGCGCAAGTGAGCGCGAAGGTAGACGCAAAACAGCGCCTGCCTAAACGCTGCCACCCGGAATGCTATGGCCGAGCACGGCCGCCGCGATCAATACTCCGATCATCAAACAGGCTTCGAGCGTGAGCCACCCCATAAAGGCCGCTCGAGCGCGCCGGTCCCCTCCCGCGAAGTGCCTCATGTAGACGAGGCGGTTCGTGGCGCCGATCGCGACGGCGGCCGTGACCAGCACCAGCTTGGCGATCAGCAAGGCGCCCCAGAGGCTGTGGGTCAGCGGCGTCAGCGATCCCCCGAGACCGCGGTAGGCGTTGGCAAGTCCCGTGACGATGGCAACCGCGAACGTCAGGGTGGCGACGCGCGAAAGGCGGCTCATATTGGACAGTGCATCGTTCGCCGAGATGGCCAAAGAGCGCCGCAACGGGAAGGCTGCACACACCACCACGCCGGCCCAACCGGCCGTCGCAAGCAGATGGATCCAGTGCACGAGCTCGGGCGTGGAGAAGTCGCCCGCATCGGCTGCATGCGTGGTGCCCGCGTGCGTGAACGCCATCACGATCATCGTGAGGTAAAGCAGGATCCGCCAGGGGCCTCGCCCGATGCCTGGTTCAATCGAGCTTCGGTTGGTCGCCAGCGCAAGACTGAGCACGCCGGCCCCTGCGCCAATCATCCACATCAGTCCGAAATGGGAATGCAGCAACACCAGCGGGATGGCCGGCAATGCTGCCACAACCGACGAACCTGACATGGTGGCCGCTTCGGCTGGCAAATCGAGCGCTTGTGCGAGCAGCCAGACGAGCAGGGCGAGGCACACCGCGCGGCGGCCTCGCGCTCCGCCGAAGCCGAGGCAGAATGCGCCAAACGCCACGGAAAACGCGAGGTCGGCCAGGGCGCCGAGGGCCATCTGCCCGATGACGAGTGGGTCGATGGTCTCTAGCACGGTTGATACGCTTGCATGATCGGTCCGTCAGTTAATCCGAGAGCTTACCAGCCCACGGCCACGATCATGCGTTGCGGCGACGTGCAGCCGATGTCCGACGAATACCCGCCGACATCGTCATACGGGAACCCATACGCGAAGCCGCCGATGCCATGCGTATGCCAGAACTGCGCATAGTAATTCGCAGAGCCGGTCGAATAGAAGGTGCTCGGTGCGATGGTGCTCCAGAAGTTGCTGTTGACGAGCGTGCCGTTTGCATTGAACGTGCCGGGGTTCTGCGCAACATGCCGCTGGATGGCCGCGCTCAGATCCGTGATCGTCCCGCTCGCGAAGTTCAGGAAGGGGGTCGGCTTTGGCACCACGCTTGCATCGATGCCATTCGCCGCATAGACCTGGTCCACATAGGCGCTGAAATAGGCCGCGTTCGGTTCGCCCACATTGAAGCCCGCGGCCCCCGGTTCGACGATCCGGTAGGGCGCATTCTGCGTTGCTGTTGCGCTGAACACCGCGGGCACTTCGGCGAGGTACTTCTGGAACGTGACCGAGCGGTCTTCGAGGAAGGTGCCGTAGTCTTCGCCGCGCACCTTGTCCGTTCCGTCGCCGCATTGAAGCCGGATCGCCAGCTTGAGTCCGAACGCGTCGACGCGCGTGGTGTCGCCGTTGAATCCATAGGCGGCACCGCTCATGCCGATATTGAACTCGATAAAGTCGTAGTAGCTGGTGGCGTTCGTGACGGCGCCTGCGGCATTGGGTGCGATATAGAAATACATGCGCGCGGAGGTCGCGGCAGGCATGTCGTAAGTCGGAGCATCCGCGATCGAATGGAGTTCATTGATCGTCCCGCCGGTAAGCGTCGTGCCCGTGATGCCCCAGAACACCTGACTGTCCGGATATTTGCCATTGGTCCGGTTCACGAAGCTGAAGGTCATTACCTGTGTGGCGACGGGCAAGGTCGTTGGCGTACCCCAGAAGGCCGCAGGGGGCGAGCCGTCCGTGTTGGTGTTGATCGTGATCTGAGCCGCACTCGACACAGTCGTACCGATGCCATTGCCGACCGCAACCTCGAAGGCGTCGCTGGCATCGGCAGCGCTCAGGGCAGGCGTATGGAATGTGGCGGAAGTCGCACCCGGAATTGAGGAGCCGTTCTTGTACCACTGGAAGGCCGTCGCACCCGGAGCATTCACGATGAACTCGGCGCCCTGGCCGGCAGTGATCGTTTCGGAAACAGGCTGGGAGGCGATGGTCGGCCCACCCGCGGTTGTCGCTAGCGGAACAGCCGGAGAACCTGATGCGGCACCTGATCCCGCGCCGCCACTCAATGTTCCACTGCCTCCTCCTCCACCCCCGCAGGCAGCGAGACCGGTACAAAACGTTGCAGCCACCATGCGGCGCCTCCATTGCGAATGCGCGGAACCCACGAATGTCATTGTTTATCCTTTTTGCGGGAGAAAAATTGCCTCTCAACTTGGCATCGGCGGAGACTAGCATGGGCTTATGACGCAAATTTATTAGGAAGTTTTAAGCTTGTAACCGCTGTTACGAGATAGGTTCATCCATCGTTGCCGGCCGCGGTTTTTCGGTTGCATCCATTGCTACTAAACAAGTAACGCCTTTTCGCTAAACATCGCTGAATCGCACCACCGGTCGTCTTTTGCTCCGCGCCCCGCAGGCACACCCCTTGCGCCCCTACTGATGCGGCATCCGTTCGTCGATTCCGGCAATTCTCCGGAACTGGCGTCACGACAACCCGTGTAATGGAGGTAGAGCGTAATGAGTGAAAATCTGAGCGGTATCAAAGTTGCAATCCTGAGTACCGATGGCTTCGAACAGGCGGAATTGATCGAGCCAAAAAAGGCACTCGAAAAAGCGGGCGCAACGGTCCATGTGATCGCGCCGAAGGCAGGATCGGTGCAGGGCTTCAGGCACGTCGAGAAGGGCGAATCGGTCAAGGTCGACAAGACCTTCGATCAGGTGCGGCCGGAGGAGTATGACGGCGTGGTCCTACCAGGGGGCGTGGTCAATGGCGACGCATTGCGCATGGTCGAGCCGGCACGCGCATTTGTGAAGGTAATCAACGACAAGCACAAACCCATCGCTGTGATCTGCCACGGTAGCTGGCTGCTGGTGTCCACCGGCATCGTCAAGGGGCGCACTGTCACGAGCTGGCCGTCGTTGCAGGATGACATTCGCAATGCGGGCGGCAAATGGGTGGACAAGGAAGTGGCGCACGACGGCAATCTGATTTCCAGCCGTAAGCCTGACGACATCCCGGCATTCAACCGGACGATGATCGAGGCGCTGGCCCATGCCCACGCGCATCACTAGGCACGGGCCGGTAGTCGTGCATTCAAAGTTGCAACCGTAGTTGCAATATTAACGATCGAGGACACTGCCATGCGCATCGAATTTCCCGCAGGTCAGCGTGAATGGAACGGCGGAGAACTGACCGTCGACTTCGCGGCGAAAGTCGATGGTGCCCCGGTGGTGTGCTCGATTTCAGTGGAGGCGCTGCAAGACCATTTCGGTGCTGCCTCGACGCTTGAAGAAGATGTGCTTACGGCGTTCGACAGCAGCGCCAAACGGATCCATTCACTGTGCCGCCGCGCGCTGGAAGGGACGGACGGCGATGCAGTTGTATTGCGCAGTGGCTTGATCCGCTTGCTGGAAGCGTGAAGCTCGCCCGAACCGGAATCGCGGAATCGCGCACGAGGTACTGCGCATTATTGGTAGATCAGGCAATCACAAGGAGGCGCTATGTCACTTATCGTCGCAGGGAGATTCCAGACCTTCGAGAAGGCCGAAGCAGCGGCCAGTCGTCTGTTCGCGCGTGGCTTTCTCGAGGAAGATGTGAGCCTGTTCTATGTCAACCCTCCGGGGCAGCATCACAATTTTCCGATCGGCGGCGATGCCTATGCCGACCGGTCGATGCAGCCGGCCCATAAGACTGCGGGCGCGGGGATCGTGATCGGCTCGGTCGTGGGGGCAGCAGCGGGCGCTGCGATCGTCATGGCGCTGCACCTTTCGAGCCTGATCTTTATCATTGGCGCGGCACTGGGTGCCTATATCGGCTCGCTGATCGGCGCAATGGGCGGTACGCGCAAGGCGCATGAAGATCTCCCGGTGCGTGTTTCGAACCATGAAGTCAAACAGCCGGTGCGCGAGTCAGGAGTATTGCTCGCCGTGCACGTGACGTCGGAGACGGAGCGCAAGGCAGAAGATGCGCTGCGCGAAGAAGGCGCGCGCGATGTCGAGCATGCTTCCGGTCGCTGGCAACGCGGCAAGTGGAGCGACTTTAACCCAGTCTCTGCTCCGGCTACTTCGCATTGATCGCGCGTTCGACGAGATCCTTCCCGGTTGCGGAGGTGATCTCGTTCGCACGCTCGAGAAAGCGCATGAGGGCCGCTTCGTCAGCGCGCAGGCCCTTCCTTCTTTTTGTTACGACCGGTGCAGGCGGGTCTGATTTAGCACCTGGAGTCAAGGACTTCGCTTCAAACGCTTCGACAATGGCCGGATGGACGTAGCACTTGCGACAGACCGCGGGCGTATTGCGCAGCAAGCCTGACACTGCCTTGATGGTCGCAGCGACATGTCGTCGCGCTTCCGTCACCGTTTCCCATTCGAGCTTGACCAATCCAGCGAGGGCGAGCACCGAGCCAGCCCACGTCCGGTAGTCTTTCGCGGTAAAGTCCGATCCAGTGATTTCCTGCAGATAAGCGTTGATATCCGCCGAGCTCACGATATGGCGTTCTTTGTCGGCATCGAGATACTGAAACAGATCGTGACCCGGCAGATCCATGCAACGTCTCACCACGCGCGTCACGCGCGGATCGGTGACGGTCACATCATGTTCGATGCCACTCTTGCCGCGGAACTTGAATCGAATCTGCCCCGCATGCACATTGAGATGGCGTTTGCGCAAGGTCGTCAATCCATATGAACGGTTCTCGCGTGCATATTCGGCGCTGCCGACTCGAATCAAGGTGGTATCGAGGAGCCGAACTACCGTGGCCAACACTTTTTCTCGCGGGATGCCAGGCAAGCGAAGGTCGCGGCCCACGCGCGCGCGAACCTTCGGGAGCGCAGCGCCGAACGCGAGCATGCGCTCGTACTTGTTGGCATCGCGGGTCTCGCGCCACTGCGGGTGATAGCGATACTGCTTGCGCCCCCGGGCATCGCGGCCGGTAGCCTGCAAGTGGCCACGGGCGTCGGGGCAAATCCAGACATCCGCATAAGCGGGCGGGATGGCCAGCGCATTGATTCGCTGGATGGTTGCTTCATCGCGGATACGCTTGCCCTCAGTGTTGAAATAGGCAAACTTGCCATCGATCGGACGCCGGGTATAGCCGGGCCGCGAATCGTCGACATAGCGTAGCCCCGGGGGCGCTTCGTTACGTGTATCCGGGCTGCCACCGGAAGCGGGGAGTTGCCGATCGACTTTCATAGTCATTGCTCGCCTGAGAGCCAAAGCGTGTGGGACGCTTGCACGGCCTTAATGCGCATATCTCGTGCCTGTTAGGAAGTCGCTCATTCCCGGGCTTGAACAAACGATTGGCAAAGTGTCAAGCGCGCAATGAATCGAGAGGGTCCTGCGTGTTTGTCACCTCGGCCGTTACGTATCTCGACGCCGCCGCGTCGCATCGATGCGCCCTCGACGAAGGCACCGCAACACCCAGCCTGTCCCCGCGCCGCAAGCGACCCGATCCGAGTGAGATATCCACAGACTTACCAACAGAATTTGTGGATAACTTCGCGAACCCGCAGACTCAGGGTTGTTCCTGATACCGCTCGGTTGCCGCCCTGCGTGACGTGGGGTTTGAGGGTTACGATGCCGTCTGGCATGGTCGACCCGCATAGTGCGTCGCTCGCGTGCCTGCGAGACGCAAATCTGACAGAAACGTCATGATTGGGTCACTCGATCGTTTCGCGTCCGTGTCGACAATGCACGGCATTCAGGAACGACGGGGCACCCGACCTAACACGCGTTCACATTCGTTCCCACGATCCAGCCGCTCAAGCGGCGAACCAGGAGCTTCATATGGCGAATCGATTGCCTCCCGACCCACTGGAATCCAAGCCAGCGCTCAGTGGGGGGGCGCTGGCTGGCCGCTTCGCCGCGATCGGCGCCTGCGTCGTGTTGCCGGCTCTAGCGTTTGCCTATGTCGGCGGCTGGCTCGACTCAGACCGACTCTCGGCTGGCAAGATCGTGGGCGCGCTGCAGAACAATGGCGGTGTGCACCCGGGCTTTCGCCGCAACCATGCAAAGGGTGTCTGCGTCTCCGGCTATTTCGACAGCAATGGCGCTGCGGCCCAATTCTCGACGGCCGAGGTGCTGGCCTCGGGTCGCACGCCGGTAGTCGGGCGCTTTGCGGTTCCGGGTGGCAACCCCTATGCGCCCGACAGCAGCGTGCCGATTCGCAGCATGGCGCTTCGCTTCACCGAGGCAAACGGGCAGCAATGGCGCACGGGCATGAATGCGATGCCGGTGTTTCCGGTTGCCACGCCGAAGGCGTTCTACGACCTGACCGTGGCGACGGGCCCCGATCCGGCAACCGGCAAGCCCGACCCGGCGCGTGCCAAGGCTTTCTTCATGAGCCATCCGGAAACCGGCCCCTTCCTCGGCTGGATCAAAACGGCCAAGCCCTCGGCGAGCTATGCGACCGAAGGGTATTCAAGTCTCAATGCGTTCTATTTGGTCGACAGCGCGGGCGCGCGGCATGCAGTGCGATGGGAGATGGTCCCCGACGCGCATGATGCCGATGGGGCCGTGGCACCGCAGGGAACGGACTATCTCGACAGCGACCTGCGTACGCGGATCGCTCAGGGTCCGCAGCGCTGGCACCTGATCTTCACGCTCGCCGACCCGGGCGACCCGGTCGACAACGCCACCCAAGTCTGGCCGAGCGGCCGCCACACAGTCGACGCCGGCACGCTGGTCCTCGATGGCACACAGGCTCAGGACGATGGTCCGTGTCGCGATATCAACTACGACCCGCTCGTGCTGCCGACCGGCATCGAAGCGTCGGACGACCCGTTGCTGCCTGCGCGTTCCGCTGCCTATGCGATCTCGTACAAACGCCGCACCGCTGAAGAAACCGATGCGCCGGGCGTCACGCCTGCCCTAGCCCACTGAAAGGACGCTCCATGACAACCCAAGAGAAACATTTCAGTGGTCCCCAGCGGCTCTTGCACTGGCTGATGGCCGTGCTGATCGTGACCATGTTGTTTGTCGGCGCCGGTATGGTGACCTCGGTCTCGGCGCGGCATCAGTACCTGATCGAATTGCACAAGCCGCTCGGCATCGCGATTCTGATTCTCGTGCTGGTGCGCATCGTCGTCCGTCTCAAGTACGGTTCACCGCCGCTTCCGTCTGACTTGCCGCTGCTGCAAAAATTCGCGGCCTATCTCTCGCATTTGCTGCTGTACGGGTTGATGCTGGCGATGCCGCTGATCGGGTGGGCGATGTTGTCGGCGGGAGGGTATCCCGTGACGCTCTACGGGCCGATCCACTTGCCGCCGATTGCACCGGCGAGTGCATGGTGGTTCGCGCGGCTGCACCTCGCGCACACCTATCTGGCCTATCTGCTGTTCCTGACCGTGCTGCTTCATCTGGCGGCTGCGCTGTTTCACGGACTGGTCCGGCGAGACGGGGTATTGTCGAGCATGGCACGCTCGGGCAACTAGCGCACCCGAGCCGGTGGCCCGAGGAACGGGCCTGCAAATAAGCCTAAAAACGCGGCACTCCCCGAAAGGGCGGTGCCGCGTTTGCATGGGTGCGTGCCAGAATGAGGTTGACAGGCGCCGTCGGTCACTGGCATATCGTCGGAGCACACTAGTCGACGTCGTCGCTCAGGTTGCGGCACCTTCGACGCGTATCGTTTTCGAGGACCTATGGATTTATCGATTGCCGCGATTCTCGCGCAGGACGGCATCACGAGCGGTGCGATCTATGCGCTGCTCGCGCTCGCGCTGGTCCTGGTGTTTTCGGTCACGCGGGTGATCCTGATTCCGCAAGGCGAGTTTGTTTCGTATGCGGCGCTGACGCTCGCGAGTATCCAGACCCAGAAGTTTCCACTGACTTGCGTCCTGCTGGTGGTGCTCGGCGCTTGCTGCTTCGTGGTCGAGACCATCGCGGTCTTGCGTCGCCCGGAGCAGCGGCGTCAGGTGGTTCGTCTGTTGCCCGCGGCGGCCGGCCGTTACCTGCTGTTTCCGCTTGCAGTCTTCGCCCTTGCCCATGCGCTGGTGGCACGAGCGGCACTGCCGATGGGGGTGCAGTTCGCACTGACGCTGCTGATCGTCGTGCCGCTCGGCCCCTTCCTCTATCGTCTTGCTTTCCAGAAGGTCGCTGAGGCAAGCACGCTGTTGCTGCTGATCGTCGCGGTCGCGGTGCACTTCGCGCTGGTCGGTCTTGGCCTCCTGATGTTCGGCGCCGAAGGCTCGCGTGCCGAACCAGTCTCTGACGCGAGCTTTGCACTGGGCAGTCTGACGATCTCCGGGCAAAGCCTTTCGGTGATCGGCGCCGCTGCGATTCTGATCGTCGCGCTCTATCTGTTCTTCGGCCGGACACTCACTGGCAAGGCCTTGCGCGCAACCTCGGTGAACCGGCTCGGCGCGCGTCTGGTCGGTATCGGCACGGCCCGTGCGGGCAGCCTCGCGTTCACCCTCGCGGCCGCGCTTGGCGTGCTGGCTGGCATCCTGGTCGCACCGCTCACGACGCTTTATTACGACGCGGGTTTCCTGATCGGTCTCAAAGGGTTCGTCGGCGCGATCATCGGTGGCCTGGTCAGCTATCCGGTCGCCGCGGCGGGTGCGTTGCTGGTCGGCTTGCTCGAATCGTATTCGTCGTTCTGGGCCAGCGCCTACAAAGAGGTCATCGTGTTTGCACTGATCATTCCCGTCCTGCTGTGGCGCAGTCTGGCCACGCGCCACAGCGATGAAGACGAGGCGTGAAGATGGGTTCGACACTGCGCAACAAGCGCTTCTGGCTGTTCCTCATCGTGGTGCTGGCACTGCCCGTACTGCCGGCGCCGCTGCGCGCCCCGGAGTACTGGGTCACGCTGCTCAACTACATCGGCCTCTATTCGATCGTGGCGATCGGCCTCGTATTGCTGACGGGTATCGGCGGCATGACGAGTTTCGGGCAAGCTGCATTTGTCGGTCTCGGCGCGTATTCGACGGCGCTGCTGAGCACGACCTATGGACTGTCGCCGTGGCTTGGCCTGCTGGCAGGTCTGGTTGTGACGACCGTCGCGGCGATGCTGATCGGCGCGATCACCATGCGTCTGTCGGGGCACTTCCTGCCGCTTGGCACCATCGCCTGGGGGCTGTCGTTGTTCTTCCTGTTCGGCAATCTGAATGTGCTCGGCAAGTACGACGGCATCAACGGTATTCCTTCGCTTGATGTGTTCGGCTGGCAACTCGACAGTGGCCGCCGCATCTATTACGTGATCTGGGTGGTCGTGATCGGTGCGGCGATCTCGGTGCAGAACCTGCTCGACAGCCGGCCCGGGCGTGCCATCCGTGCGCTGCGCGGCGGCACTACGATGGCCGAGGCGATGGGGGTCAACACCGCATGGATGAAGGTCGTGATCTTCACCTATGCCGCGATTCTGGCCTCGATCTCGGGTTTTCTTTACGCGCATCTGCAACGCGCGGTGAACCCGACGCCGTTCGGGCTCAACTACGGCATCCTGTTCCTCTTCATGGCGGTGGTGGGCGGCGTCGAGCATGTGTGGGGCGCCGTGCTGGGTGCGGCGATTCTGACCGTGCTGCAGGACTGGCTCCAATCACTGCTGCCGAAACTGCTCGGCAGCAGTGGCAACTATGAGGTCATTGTGTTTGGCGTGCTGATGGTGTTGCTGCTTCAGTTTGCGCGAGACGGGGTGTGGCCCTTCCTTGCGCGATGGTTTCCAATGCGGCGCCATGCCGACACGCCGCGCGAGGTCGAGGCATTGCCGCGTCGTTCGATGCCGGTGGCTAGCGAGGCACTGCTCGTGGTCGACAAGCTGAGCAAGACCTTTGGCGGCCTGGTTGCGGTGAACGAGGTCAGCTTCACGGTCAAGGCCGGCGAAATTGTCGGCCTGATCGGACCGAACGGCGCGGGCAAGTCGACGACGTTCAACCTCGTGTCGGGCGTGCTGCGCGCGAGCAGCGGCTCGATCACCTTCGCGGGCGAGCGGATCGACCGCTGCGCTTCGCGTGAGATCGCCCGGCGCGGCATTGGACGCACCTTCCAGCATGTAAGACTGCTACCTCGCATGAGCGTGCTTGAAAACGTTGCAATCGGCGCGCACTTGCGCGGCCGTGGCGGCGTATGGCGCAGCATCGTCAGGCTCAATGGTGCTGACGAGACACGATTGATGGCCGAAGCCGCACGTCAGCTCGATCGAGTCGGACTCTCGCGCTATCTGCACAACGAAGCCGGCAGCCTCGCGTTGGGCCAGCAGCGGATTCTCGAGATCGCGCGAGCGCTTTGCGTCGACCCGACCTTGCTGTTGCTCGACGAACCGGCCGCCGGCCTGCGCTATCAGGAAAAGCAGGCGTTGGCCGACCTGCTCAGGAAGCTCAAGACGGAAGGCACGAGCATCCTCTTGGTCGAACACGATATGGATTTCGTCATGAACCTGACTGACCATCTGGTCGTCATGGAGTTCGGCACCAAGATCGCCGAAGGGCAGCCCGCCGATATCCAGACAAATCAGGCTGTACTGGATGCGTATCTGGGGGGCGTGGAATGACGGCGATCAACACGCCCCGCGTAGTGCTCGAGGTCGAAGCACTCTCGGTTCGCTACGGCAAGGTCGAAGCCTTGCGCGGGGCGCGACTGAAGGTGCGGGCTGGCCAGGTCGTGACTGTGATCGGTCCGAATGGCGCAGGCAAGTCGAGCTTGCTCAACGCGCTGATGGGCGCGTTGCCGGCGCATGGCTACGCGCAGGGGCAGGTCCGCTATCTGGACGAAGACATCGGTGCCATCAATATCGAAGACCGCGTCGCGGGCGGTATGTGCCTCGTGCCGGAGACACGTGCCCTGTTCGCATCGATGACGATTGAAGACAATCTGCAACTTGGCGCGTATCGCCGAAAGAAGGCCGGTGAGCGCCACTATCTCGATCAGCTCGAACCTGTGTTCGTACTGTTCCCGCGACTCAAGGAGCGGCGTCGTCAACTCGCCGGCACGCTCTCGGGGGGCGAGCGTCAAATGCTCGCGATCGGCCGCGCATTGATGGGCAAACCTGACTTGCTGATGCTCGACGAACCGAGTCTCGGACTGGCGCCGCTGATCACCCGCGAGATCCTGCGCATTGTCAGCGCCCTGCGCGAAACCGGCGTCGCGACCCTGCTGATCGAACAGAATGCGCGTGCCGCCCTGCAAATCGCCGACTACGGTTATGTGCTGGAGACTGGCGAGATCGTGCTCGAGGGCGAGGCCGATGCGCTAGCGCGAAACCCCCGCGTGATCGAAACATACCTGGGCCTTGCGAAGCGGGAGGCGGGCGTGCCCCCCGTGGAGTCGCGCCCGGTCTGATCCGGGCGCGCTATGTCGCCTAGCGGGCGCGCATGCCACCAGAGCTATGGAAGCCGCCATGGAAACCGTTGTGGAAATGGTTGCCATGAAAATGGCCGGAATGATTGACGATCACGAACGACGACGAGAAGCCGAACGGATACCCCCACAGCCACGGGTCGTAGACGATGAAGGCACCCGCCGGATAGCCAGCGTCCTCGTCGTCGTCGCGCATCATCTGCCACGCACCCTTGTCGTCGCGACAAGCTCTCGCGGGCAACTGCTGGGTCGTTCCGTCGAGCAGCACGGTGGCTTCGACATCACGGCATTCAGGCGTCGAGGCCGTCGTGGCGGGAGCGGGGGCCGCGGCGCCAGGAGGCGGCACGGCACAGCCCGAGAGTAAAGCAAGTGCGAGTACTGAACCTGCGAGTGCAGGCGTCAAAGTGAAAGGGGAACGCATGGCGACCTCCTGATGCAAAACCAGCTCACATCAGGTAAACGCGCCGGCGTGCCGCTTATTCCACTGGCCGGGTGCTGCTTCGTTGTCCGAGCAAACCGGCGCGATGCTGGGTGCCCCAGGTCTGGCGGCGTCGAACGAATTGCAGCCAGCCGAGCGTGGCGCCCGTGTGGCGCAGCAACTGAAACGTGAACGGCTCGGCGAGCGCGGCGAGAATCGCCATGCCGAGGCTCGAGGTCGTCGCGTTATGGGTCCAGCGCCGATAGAGGTAGACCGACCAGAGATGGAAGGCGAGATCGATCACGATCTTGCCGACGATCAAGCCGAATGCGGGCCCGAAGATCGTGAAATTGCCCGTGAACAGAAAGCCGAGCAGCAGCGCGAACGCGGTCAGTCCATAGATCGGCTGCACGGTATCGATTGCCTTAACAGGCAGCATCAGCCAGCCCACCTTGCCGTAGCGCCAGTCGCCAGTCATGTCGCGATTCCAGTACTGCGTTTGCAGGAAACCCGCGAACCAGCGACGGCGCTGACGCAGGAACGAGGCAAGGGTGCTCGGCGCGTCCGTGAAGGCCTGGGCCGAACCGATGACACGCACGGTCCAGTGCACGCCGTGATCGACCGCATAACGGCGTAACCGGTGAATCAGCTCATAGTCCTCGACCAGACATTCCGGGTCGAATCCCCCCACCTGCAGAATCGCTTCGCGCCTGAAGCACGCGAACGCACCCGAGATCAGCAGCAGGCTTTCGGCACGCATCCATGCATAGCGTGACACGAAGTTGCGGATGTATTCGTAAGTCTGGAACCACTGGAAAAAACGACCTTCGGCGGTCTTGCCGCACAACGGCGTAAGGATGCCGGCCGCGGCGACAAGCTCGGGTTCCGCCGCGAACGCGCGGCGCATCGCGCGGCAGGCGTCAAGTGCGAGCAGTGTATCGGCGTCGACCGTCATCATCGCATCGGCGCTGATCGACGTGATCGCGGCGTTCAGCGCACGCGCTTTGCCGCCGTGCACGACGCGCAGCCAACGCAGTGTCGGATAGATCGAGCTCGGCGCACTGATCTGTCCATCAGGCGCGGGGGTGATGCCATAGCGTTCGGCCAGCAGCACACCGGTGCTGTCGGTCGACCCGTCGTCGGCGATCACGATTTCATCGGGCACCTCGCTCTGTTCGAACAAGGCCTGCAAAGTATCGGGCAGGACATTCGCTTCGTTATACGCGGCGACGATCACACCGAGCGTGACCTTCGGTCCCTCGGTGAGGGGCACTTCGGTCGGGCGCAGCAGCGAGAGAGACTTGATCGTGACGAACACCAGCAGCGCTGTGTCATAGACGATATAGGCAATCCCAGCCGACCACGCGAGCAGGCCGTGCAAAAAGAACGCGCGTGCGAACAGCACGAACCACAGCGCAATCACGCTGCCGTGAATCACGACGCTGAGCAGCGGAGTCGGACGGGGGGAAAGACGGGGTGAGGCGAGGAAGAGGGCTTCCTCGAGCGCGGTTTTCATCGGTTCTTCAAAGTCGTATGAGGCGGACGGGCCGCGAGGCGCAGCCGGCCCTGAAAGCATTACGGCAACATGCGGCGAATCACCGAATGACGGTCGATCCATTCATGCTTGAGCGCGCCGCCGACATGCAGCGCGAGCAGAACATACAGCACATAGCCGAACCACGTATGGAGCGAGCCGAACAGCGTGTGCAGATGTTCCTTGAGCGCGGGCGGCTGGTCCATGATGAACCCGATGCGCGGCCAGGGTATGAAGCCGAACAGGCTCATCGGATGTGTGAGTGCGTCTTTCCAGGCGGAGTCGTGCAGCCAGCCCGACAGCGGCAACGCAAAGATCAGTCCATAGAGCAGGATGTGCGCAATATGCGCGCTGGCCCGCTCCCACTTCGGAAAACTCGCGGGCAAGGCGGGTGGCCGGTGCGTGAAGCGCCAGAGCACGCGCAGGATCGCAAGACCCAGCACCGTGATACCGATGGATTTATGCGTATTGATGACTGGGCGAACCCAGCCGTCGGGCAAAGAGTCCGCACTCAGCGCAAGCACGACGTTCACGATGATGCCGAGCGCGATCAGCCAGTGCAGGGCCATCGCAGTGCGCGTATAGCGCGATCGTGTGTTCGGCGATGCCGTATCGTAAAAAGGCACCTCAGGTCGGGCATTCATTGGGGGCTCCGGTTAAGCAGGGTCCGCGCGCGGGTCCGATTCGACCTCGACTTATTCGACCTCGGTATAGACACGCGCGGCGGCAAGTGATTCCACTCTTATGGAAGAACGCGGAATGGCGGAGTTTATTCCCGTTTGACCGACCACCGCGTTACCCGGATTGTCTGCAATCTGACGTGCAATGGCCGGCAGGTCGACATCCGTGCGCTTGCCGATCAGGGCGTAGCCAAGCTTGTCCTTGTTCCACACCACCACGTCCATGCCGTAGACACGCTGATCTTGCGCAGCTTGATCGGCGAGTTGATTGCCGACCACACAGAGCGCCACGGGTGCGCCGTGCTCGGGCAGGTAGACGATCTGCACGAGCGGCTTGCCGTGAAAGCGCAGGCGCTGCAGGCGCTTGAAGGTCAGCCCCACGTTCTGCAGATCGGGAACCGTCACGGGCAGGCCGTCCTGCTGATGAATAGCGTCGAGCACCCGCGTATTGACGGCGGACTCGTCGCCGAGGTCCGACAGCGTTTCGCGCGAGAACAGTTCCTGATAGCCCGCGGCAGCCTCGACCCACGGTGTGACGCGCGGTTCGAATGAAAGCAGGTGCGGACTGACCTTGAGCGCTGCGCCACAGAAAAACGCACCCGCGACAAACGCAGCAGCCAGCCAGGCACTCGGGCGGCGTAAGGGAGGGGCAGGACGGGCCGAGAGCGAATGAACGAGGCGAAGCGTCTCGCGATCCTTGGCAACGACGTTGACAGGCTCGGCTCGCTCGGGGGAGTCCTCGCTGTCCGCAGGTGCAGAGGAGACCGGCTCATCAAGTTCTGAGGCGCGATCCGTCTCTTCAGCCCGGCGCGCAAATGCGTCATCGCGTCCCTCATGCGCGTCGTGTCCGTTTATGCCGACACTGGGGGCACCGTCACGCACGAGTTGCGCGACAAAGCTCGCGAGGCTCTCCGGAACCGGCGGCATGGGCTGATGCGCAAACGCATCGCGATAGGGCAGCACGGAGCCGCGCAGGTCGGCAACGCGGCTGGCGAGATCGGGGGATGTTTCGATCGCCCGTTCGACCTCGGCGTGGCGTGAGGGCGGCAATTCGCCGTCCACGTACGCCAGAAGCAAAGTATCGTCGAAGTTCATGTTACTGAGTCCTTCCTGGGAACACGGTCGTGGGTCACGTGGACAGCGGCCGCGCTGAATCGCGCACCGATGCTTAGCCTTGCACGTGACAGTCGGCTCATGACTGTGCCAATCGGAATCTCCAGTATTTCTGCTGCCTCTCGATAGGTCACACCTTCGACGGCAACCAGCAACATGACCATACGCTGCGCATCGGGCAGCAAGTCGACAGCGTCGAGTATCTGTCGGTACAACAAGCCGGTCTCGGGGTCTGCGGCGCCCGGGTCGGGCACCGTCTCCACGAGCTCCTCGCTCCACTCAATGCGTGCGCGGCCACGAATCTGGCGCGAGCGGATCTCGTCGATCCAGATTGAATGGACAATCGAAAACATCCAGCTGAGTGCAGACGTGTCGGGTTGCAACTGGTGACGCCGCTCCAGCGCACGCACGCAGGCGCGTTGGACCAGGTCTTCTGCATCATGCCGATCAGCTGCCAGGCGGAGCGCGAACGCCCAGAGCCTTGGCAGTAATCCCGGCAGCAATGCGGGTAAATCGTCGCGCGTCATCGACGGAGTTCCTCGTTACGATGACGCCAGTCTAGCTAAGAGTAACGCGCCTTGCTGGTGAAACAAACCGTAATTTAAAGCCCACGGCCCCTCTCGGGCATAAAAATGCAAGGGTGGAATAAACCGGTGGCTTCAGCCGTTTTAGGGATTTGCGGGAAGTTCAGGACTTTGTGCGATGTGCATGACAGCATCACAATCGGCGCCCAGAATCGCGCTGGTTTGCCGTTTGCCCCTCTCTTGTCTTGCAACTGTATTACGCCATGACCCGATCTTTTGCTCCGGATAGTTTGCTTCGCGTTTCATGCATCGTCTGCGCCTACAACGAGGCGCCACGTATCGGTGCCGTGCTGGCCATCGCGGCAGCGCATCCGCTGCTGAGCGAAGTCATTGTGGTCGACGATGGGTCGACGGATGGCACCGCCGACGTCGTCAGGCGCTTCAGTTCGGTCCGCCTGATTTCCTGCCCGGTCAATCGTGGCAAGAGTGCGGCGATGGCCACCGGTATCGAGGCCGCCCAAAACGGCTTGCTGATGCTACTCGATGCAGACCTCAAGGGACTTGCGCCCAATCACATCACCGCGCTTGCGGCGCCTGTGCTGTCAGGCAAGGCCGACGTTACTCTGAGCTTGCGGCAGAACAGCCTGTTACTGTTCCGAGCGATCGGGCTCGATTTTGTGTCAGGTGAACGGGTCGTTCGAAAGGACCTGTTAAGCGAGGCGCTCAAGGAGATTCATGGCTTGCCGCGTTTCGGCATCGAAGTGTTCATGAACCGCCTGATCATCGCACGCAAGCTCAGGATTTCGGTCACGCACTGGCCGCACGTCACGCAATCGCGCAAGACAGAAAAGCTCGGCTACTGGAAGGGCGTGCGCGCGGAATGGCGCATGATTTCCGACTTGCTGAAGGTGACCTACCCGCTCGCGCTGTTTTCACAGACCTGTCGGTTGTTTGCGTTGCGAGTGGATCAGGCGGATCGGGCGCGGTTTTCTGTGCGCATCAAAAAACCGCGCGATACGGTGGCGTGAGTTCGGCGCCTCAGGGCTGCCGACGTCGCTGCAGGGCGAGGGCCGCAAGACCGAGTGCGCCGAGCAGCAAGGGGCAATACAGCGTCGCGAAACGCCACAACACGAGTGTGGTTCCGAGCACGGCGGATGGCACCCACGCCGCGAATGCGGCCGCGAGACCCAGGTCGCCACTGCCGCCCCCGGCGGGCACGCCGGTCCATAGCGCGAGGTGCAGGATCACCGCCTGTGCAGCCAGTACGAAGCCGAACGGCAGGTGGTAGCCGCGGTCGTACAGGATGAACCAGAGCGCCCCATATCGCGGCAGCCATTGCAGGGTCGTCATCACGAGCAGTGCGATAAAACGCTGCGGCGGACCGGCCTTGAGCAGAGCCAATTGCTGTTTCACCGTGTGAGCGAAATGGGACACCCGTGCCCATCGCGATCTGAGCCACGGTGTGCGACGTCCCATTCGGGTCAGGGCACGGGCGATGGGGCGACGGCTCAACCACAGTCCCGCAGCGAGAAGCGCGGCGAGCGCCAGGGCCACGCACGCAAGCGGCACGCTGAGCTTCGGAAACACCTGGGCAAGCGGCCCAAGCGCAAGGATCAGCGAAATCGGAATTGCCACCGTGAAGAACGCGAGATCGAGCGCCTGATCCGTCCCGACGATCGTTGCCGCAGCCGCCCAGGATGCGCCCGAGCGCTCGAGCAAGGCCATGTTCACGCCGTAGCCGGCCGCGCCAAGAGGCGACACCAGGAAAGCGGAATCCGTGACGACGGTCATGGCAAAGGTGCGCGCAAAACGTAGGCGCAGACCGAGCGCCGCTTGCATCAGATGTTGTTTGCCCGCCTTCGCGGCCGCGCTGACGATCGCGCTGATGGCCAGGATCAGGAAGAGGGTCGGGGAGACCGCGCGCAAGCCGGCCAGCAGCGCATGTGAGCCAAGTACAAATGGGGCGGCCATCGCGAGCCCGACGCCGGCACAGGCCAGCACCGTGGCCGCGTTGCGCATGTGAGGCTTTTTCAGAAAGACCGCCCGGGATGGTGTGTGAGGCGCGGCTGGTTCCATTTCAACATGTCATCGTGTTGCGCGACCCAAAGGGTGCCGGGTCGCTGTGTTTCGTTCCGGGCGGTTTGTGAGCAAATCGCCGATGCTAGGTCGAGGCCGTGACAGCGTTGAGACAACACGGCGAGCGGTCCGCATGGGGTGCCCGATCAGCCGCTCAGGTGCGTGCCCAAAACGAGGCTTTTCAGTTTGGCATACCATACGCCGCGTTACGGGCAAGCGCCCCGGCGACGCTTCATGTCGCTTGAAGGCCTCCTGCGCGTAGCAGGCTCACGACTGCATTATTCGACCGCTTCATTACGACCGCCTTACTTGCCCCACATCGACAGGACACTGCCATGATCCGATTCGCGCCCCTGCTGGCCACCGCAGGAATGTGCGCAGTGACCGGCCTCACGCCGGCCCGCGCTGCGACTACCGAACCTGTTTCCGAGCAGGCCGCCGATTTCACCGAGCACGCATTTCAGTTTTCTGACGGTACCACGTTGCCGGACATTCATATCCACTACGTGACCCTCGGCACGCCGCAGCGCGATGCGCATGGCGAGATCAGCAACGCGGTACTGCTGATGCACGGCACCACGGGGACCGGCAAGGCATTCCTCGCACCGGCCATGCGTCGCGAGCTTTTCGCAGCGGGCGAGCCACTCGATGCAAGCCGCTACTTTATTGTGATTCCCGATGGCCTGGGCCGCGGCGGCTCGAGCAAGCCGAGCGACGGCATGCACGCTAGATTTCCCCATTACGGCTATGGCGATGTCGTTGAAGCCAACCATCGACTGCTCGTCGAAGGTTTGCATATCAATCATCTGCGCCTGGTGCTCGGCACCTCGATGGGGGGCATGCAGACCTGGATGTGGGGCGAACGGTATCCAGAGATGGCCGATGCCCTGATGCCGATTGCGAGTCAGCCGATCGCGATGGCCGGCCGCAACTGGCTCTGGCGGCAGATGATCGTGGGTGCTATCCGCAACGATCCGGGTTGGCAAGGGGGCGACTACTCCGCGCAGCCGAGTCAGTGGACCCGCGTGATGCCCATTTTTACGATCATCACCAGCAACCCGGCACGCATGCAGACCGATGCGCCTGATCGGGATGCAGCCACGCAGATGTACGACACGCTGGTCGCCGACGCGCAGAAGAGCGACGCCAACGATGTGCTGTACTGGTTCGAGTCGTCGTGGGACTACAACCCGTCACCGCAGTTGTCACATATCCGCGCCCGGCTGTTTGCCGTCAATTTCGCCGACGACCTGATCAACGCGGCGGACCTTGGCGTCATGCAGCGGGAGATGCCGGCCGTGCCGAACGGGCGTTTTGTCGAAATTCCGGAGACTGCGCGTTCATATGGCCACCAGACGCTCGCTCATCCGGACGTGTGGAAACCGTATCTGGTGCAGTTGCTGAGCGACACGACCCGGTCGTATTGAACGCCAGACGGCGCGGGCAAAGTTGACCCGGCTCGGCACCGCGGGTGAGCGAGACGATTTCGAGCGGGCGTGATGAGCGCGGCAATGAAGCGCGTCATCTCGCCCCGCGCCGCTGTCGGCGCAAGTCTGCTTCCCCGCCTTTGTGTTACGGGACCGATCGCCGGTCTCGTAACTTCTTGTAATCACCCCTGAGCGGCCACCCGTCAGATCGACCGGCCCAAGTTCAAATCCCGCCCTTCATATCCCTGATTAATTGCCGTAAACCCTAATGACCACGCGTGCTCCCCCAGCGCGACGTTTTTCCGTTCTGCTTGCTCTGCCTTGAGGCATCTATGTTTTCGAACATCACGATCCGCGCCCGTCTCGCCCTTGCGATGGGTTTCCTCGGCTTGCTCATGGCGATCGGCGCCGCGTTAGGCGTGGCCGGCATCGCCCTGAGCAATGCGGACCAGAAGTCGCTTTACTCCGACCAGCTCGCCTCGGCGATTGCGATCGGCAAGTTCGATTTCTTCTACTCCCGCGGCCGTCTGGTGCTTGACCGGATCGCGGCGCAGCCCGATCGCACGGATATCGCTAGCCTCGAAGTGCGCGCACGCGAGCAATTCGCCATCGCTGACAAGGCTTGGCAGACCTATCGCGCGCTGCCCGCCGAACCTGACGAGCAGCGTCTGGCCGAAGCGGTCGAAGCCAAGCGGACACTCGCGATGAACGGACCGGTCGCCCAGGTGTTCGCGGCGATCGACCGGCATGACACCGCGCAACTCGCCGACCTCATTTCGAACAAGATGACGGCGCCGTTCAACGAAATCACGGATCGATCCGCCGAACTCGAGGCGATGCAGGCCGAACAGGCGCGCGGCCTCTACGAAGCCGCGCAGGGTCGTTTCCACACAATTCTGGCGCTTGCAGTCATCGGTCTTCTGATCGGTCTGTCGATGGCCGCATTCGCGTGGCATGCACTACGCAAGTCGATTGCGGGTCCGCTCGATGAAGCGTTGCATCACTTCCACGCCATTGCCGATGGTGACCTGAGCCGGCGTATCGAGGTGCGCTCGCGCGACGAAATGGGCCAGATGATGGAAGGCTTGCGCTCCATGCAGAGCCGCCTGACCGGCACCATGGTCTCGGTGCGCGATGGCGCTCAGTCGATCTCCACGGCGACCGCACAGATCTCGGCCGGTAACACTGATTTGTCGCAACGAACTGAAGAGCAGGCCGCTTCGCTCGAAGAGACCGCTTCGAGCATGGAGGAACTGACCTCAACTGTGCGCCAGAATGCGGACAACGCGCGCCAGGCGAGCGACCTTGCCAAGGTCGCAGTCGGCGTGGCGCATGAAGGCAGTGATGTCGTCTCGAAGGTCGTCACGACCATGGGCGAGATCAACGCCAGCTCGAAGCAGATCGCCGACATCATCGGCGTGATCGAGGGCATCGCGTTCCAGACCAATATTCTTGCGCTGAATGCGGCGGTTGAAGCCGCGCGGGCAGGGGAGCAGGGCCGTGGCTTTGCGGTGGTCGCGGGCGAAGTGCGCACGCTTGCACAACGCAGCGCGTCGGCGGCCAAGGAAATCAAGACGCTGATCAGCGAATCGGTCGACCGGGTGGGTAACGGCACCGAGCTGGTCGGTCGTGCAGGCAAGACGATGACGGAGATCAACGATGCGGTGCGGCGCGTGACCGACATCATGGCCGAGATCGCGGCCGCCTCCGAGGAACAGAGTGACGGCATCGAGCAGGTCAACAGGGCCGTCACGCAGATGGATGAAGTCACCCAGCAGAATGCAGCACTCGTCGAGGAGGCGGCGGCCGCCGCGGTCTCGCTCGAGGAACAGGCAAGCCGCATGAGCGATGTGGTTGGCGTGTTCCGGCTCCCCGCACATTAAGTGCAAGTTCGCCGTCATTTCACGAAACGTTCCCGCTCGTAAACATCGGTAACAACATTTTCCATACAGATTCATTACACAACCTTGCGGGTTGAGCAATGATTGGTAACAATCCGGCCCGCGGTCGTCGTGTATGTGTACCCGGCGCTCGTTCACAGGTAATCGCGTTGTCGCAGCGATCTGCCGACCTTCCAGCCAGCCAAGCGCTCTGATCTTCCCGAGCCTCCAGCCAGCCAATTCCGCGTCGCACGCCTAGCCGTGCGTGGCTTGGCGCTTCGATGCGCCTCTTGACTGGATCAGTTCTGCTATGAAGCTGTCTAAAACGCCGCTCGCGTTGGCGATCGTCTCTACGTTTGCCGGATCGCTGGCCGCTACCGTGCCGGCATTTGCACAAACCAGCGGTCAAACGATTGCGCCCGCCGTCAGCGGTCAAGCCGCGTTCTCTCCGAGCGCCCCGGCAGAAGTCAGCCTGCCCGCGGTCGAAGTGTCGGGCCAGCAAGATTCCAAGTCATTCCAGGCCGAAACCTCGACGGTCGGCTCGAAAACGCCTACGGCTCTGCGCGATATTCCGCAAGCCGTAACGGTGATCAACCGCTCGTTGCTCGAGTCGCAAGGTCTGACCTCCTTCCAGGACGCCCTGCGCAATGCGCCCGGCGTGACGGTCGGCGCGGCTGAAGGCGGTTCGATCGGCAACAACGTGAACTTGCGCGGCTTCACGGCGCGCACCGACATTTACCTCGATGGCTTCCGCGATCGCGGCCAGTACTATCGCGACACCTTCGATCTCGAATCGATCGAGGTGCTGTACGGTCCGTCATCCATGTTGTTTGGCCGCGGCTCGACAGGCGGCGTGATCAACCAGGTCAGCAAACAGGCACAGCTGAAGCCCGTGTCGGAAGTGTCGACCACCATCGGCAACGACGATCGTTACCGGACCACGGTCGACCTTGATCGCCCCTTGTCCGACACCTCCGCGTTCCGGATCAATGCGTTTGGTCAGAGCATGGGCTCGACCCGCGATGTGGAGAAGAACAAGGACTTCGGCGTCGCACCGGAAGTGCGTTTTGGTATCGGCACGCCGACTGAAGTCACGCTGTCCGCGCTGATCCAGCACAACGACGACCAGCCCGACTACGGGGTCCAGTCCGTTAACGGGCATCCCGCACCGGTCGACAAGGGCACGTATTACGGCCTGACCGACGACCGAACGATCCAGGACACGCAGATCCTGTCGGCGCGCGTGACGCATCACTTCTCCGACGATCTGACCTTGCGCAACGAGACCCAGTACTCGCACTACACGGTCGATGCACGCGAGACGGCGCCGCAAAGTGTGCTGACCGGCCCGCTGGCCACGAGCCCGGCGCTCACCAACGGCAACTTCACGACTTTGCCGCTGAGTTCCCTGTTCATCAAGTTGCAATCACACGATCGCATCATCACCGATTCGTCGCTCTACAACACCACCGACTTGATCTCGAAGTTCAATACAGGCTGGATCAAGCACGAACTGGTCACGGGTGTTGAACTCGGCCACGACAACTATACGAATCAGTCGTACTCGCGCGCCAACCTGCCGATCGTCCCGCTGATCGATCCGCCGCAACAGGCTTCGTCACCGAGTTCGCCTGAGATCCTCGGCAACTATGCGAACTCAGGCGCAAACAGCATCGGGATCTACGCCAACGACACGATCTCCCTCGGCGAGCATTGGAAGATCGTCGGCGGCTTGCGCTGGGATCGTTACCAGGCTGAGATCTCGAACACCATCAGTCTGCCGGGCTATACCTCGCAGACCAACGACTTCACGAGCGTGCGCGCGGGCGTGATCTGGCAGCCGACCGATACGCAGTCGTATTACGTCTCTTACGGCACGTCGTTCGATCCGTCGCTCGAGACCCTGACGGTGACCAACGGCCAGCAGAATCTCGCGCCGGAAGAGAACCGCTCGTATGAAGTGGGCGCCAAGTGGGACCTGCTCGAGGGCAATCTGTCGGTGACGACGTCACTGTTCCAGATCGAGCAGACCAACACGCGCACGCTGGACGACGACGGGAACTACGAACTGTCGGGCAATGTGCGCGTCAATGGATTCCAGGCTGGCGTGACCGGGCACATTACCAATAATTGGCAGGTCTACGGGGGCTATACCTACCTCGACGCCCTGGTGGTGCAGGCGGCGGATGGCACGCAAGGCCATACCCCTGCGAACACACCCCGTAATACGGTCACCCTTTGGACGACCTACCAACCGATTCATAATTGGGAAGTCGGTGGCGGGATGACCTATCTGTCGTCGCGCTATGCGTCGAACACCAATTTCGTCGAAGTTGGCGGTTACACGCGTTGGGACGCGACAGTGGCCTTTCATCAGCCCAAGTATGACCTGCGTCTCAACTTGCTGAACCTGACGAACAAGGAGTACTACGACGCGCTGATCGCTTCCGACGGCGGCCGCGCAGTGCCCGCGGTCGGGCGAACTGTGCTGTTGACCGGCACCTATCGCTTCTGAACATGCGTGGCCCGGGGGCGCTTGCTCCTTTCTCAACCTTTAAACGGAGCGCTTGATGTCTCGACTGGATCCTTTGCCACACCCCCAGCTACACGGCGCGATGGCCGCTTCGCGCAGCCTCGATGCCGAGGGGGCGGGGCGCGGCCGAAGCGACGCCGCGCCGCGGCGCTCCGGCCGCGCATCCTGGATTCCCTGGCTGCGCCGGGTACATGGCTGGATCGGCCTGTGGGGCGCCTTGCTGGGTCTGCTGTTCGGCGCCACGGGGTTCGTACTGAACCATCGTGCCGGCCCGCTGCGAATCTCGACGGGCGAGCCTGTCGTGACCTCGGCAGAGCTCGCGCTGCCCGATCCGATGCCGGATTCGCCGAAGGAACTCGCGCGGGTGCTGCAGGAGGATCATGCGCTGCCAGGTCGCATCGTGCGGGCGCAACGCGAGCCGGCGCACAAGGTCGCGTGGGCCGGCACGCCGCTCAAGCAACCTGAGCACTGGTCGGTGATGATCGCGGAACCTGGGTCATCGACCCAGATCGACTACTGGGTCGGCAATGCGTTTGTTTCGGTCAAGCACTCGGACAACGGTTTCATGGCGATGCTGACCAACCTGCACAAGGGCGTCGGTCTCGGCATCGGCTGGGTGCTGTTCATCGACTCGTTTGCCGCCAGCCTGCTGTTGCTGTCGTTGACGGGGGTGGTGCTATGGGTCGGCACCCACCGGCGGCGTGCGGTGGCTGCGTTTATCGTGGGCGGGGTGGTGATTGCGGGGACGGTGGCGCTGCTGAGCTGATAGGAGCGACGGCCTGGTCACCAGGTCGTCATGTGCGTGCAGTGTCGAGTGTGCGGCCTGCGTTCGGGCGGAACCGGATATACCGGTGCGCCCGGACGCACTCACGCGCGATTGATCGCCGTGATGCGGTTCCGGCCGTTGTCCTTCGCGTTGTAGAGCTGCGTGTCGACGAGGTTGATGAACGTTACCGTGTCGGTATGCTCCGACGGAATGATCGTGCCGACGCCGAAGCTCGCCGTGACCTGCTGCTTGTGAGGCGAGCGCTCGTGCAGGATCCGTTGCGAGGCGATCTGCTCTCGGCATCGCTCGGCGACCTCCGAGGCAACGATTGCATTGGTCTGCGGGAGAACCAGCACGAACTCTTCGCCGCCGAAGCGCCCAAGAAAGTCACTGGGCCTTTTCGCGGTTTCGAGAGCCTGCGCGATGCGCTTCAGGCACTCGTCGCCTTGCAGATGCCCGTAGTAGTCGTTGTACGATTTGAAGAAATCGATGTCGAGCATGATCAGCGACAGCGTCGAGTCGTTCTGAAGCGCGCTCGCCCACTCACGGTTCATGACAATGTCGAACATGCGCCGGTTGCCGGCGCCGGTGAGGGCGTCCTTGAACGAGAGTTCCTCGAGTTCCTTCTGGAGTCGCGCCAGCTTCTCTTCGGTTTTCTTGCGTTCGCTGATATCGAACATGAAGCCGACCAGCGCTTCCACGCGGCCTTGCGCGTCGCGCACGACATGCACTACGTCCCGAATCCAGACATAGCCGCCGCTCTTGGTCAGGGCGCGGTAGTCCGCTTCATGATCGACGCCGGCTTTCGATTGCGCCACGCAGAATTCGAGAACCGCGTCACGATCCTCCGGATGCATACGCTCGGCCCAATCTTGCACGGTTTTCCAGCTCGATGGTGTCCAGCCTAGTACCGCTTCGATCTGAGGCCCGATGTAGGCAAACTCCATCGTGTTCCAGTCGATTTTCCAGGGGATCGCCTTGGTCGATTCGAGCAGGGTCCGGTAGACCGCGTCGTCGTGCGCAAGGGCGTCGTCCATGGGTTCCTCGTGCCGCAGGAATGCCGCGCCAAGCACAGATTCTTCGTTCAGGGTGCTATTCATGCAAAGAGCGCCTTCAGTTTCGGGCACGAGCACAGGCTCGTCGCCAGGTTGCACAGGGAAAATACGGCGATGTTAACGTGATCATAAAGAAGCCGGACGGCGAATGGGGCCACGCCTGCTAGCCCCCGTCTTCGCGGCACCAGTCGATGAGCGTTTTGCTGGTCCACTCGGGATCGTCATGCGGGAGGTCGTGGCCCGCCCAGGGATGTTCGACGTGCGCAGTGAGCCATTCGGCGGCGATGCGAGCCGAGCAGACCGGATTGACGAGATGGTCAGCGGCTGAGGACAGCAGCAGGGTGGGGCATCGCGGCGCGTCGCGACCGGCGCGGAAACGCGCTGCCGCCCATAACTGGCGCAGTCCGTTTGCGGCGCCCACGCCCCGGGTCCGGCGAATCTCGGCCCAGGTGGCGATATCGTCGGCGCGGGTGTCGTGGCGGTTGCAGGTGAGCTCATGAACGAGCGCTTCGCAGCGCTCTGGTGCCCGCCAGTGCTGAGCGATGCGTACCAGCGCCGGCCAAGCCGCGGGGCGCAGGCGTTCGTACATCGCGCAGAACGGCCGCATGCTGGTGTTGATCAGTACCAGCCGCACAATCTCTTCAGGATGCCGCTGTGCCCAGTCTGTCGCGACCATGCCGCCGAGCGACATGGCAAAGACTCGATAAGGCGGCGCAAGCCGCAACTGCGCCGCGCGAGCACGAACAAAGTCCGTCATGCCCGCGACGTCGAGCGGAGCGCGCATGCCCAATGTCTGACCGTTGCCCGGCAAGTCGATCAGCGTGACCGTATCGCCCTCATCGCCAGCCCGGAGCGCAAGGCGAAGGCGCTCGGGGAAACCTCCCCAATGACTCGCCTCGCGTGTCAGGCCGCGCAACAAAATCCATGCAGTCATCGTAGTGGAAGGCGCTGCCAATGCTGCATGGCGGTTTCGAGCAGATGATCCCGGGCCGCGCCTTGTGGCAGCCATCGATCTGAGGCGAAGGCGGCGCGCGTCAGGAAATCGAGAAAATTCACATGGCGGCGCAAGACCCGTCGCGTGCGGTGGGCGAGGACCGGGTTGAAAATCCCGACGCGCGAAAACAGCTGCGTCGGGTTCTTTCGGATCCAGCGCCAGGACCCCAGTTCGAGCGTCATCGGCAGAAAGATGTTGGGCGAATGGATCTGGTCGTAGGCGCAGTCCCAGAGGTCGCCATGCAGGAGGTATTGGTGGCTTTGCGGCTCGAACGCATAGGCATGATGCGGACACGCTTGCTCGAACATTGTCTTGAGCCGGAACATTTCGGCCAGATGCGGCATCTGCCGGTCAGTCCGTGCATAGGGGAACCAGATACTGTCGTCCCAGCCAAAGCCCGAGTGGCAGTCGATCGCAAAACTGAGTGGTCGCGACATCAGCTCGTCTTTGACGAGTTGCAAGAGGGCCGTGCTTTCGATTTCCATCGGGCTGTTGGCCGGCCCGCGATACCAGGGCAACCAGGGGCCGATGCGCTGACCGCCTGCGAGAAAAGGCACGCGTCCTTCCGCGCTTTGCGGGGCATTGCGCATGAGGTCCACACCATTCGGGTTCGAACGGGTTTTAGCCCACATGCCCCCTGGATTCACGATCGGCATGAACACGAGCCGGACCGATTTCAACTGCGCGAGCAGCAATTCATCCCATTCGAGGCGCTGGAGCAGCGAGCGCATGTAGTCGAGCACGAGCTGTGTGCCGATCCGCTCGAGCCCGTGCACTCCGCCAAAGAAACCAATCGCGGGCGCCTCCGGGTCATCCGAACCGATGGTTGCCGTCAACAGGGGGAAGACGTGCGGGCCAGCCTGGACTTCGCACAAGGTGCGCTGTCGAAAGCGCGAGCCCGCCGCCGACAGGATCGCCTTGAAATCCTCGAACTCCGCAAAACTGTCAGGGCTGACGGGTAGCTGGCTCATGGCTGGGCCTGGTTGTGCTCGGATCGCCTTCAGGAAGGGAAGCCCACGGTGCGTCGGTTCAGCGCGCATCGACGACGAGTATATAGCGTGGGAACCGCGCCAAATAGCCCGGGCAGGTAGGCAGCACGCGCCGCTTTCCGGCGGCTGACAGGCGGCGATGCGGTGAATAGGCACCTTAATCTCCGCATATTTTGCGGAGATTAACTTGTCGATGCGAGATTCGCTCGCATAATCTCCGCATGAAACGCGGAGATTGGACCTACATCTGGCAGGCCCCTGTCTGGCCGGCTTGCCACTATGACTTGTCGCGACTCGCCGCGCCGCTTGCCGAGGTGTCGCGCGCGCAGGGCCTGTTGGCGGGGCGCCTGGCTGATGTCGGCATGGTGCTGCGCGACGAGGCGAGTCTTGTTGCGCTCACCGAGGACGTGCTCAAGACCAGCGAAATCGAGGGCGAGCGGCTCGACGCGCAGTCGGTACGGTCGTCCATCGCGCGCCGTCTCGGCATCGATATCGGTGCGCTCGCGCCGACCGACCGTCATGTGGAGGGCGTGGTCGAGATGGTGCTCGACGCTGCCACTTACTACAACGCACCGGTGACGAAGGCGCGTCTGTTTGGTTGGCATGCGTCGTTGTTCCCGACGGGCTTCAGTGGCTTGTCACAGATTCAGGTAGGCACATGGCGCGATGATGCACATGGCGTCATGCAGGTCGTCTCCGGCCCGATCGGGCGGCGCCGCGTTCACTTCGAGGCCCCTCCGCCCGAGCTTCTCGATGGCGAGGTCGGCCGCTTTGTCGAGTGGGTCAACAGCGCCACAAACGAGCCGCCCGTCTTCAAGGCAGGGCTTGCCCACCTTTGGTTCGTCACCGTGTACCCTTTCGACGATGGCAATGGCCGCATCGCGCGAGCCATTGGCGATCTGCTATTGGCGCGTGCCGACGGGAGTCCACAACGCTTCTATAGTCTCTCTGCGCAGATCCAGCGCGAGCGCGACGCCTACTACGACATCCTCGAACGCACCCGGAAGGGCACGCTCGACCTCACCGAATGGCTTGCATGGTTTCTCGCCGCATTGCATCGTGCGGTCGACGCCGCCCAGCGTTCGCTCGATACCGTGCTGGGCAAGACGCGCTTCTGGCAGCGGTGGTCGGCCATGCAGATGAATGCGCGGCAGGTGAAGATGCTCAATCGCCTGCTCGACGGTTTCGAAGGCAAGCTGACCAGCAGCAAATGGGCCAAGATCACTAAGTGCTCACCGGATACGGCCCTGCGCGATATCAGTTAACTGATCGCGCTGGGTGTGCTACGCAAGTCGGAGGCGAGCGGGCGCAGCACGTCCTACGAGTTGACCGACTAGAGCGGGAACTGTCGCTGCCCCATCTGCACGGTGATCCACTTCAGCTCGGTCATTTCTTCCATCGAGTATTTGCCCCCCTCGCGACCGGAACCGCTCATCTTGATGCCGCCGAACGGGACGTGGGCTTCGTCGGAGACGGTCGTATCGTTGATGTGGACCATGCCGGCCTCGATGCGCATCGCGAGGTCGAACGCCTTCTGGAGGTCGTTTGTGACGATCCCTGATGACAGGCCGTATGAGGTGTCGTTGGCGACGCGCAGTGCTTCCTCGCTGTCGTCGACTCGGATCAGCGAGGTCACGGGACCGAAGCTTTCTTCGTCGTAGACGTTCATGCCGGCCGTGACGTCGCCCAGAATCGTCGGTTCGTAGAAATTGTCATGATGCTGGCCGCCGAGTAGCAGCTTGGCGCCCTTGTCAATCGCGTCCTTCAGATGGCCATCGATGATGCCGCACTGCGACCGGCGGATCAGCGGGCCGATCACGGTCGAGGGGTCGCGCGGATCGCCGACCTTGTAGGTCTTGGCGCGCGCCACGAAAGCCTCGGTGAATTCCTCGTAGATCGGCGCCTCGACGATGATCCGCGAGTTGGCCATGCAGACCTGACCCTGGTGGAAGAAGATGCCAAAGCACGCGGCCCGCACAGCGTAGTCGATGTCGGCGTCGCGCAGCACGATCAACGGGTTCTTGCCGCCGAGCTCGAGCGTGATTTTCTTCATATTGCGGGCGGCTTCAACGGCAAGGTGGCGCCCCACGCGCGTCGAACCAGTGAAGGTCAGCATACGAACGCGCGGATCGGTGAGCATGACCTCACCCACTGCATCGGCCGCTCCCGGTACGACATTCAGCACGCCAGCAGGCAGCCCACCCCGCTCGAATAGTTCAGCAATCTTCAGACCGGTGATCGGCGTTTCTTCAGAAGGCTTCAGCACGAAGGTGTTGCCCGCGGCCAGCGCGAGCACGACCTTCTTCATCGCGAGCCAGAACGGCGCATTAAACGGCGCAATGCCCGCAATCACACCCAGGGGGCGCCGGATAGTGAAGCCGAACTGGCCTTGCATGCTATGCGGCAGCGTTTCGCCAAAGATATGGCGCGCATCGCCCGCGGCACTGCGCAGCAGGTCGATGCCCATCATGACCTCGAACATCGCCTTCGGATACGTCGAACCGCTTTCCTCGATCAGCACATCACGCACGTCCTCGATCATCGTCGTGAGCGCATCGGCGCACTTGAGCAGGATCTCGGCACGCTGGGAGACCAGCATATTGGCCCAGCTGTCCTTCGCCCGGTGGGCCGCATCGACCGCACGCACCGCATCGGCACGGCTGGCCTGGTGCACCTGGGCGAACAACTCGCCGGTGGCCGGGTTGTAGTCGGGCCGGATCTCGCCGTCGGAGCCGGCAACCCACTTGCCGTCGATAAAGAGCTTGCCTTCCCGGACCTTGCTGCCGACTGCCTCGGAAACGGTGTTCATAGGTGTGACTCCTGGCGAAAACGCGGATCGAATGGATGAGACTGCGGATTGAGAACCTTTGAATCATTGAGGAGCCGTGGCGCCGGCGCTAGCCGTTTCGCGCCACGGTTCGCCCAATTCACGCAGCCGCACCCTTCCAGGCCGGGATCATGGCGTTCGACGGCAGGCTTTCGTTCATCAGCTTGCGCGTAGCTTCGACGCCTGACACCGGCAAGCCGGTCGGATCGAGCAGGCCGATTTGCACGAGCACGCTCGCCTGGTCCCAGTAAATATGCTCGTTGTAGAGCTTCGGACCGCGGAAGCCGACGACAACCAACATCGGGATCTCGACATACTTGCCCGTCGGGGCGACGCCCGGCAGCAGCCAGTCGATCTCGCGGGTATGGGTAAAGCACAGCACGAACTCATCGACCATCCGGTCCACACCGACCACGCGCGAGATCGGAACCATCTTCATATCGTCGGGGTTGCTGAAGATGAAGTGGTTCGTGTAGAACTGTTTGAGCTCGCTGTATCCCGTGCCGCCCGTCATGGTCGGCACATGGTTGACATAGGGCTCCGGCACCATCGTCGTCATCGTTGTCTCGGGGTCGCGCGCCGCGAACTCGAGATAGAAGTGGTAGTCGGCGATGGCAGATAGGTCGTAGTCGGGGCCGAGCGTGCGACGAAACACCGCGAGGCTGCGCGTATGCGCCTGCATGGCTGCGGTCTTGATGAAGGTGGGGCCGCTGCGGCTGAATGCGTGGCCGGCGTCTTCATAGATGTACAGCTTCACGTTCGGCATGTCGCCGAGTGCTGCCTTGACCTTCTCGACCGCCTCAGGCGGATTGAGCGGATCGGTCGAGCCGAAATGCAGCGCAAGTGGGCAGGTGATCTTGCTGGCGAGTTCGAGCGAATCCTGAATGCCGACACCGTAGTAACCTACCGCACAGTCCACCCCGCATTCCGCAGCCGCGAGGTAGGCGAGCTTGCCGCCCAGGCAGAAGCCGAGGGCGCCGACCTTGCCGGTCGACTCGGGCAGGCTCCGCGCAGCTTCGACGCTCGCGCGGATATCGCCTACCGCACGGGCCACGTCGAAGCGCTGGTAGTAGTCGTAGGCCTTGGCGTGATCGGCTTCGGTATAGCCGAGTTCGATATTGGGGGCGAACTGATGGAACAGATCGGGCACTACCACGACGTAGCCCTCGCTCGCGTACAACTCGGCGACCTCGCGCATCTCGGCATTGATGCCGAAGATCTCCTGCAACAGCACGATTGCCGGACCCTTGCCCGCTTCGGGCAGCGCGAGGTAGGCGTCGAACTGGCTGCCGTCTGGTGCTGAGATCTTGATTTGCTTCTTGAGTTGGTTACCCATGATCGTCCTTGTGCAAAAGAAAGCGGTTGAGAGCGCCCTGCAGAGGACGCTCAATGCATGCGTAATTCAGAGTGACTCACTCGGGATGTTCACTAAGCAAGACGGCTAAACCAGTCGCGTGGCGAGATACCCTGGTCGGGACCGAGGCTGGAGAAGCCCCCGTCGACCGGCACATCGCAGCCCGAAATCCACGAGGCTTCATCCGAGCACAGGAATGCCACGGCCTGTGCGACTTCATGACCGCGCCCGACCCGACCAAGCGGATGAAACGGCTTGCCGATCCGGTCGGCAGTCTCGATCGAGCCCTGCGCAAGCTGCTCCATCGAAGGCGACCAGGTCCACGCAGGCGACACCGTGACAGCACGAATACCCGCCGGGGCAAGCGTCACGGCAAGATTGCGGGTGAACTGGATCAAGGCGGCCTTCGAAGCCGGATACAACGCCCGGTTGGCCGCGCCGAACTTGCCGCCTGTGCTGGCCATATTAACGATAACGCCGCCGGGCGGCATATGCGGTGCGGCTTTCTGCGCAAAAATCGCCGCCGAGACAAGGTTGACGTCGAGTGTGCGTGCCCATTGCTCACGCGTTGAGGCGAGGCCGGCATCGACATAGGTGCAGGCGTTGTTCACCAGGACATCGAGTCGACCAAACGCCTGCAGGGCAGTCTCGATGGCACGATCGATCTGGCTGTCATCCGTGATGTCCGTCTCGACAAAATGGGCCGCATCGCCCAGCGGCGCCGCGACTGCTTCGCCATCGGCCGCGCCGAGCCCGAGCACCAGCACGCGCGCGCCCGCAGCGACCAGGCCGCGTGCAATGTCCGCGCCGATGCCCTGGGTGCTGCCGCTGACGATGGCCACCTTGCCGGTGAGCCGGGTCGAGGTGAGCAGTGTCACGCCGTGGCCTCCAGTTGCGCGAGGGTCTCATGCACGGTGCTGATGTCCGCAATCAGGCTCATGCTTTCGAGTGCGGCGTCATGAATGCGGCGCTCGGCCGCTGCGCACGCATCGGCGGCGACGACGACCTCGAAGCCAAGATCGGCCGCATGACGCACGGTCATCTCGACGACCGAGTGAGTCGACACGCCTGCGACGATCAGACGGCGCACGCCGAGTTTGCCCAATATCAGTTCGAGCGGCGTGCCGATAAAACCGCTGGTCCGCTGATGCCGGATCACGAATTCGTTGGTCCTCTGTTCATCAGGTTCAAGGCCCGCAAAAAACGCGGCGCCCCAGCTGCCTTCCTGCACCGCGCCAATTTCCGCGGTCTTCCTGAAGATCCAGCAGTTCTGGACGAGGTCGGCATAGTCGGGCCGGAACGAAATCCGAATATGGATCAACGGCACGCCGAGGCGCCGCGCGCCCGCGATCAGTTCACCGGCTGCTTCGATGACTTGCTGGCGAACGGGATCGTCTGCGGCGAGGCCGACCCGGATGCGGCCATCCGGATGCAGCACGTCGTTCTGGTAGTGCAGCGCGAGCACGGCCACTGGCGACGGAGCGGGGCTCAAACGAACATCTCCAGGTTCGCAAATGCGTCGCCGCAGTTCACGAGGTCGACCCGCTTGAGAAAGATCTTCCAGCCGCCGCCTTCCTGAGCCTCGAGCTTGTGGGTTGCCAGACCGGCGAGGTGACGCTGGTTCAGGCGCCACTCGGTCACGTTCAGAATCGAATGCACGATCAGCCGGCCGCCTTCATCAAGCCCGTCGATCATCACATTGCCGACGATGCGTGCCGTGCGGGTCGGTGGCTGCTGCGACCAGTTGCGCGGATTGCTCAGCCGGCGCATCCGCACTTCGCGCAGCATCGAGTCTTCCCAGAACAAGGAGATGTGATCATGCGGGCTGGTCTGCTCAAGCGCGTGGGGCACCCAGTACATGCCATCGGGTGTGAAGAGGTCAAGCCAGTCCTGAAGCTTGCGTGTGTCGAGCAGGCGCGCCTCGCGATACAGGAACTGCTCGACTTCGGCTCGCAACGTCGCACTGACTTCGAGAGGCTTGGCCGTTTCAGTCGAGAAATCGAAGGTCCGGTCAAACAGCATGGGCGGCTCCTTGTTCGGTGCTCACATCGACCTCGTTGACCATGAAGCGCTTCCACGCGGCGAACTGATTGCGCATCGGCAATTCGCTGGTGCCGTTGGTCGAGACCATGCCGTCCTGCACCGGCCGGTCGGTGCCCGCATAGCGGTGCATGCTGATCCAGTCGCCGCCATCGTTGAGATTGCCTTCCTGGCACCGTGCATAGACCTCGACATCGTCGGGCATCACATTCGACGAGGGCGAGTTGATCACGTTCGCATAGGTCATGGCGCGCTCGAATACCGCGTCGGGGGCGCCCCTGAGTCTGAACAGCTGGATCTCGACGAGGGTCCGGTCAACGCTGATCGGGCGGATCACGCGGAATTGCTGGAACACCGTGTGCGGTGAGCCGCTGCCGTAGATCACGGTGTTATGCCGGTTCATGCCGAGGATCTCACGCGCGCGCGCTTCGCCATAAGCTTCGGTCAGTGTGGCGAAATGGGCGCTCGCCACCGGGTCGCGTTGCGCGGCCGCCGGATCGAAGATGCCTTCCATATAACCGTGACCGTTTTCGTAGGCGCGCAGTTCGAGTTTCTCCCAAAACTCATAGGGCTCGCCATTGCCTTCCATGATCAGCAATTCGAAGGGCATCGAGCCGAGCGATTCGCGTTGCGAGCGCGCCGACACCACCGAAGACTCATGGGTAACCGGTGCATGCATGGTGTCGTGGAGGTTTTCGTAGAAGACTTTCCAGTTCGACCGCTGCACGACGCGGAACACCCCGCCGGCCACCTCGACCTCGCCGATGGGCGAACGGTCACAAAGGTTGTCGATCGAAGAAGCGACGCCGTTCAGGAATTGCTTGAGATCCTGCCCCTCGGCTGCCTGGCTCGCGAACACAAAGCCGCGGTAGTTCGCGACGCGCGGGAGCTTGCGCATCGAGAAGTCCGGATGCTTCGGGTCGAAGCACGTGTTTTGCAGGCCGTTCTTGAGTGGCGCCGACAGATGGGTGCCGTCGAGGCGGAAGGTCCAGGCGTGATAGGGGCAGCGAAAGAACTTGCCCGTCGTGCCGTCGCCGTCGGGCACGACCTTGGCGCCCTTGTGCGGGCAGCGGTTGTAGACGACGTGGATCTGACGGTCGGCGGCGCGCACCATGACGACGTCCTGATCGCCGAGGCGGGTGGTGTGATAGTCGCCGGCCTGCGGCACCTGGCTTTCGTGGCCCACATAGATCCAGGCCCGGCCATAGATGCGTTCCATCTCGAGCGCAAAGATCTCGGGGTCGGTATAAACGCGCTTGTGCACACTGTCGGGGCGCACCAGGCTGGCGATCGTCTCGTTAGACAGACTCATGTCCGTTTCCTTGAATGGGGGGGCTTACAGGTCCAGCACGAGCCGCGCCGAGCGCGTGCGCGAGACACAGGGGCAGAAGTCGCCGTCGGCATGGTCTTTCGGGGACAGGCAGAGATCGCGATGATCGGGTTCGCCTTCGATGACGCGCGTCGTGCAGACACCGCAATCGCCCCGCCGGCAATCGAACAGAGGGTCGAGTCCGGCCTCGAGCATGACGTCGATAATCGACTTGTCCGCGGGCACCGTCAGGGTTCTTGCGCTGGCCGTCAACTCGAGTTCGAATGCCGTATCGGCCTGTGTTTCGAGCGTGCCGCTAAACAACTCGCTGTGAACCTGGGCCTCGGGCCAGCCGAGGGCCTTGGCCTGAGCGAGCACCGCACCGATGAGTCCTTTCGGGCCGCACACATAGAGATGCCGGCCGGCTTCAGGCGGCCCGATGGTGGTCGCGAGCGGGATGCCCGCGGCGGGGTCACCGCCGTCGAACCAGCAGGTTGCGCCGGGCAGCGCCTCGACTTCTTCGCGATACGCCATCAAGCCGGGTTCACGCGCCGCGTAGTGCAGGGCATAGGGGCGCCCGATTGTTTCAAGCGCTCGCGCCATCGCCAGGATCGGGGTGATGCCGATGCCGCCGGCGATCAGCAAACAACGGTGTGCGTCGTCTGTGAGCGCAAATTCATTTTTCGGTGCGGTGACCTCCAACACATGGCCCGGGTCGAGCGCATGGACCCAGCGCGAGCCGCCGGTGCTGGCCGTCTCGAGTTGCACGGCGATTTCATAGTGGTCCGTCTCAGCGGGCGCATTGACGAGCGAGTAGGCGCGCTTCAAGGTGCGCTCGCCTGCAGGAATATGTAGGTCGATATGCGCACCGGCGCTGAACGGGGGAAGGGGGTTGGCGTCGGCCGATTCGAGCAAAAGCCGCCGTATTGACGGCGTCAGCGCGTCGATACGGCGAACGCGCATCCGCAGAGTGGTCATCCGTGAAGTTCCTCCAATGGCCGGGGCAGGCGATGAATCGACTGTACGGCAGGGATTTTTGCCCCTATATCCATTGCTGGCAGGCGCTGTACGGAACACGCAGCTTTGTGCTGCTTGATCGGAAGCCCGGTATCGTGCGGCAAGGCGCTATTTCTTTCAGTTTGTAATGATTAGCTTGCGCGTTGGCGGCCGTTTCGCAAGGTCTCGGACGGACTCTCGCCGAAGCGTTCGCGATACGCACTCGCAAACCGGCCGAGATTGACGAAACCACAATTCAGCGCGATATCAGCGACCCGCTCAGTCTCGCTGGCCTGCATCAGCAACGTGCGCGAGCGCTCGATACGGGCCTCGCGCACCAGTTGCATCGGGCTCACGTCACGAAAGCGCCGGAAGCTGTGCAGCAGCGTGCGCACAGGTACGCCGGCAGCATCCGCGATATCCGATAGCCGCAACGCTTCGGTGGCGTGTTCGGCGATATACGATTCGGCCCGCCGCACGACGCGGGGCACCAGCAGCGACGAGGGCGGCCGCGCCTGGCTCTTGTGCGGCTGTCCAGCGAGAAACAGGGTGACCAGCAGACGCTCGATTTCGACCGCCACGCGCGGATCGCGCTGTGCGAGCGCGACGGTCTCCGGTGATGAAGCGAGCATGCGCAACTGCGCGAGCCATGGGGCGAGCTGAGGCCGGCTCAGATCGATGGTCGGTTCCATTTGCAGATGCTCGTAGCCCGTATGCGAGAGGATCGCGTCTTTCTCGATGCGCACGAAGAACTGCTCGCAGTCGCCTGAGAACGTGCCGCTAAAGGGCGTGTGCGGCCCGATCACGACGCCTTGCGACTGGCCAATGATGGTTCGCCGCGAACCCACCGAGACGTCCGCATAGCCGCTCAGACTCAGGATGACTAGGTAATAGTCGCCGAGCTCACCGGCTTCGACGCCCATTCGCCCTGAATAGCCGAGCGAGCCGAACGCGAGCTGCCCGAGCCGCACATGATTCATATACGCGGTGCGGCCACGCTGCGCCGGACCCGGCGTGAGCCGGTGCGGCTGCAGCACGGCGGCGATGCGCTGGCGGGTGTCGTCGACGTCGTTTGACTCGAAATACCGATATCTGCGCAGGGCAGCGGGCTCGATATAAAAGGGTGCTGACAGCATGGTCGTTGCACTCGCCGGCGTAGTGGGGGCACGGGCCAGGTGCGGGGACATGCCCACACCTGTTCACCCGGGGGATAGCCGCACTCTACTCGTTTGTGCCCCCCGTCAAAAACCGGCGCTTACCCTGCCATACAAATGCTTGCGGGAAATGGACAGCGCCAGCGCATTACTGCGTGTGCCGGATAGAGCGGGATTTACGGCGTGCCGAGAATCCCCCTGCGATGCAATTTTCCGATCGAAGTACGCCCGGCTCGGCGGTCCGTTCAGGTTTTCCCCTTCCTCATACAGCGAGTCATATCCATGGACCTGGTGCAATCTCCTTCGATGCCGCAGCGCGGACTGCGCAACTGGCAGCTATTTGCGCTGCTACTCGCCGTGCTCGGCGAGCTCTTTCTGGCGGGCGACTGGTACGGCTTTGCGGCCGTCATGCCGTTCGTCGCCAAATCGTTGTCATTGAGTCCCGGGCAGGCCGGGTTTGGACAGGGGGCGTTTGCGATTACCTATGCCATCGGCATGGTGATCTGGTCGCCTCTCGGACGAAAAATGTCGGCTCGCATGCTGTTCGCGATCGGGCTGGTCGGTGCGGGCATCGCCATGGTGCTGCAGGCCCAGGTGCAAACCTATGCGATGTTGATCGTCATGCGATTGCTGATTGGCTTCTTCGACGCGGCAGTGTGGGTCGGCACCATGAAGCTGATCGTCGGCTGGTTTCCGCTCAAGCGGCATGGCATGACGATGGGTGCGCTGCTTGCGGCCTTCAGTTTTGCGATCACGCTTGACTTTGCGATCGGCATTCCCGTTTCGGAAGCGCATGGCTGGCGCGTGTTTTTTGAGGCGATGGGGATCGCGACGCTGGCGGTGGGTGTGTTCGGTGCGCTGACCATCAAAGGCAGCCCGCGTGAACTCGGTCTGGTGGATTTCAGCTGGGAAGAGGGGCCGGCTCATACACGGATCGAAGCGTCGTCACCATGGTCGGTCTTCAAGTCCAAGTGGGTCTATGTGGGGGGGCTGGCGATTTTCGGCGACACCTTCGCTATCGGCGCCGTCACAACCTGGGTGGTGCCCGCCTTCATCGAGACGCAGGGCATGCCGGTTGCATCGGCTGCTGCAATTGGCTCGACCATGGGCCTCGCACAGGTCGTGATCCTGCTGATTGGCGGCTGGCTGTCGGACCGTGTTTCGCGCACGACGATGGTCAAGGTTGGCGCGGCATTGTGCGTGGTCTCGGCGCTGAGCTTCGTGTTTGCGGTGAAGACTGCATTGCCCTGGAGCGGGATGCTAGCGATCTCCGCGTTCAGCGGTGTTGTCGTGCTAAGTGGCGGGGCGATTTTCAGCCTGGTCAGCGAGAAATATGGCGAATCGATGGCGGCGACCGCGATCGGTTTCGCCGAACTCGGCGGCATCATCTCGACGTTTATCGCGCCGGCGCTGATGGGGGCCATCATCGGTGCGACGCATTCGTTCACACTTGCCTTTGGCGTCTTCGCGGTCGTCGAAGTGGTGATCTTCGGCGTGCTGCTGGTGGCAGCACGCTGAACGTAGCGAAGTCGCTTTGAAGTCGCTATAAGGCGGGGCGCCCTGTTAGGCCGGCAACGCCGTGCGCATCGTCACGAACTCCTCGGCCGAAGTCGGATGGATGCCGATGGTGTCGTCGAAGATGCGCTTGGTCGCGCCGGCCTTCAGGGCGACCGCCATCCCTTGAATGATCTCGCCCGCATCCGCGCCGACCATATGAACGCCGAGGACCTTGTCGGTATCGGCATCGACGATCAGGCGCATCAGCGTCTTTTCCTTCGATTCGGTCAGTGCCAGCTTGAGCGTGCCGAACCGGCTTTCGAAGACGGTGATGTTGTGGCCGGCGAGCAGGGCCTGGTCTTCGGTTAGACCGACTGTACCGATCGTCGGCAGACTGAACACCGCGGTCGGGATCAGGCGGTAATCGACAGGCCGGTACTCCGCCGGCCGGAACAGACGCCGAGCAATGGCCATGCCTTCGGCAGTCGCGACAGGTGTGAGCTGTACGCGGCCGATCACGTCGCCTAGTGCAAGGATCGACGGCTCCGTCGTCACATAGTTGTCGTCGACTTTGATAAAGCCGCGTTCATCTAGCGTCACGCCCGTGTTCTCTAGTCCGAGGTCCTCGAGCTTCGCCTGGCGCCCGGTTGCAAACATCACGAGATCCGTCTCAAGCAGGCTCCCGTCTTCGAGTGTCAGCGATAGGCTGCCATCGGCCTGCTTGTCGATACGCGTGATGTTGGTCTTGAAGCGCAAGTCGAGGCCCTTCTTGACGAGCTCATCGCGCAAGTGCTCGCGAATCCCGCGGTCGAAGCCGCGCAAGAAAAGTTCGCCGCGATAAAGCTGCGTGGTCTCGGCACCGAGACCGTTAAAGATCGACGCAAACTCGACCGCGATATAGCCGCCTCCGATCACCACAGCGCGCCGCGGCAGCGTCTTCAGAAAGAACGCTTCGTTCGACGTCACCGCGAGTTCCTTGCCGGGAATATCCGGCACACTCGGCCAGGTGCCGGTCGCGATCAGGATATGTTCGGCGCTGATACGTTCGCCATTGACCTCGACGGTATGCGGGTCGACGATGCGGGCGTGAGTCTCGAATAGCTCCACATCGCTCTGGGTCAACAACAAGCGGTAGACGTCGTTGAGATGGGCGATCTCGGTATTCTTGTGGGCGATCAGGGTCGGCCAGTCGAACGTTGGTGCACCGGCTGTCCAGCCGTATGCGTGGGCCTGTTCGAGGTCTTCACTGTAGTGGGCGCCGTAGACGAGCATCTTCTTGGGCACGCAACCCACGTTCACGCAAGTGCCGCCCAGATAGCGGCTTTCCGCTACGGCAACACGCGCGCCAAAGCCCGCTGCGAAACGCGCGGCACGTACACCGCCAGACCCTGCACCGATGACGAACAGGTCGAAATCGAAAGACATGATGCTCTCCGCTACGGTAATTCTGCTTGAGTACGGCCGCCCGGGTTGACGCCCGTCGGCCGGATTAAGGGGTGCACCGCTTCACGCGTCCCGCTGTTCGTCAGGGTGTGCGATGAATCTGATGCACCGTGCCACTGCATGACCTGTACTGTGAACCGTCGTGCGCGCCGCTTGAATGCCTGAACGGATCGGCCTGATGCGCGAACGTCTCATTTGCAGGCCTGCCGAGCACGTTGAGGCAGCAACACACCGGCTTCGGTTCGTTCCCGCCCGACATCGTCTCAGACAATGGCGTCTCGCGTATCGGCACGGCCGGACTCGACCCGCCTGAAACGAGCTCGTAGTATCCCTATGCACCATTTGAATTTTCGAATGGACGTTCGAAAAGCAATGAATGCCCGGCTTTAAGTTGGTGCCAACGATAAATTTACCGACAGGGTCGGTACGTTAGCGCACAGACACGATAAAGCGTTTTAAATAATTGATTGAAATTTGACGTCGGGTATAAGGTACGGGAATAAGAGCGTCTGAAGTAGGGTCATTCAGAGGTGTGATTTGTCATCCGATGCTTTATCGTTCTGCAACTGATACCGTCCACATCCGCCATGAAAGTCAATTGACGGGAAACCAAAGGGGAAGGGTCCACTATCGGATCCCATCGCGACATGGGTAATACGGCGCCGGACTTTGCCGAGACCAGGCTGATGACACTGCAAGAAGCCGTATCGTTCAGGCTTGCTACAGATGACGATCGTCAATACGTCTATGAGAGCACGCTCGATAACCTGAGAGAGACACGCATTGCTTCAGAGCAGATACTGAGCTGGGGCGATTTTGTGTTGGCCTGGTTCGAGACGAGCAACTACATCATCTATATCGGCGATCAGAAAGCGGGTTTGATCCGTTGGGAACGCACAACGGAAGCCCTGCATCTCACCGGTCTTTATCTGGCTAAAGCGTTCCGTCGTCGGGGTGCAGGAAAGGTCGCAATCGATTTCTTCGAAAAATATGCGGCAAGCCAGGGCTTCAAGAAAGTTTCGCTCATCGTCTATCTGAGCGACGATGTGGCAGTGAATCTGGCGACGGGGCTCGGCTACACCGTCGAGCGCAAGTACCAGCATCGCGCCATGTTGGTCAAATCGTTGGCAAGCTGACCAAGTCCTACGTCATATACCATCCGCCGTCCACTGCCAGCGTCTGTCCTGTGATGAAGCCACTGCGCTCGGACGCGAGGAACAGCAAGGCATTCGCGATATCGGCGGACGAACCGCGATGTTTGATCGACTGATGCTCGATCACCATGGCGTTATATCCATCCGGGTCCGGATGGATGCGTTCCGCCGCAGTCGGAAAGGCGCCGGGGCTCACGCAGTTCACGGTAATGCCATGTTCGCCGAGCTCGCGGGCGAGCGCGCGCGTCGCGCCCACCATTGCACCCTTGGACGTGACGTAGGGCAGCAAGCCCCCCCATCCCCCATAGAATGTGATGCTCGAGATATTGATGATGCGGCCCCAGCCCTTCAGCTTCATGCCGGGCACCAGGAGCTGTGCGAGCCGTAGGGGCGCGTGGGTGTTGACGGCATGCACTTTCCGGAGCTCGTCGTCCGAATAGTCGAGAAACGGCTTGCTCGGATAGATCGCTGCGTTGTTGATGAGCACGTCGAATGGGCCGTTTTGCCTGATCTCCGTTTCGATTGCGTCCGCGAGGGCATGGGCATCCGCGAGGTCGACTTCAAGCCCGGTTACAGAGCCGTTGATTGCGCTTCCGGGCGGGCTGGCAACGGTGCTGGAAAACGAGCCGCGGACCGAACTACCCAGCGCACTACCAACCGAACCGCCAACCCAACTACCTACCGAACCACCCCCCGAGCCATAGATGCTGTCCGCTGCCTGCAACCTCTCCTTCAGGTTCGCGCCTCGGTCAAGCGCAACGACATGGGCGCCGCTGGCCGCGAATTCCCAGCAGGCGGCCGCGCCGAGGCCACCGGCGCCCCCCGTGATCAACACTCGTTTGTTGTGCATGCTTAATCGTCTCCGGCGGATCAGGTTTCAGGGCTGCTTGCCCAGCATTTCCCACTGGCCCGTTGGGCTCACATATTCATCTGACGGCTGCCGGGCGATCTGCTCGATACGAGCGCGCTGCTCGTCGATGGCATCGTTATCCGGAAGCACAGACAGGCGCGTGTGATACGCGCGCGATTCGCCGTGCTCGAGCCAGATAAGTTCGTCGCGCTCACGCGCGAAGGGTTTGCCAAGCACGTGGTGAGTCGACGGTTCAAGTCCGATGGCGTAGTGGCCTTCCTGAAGGTTCTGCCACTCGAAGGCGCACGGGAATTCGTCCTTGCGTGTCTCAACCATAAACCCGAGTCCGCGACCCTGGTCGAACCTGCGGTTGCAGAGCATCACCGGGACGATGCCATCTGCATCGGCGGCCATGGTGTGTTCATAGACCTGCTCGTGAAACTGACGCTGCGGCGCGGGCTGCGTCCGGTATCCGACGTGCTGCGCACGCAGGTCGTCCCCATGCGATGCCCATGGTGTCTCGACGATCGGTGCGATGTACTCGCTGCCTTCATCGAGCACCGGATAGGCCGCATTGATGTGATAGAGAAACATGTGCGGCGTTCGATAGAAGCCGTGGTTGATGACCTTGTCGTGGAGCGTGATCGTATTGCTGCCCACCGCGACTTCGATACGCCGATGCAGATGAAGGTCTTCACCGAACACGGTCGACTGCTGGACGATGCCTTCGGCCCACAGCACACATTCGTCGTCACGCCAAGTTTCGCCATAGCCCGTCAACCGTGCCGGAATCTGGCTCACGCGGCCGTGCAACGATTGACCGACCTGAGCGCGTGGCGCGTAGTGATAGTCGGGACTCTCGTGCGTCTCCATGAAGAGCGTGTGATCGAGACCGCCTGTGACGAGTAGCCCCGAAAACGAACGCAGCCAGCTCAGGCCGCCTTCACCCTCATATTCGTGCAGACCCGGGTGACGGAAGCCCGTCGGCGAGTGCCAGCCAATCGCCGCGCCGCGGTATTCGCAACGCGCGATATCCATCGCTCGATCGACCAGCACCGTGAACACGAGCCCCGAACCCGTGCGGAATTCGAGGCACCGAACGCCGCGTTCGACGCCATCGCTGAGCGTATAAAGCTGCACCCCGGCGAGTTGGGACAGCATGCCGGTGCGGGCCGCGAGATCGCGTCGCGTGTGTGCCGCTTCATAGAGTCGCATCTTGTCTCGATGGTGTGGTGATGGGTTTGCCGTATCCGGTGATCGTGCGGCGAGGCAGGTGGCGATCGAACGGTTTCCGGAGTCTATGACAGTGATCTGGCCTACGCAAAACGCTCTAGTTGGATGATGCAATATGATGGAATGACGTCATCGGGTAGGTTCAGACAGGTCAATATAATCAATGAATTGCCCGATATAGGGCGAACCCTATGGTGCGAAGCATCAATTTAAAATGATGTAAATGCATCAAATTGGCCTGACTTTGACGGTATCTGGCGCGCTCATTAGATTGGCCTCCGACACCGTTGCACTGCGAAGCATTTTCGCGGCCGCACGTTCTCGCAACGACAGCGCGGCAAGCGCGGCATCCAAGGAGACACAATGGGCGTGAAGCCACTCATGGCGGCGGCAAAGACCGGGGCAGGTGCGCATGGCAAGATCTGGTTTGCCCGTCTCGCTGCGCGTCGCGAAGCGTCGGTGTTCTGCATGTTCGTGCTGGTCTTTCTCGGCCTCGTGTTTGCCAGCGAATTCTTCTTTACCAGTCGCAATCTCTTCAACGTTGGCCGGCAGATCTCGGTAGTCGGCATCGTTGCGCTCGGTGAATCGCTGGTCATCATCTCGGCGGGAATTGACCTCTCGGTGGGCGCGGTGATCGGCTTGTCGGCGGTTCTCGCGGCGATGGCCGCGAATGCCGTGGGCAGCCCGCTGCTCGGCATCTTTGCCGCGCTCTTCACCGGAGCACTCGCTGGGGCGCTCAACGGGGCACTGATTACCTTCGTACGCATCAACTCATTCATCACGACGCTCGGCATGTTGTCGATCTGCCGCGGTGTCGCCCTTCTGGTGACCCGCGGGAGCCCCCAGCCCTTCGACAACTGGGCTAGCTGGTTGGGGGCCGGCCACATCGCCCAGGTGCCCGTGCAGTTCATCCTCTTGTTGTTGCTGTCGGCCATCGTCTGGATCTTTGCGACTCGCACGCGATGGGGCCGCAATATTTACGCCGTCGGCGACAACGCGCGCGCCGCGCACCTGGCCGGCATCGATGTGCGCGCGACCCGGATGATCGTCTACACCCTGGCCGGGACGCTGGCGGGACTCGGCGGCCTGCTGCTCTCAGGGATGCTCGCGAACGCAAACCCCAATTTCGGCACGGGCTATGAACTCGATGTGATCGCTGCGGCGATTCTCGGCGGTACCGCGTTGACCGGCGGCCGCGGCTCGGTGCCCGGAGTCCTGATCGGGGCGGCTTTAATGGGTCTGCTTCGCAATGCTTTCGTGCTGCTCGGTGTGTCGGGTTACTGGCAGACGATCACGATCGGCCTCGTGGTACTGGTCGCGGTCGGCGCCGATAGCTGGAAGAAAGGCCGTAACGATTTCTAAAAATCATGGAGACAACAATGCCCGCCGTGTCGCGTCGTCCCGTTCACTTTTTATCCCTGCTCACCCTTGCGCTGTGCGCCGCTGCCTCGCTGGCACGTGCCGACGTGGCGCTGCCCGCGGCCGCACGCGCACGCGGCGCAACGGTCGAGGCCAAAGGCCCTGCACCGAAGCATCTGCGCATTGCGGTACTGACGTATCAAGGCAGCTCGTTCTGGCAGCAACTCGAAGACGGTACGCAAGCCGTTACCGCGTATCTGAAGCCCTTGAATACCGAGGTCGTCGAAGTGCCGCTCGGCACCAGCCTGAGCGCCGAGATCTTCGATGCGGGCCTGGACGGCGTGATGACCAAGCAGTTCAACGGTGCGGTCGGCGTGCCGATTTTCGATGGCACGGTCAGCAAGGTCAATGAAGCGATCGGCGACGGCATGCCGTTCTACAGCGTGATAGCGGACTCGAAGATGCGTTCAAAGCGCACCGTCAGCATGGGCATGCAAGCGTCTGACGCGGGCCGGGCGGCAGGTGATTTCATCGCGAAGCAAATCGGCGCCGAGGGCAAAGTCCTGGTGATTACCGGCGTGCTCGGGGCCGCGCAACACGACGCGCGGATGAACGGCGCGATGGATCTCTGGAAGCAGAAGTATCCGAAGATCAAGATCATCGGGCCGTTCGAGTCGAAAGACGATGCGGCAACGGTCTATTCGCAAGCGACCGACGCGATCGGCAGCAACCCCGATCTCAAGGTCATCTACGTGACGGCGAATGGCTCGGAAGCGGCCGCCAAGGCGGTGCGCGATGCCAAGGCGACGGGTCATATCGGCGTGGTCGGTTATGACGACCTTCCGGAAAAGGCGCAGTACAAACAGGACGGCGAGATCCTTGCGCTGCTCGATCAGGCGCCGTACCGCCAGGTGTTCGATGCGGTAGTGATGATGCACAATCAACAGGCCTTTGGGCAGACCTACCCGGCCGACATCGTGATTCCGTCACCAATTGCCTACGGCAAGTATGCCCATCATTGAGCGGCCCATGCCCTTGCAAGCACCGCACACGGATCCGGCGCGGACGTCCGCATTGCGCGGCGCCGAAGCGTTGCTATCGTTGCGTGGCATCTGCAAGGCATTCGGCGTGGCCCGTGTGCTTGACGGCATCGACCTTGATTTTCATGGAGGCGAGGTCGTCGGGCTGCTCGGGGAAAACGGAGCGGGCAAGAGCACGCTCATGAACATCGTGTCAGGCAGTGTGACGCCAGATACAGGCACTGTTGCGTTCGACGGCGAGGTGCGCGCCTGGTCTCATCCGCGCCAGGCGATGGAGAGCGGCATCGCCTTCGTCCACCAGGAGCTGACCTCCATCGGCGCGATGACCGTCAAGGAGAATCTGTTCCTCGGCGACTACTGCACGCGCAGAGGTTTCATCGATACGCGTGCCATGCATGCGGGGGCTGAACGGCTCCTCGCCCAGGTTGGCGCGGCGCATATCGATCCCGATGCCGAGATGGGGCGGTTGCGGATCGCCGACCAGCAGTCCGTCGAGATTGCCAAAGCCTTGCGCTCCGATCTCAAGATGTTGCTGCTCGACGAGCCGACCTCGTCGTTGACGGCGCATGAAGCCCAGGCCTTGTTCCGGCTCGTCAACCAGTTGAAGGCGCGGGGCGTCGCGGTGATGTTCATCACGCACAAGCTAGAGGAGACGCTGCAGGTCTGCGACCGGGTGATCGTATTGCGCGACGGACGTCTGGTCAGCGATCGCGCGACGGCAGACACCAACCGTGCCACGATGGTCGCTGAAATGGCGGGACGCGAGATCCGCCTCGATGCGGGTCGACGCACCGAAGTGTCGGCGCAGCAGCCCGTGCGCCTCAGGATCAAAGGCCTGTATTCGAGCGCGTTACTCAAAGACATCGATCTCGAGGTGCGTGAAGGTGAAGTGCTCGGCCTGTTCGGACTGGTCGGCGCCGGCCGTACCGAGTTGCTCGAAACGGTGTTCGGCGCGCGGCCGGTCGAACAAGGCAGTTTCGAACTCGACGGACAGGCGTTCGTTGCGCGTTCGCCTTCGCATGCGCTGTCACAAGGCCTCTCTCTGATGCCGGAGGGCCGCAAGACCAACGGCATTTTTCCGAATCTGTCGGTTGCGCAGAACATCACGGCATCCGTGCTCAGGAAGATCTCATCTTATGGTTTCCTCGATGGTCATGCGCTCGCGGAGCAGGTAGCGCAAGGCGTCGATCATTGCCGGGTCAGTGCCCATGATGTCGGGCAGCCGATCGGCGAGCTCAGCGGCGGCAACCAGCAGAAAGCCATTCTCGCGCGCTGCCTGGCCGTCGGGCCCCGCGTGCTACTGCTCGACGAGCCGACTCACGGTGTCGACGTCGGTGCGAAAGAGCAGATCTATCAACTGATCGAACAGCTCGCCGCAAAGGGCGTCGCGGTGCTGTTTGCTTCGTCGGACGTGCTCGAGATCATGCGCCTCGCGAGCAGTGCGGTGGTGCTCTCGAACGGGCGCGTTGCCGATCGCTTGCCGGCGTCTGCGTTCAATCCGGTGCGGATCGTGGGCGCTGCGTTCCGGTATCTGGATCAATGAGCAGACACTTGAGTCGACCTGCGAACGGGCCCATGAGGGCCTGGATGGATGAACGCCGCATGGTGCGGGACGCATTGACTATAGTGAATGCGTCACTATCGGGAAACACATTGAACGCCTCGCGTCTGACGCTTCCTGACACCCTTGCAACGAAATGGACCAAATGATGGGTATGCCAGACGCAATACGGGGCCGCGCCACGATTGTCGATGTGGCACGCGAGGCGCAGGTCTCGACTGCGACGGTCGATCGTGTCCTCAACGGCAGGCGCGGGGTCCGCACGATCACCGTCGAGAAAGTCCTGCGCGCCGCACGACGGCTCGACTATCTACCGGGCGAAGAAGCGTTTCGTCCATCGGCGGGTCGCATTGTCGATCTGGGTGCGGCGCACGCACGCACCTACGACTTCGTGCTGCCTGCAGGCAGCAATACCTTCATGAACGAGCTGGCCGAGCGCATCGGTGAGCTCAAGGTGGAACTGGCGCCGCTGCCAGTCAGCGGGCGCGTGCACTTCATCGAAGGCTTCAACCCCGAGGTGCTGGCCAACGCCTTGCGACGCATCGGTCGCGACTCGATGGGGATCGCCTTTGTGGCGCTCGAGCATCCGTTCGTTCGGGAAGCGGTCCGCGATCTGGTCGAGCAGGGTGTTAGTGTGGTCACCCTAGTATCGGATTTGTCGGGCTCGAAGCGCTCAGGCTATGTCGGGGTGGACAATCGCGCGGCCGGCCGCACCGCGGGACTGCTGCTCGGCCGCTTTATCGGACCGCGCCCCGGCAAGATCGCGATGATTGCCGGCAGCCTTTCATACCGAGGCCATGAGGAACGCGAGATGGGATTTCTCCACATCATCTCCGAAGCCTATCCCGACCTCGACATCGTCGGGCTGCGCGAGGGCCAGGATGACCCGGAGCGCAACTACGCCCAGACACGCGGCCTGCTCAAACAATATCCAGACCTGATGGGCGTCTACAACATCGGCGCGGGCGCAGCGGGTGTCGGCATCGCCCTGCGCGAATCGGGCCGTGGCGACCATGTGTGTTTTGTCGGTCATGAACTGACCAGCGATACGCGCAGCCTCGTCGTCGAGGGCGTCATGGATGCAGCGATTGCGCAGAACCCGCGTCGCGAGGCGATCGATGCGTGTCGGATGCTGATGAACGTGCAAGCCGGGCGCGAAGCGAACGCGGGCATCGTGCCGCCACGCATCGAAATCTATGTCCGCGAAAACCTGCCCTGAACCGGAGTCAACCCATGGCTGCAAGCCAACCCAATATCCTAGACGGATACCGTGTGCTCGACTGTTCGATTGCGATGGCGGGTCCGTTCGCCGCCCAGCGCCTCGGCGACCTCGGCGCGGACGTTATCAAGATCGAGCCGATCGGCGGCGAATGGCAACGCCAGAAACCCGCAGGCAATGCGCGTGGCAAGCGGATCAATGTGTCGTTCCTGTCCCTGAACCGCAACAAGCGCAGCCTTGCGATCGATCTCAAGTCGCCCCAGGGGAAGGCGGTGTTGCTCGATCTGGTGCGCTCGGCCGACGTGTTCCTGCAGAACTACCGTCCCGGCGTGGCGGCACGGCTTGGGGTCGACTACGAGACCCTCAAGGCGATCAACCCCAAACTGATCTATGTCTCGGTATCGGGCTACGGCGAGACCGGCCCTTATGCGAAAAGCCCGGGCCAGGATTTGCTGCTGCAAGCCATGAGCGGAGCCATGCTGAGTGTGGGTAGGGAGGGTGAGGCGCCAAGTCCGGCGGGGCAATACCTGGTCGACGCGGTGACTGCCTATACGGCATTCGAAGGGGTGCTTGGCGCGCTGTTGCATCGCGAGCGGACCGGAGTGGGACAACGCGTCGACGTGAACATGCTTGACTCGATTGTCGCGATGCAGATGCAGGAGATCTCGGTCCATACCGTCGGGCATGTGCCGCAGACGCGTCTGCATGAACCGCATGCCCATCCGTATATCCGTGCACCCTATGGCGTGTTCAAGACACAGGACAGTTTTATCGCCTTGTCGTCGCCCCCGCTGGCCTTGCTCGCACAGATCGTCGATGTGCCTGAGCTTGCACAGATGGACGAGGAGACGGCGGTCTGGAACCGGCGCGACGAGATTTTCTCCATCACTCAGGCGCGCCTCCTCTTGAAGCCGACCGCCGTATGGCTCGAGGCATTCCGGGCGGTCGATATCTGGTGTGGCCCGGTCTATAGCTATGCGGATGTTGTCGCCGATCCGCAGGTCCGGCACAACGGCACGATCATTGAATACGACCATCCGACCGAGGGGCGAGTACGCACGCCCGGATTTCCGATCCGCTTTGAGCAAACGCCGTCGACACTGCGTCGTGGCGCGCCCCTGACCGGCGAACATAGTCGCGAGATTCTCGCCGAACTCGGCTATGACGATACGGCGATCGACGCCCTGTTCGCATCGGGCAGCATCGTCGAGGAATCAACCCTTTCGGAAAGGACACCCTGATGGAAACCGTGGATCTCAAAGTCCGGGACGTGCTCGCCACGATCACGCTCAACCGTGCCAACAAGCACAACGCGATGACGCCCGAAATGTCGGCCGAACTCGTGAGCGCCGTGCTTAACTGCAACGACGACCCCGCCGTGCGCGTCGTGATCCTGACCGGTGCCGGCCAGCGCGCGTTCTGTGTAGGCAGCGATATCAAGGACCTCGATCGCTATCCTGAACCGTGGGCTTTTCGCAATCGCACCGACTACGTCGATGCGCTGCGGCTGCTACGCAAGCCGTTGATCGCAGCGGTCAATGGCATGGCGTTCGGCGGTGGCCTCGAGATGGTGCTCGCGGCCGATATTCGACTAGCTTCGACGGCCGCGCTTTTTGCGGCGCCCGAAATCAAACTGGGTTGGGTCGGGGGAGGTGGTGTCGCCCACGCGCTGAGTCATTCGATCGGCGCGAGCAATGCGGCCGTGATGATCATGACCGGCGAGCCGATCGACGCGAGTCAGGCCATGCAGTGGGGGCTGGTCAGTGAATGCCTCGAGGCCGAGGCGCTGCTGCCGCGCGCGCGGGAACTGGCGACCGTCATAGCGGCGCGCGCACCGATCGCGGTGCAGACAGCAAAGATCAATCTGCGTGGCGCTTTCAACATGACGCGCGATATGTCGTTTGCCTATGAGCGTGAGTTGCAGACTATTTGCTTTGCCACTGAAGACGCGGCTGAAGGACGGGCAGCCTTCAAGGAAAAGCGGCCGCCGCGTTTCACCGGGCGTTAGAGGCGGTATGGGGCCGCCGGTCGCCTTTAGGAAGGCAATCGGCGATAGACTCGCAATAGCTGGGCGGGCAGAGCCGACACAGCGAGAGCCGACGACGCGACTCCCGCCGCACACCGTCTCGATCAGACGAACATCCCGCCCGACGCTTCGATACGTTGGGCGTTGACCCAGCCGTTTTCATCCGAGAGCAGGCTTGCAATTGCGCCGCCGATATCGTCAGGCTGTCCTGCACGACCCAGCGCCGTCACACTCGCGACAAACTTGTTGATTTCAGCATTGTCGCGAACCGCGCCGCCGCCGAAGTCGGTTTCGATCGCGCCGGGCGCGAGCGTATTGACTGAGATCCCTCGTGCGCCCAGTTCCTTCGCAAGGTAGCGCGTGAGGACTTCAATGCCCCCCTTCATCGTCGCGTAGGCTGCATAGCCCGGCAGCGCGAAACGCGCCAGGCCCGATGAGATGTTGACGATGCGGCCGCCGTCGACAATCAGGGGCAGTAGGGTTTGCGTGAGGAAGAACGGTCCCTTGAGATGGACCTTGACGAGCTCGTCGAACTGCGCCGGTGTCGTCTCCGCGAACGAGGCATGAATGCCGATGCCCGCATTGTTCACGAGAAAGTCGAAGCGTTCGCGTCCAAAGGTCGTCTTGAGCGCCTTTGATACCTGCTCGCCGAAGGCTGCGAAAGTCTCGGCCTTCGACACATCGAGTTGCAAGGCCGTGGCCTTGCCGCCGGCTGTGGTGATGTGCTTCACGAGGGCGTCAGCTTCGGCGGCGTTGCTATGGTACGTCGCGATGATGTCGACGCCCTTGCTCGCGAGCTTCAGTGCTGCGTTCTTGCCGAGCCCGCGACTGGCGCCAGTGATCAGTGCGATTTTGCCTTTCATATCTGTCCGTCCTGAGAATGTTGGGTGAGTAGACGCACTGTAGGCGGGGCGAAGCTGCAGATAAAGGTCGTCCGGCCGGTTGCACTGTTCGGCTGATCCGGATAGTCCGGCGATCAGCTGAGATCGGGTTCCATGAGCTTTGCCAGCCAGTCCATGAATACACGCACGCGTTCGGGTAGATGTCGGCGGCTCGCGTAAAGCAGGGATACCGGCATGGGCGAGGGGGCGTAGCCGGGTAACACGGGGATCAGTTGACTCGCTGCGAGGGTTGCGGATCGAACGCCGCTGCTGCGGCTCATGTCATGCACGCCGCCGCGACCCGCAGTGGGGGCCTGAATGATGCCGAGCCCGCTAAGCGCTGCGGCCTCGTAGGCATCGGCGTTATTGACTGTCACGCTGCCGGCCATTGCCACGCTTCGATAGACACCGTCCTCCAGATATTCAAACCCGGGCGAGCGGCTGCCGAGCATCGAGACGTAGTGGACCATCTGGTGATGAGCCAGGTCGTCGAGCGTCTGCGGTATGCCGTAACGTTCCAGATAAGCCGCACTCGCAAAATTGGCGACGCGCATCGCACCAAGCGGGCGCACCACCAGCGAGGAGTCCTGGAGTTCGCCGACGCGCAATACACAGTCGAAGCCCTCGCGCACCAGATCCACGCGCCGGTCGGTGCTGCTGACCTCGATCTCCAGGCCCGGATGTGCGCTTAGGAATTCACCGAGTCTCGGCATCACGACACGCCGCGCAACGAGGGTCGGCACGTCGACCCGGAGGCGTCCCGACAACACCGTTTTGCGGTGGCGGAACATGCTCTCGAGGCTTTCCATATCAATCAGCAGGTCTTTGGCGCGCTCGTAAAGAGCGAGACCATCTTGGGTTGCCTGGACCTTGCGCGTGGTCCGGTGCAGCAAGCGGGTGCCGAGCAAGTCTTCGAGCGAGCGGATCGCATCGGAGACATTGGCCTTTGGCAAACCGAGGCTGTCAGCCGCCTGAGTGAAACTTGAAAGCTCGGTGACGCGCACGAAGGTGCGCAGCATGTCGATGGGGTTCATCAGGGGCCATGGAGTAGGCCGACAACGGCGGCGCTTTGTTCGGAGAATCCGGACAGTATAGGTTATACGGGCTTTCACCTATCCGTGTCCGGGCCCATGCTTTGCTAAGCTTCGTAAGCTGGCGCGGCTACGCACGCGCCTTGCATCTGACTCGGTCAGGGCGCTGCGCGCCATCCACGCGTTTCGTCCCCTCGCCATGGCCAAGCCGCCATCGCGCCCCCTGCTCGCCACCGGACCCCCGGCGGACGACGTAGCGGCCAAGCAATTCCCGAACGCAGTTTCCCGTACCCGCAAGCCTCATTTCGTGCCGAATCATGAATTCGATCAAGAATTTGCTCGCAGAGCGTCAGCGTCTCGATGGTCTTCTGGACGAAGCGCGCCGACTCGAAAAAGACTATGCCGTCAGGCAGATCAGTGAACTGGCTGCACTGTACGGAATCGACATTCTCGAGATCGCGAAAGCACTTGGGCATGGTCCGAAGAAAAGCGGCCGGCCCGATTTGCCCGCGCGTTTCTATGACCCGATCACCGGCCGTAGCTGGACCGGCAAGGGCCGTACACCCTGGTGGCTCGAAGGCAAGCCGCTCGACGAATATCGTGTCCGCCAGCCTGGCGTAGCGGCCTGAGAGGCCGGCTAGAGATGGTGACTTGAGATGGCGGCTTAAGATGATGACCCGGGCTTACTCCCGGGTCCAGCCCAAATGGTTGAACATCGCGACACAGTCGTCGATATCGTGTTTGGCCGCCGGCAAGGGCGTCGGATTCGCGGTCGTGCATTCGGCCGTGTGACCGGTCTGCGGATCGCGAAACACGATTGGGGAAGTGCAGCCGGCCAGGATCAGCGCGGCAATCAGGATCAGTCGACTCATCGGATCAATTTTTACGGAAGGGACGGAAGCACGGTGTGGGTAAGTACCGAAGTGCAACCGCTATTGTGCGTGTTTTCCGTCGAGAAGGCTCAACCCTCTGTGTTACGTCGAGCTTACGCGAAGTTTTCGACTTACCGCGGCTGAGACGGAAACGTGTTTATCCGGCCGCCGCCGCCGTAAGGCGCAGTGTGTCGCCATGCCGCGCCGACCGTGTAGTAACACTGCAGCAACAGCAGCAGGGCATCGAGATCGCACGGTTTGGTGAAGTGTGCATCGAAGCCGGACTGCGTGCATCGGTCGATGTCTTCGGGCGCGTCGAGTGCCGAATGCGCGATCAGCAGGCACTCGGGCGCGAGCCCTGAACGCAGCGCGCTTGCCACTTCCCAGCCATTGCCTTGCGGCATCGTGAGATCGAGCAGGATCACTTGGGGTTGCCAGCGGCGTGTCATCAACACCGCATCGAGTCCCGTAAACGCATACTGCGCATTGAAGCCTTCGACACGCAGGATCATCACCATCGAGTGCGCGAGTTCCGTGTTGTCATCGGCCACCAACACGCGGCGCGTGGTCGTTCCCGGCTCGGGATGCACGCCATCGGGGAGTCGCTGGTATCGGTTGAGTGGGGCGTTGCGTGAGTTGGATTGATTCATGGCAATCGGTTGAATCCAGTCCTGAGTGAAAGTTGAGTGGCTGACGTCTCGCCTGCTCGCGACATCGACCTTTCGTTTAGGCCTATCTTCGCTCAGCGCCGCGACAATTTCAGAGGAGGCCGCATGCGGCCTTTCAGTCTGTTCGGTATCTGTTCCTTTGAAAGCCGGTTGACTGTCCATTTAACGCGCCGCGGAAGTACGGAAATAACGGTTCAGCAGCGTGGTCGCCGTCGCCCCATGGAGGAAGACCGAGCCGACGATGGTGGCCAGCACCGGCGCAGCGATCGGATCAAGCATGGCCTCGGGCGCCCGCCCGATGCCGAACAACAGGTAATAGAACGTGCCGACGCCCCGCACGCCGAGCCAGCCGGCGAGCATGCGTTGATGGATTGACAGAGAGGAACCGAGCAAGGAAGCGTAAGCGCTGAACGGCCGCACCACGAACAACAACAGGAGCCCCGGCACGAGCGCTCGCCATTCGAGCAGCTCGCGCCAATGGGCGGAAACGACGCTGCCAATCACGAGCATCAGCCCGAGTTCAACCAGGCCCTCGATCTCGACAGCGAACGACATCATGGATTCAGCCATATACGCGTGCGCAAGCGCGGGATCGGTCGCCGCTTCATCGCGTGCGCCGTGCTCGACGCTCTCGAGCGCCTCGGCGGGAACGCGGGCCCCTGTCGAGGCCCGCTCGCGCCGGCGCAGTGCGACACCGCCCGCGAAGACGGCGAGAAAGCCATAGCCATGAATCAGCAGCGCGGCGCCGTAACAGGCCGACATGAGGCCGAGCGCAAAGAAGGCCTCTAGTCCGAGTGCTTCCTTGAAGCGTGTGCGCAGGCGCGTCACCAGTGCAACCACGCCCGTGCCGAACAGCCAGCCGATTGCCACACCGCTGGCAATCCCCCATGCGACTGACAGCAGGAAGGGGAAGAGATCTTTCTGCGCGGCGTTGTCGACGCCGCAGATCGCGAGTCCGAGCAGAAGAAAGGGCCACGCGGCGCCGTCGTTGCAGCCGCCTTCGCTCGACAGCGCGAAGCGCAGCGGCTCGTCGTCGCCCGCCTCGCGTGGGCGTAGTTCATTGGCGAGCACCGGATCGGTCGGCGCAAGAGCCGCCGCGAGCACGAGGGCGACGCCCGCCGACAGGCCGATCACATAGTGGCCGACGGCCGTCATGATCGCGATCGTGAACAGCATGGCGACGACGCCCAGCCTCAAGGTCAGTCGCCAGAGGTGGTCAGTCAGTGGCACGCGCAAGTGCATGCCGATGGCAAACAGAGAGACGACCAGACCGGCCTCGGTCACGATGCCGACGACATGTGTCTTGCCATGGATATCGGGATCGAGCAGGCCGGTCACCCCGGGGCCGAGGATGAAGCCCACCACGAGGTAGACCATCGCACCAGTCATCGGGAGGTTCGAAATCACGCCACGCGCTAGCGCCATGATGATCAGCAGGCAGCCGATCAGAACAAACCATGTCGCTTCAAGCTGCATAGACGCTCCCGAAAAATGGCCACTCCCGAAAAACAATCGCTGTCGGGAGATCACAGCAAGGGACGTACCGGCGCACTACGCGAGCAGACTCAACCCGCAGGAATGGTCACGATCGGTGTCTTGGCATCCTGGTTGGATTCAGCGAGTGCGATCAGATTCTGCACGACCGTAAACGCGTACTTCGAATCAAAGTCGTCGCGCTCAATCCAGTAATACGACTCGCCGTATTGCATCGCGACGTAAGCGCCATTCGGGGCCTTTTCGCCTACGTGGACGATCACGGTCGGCCGCGTTTCCCCTCCCACGAGCTTCACAGTGGGTTTGGTCGAACCATTGCGGATCGCGTCGTCAGGCACGTTAATCTGTGCGCCCAGATTGCTCAGAATGCCGAGCACGGAGCGCGTCACCATGACGACGGATGTGCCCCCGCCGTCCGCCGCTTGTGTCGAAGAGATCGCATAAACGTGCGTCTTCGAGGAGAGATGCAACAGCTTGCGTACCGTTGCGATATCGGCGCTGTCAGTCGCGGGCTGGTCGGTGTCGGCGCCCCCAAGCGTCATTGAAATCTGGGCGACTTTGTCGACTTCCTTGTAATCGAAGGTCAGTTCGCCGGCAAGTTGGAGGTTGCGCAGGACACGCAGCAGTTGAAAAAAACCAGGTGTCCCGTCGCTATTTGGGCCGCCTAGGGGGGTGCCATTCTGCAGGCCGCCGATCGACTGCACAGCCAGGCGAAGCAGCAGATCGATTGGCATACCGCTCTCTGCGAGTGGCAGAACCAGGGTGGCGGGCAAGGGACGGATATAGGCGGTCGCATACGCGTCGCCAGTCACGGGCGTGAAGGTAAAGGTCGGGTGATTGGCGTATGTCACGGTGGCGTTCGCCTGGGCAAAGCTCGGGGTTGCGCCGGAGCTCAGGTTCAGAATCGGACCGCCGCTTGCGTCGAAGTTGTATGCCGCGATGATCTGGCTGACGTTGACGAACGAAGGCGAGTCGCCAAAGCGCAGACCAATGATGGTCGCGAGCATCTCGCGCTTCTTCGCATCGCCGAGGGCTCGTTCGTAAGCGACCTGGTCGGCGCGCAAGCGCGTAGGGCCCGCGGTTACACATCCACCGAGGATCACGGCCAGTGCGCAGACAGCCAGCAGCCGTCGGCTGAGAGACAGGGTGTTGTGCTTCATTGTGTAGTGAGTGATCGAAAGCGGGGCCGCCTGAATGCTCAGGAGGCGCGTTGACGAAGGGCTGACGACTTCGGGGATGTCGCCCCGCAGCGCCGAGCAGTGCGACAGAACCGGGGTTCAGGCTCGCAATCGGCATGCCTGGTGAAAGTGTCGGGCTAGCGTGTCCGGATGGGGCTTTTACGCGAAGCCGGTCGGCGTGGCGTCGTATTTGTTGCAACCCTTTGCAAATGTGGCACAGCATTTGCGCGCTACGAGGCGGCGGTTTTCCGTTTCGAAGGTGTGTCTCGAAGCTGCATGGCGAAAGTGATACGAGCGCTGAGTGCGGCCGGTGGCCGGAAAGGTGGTGATCGACACCGGCGCAATCCAGGCGTCGCGCGTCACACGTTCGTCACCGCCCTCAGGCGCTCCGGGCGTACACTGGCCTTCAATCGGACGTCGAAAAAAGTCAAGCACCACCACCATAGGAGCAGCACTGATGGGAATGGAAACCGGGCAAGACGCAGTACTGGACGCGGACGAACTTCGCAAGCTCAATGCATTCTGGAGCGCGTGCAATTACCTCGCCGCAGGCATGATCTACTTACGGGACAACCCCCTGCTGCGCGAACCGCTCAAACCTGAGCACTTCAAGCGGCGCTTGCTGGGTCACTGGGGCTCCGACCCCGGTCAGTCATTCACTCTGGTTCACTTGAGCCGCGCGATCCGTCGGCACGATCTGAACGTGATGTACATCGCAGGTCCCGGTCACGGTGCACCGGCGACGCTTGCCCACTCCTACCTCGAAGGCCACTACTCGCAGATCTATCCGGACCGGGGGCAGAACGAACAAGGCATGTTGCGGTTCTTCCGGCAGTTCTCGTTTCCTGGCGGAATAGGCTCGCATTGCACACCTGAGACACCGGGCTCGATCCATGAGGGCGGCGAGCTGGGCTATAGCATTTCTCATGGCTTTGGCGCTGCGTTCGACAACCCTGACCTGATCGTGGCCGTAATGGTCGGCGATGGCGAGGCGGAGACGGGACCGCTGGCGACGTCGTGGCATTCGAACAAATTCCTGAACCCGATCCGCGATGGCGCGGTGTTGCCGATCCTTCACTTGAATGGCTACAAAATCGCGAACCCCACGATCCTCTCGCGCATTCCTCAGGAGGAGCTCGAAGCACTGTTCACCGGCTACGGCTACAAGGCGCACTTTGTCGAGGGACATGAGCCTGAGCTGATGCACCAGGCGATGGCGAAGACCGTTGAAGCCTGCATCGGTGAAATCAAGGCGATCCAGCAACATGCCCGCTCGACGGGCGATACAACACGGCCGCGCTGGCCGATGATCGTGCTGCGTTCGCCCAAGGGGTGGACCGGCCCCGGGATGGTCGACGGTCATCAGATCGAAGGCAGCTGGCGCGCGCATCAGGTACCAGTGCTCGATCCGTCAACCAACAAGGCTCACCTGAAAATCATCGAGTCCTGGTTGCGCAGCTACAAGCCCGAAGAACTATTCGACGAATCGGGCCGGCTGGTGCCGGAACTGCGCGAGCTCGCCCCCGAGGGCGATCGGCGCATTAGTGCGAATCCCCACGCGAATGGGGGCTTGTTGCGCGAAGCACTCGACTTGCCGACCTTCGGCGACTATGCGGTCGAGGTTAAGTCGCCGGGCGGAGCGTATCAGTCGCCGACGGAGGTGCTGGCCACCTTCCTGCGCGATGTGATGAAACGCAATATGACGCAGTTCCGCGTCTTCAGCCCCGACGAGGCCGCGAGCAACAAGCTCACGGGCATCTATGCGGCCTCGAAGAAAACATGGCTCGCCCAGACTGTTCCAAGCGATGACGATGGGGGCGATCTCGCCGCTGACGGCCGCGTGATGGAGATGCTCAGCGAACATACACTCGAAGGCTGGCTCGAGGGCTACACGCTGACCGGGCGCCATGGGCTGTTCGCCACATACGAAGCCTTCGTTCACGTGATCGACTCGATGTTCAACCAGCACGCGAAGTGGCTGGAGAAGTCGAAGAACGAACTCGGCTGGCGCGCACCGATCCCGTCGCTCAATATCCTGATTACCTCACTGGTCTGGCGTCAGGACCACAACGGCTTTACCCATCAGGACCCGGGCTTTCTCGATATCGTCACCAACAAGAACCCGGATGTCGTGCGAATCTACTTGCCGCCAGATGCAAATTGTCTGCTGAGCGTCGCGGATCACTGCCTGCGTTCGCGTGACTATGTGAATGTGATTGTCGCCGACAAGCAGCCGCATCTTCAGTATCTCGACAAGGAATCGGCCGCGATTCACTGCACGAAGGGGATCGGCATCTGGGAATGGGCTTCCACCGACAATGGTGAAATGCCTGACCTTGTCATGGCCAGTGCGGGCGATATCCCGACGATGGAAGCGCTCGCCGCAGTCGAGATTCTCAAGACGCATTTTCCCGAGCTGAAGGTCCGTTTTGTCAATGTCGTCGACCTGTTCCGCCTGATGCCCGCAACGGATCATCCGCACGGCCTGTCGGATCGCGACTTCGATTCACTGTTCACGCGCGACAAGCCGGTGATCTTCAACTTCCATGCGTACCCGACACTGGTGCACAAGTTCGTTTACAACCGGGCGAATCACGACAACTTCCATGTGCACGGGTATCGGGAGAAGGGCAGCATCAACACCCCGCTTGAACTAGCCATCATCAATCGAGTCGACCGCTTCAACCTCGCGATAGATGCGATCGACCGTGTTCCGGCGCTACAGACCATAGGGGCGCATGTGAAGGAGTGGCTCAAGGACCAGATCGTGGAAAGCGTCAACTATGCCTATGCTGAAGGCACGGATCGCGAGGAGATCATGCAGTGGACATGGGGCAAAGGCCACGCATGAACGAACCGAACACGAATCGGAAGATATCGGGCGAGGAGGGTGACACCGGCTCGGGCCTCGCTGCGGGGTCCGATTTGATTCTTGTCTTGAACAGCGGGTCGTCGTCACTCAAGTTTGGTGTCTTCGCTCGACAAGGCGGCTCAGAGGAGACGCTCTTTTCGGGGGGCGCCAGCGACATCGGCGAATCGTCAGCGAGCCTGAAAATCCGCTCGGCCGATCGCAAGGTCGATATCACCGAGCAGACCGGCATGGGCTCGCAAGGTGACGCGCTGCGCGAAATTGCACGCGTGCTACGTCAATACGTCCGTCAAATGCCGGTTGCGGTGGGTCACCGGATTGTTCACGGCGGCCCGCATCTACGCGAGCACCAGCGCATGACGCCCGAGGTGCTTAAACAACTGGAGGACGCCACGCATTTCGCGCCCCTGCATATTCCACAGTCGCTCGAACTCGTCCGTCAGGCCGGGCAGACGTTTGCCGGGGTCCCCCAGTTTGCCTGCTTCGATACGGCCTTCCATCGGACCTTGCCTGCGCGTGCCTTCACTTTGCCGGTGCCCCGGCGCTATCGGGATGAAGGGGTGATTCGCTACGGTTTTCACGGCCTTTCATACGAATCGCTGGTGAGCGCGCTTGGCGACGCACTGCCTTCCCGCGCGGTATTTGCGCATCTAGGCAGCGGTTCGAGCGTGTGTGCGGTCCGTGACGGTCGCTCGATCGACACCTCGATGGGGTTCACCCCGACTGGTGGCGTGCCCATGGGGACCCGGAGCGGCGATCTCGACCCGGGGGTGGTGCTGTTTCTGATGCGTTCCGCCTCCCTGGATGCGGATGCGCTCGAGAAGATGCTTAATCATGAGTGCGGTGTGCTCGCCCTCGCGGGGCAGAGCGCCGATATGCAGAAATTACTGGAACGGCGGGATGCAGGCGATCAGGACGCCGCCTTGGCGATCGACGTGTTTTGCACCGATGTGCGCAAGCAGATCGGTGCCTACGGCGCATTGATGGGGGGGGTCGATCTGTTGGTATTCACAGGCGGGATCGGCGAGCACAGTGATGTGGTTCGCGATGCAATCACTGAAGGTCTTCAATGTTTCGGTTTGCAGGCGTCGGGAGACGCCCACGCGAACATCAAAGTGATTCCCGCAGCCGAGGAACGACAAATCGCCCTGCATTGCCGTGCGCTGCTCGCGCAAAGCGGCTCGCATCGCTGAAATCAGTACGGGTGTGACGGCCGTCACACCCGGTTGCACAAGCCGGATTTAAATAAACTGAAGTCACGATAATCAGGCGATACGCGCCTATCCGCTGCCCTTCACATAAGTTATATTATGACCAGATAACCCGAAGGTGCGTGTCGTCCATGTTTGAAAAGATCCCTGTCCACACGATGAGCGATAGTGTCGCGGCGAAGCTGCTCGCGCAAATCGACAAGGGCGTGTTCGCGAAGGGAATCAAGCTGCCGACCGAAGCCGCGCTCGCCGAAGCATTCGGGGTGAGCCGCACGGTGATTCGCGAGGCCGTCTCGCGGTTGCGCAATGAAGGCGTGATCGAATCACGCCAGGGTAGCGGCATGTTCGTCACGGCAGGCAGCGTCGCGCGGCCGTTGCGCATCGATTATGCGGAAGCGATCGGCACCGATGCGGTCCCGCAGATTCTTGAACTACGACGCGCAATCGAGGCGGAAGTCGCCGCGCAGGCCGCCCTGCGCCGTAACGACGTACAGATGCAGGCGATTGACGACGCCCTGGCCCGCATCGACACAGCCGTGGCGGCAGGCGCAAACGGTGTGGCCGAAGATGTCGCGTTTCACCGCGCCATCGCCGAAGCCACCGGCAATCCCTATTTCCTCAAGACACTGACGTTTCTGCATCAGTATCTCGAAGCCGCGATGATCGTCACCCGTCACAACGAAGCGACGCGTGAAGACTTTTCGCGGCAGGTGCGCGAAGAACATGCGGCCATCGTCGCCGCGGTGCGCGCGGGTGAATCCGCGTCTGCACGGCTTGCCGCGCAGACGCATATGGTCAATGCCGCGCGGCGCCTCGTCGAGGCCAGGCAATAAGGGTCGCGCTGTCTCATCGACAGTCCTGATACACGAAACCCGACGAGAAGCCGCTCATCCTGGTTCAAATCACGGGAAAGTTATGTCCAGCAAAAACGTAGGTGTGATCGGTCTCGGCGCGATGGGCTTGGGTGTCGCGCGTTCCCTTTTGCGTGCGGGCTTCACGGTGCACGCCTGCGATATCCGGCCCGAAGTGCTGCGTACGTTTGCACTTGAGGGCGGTGTTGCCTGCGAGACGCCCGCCGAACTGGGGCGACGTTCGGACATCGTGTTGACGCTCGTGGTCAATGCCGCGCAGACCGAAACCGTGTTGTTCGGTGAGCACGGCGCAGTGGCCGCGATGAAGCCGGGTAGTCTCGTGATCGCGAGCGCCACGGTTTCGCCCGATGCGGCGATCTCATTCGCGAAACGCCTCGAGGCAGCGGGCATACTGATGCTCGATGCGCCGGTCTCAGGCGGTGCCACCCGTGCGGCTTCAGGTGAAATGACCGTCATGAGTTCGGGGCCGGCGGCCGCTTACGCGCTTTGCGAGCCTGTGCTCGAAGCGATTGCGGGCAAGGTCTACCGGCTTGGCGATGCGCACGGCATCGGCTCGAAGGTCAAGATCATCAATCAGCTACTGGCCGGCGTACATATCGCGGCAGCAGCGGAGGCCATGGCGCTGGGCTTGCGGGAAGGCGTCGACCCTAACGCACTGCATGAGGTGATTACCCATAGCGCGGGCAATTCGTGGATGTTCGAGAACCGCGTGCCGCATATCCTGGCGGGCGACTATACGCCACTGTCGGCCGTCGATATTTTCGTCAAGGATCTCGGTCTCGTGCTCGATACCGCGCGTCGCACTAAGTTCCCTTTGCCCCTCTCGGCTGCCGCGCATCAGATGTTCATGATGGCCTCATCGGCGGGGCATGGCGGAGAAGACGATTCGGCGGTCATCAAGATCTTTCCGGGCATTGAACTGCCTGCGTCAAAGCCCTGAGGCCGCTGTGATGTCGGTGGTGGGGTGGCCGATGGCTCAAGCCTCACCCGCTTGCAACGCATGCCTTCTATGAGCGCTGTCCCGCCTCGACCGAATTGAGTTAGTGAAGACTCATGCGGTCCGTCTACCGGACCGCATGAGCGGGTTTCGATGAGTCGCCTTACTTCTTGACCTGCTCGCGCCACTTGTAGGCTTGCTTCCAGCCCAGCAGGCGCTTGAGCTTCTCGTTGCTCAGGATCGTTTCGAACTCACCCATCGCCTTCTTGACGGGCACGTTCGGATAGAAGCGCTTGATCAATTCTGCCGTCGGCAGGTCGGAAGACACATCGTCCGCCGCGACATTCATGACCTCGAAGCCGAGGCCGTCTTTCTCGATGCCCAGGCGGCAGGCCGTCGCCAGATCGCGGCCGTCGATATAGCTCCACGTGATCCGCTTGCGCAGCGACGGATCGGCGTTCCAGGTCGCAAACTTCTCGTAATCGACCGGGTCGAGCACATTGCCGATCCGGAAGCAGTAGATATCCATGCCCGTACGGCGATGAAACGCCTTGGCGGTCACTTCGTTAATGACCTTCGACGTCGCATAGCTATCCATCGGGTCGACCGGGTAGTCCTCATCGAGCGGGAAGTAGACCGGATCGCGATGCCGGTGCGCAAACACCGTGCCGTAGGTGGTTTCGCTCGAGGCCAGAATCACCTTCTTGATGCCCAGCTTCGACGCCGCGTCGAGCACGTTGTACGTGCCCATTACGTTGATGCGGAATACTTCGTTGTCAGTCGTTGTGAAAATTCGCGGAATTGCGGCGAAGTGCACCACGGCGTCGATCGGCTTCGGTTCGATATCGTTGTCGAATTCGCGCATTTTCACGCTGGAAGCCAGTGCGTTGAACACCTGGCCTGCATCGGTCAGATCCGTCAGCAGCGTGCGTGCGGTGCCTTTGGCCATCGGCACACGATCGACGTTGAGCACTTCATAGCCATGGGCCACCAGGTCTTCGACGACCCACTTGCCTGCCAGGCCGCTGCCGCCCGTCACAATCACTCGCTTGGTCATGCGTCTCACTCCTAGATTCATCAAAATATTCAGATCAGTTGTCTGAGCTGTCTCCATCCTAGCCCTTTATGCAGACAAGTTCTGTGACAGGCGTCATAGCCTCAATCGCGGCTGGGTGCTCGCGCGACCCCGGGGACAACCCCGATACGTTTGTATGACGGCCGTCACAGATTCATAGAGCGGACCAGCCTATGATCGTTGAAAGCCGGTGGAGCGATTCCGGTCCACAACATCCGGTCAGGAGACATCCGTTGAGCGCGCTTTCATCGAAGAAGGACCCACCCCACACGCAGTCTTCGCTGTCAAATTCGCTGCGTGGTTGGCTCAGGATCCGCGAGCTCAACATCCTCTCGGTGCTGATTCTGGTCGGTATCCTGATCAGTTTCTTTTCGCCGTATTTCCTGACCACCGACAATCTGATGGGCGTGTTCCGCTCATTCTCGCTGATCGCCATCATGTCGATCGGCATGATGCTGGTGATCATCACGGGCGGCATCGACCTGTCGGTCGGCTCGGTCATGGGGCTCTCGTCGCTGATGACGGCGCTGGCCTTCCAACATGGCTGGGGCATGGTTCCGTCGATGCTCTGCGGCCTCGCCGTGGGTCTCGTGGTCGGCGGTTTCAACGGCTTCCTGATCACGCGCGTCGAACTGCCGCCGTTTATCGCGACGCTCGGTACGCTGAGTATCGGCCGCGGGCTGATGTACATCATTACCAAAGGTGTGCCCGTTACCCCTGACATTCCGGACAGCTTTGCATTTATCGGGCAGGGCTACATCGGCCTGGTGCCGTTTCCGGTCGTCATCATGATCGTGATGACCATCTGCTTCGCGGTGCTGATGCGACGTACGCGTTTCGGGCGGCACGTCTATGCGACGGGGGGCAATGAAGTGGCCGCGCGTTTGAGTGGGGTGCGCACGCACCGTGTCAAGTTCATCGTCTACGCGATCTCGGGGCTGATCGCCTCGCTTGCCGGGATCATCAGTTTCTCGCGTTTTGTCTCGGCAGAACCCGCTTCAGGCTTCGGCGCCGAACTCGACGTGATCGCTGCCGCAGCGATTGGCGGGGCCAGTCTGTCGGGTGGGGCAGGCAGCGTCGAGGGAGCGATCATCGGAGCGGCGCTCGCCGGCATCATCTCGAACGGCGTGGTGCTCCTCAATATCAACACCTACGCACAGCAGGCAATCACCGGCTGCGTGATCCTGATCGCCGTGAGCATCGATATCTGGCGCATTCGACGCAGGGGGCGTTGAGGGCTGCCCGGTTGCCGTTGAAGAGCGACATATGTGTGAATACGCGAGCCTGTTTCACTTTTTCTATATCAGAACGAGCCACAAGGAGACGACATGAAAAGTTTTAACTTCGCCCTCGCAGCCGGTGCTGCAGCGATCTCGCTGGCCACCAGCGCCAATGCATTGGCCAAGGACGTCAAGGATATTTCGGTGGCGGTGATCCCGAAGGTCGCCGTGCCGTTTTTCGACGATTGCAACAATGGGGCGAAAGCAGCCTCCGACAAGCTGGGCATCAAATACCAGTGGGTCGTACCGCAGAACACTCAGGGTTCGACGCAGGTGCAGATTATCGAAGACCTGATTTCGAAGCACGTCGACGGGATCGCGATTTCGGTCAACGAGCCGAAGTCCGTCGAGAGCGTGATGAAGCGTGCCGAAAAGGCGGGTATCAAGGTGCTGACGTACGATTCGGATTCGCCCAAGAGCGGTCGCTCGATGTACATCGGGACCAGCAATGAAGCCGCTGGCGAAACGATGGCGGAGACCATGGGTAAGGCCATCGGCGGCAAGGGCGAGGTTGCGATCATTACGGGTCAGCTCGGTGCAGTGAACCTCAACGAGCGGATCTCGGGCATCAAGAAGGGCCTCGCGAAGTACCCGGGCATTCAGATCGTCGAGACGCAGGGAACGGATGACGATCTCGCGAAGGGCGTCTCGGTGACGGAAACGACACTGCGCGCCCATCCGAACCTCAAGGGTATCTTTGGTGTGAGCCAGGTCGGTGGCCCGGCCGTGGCGAAGGTGCTCGACACGAAGGAGTTCGGCGAGAAGAAGGGCAAGCTTGAAGTGCTGGCCTTCGATGACCTGCCGGACACGGTCAAGGGTGTCAAGGACGGCACGATTCAGGGCATCATGGTCCAGCGTCCCGTCACCATGGGCCGTCTGGCGGTCGAGCATCTGGTCGCACAGATCCAGGGTACGGAAACCGAGGCAAAGGATGTCGACACGGGCGTGACCGTAGTGACGAAGGACAACCTCGGCAGCTATACGAAATAAGCGTGAAGTAAGCACGCAACAAGCAGCAGCCGAATTAGAACGCAGGCCAGACAAGCGACGGGCAGACCATGCAGGAACACGTGAACGCAGCAGCCAGGGTGCCTTTTCTGGAGATGCGCGATATCTCCAAGACTTTTCCGGGTGTCAAGGCGCTCGATCACGTGAACCTGCAAGTTTTCCGGGGCGAAGTGCTTGCCCTGGCCGGGGAAAATGGCGCCGGCAAGAGTACGTTGATGAAGATCCTCACCGGCGTGCTCGCACATGACGCCGGCGGCAGCATCCTGATCGAGGGGCAGGCGCTCGAGTTACGCAGCAATAACCACGCTCGCGAACTCGGCATCGGGATCATCTATCAGGAGCTGTCGGTAGTCGAAAACCTGTCGGTCGCTGAAAACATCTTTCTCGCGAAAGAGCCGGTCGGCCGCTTCGGTCTGCTCGACACGCGCCGCATGAACGACGAAGCGCGCGCCGTGCTCGAGACGCTGGATATGAAGATCGATCCGGCTGCACGGGTCAGCGATCTGAGCGTCGGGCAGAAACAGATGATCGAGATTGCCAAGGCCATCTCGTATCAGTCGAAAGTCATCATCATGGACGAGCCGTCGGCGTCCCTGAGTCACCACGAAACGCGCACCCTGCTCGAAATGATCAAGCGGCTGCGCAAGCAGAATATCGGCATTGTCTATATCTCACACCGGCTTGAAGAGGTGTTTGAACTGGCTGACCGGGTAGTCGTGTTGCGCGACGGTTCTACCGTGGGTACGCACGATATCAGCGAGATGACGCGCGAGTTACTGGTGCGCGAGATGGTCGATCGCGAGCTTAGCGAGTTGTATGCGACGCCTGTCTCCCATGCGACGAGCGAGGTCGTGCTCGAAGTCCGCGATCTCGCGATGCGGCCCGTTCTGGCTGCCGACGCACGCATCCGCGACATCAATTTCAAGCTGCACCGCGGCGAGATTCTCGGTATCGCGGGGCTGGTCGGGTCGGGTCGCACCGAAATCGTCGAAATGATCTTCGGCATGCGGCCCTACACGGGGCAGATCCTGATCGATGGCAAACCCGTCGCAATCCGCGATCCGCATGATGCGATTGCACGAGGCATCGGCTTTGTCACGGAAGATCGCAAGGCACAAGGTCTCGTCCTGGGGATGAGCGTGCGTGAAAATTTCTCTCTCACCCATCTGGAACAGTATTCACCGTTTCAGTTTATCCGCCGCGGCGCCGAAGATGAACGATGCCGCGAATATGTCAACACGCTTGGCGTGAAGACACCGACGCTCGAACAGAAGGTGGTGAATCTCAGCGGTGGCAACCAGCAAAAGGTGGTGATCGCGAAGTGGGTGGCTCGCCATCCGCAGGTGCTGATCGTCGACGAGCCGACGCGCGGTATCGATATCGGTGCAAAATCCGAAGTACATGCCCTGCTTGCGCGCCTGGCTGCACAGGGCATCGCGATTGTCGTGATCTCTTCCGATCTGCTTGAGGTGCTGGCCGTCAGCGACCGCATCCTGGTCGTACGCGAAGGCCGCATCAACGGCGAATTGTCGCGTGAAGAGGCTACGCAGGAACGCGTGATGGCTGCCGCGACCGCCTAGCCGGGGGAGGGTGGACTTCTCTTTGGACCTATACCTGGACCCTCGCCGGTCCGGATTCAACGTTATTTACTGGAGCAGTAAAAGATGACCACGATTGTCGTAGTGCATACGGGGCCCGTGACGGTGCAGCCGATCAAGGACCAGTTCAAGGAAGTGATGGCGGATGCCCGCATCATCAATATCGTCGACGACAGCCTGCTCAATGACGTTCGCACGGCCGGCCACCTGACGCCTGAAGTCACGAGCCGGCTCTTCAGCTATATGTCGAATGCGCAAGCAATGGGCGCCGACATTATTCTCAATGCGTGTTCGTCGGTAGGTGAGGCGACCGATCTACTGCGCGACATGATTCGCACGCCGATCGTCAAGGTCGATGAATCGATGGCCGAGGAAGCGAGCCGGATCGGTTCGCGCATCGGCGTGGTGGCGACTGTCAAGACGACGCTCGAACCGACCACGCGGCTGATCCGCAAAAAAGCGCTAGAGAATGGCCGTGAGGTGACCGTGGTCGAGCGGATTGCCGAAGGCGCATTCGACGCATTGCTCGCGGGTAATGCCGAAAGTCACGACGCGATTCTCAAGAAGACCATCATGGATCTCGTCGAAGAGGTCGACGTGGTGGTGCTCGCGCAGGTGTCGATGGCGCGTCTCGTCCCCGCGCTTGGAAAGACCCGGGTGCCCGTCTTGTCGAGCCCGCGCAGCGGCGTCGAAGCGGTCAAGCGCGCGCTAGCGGCGCTTTGATCTTGAAGCCCGGCCCGTTTCGTTCAGCGAGGGGCCGGGCCGGCAGAAAGGCACCGACGGCGGGCGGTTTGACGAGCGCGGGCAGGTAGCGCGCGACAAAACTGCGCGTGAGTACAACCTTGCGCTCGTGGATATCGACGAGGCCTTCCGCCTTGAGATCTTTCAAATGCCGGTTGACCGACTCACGCGAGGTGCCGATAAACTCGGCCAGCTTGTCCTGCGGAATCGACAGGTCGATCAGCACCGCGTCGGCGTCGCCCCGGTGGCTGAATTCGCAGCCGATCTGGCTGGCAAGCATCACGAAAATATTGGTAAGGCGTTTGCGCACGTCGTGCAGAGACAGGTTCTCGATCAGTTGCTGGGCTTCCTTCCAGCGCCGGTAGTGGCTGGTCAGGATGAACTGGTTGATCACCTCGTAGCGGTTCAGCAGGTCCCTGAAATCCGCGCGTCGCACATAGCAGATGAGACTGGGGCCGAGCGTTTGCGCATGATGCGAATACTTGGCCTCGTTGAGCACGTCGCCATCCCCGAAAATCATGCCGGGCTTGATGAACGACAGGGTGATCTCCTGACCGTCTTCGGTCAGACGATACAGCCGCACGCTGCCGCTCTTGAGCAGGTAGACGTAGTTGCTGGGGTCGTCCGGCGTGTAGACGATGGTGTTCCTGCGAACGGTTCTGTGGTCGCTGAAGGCGGGCAGCGCCTCGTCAAGGCAATTGCGTTCGATCAGCGATAGCAGCTCGATTTGTCCGGCGAACCACATCGCGTGTCTCCTTGATCCAGTTGATCAATGCGTCGTTGCATTTCGCTTGCGAGTGCAGGGCGCATTGACGACTCTGCACAGATTCCTTCGCCACCGGCTGCGGCGCCGCTGATCTGGCGCGCACTGGGGTGGGTCATGCGTGTAGCCAGGCGACGTTTCTTCGAACGTCTGCTACAGCCATTCCTTGAGCCAGCCGAGTCCTTCCGACGTGTTGCCACGCGGAACGTATTCGCATCCGATCCAGCCTTCGTAACCGAGCGTATCGATCAGCTTGAGCAGGTACGGGTAATTGACTTCGCCTTCGTCGGGTTCGTGCCGGTCAGGCACGCTCGCAATCTGAATATGGCCGACGTTGGGCATCGTTTGTTTGAGCTTCATCGCGAGGTCACCCTCGACGATTTGGCAGTGATACAGATCGAACTGGACCTTGAGGTTCGCGGCGCCGACTTCGCGGCAGATCGCGTGCGCCTCGTCCTGCCGGTTCAGAAAATAACCTGGCATATTGCGGGTGTTGATCGGCTCGATCACGATCGTGAGCCCGTGCGCCACGGCTTCTTTTGCAGCAAACGCAAGGTTGCGAATATAGACTGCTCGAAACGCCGCGCGATCGTCGCCTGCGCCGATGTTGCCCGCCATCAAGTGGATCCGGTCGTTGCCTAGCACCTGCGCATAGGCGATTGCCGTGGCAACGCTGCGCTTGAACTCGTCTTCGCGCCCGGGGAGCGCCGCAAGCCCGCGTTCGCCCTTGGCCCAGTCGCCGGGCGGCCCATTGAACAACACCTGCTGAAGGCCGTGTTCGCGCAAGCGCGCAGCGAGCACTTCCGCTTCGAACTCATACGGAAACAGATATTCGACACCCTTGAAACCGTCTCGCGCGGCTGCGCCGAAGCGGTCGAGAAACGCATGCTCCTGGTACATCATCGAAAGATTGGCGGCAAATCGTGGCATGAAGGCGTCAACGGCAAAAAGTGAAAGAGAGCGAAGGCGCCAGGCTCACCAGCGCGCTCCGAATACGGTGCGAAGTTCGTCGATCTGCGCGTCGCTTAATGGCTCAGGGCGAGGATTTGTCATCAGCCAGAGCTGAGCGGTTTCCTCGAACTCTTCGATGGCCCAGGCTGCTTGCGAGACGCTGGCGCCCCACATGACCGGGCCGAGCCGTTCAAGCAACACACCACGCACCTCGCCCGCCAAGGCCTTGACGCGCTCGGCCACCGACGGATCACCGGGACGGCAGTACGGAATCAGCGGGATATGCCCGACTTTCATCACGTAGTACGGCGAGATCGGCGGTAGCACATCGTCTTCGCGCCAGACACCCGCCAGGGTCAGCGCGACGAGGTGAGTCGAATGCGTATGCACGACGCCATGCATTGAGGGGTGATGGTCATAGACGGCCCGGTGCAGCGCGAGCGTTTTCGAAGGCTTTTCGCCGCTGACCCACTGCCCGGCGAGATCGACCTTGGCGATGGCGGTCGGATCGAGATGACCGAGGCAGGCGTCGGTCGGCGTAATCAGCCAGCCGTCTTCGAGACGGGCGCTGATGTTGCCGGCCGAGCCGACGGTATAGCGGCGCCGGTAGAGATCGGCACCGGTCTGCGCGATTTCTTCGCGCAGTGCGTTCTCGGCCGCCCTGCGCGGCGACAGGCGCGCGCTCATGAGCGCGCCTCCTCGAGCACCGCGAGCGCCTTGCTGAAGAAATCCGTCGCGCCGAAATTACCCGACTTCAACGCCAGCGCAAGCGGCTCGCTGCCGAGCGACGCAGTCCAGGGCACGCCAGGATCGATCTGAGGGCCGATCTGCAAGGCGCCGACATCGAGTGCCTGGACGACGGCGCCCGATGTCTCACCACCGGCCACCACGAAGCGGCGCACGCCTTCATCGCGCAACCGTAAAGCGAGTGAGGCAAGCGCATCTTCGACGAGGGCGCCGGAGGCCGCGGTGCCGAGCTTGTTCTGGATGGCGACGACTTCATCGGGGCTGCTGGTCGCGTAGATCAGCACGGGTTCGTGAGCCAGATGTTGCGAGGCGAAGGCCAGTGCCTCGTCCACCACAGCTTGACCCGAGGCCAGCGCGAGCGGGTCGATCCTGAATGCGGGACGTCCGGCGTCGCGCCAGTGCGCCACTTGCGCGTTGGTCGCCCGTGAGCAACTGCCGGACAGGACGACCGACATCCCGTCGATCACGGGCAGCGCCTCGGCATGGGCAGCCTCAGGCAGCAAGCCTGCCCGTGCGAAATTGCGCGGCAGGCCAATGGCGAGGCCGGAGCCACCGGTGAGCAGCAGGTCGTCCGCGCAGGCTGTGCCGAGCGCATAGAGGTCGTCGTCAGAGATGGCATCGGCGATCGCCAGCCCCACCTTCTGTCCGATCAGTGCCGACCGTGCCTTCGCGATCGCCTCAGGGCCTTTTTGGACCGTGTCGTAGCGCAGCAGGCCGACCCGCGTGCGAGTCTGCTTCTGTAACACACGGACGAGGTTGGCATCGGTCATCGGCGTGAGGGGATGGTTTTGCATGCCCGATTCGTTGAGCAGCAGGTCGCCCACAAACAGGTTTCCGCGGTACACCGTGCGGCCGGCCTCCGGGAAGGCGGGGCAGGCAATCGCAAAGTCGGTGCCGAGCGCGGCCATCAGCGCCTCGGCAACCGGCCCGATATTGCCGTCGTCGGTGGAGTCAAATGTCGAGCAGTATTTGAAGTAAAACTGCCGGCATCCCCTTGCGCGCAGCCATTCAAGCGCCGCGAGCGATTCGGCGACCGCGAGTTCGCGGGGCGCCGTGCGCGATTTCAGGGCGACTACGATGGCCTGGACGGGCGCGTCGAGCGGCCCTCGGGGAACGCCGATCGTCTGCACGGTTCGCATACCGCCGCGGACCAGCATATTGGCAAGATCGGTGGCGCCAGTGAAATCGTCGGCAATACAGCCAAGCAGGGCGGAAGCAGACGTCATCGTCATGAACTGGGTTCGGGCCGGATGTCTCGATCCGGCGATTACCATGCTTTTTCGTCGGGTGAGCGAGAGAGATGGCAAAGTTGTATGATGATCTTATATCGTGTTGGCGAAGGTAGCAACAGCCGCTCGCAAACACGGTAGCAAGTTTCATCTGATCAAGCCGGCGTGCCGGTCTCTGCCCGTTTGTCTCCTCCAGGCGTCCCGATGGGACTGCCTTTTCATGTGCACGCGAGTGCACATTTTTTTGCCTGTCTATCAAGTTCCCTGTAAGCCCGCCGAAAACGTGTTTGTAGCGTCTGAAACATTGTTAACACGTTAAAGCGGCTTATGAACCTCGCCCGATCGCTTCAGAAAAGCCCCAGTAAGACCCGCACGCAGTGGTATGGCTTGTCGCTGGGCGTTGCCGGCGCGATCGGCATGTGGGGAGCCGGGGATTGGCACTGGTCGATCAGCAGCGCGCTTGCCGCAGCGGCACTGGTCGCGGCCGGCGCGGTGACCGACCGTTCGCGCGTGCGTCGCCGAACGATCGGCGACGATGAGCTCGACACCTTCGTTGCGAGTACCGAGCAGTTCGGCCGCGACGTGTTGCCAGTCTGGAGCGCCCATATCGAAAGTTCGCGGGCCCAGATGGAAGTGGCCGTCGCCGCATTGACGCAGCGTTTTGCGAGCATTGTCGACCGGCTCGACCAGGCTTTGAAGTCCTCTGTGCATGGCACGGATCAGGGTCTCGCAAATGTATTCGAGGAAAGTACACGCGAATTGCGCGGTGTACTGGACTCCCTCAGCGAAGCGATGGCCAGCAATCGCGCGATGACCCAGGAAGTCCAGAGCCTCAGCCGCTTTATCGACGAGTTGCAGTCGATGGCAGCCGAAGTCGCGAATATTGCGGCACAGACTAACTTGCTCGCGATCAACGCGGCGATCGAAGCCGCCCATGCGGGCGAGGGCGGACGCAGCTTCGGCGTGCTCGCCCAGGAAGTCCGCAAGTTGTCCGCGATGTCGGGCGAGACCGGCACGCGCATGGCCCAGAAAGTCGAAACTATCAGCGCTGCGATCGAGGCGGCCAGGCAGGCGGCCGATGCGTCGGCGCGTCGCGAAGAAAGCTCGGCGGTCGCTTCCGAAGCGGCCATCACGGGCGTGCTCGAAACTTTCCGCAAGGTCACGCATGAACTCGAGACCTCGGCCAGCGTGCTCAAGCAGGAGAGCATCGGCATTCAGGCGGAAATTGTCGACGCCCTGATTCAACTGCAATTCCAGGACCGCGTGAGTCAACGCATGACCCACGTGCGCCACAACATCGAGCGGTTGCCTGAACTGCTCGCCGACAGCCGCCAGCAGTTCGTGGCGTCCGGTGACCTGGTGCCCGTCGATACGGCCGCCCTCCTCGCGGAACTGCATAGCAGCTACGCCATGGACGACGAACGCGCAACGCACGGCACGGGGGCTGCGGCGAAGCCGGCGACACGCATGAGCGCGGTGGAAGAAGTCACGTTTTTTTGAGCAAGACTCGACTACGAGTAACGGGGTAACAGCATGGCCAAGACCATCATGATCGTCGACGATTCCGCTTCCCTGCGCCAGGTTGTCAGCATTTCGCTGCGTGGCGCGGGTTACGACGTGATCGAAGGCTGCGACGGCGTCGACGCGTTGAAGAAGCTCACAGGCCAGAAGGTTCATCTGATCATCAGCGACGTCAATATGCCGAATATGGATGGCATCGCGCTCGTCAAAGCCGTCAAGGAACTCCCGGCCTACAAGTTCACGCCGATCGTCATGCTGACCACAGAGTCGCAGGACGAAAAGAAGCGCCAGGGCCAGGCCGCAGGCGCAAAGGCGTGGATGCTCAAGCCGTTCAACCCGCCGCAACTGTTGTCGGTGGTACAGAAGCTGGTGATGCCCTGATTGAGCGGCAGCCTGGTTTAAGACGACCTCTTGCAGGGACCTTCCATGAACGACCCGACATTCGCACCGGCGCAGGTATTACGCATCGAAGGCGAGATGACCATCTATCGTGCGGTCGAGCTGTGGAGTGCGATCAGACGGACCTTTGAAACGGGCGGCGACGTTGAACTCGATCTCTCGGAGGTCAGCGAGTTGGACAGTTCCGGCGTGCAGTTGCTGATTGCGGCGCAACAGCGCGCTCGCGCGGCCCAGCGCGAATTGCGTCTGGTCGGGCATAGCCCGGCCGTGCTCGAAGTCTTTGAAACCCTCGGCCTTGCTGCGCTTCTTGGCGCGCCCGCTTGACGGGTTTGGATCTTATTTAGGGAGAAACGCATGGACCTCGACCAGGCATTGCAGACTTTCATCGTCGAGGGCAGGGAACTCCTCGCTGAGATGGAAGCTGCGCTGCTGCGCGTTTCCGAAGAGGACGACCCAGACGAAAGCATCAATGCGATCTTCCGCGCGGCACACACGATCAAAGGCTCGGCCGGATTGTTCGGTCTGGACGACGTTGTCGCGTTCACGCATGTCGCCGAGAGTCTGCTAGACCAGGTACGCGGGGGCGCCATTGCGCTCGGCGACAACCTGATCGAGTTGCTGCTCGCCTGCGGCGATCATATCGCCACCCTGATCGATGCTGTCGACTCCGGGGCAGCTCCGCTCGATACACAGGTGATTTTGGCGGGCGAGGCGCTGGTTGCCAGTCTGAACGAACACATGGCCGGTGCGATAGTCGGTGCAAATCGAGGGCAAGCACCCGTTGCAGCGTCGTGCGCCTCGTTGGCAGGAGATGTACTTGAGAGTTTCGATAGCGCCAGCTTTGGTGCCGGCGCCATGGGTTCCGATACGGGCCTTGAGGTGGGTGTCGATCACTGGCACATTTCGCTGCGCTTTGGCGAAAACGTGCTGCGAAATGGCATGGACCCATTGTCGTTTATCCGTTACCTCGCGACGCTAGGCACGATCGAGCATGTGGTCACGCTGCCCGATCGCGTCCCGGTTCTCGATGCGCTCGATGCCGAAGCCTGTTACCTTGGTTTTGAGATCGCATTCAAAAGCGACGCGGATAAAGCGACCATCGAAAACGTCTTTGAATTTGTACTCGACGACTGCCTCATTCACATCGTTCCACCGCATAGTCAGATAGCACGCTATATCGAGCTGATCGGACAACTGCCCGAAGAGCCGAGCCGGCTCGGCGAGATTCTGGTCCGCTGCGGCAGTGTGACGCCCCGCGAGCTCGAACTCGCGCTTCAGACCCAAAGGCTGAGCGAACCACCGGATCTCGTGGGTTCGATCCTTACCGCGGAGGGCAAAGTCGCACCTCAGGTGGTCGAGGTGGCCGCGGCGAAGCAAAAGCAGGTCAAGGAAGCCAAGGCCATTGAGAGCCAGGCAGCCCAGTCGGTTCGCGTCGATGCCGACAAGCTGGACCGGCTGATCAATCTGGTTGGAGAACTGATCACCGCCGCCGCGGGCGCGAACTTGGTTGCACGCCGCTCGCGCAATGCCGAATTGCAGGAATTCAATTCGACGCTCGTCAATCTCGTCGAAGAAGTGCGCGACAGTGCGCTCCAGTTGCGCATGGTCAAGATCGGGGGCACCTTCGGTCGTTTCCGACGAGTGGTTCACGACGTGGCGCGCGAACTCGGCAAGGACATTGAACTTCGCACGAGTGGCGAGGAAACGGAACTCGACAAGACCGTCGTCGAACGAATCGGCGACCCATTGATGCACCTCGTGCGCAACGCGATGGATCATGGCATCGACTCTCCCGAATTGCGCGCCGAGCGCGGCAAGCCCGCGCAGGGCACGGTTGCCCTCAATGCGTACCACGACTCGGGCAGCATCGTTATCGAAGTCAGTGATGACGGTGGTGGCCTGAATCGCGACAAGATTCTCGCGAAGGCTATCGAGCGTGGCCTGGTCGAAGCGGGCAGGTCCATGAGCGACGATGAGATCCACGGCTTGATTTTCGAGCCAGGCTTCTCGACGGCGGATCAGATCACGAACCTGTCGGGCCGCGGCGTCGGCATGGATGTCGTCAAGCGCAATATCACCGCGCTGCGCGGCAGCATTGCGATCACCAGCCAGCCGGGCCTTGGCACGACCGTGTCGGTCCGTCTGCCCCTGACGCTGGCGATCATCAACGGCTTCCAGGTCGGTGTCGGCAAGGCGGTGTTCGTCGTGCCGCTCGACATGGTCGACGAATGCGTGACCTTCATGGGCGAGACCGATCGCGACTACACCGATCTGCGCGGCCAGGTGCTGCCGTTTATCCGGCTGCGTGAACTGTTCGACATCTCCGCGGCGCACGAGGCGCCCGCGCCGGCGCGTCAGAACATCGTTGTCGTCAAGCACGCCGGGCAGAAGTTCGGCCTCGTGGTCGACATGTTGATGGGTGAGGCGCAAACCGTCATCAAGCCATTGTCCAGAATGTTCTCGCAGGTCAAGGGCATCAGTGGTTCAAGCATCCTCGGCAGCGGTGAAGTCGCCTTGATCCTCGACGTACCCGTGTTATTGCAGCAAATCCAGTTGTCCACTAGCGCTTTGAGTACGGCCGAACGTCGGTGATACCCGTCCCATGTTCGATATTTTCAACGACACCGGCTTACGCGAATCGACGCAGCTGCCAGTCTTGACTTCTAGGAATCGCGATGTTTAAAAACATGAAACTGGCGACCAAGCTCTTCGGCTCTTTTGTCGTCGTGCTGGTCCTGATGGCCGGCCTCGGTGGCTATGCCATTTCACAACTCGGCACCGTCAATGGTGCGGCGTCCGAACTCGCGAACGACTGGCTGCCAAGCGTGGCGAGTATCGTCGAAGCGAAGTCGACGATCCACCATCTGCGTGTGCTCGAATATGAACGCATGGCCGCTACCGAGCCGGCCGATCTGGCTCGCGTCGAGAAGGACCTTGAGCAGGGGATGGTGGATCTGCGCGAGTCGGAGGAGAAGTTCGCAAGCCTGCTGAGTTCGGATCAGGAGAAGCAAAGCTTCGAGGCTTACAAGGTCGAGCGCGATGCCTTCATTGCCGATCACAAGAAGTTCCTTGAGTTGGTGGATGCCGGCAAGAATGCCGACGCGCTCACGCTGCTCAACGGCGAATCGCTGCAGCGCTATGAAGCCCTGCGTAGCCTGACGAAGAAGATCGGCAATACCGAAATCGAGGGAGGCGCCAAGGCGTCCGCCGAGGCCGCACTGGTCTATGAGGCCGCACGCCGCTGGACCATGGTTGCAATCGCGGTCTGCACGGTGCTCGCCTTGCTGATGGCCTTCGCCATCACGCGGGGTATAACCGGTCCCCTGCGGCGTGCCCTGGATATCGCACGGCGCTTGTCCACCGGCGACCTGACGATGGAAATCGAAGTCGATAGCAAGGACGAGACGGGCCAACTGCTGCAGGCTATGCGCGATATGGTCAACAAGCTCTCGCAGGTCGTTACCGATGTGCAGGGCGGGGCAGAAGCCCTCGCGGGCGCTTCGGAAGAAGTCAGTGCGACGGCGCAGTCGCTCTCGCAGGCATCGAGCGAGCAAGCGGCCAGCGTAGAAGAAACGAGTGCATCGATGGAACAGATGACCGCTTCCATTGCACAGAACACCGAAAACGCGCGGATGACCGATGGCATGGCGACCAAGGCCGCCACCGAGGCCGCTGAAGGCGGCGACGCCGTCAAGGCGACGGTCCTGGCGATGACGCAGATCGCCCAGAAGATCGGCATCATCGACGACATCGCTTACCAGACCAACCTGCTCGCGCTGAATGCGGCCATCGAAGCCGCTCGCGCTGGCGAACACGGCAAGGGCTTCGCGGTCGTGGCAGCCGAAGTGCGCAAGCTGGCCGAGCGCAGTCAGGTCGCTGCGCAGGAGATCAGCACGGTGGCAAGCTCGAGCGTGCAGCTCGCCGAAAAGGCCGGCATGTTGCTCGATGCAATCGTGCCGAACATCCGCAAGACTTCCGATCTGGTCCAGGAGATCACGGCGGCGTCCGAGGAACAATCGTCCGGCGTGGCCCAGATCAATGCAGCCGTGATGCAACTGAGCCAGACCACGCAGCAGAACGCATCGAGCTCCGAAGAGCTCGCGGCGACCGCCGAGGAGATGAGCGGCCAGGCTGAGCAACTGCAAAGCACCATGGGCTTCTTCAAGGTCAGCGACAACCCGGTGGTGCATAACCGCGTCAAACCGCAAGGCAAGGCGGCCGCGCCGAAGCGTCCGGCCGGCGGGGCACGTCGCGCAGCGGTCAGCCCGGGCTTCGCGGGCAGCATGGCCCTCGCCGGCAACGAAGCGCCAGACGAATCGCTGTTCACCCGCTTCTGAGGAGCCTGCCATGAACGCAGTGGTCCAGATGCCTTTGGGAGGCGGTCGGGCGATGTCTCAGCCGGCGGTGCTCGCCGCGCAGCATGTCGAACCGACTCAGTTTCTGACTTTCATGCTCGGCGGTGAGGTCTTTGCGATTGGGATTCTCGCGATCAAGGAGATTATTGAACACCGCAGCCCGACAGAAGTGCCGATGATGCCGACCTGCGTGCGCGGGGTGATCAATCTGCGTGGCGCGGTGGTGCCCGTGATGGATCTGCTGGCGCGCTTCAACAAGCCGTCGAGCCCGATCACCAAGCGCAGTTGCATTGTGATTGTCGAAATGGCTCTTGGTGACGAGCGTCACGTGATTGGCGTGGCAGTCGATGCGGTCAACGAGGTGCTGGAGATCGCGGCGGCGGATATCGAACCTGCGCCGACGTTCGGCGCCCGCATCCGTGGCGAATTTATCCAGGGAATGGGCAAGGTCCGCGGCAAGTTCGTGATCCTGCTGGATGTGAATCGTGTGCTGTCGATCGATGAGCTCGCCGACCTTGCTGCATCCGCAACCGAGGAGGCGGCGGATCAGGGGGGCTAGTGCCTTGCGTCGCGCACGCGCAGACGTGTGTGGCGCATGGCGGCCCGCTCGCTCCCCACTCGCTTCAGACATGGACATGACTGCCTCACCTGTGATTTCGCGTGTCGCTTCGTTGCTCGTCGTCGACGACAGCGCGGTGCAACGCGAACACACCGTCTCGCTGTGTCGGGCGCTTGGCGTCCAGTTGATCTACGAGGCGCGCAGCGGGCAGGAAGCGCTCGACCTGTTCGCGATGCTCGTGCTGCGACCCGACCTGCTGATCGTCGACCTCGAAATGCCGGGCATGGACGGGATCGAACTGATCCAGAAGCTGCATCAGCGCGGCATCATGGTGCCGCTGATCGTAGCATCGGGACGCGAGACGGCCTTGATCCAGTCCGTCGAGGCGCTCGCGAGCAGCCTCGGCCTGCCTGTCCTGGGAGGCCTGCAGAAGCCGCTATGCATGCCGGACGTGCTGCGCGCGTTCGATCGCCTCGGTCACGTGGCGGAGGCAGCGCGCAGCGGCAGCGTGCACTTTGACCCCGAGACTGTCATCGACGCCGAGCGGCTGAGTCGGGCGATTGCGGACGGTGAAATCACGGTGCACTACCAGCCGAAGGTCGATATGCGCACCGGCATCGTCCGCGGTGTCGAGGCGCTGGCACGCTGGCATCAAGCCGAAGGCATTGTTGTGCGGCCGGATCGCTTTGTGGCATTGGCCGAGCGCGAGGGGCTGATCCATGAGCTCACGCTCGCGGTCATGGCACAGGCGCTGGCGCAGGCGGCTGAGTGGAATGCGCGGGGGCTGCGTTTGTCGATGGCGATCAACTTGTCGCCGCACCTGCTTGACCGCCCTTCGCTGGTTGAAGAGATTCTTGCCCTGGTGACGCGCCACGACCTGTCGCCCGAGCAGATTGTGCTGGAGATCACCGAGACCTCGGTGGTGGGGTATCTCGGCGCTGCGCTCGGGGTGCTTGCTCGGCTGCGACTCAAAGGCTTTGGCTTGTCGATCGACGACTATGGCACCGGATTTTCCTCGATGCAGCAGCTCGCGCGCATTCCATTCACCGAATTGAAGGTCGATCGTTCCTTCGTACATGGCGCGCATCAGCGCTCCAACTTGCGCGTGATCCTGCGCTCGGCGCTCGATATGGCCCGTCAGCTCAATCTCGTGACGGTGGCTGAAGGGATCGAGTTGATCGGTGACTGGCGATTGCTGCAGGAATTCGGCTGCAGCATCGGTCAGGGCTACCTGATCGCACGGCCGATGCCCGCCAGCCAGTTTCCGGTGTGGCTGAAGCGTCATCAGTCGGTTTTGCATGACTTGAGGTTTGTGGCGGACGAGCCCGGGCCGTAGGAGCGCGTGGGGCCGTTGCGGCCTCTTGCGCCAGGGTTTGAAATTTTCCCCGGGGTTCTTGAGCAGGACTGCGTATGAGCACAATCACCGACGCTGAATTTGGCCGCTTTCAGCGCTTTATCCACGATGCGGCAGGCATTGCGCTGACACCGGCCAAGAAGGCCATGGTGTCCGGCCGCCTGTCCAAACGGCTGCGCGAACTGCAGCTTGACAGCTTTACGGCGTACCTGGCGCTGCTCGACAGCGACAGGGAGAGCGGCGAGACACAGTTCGCAATCGACCTGCTCACCACCAACGAAACCTATTTCTTCCGCGAACCGAAACACTTCGAGTTGCTCGGTCGACTCGCGGACGCGTCCGCCACGCGCGCGCAACCGTTCCGGGTCTGGAGCGCCGCATCGTCGACCGGCGAGGAGTGCTACAGCATGGCGATGGTGCTGGCCGACCGCCTGGGGGGGGAGGCGAACTGGGAGGTGGTGGGCTCGGACATCAGTGCGCGGGTGTTGCAACGTGCCCGGTTCGGGCACTATCCGCTCTCGCGCGCGCAGCACATTCCCGCCGCCTATAAGAAGCGGTTCTGTCTGAAGGGCATGGGTGCGCATGAGGGCACGCTGCTGGTCGATCGGGAATTGCGCAAGCGTGTGGTCTTCTCGATGGTCAATCTCAACGCCGACCTGCCGCGCATGGTCCCGTTCGATGTGATCTTCCTGCGCAATGTCATGATCTATTTCAATGGCGACACCAAGCGTGAGGTCGTGGCGCGGGTTCTGTCGCTACTCAAGCCTGGCGGTTATTTCTGCATCGGACACTCGGAGAGTCTGCACGACGTCAACGCGTCGGTCGAGCAAGTTGCGCCATCGATTTACCGAAAACAATAAGAGGGCGCCCGCCATGAAGTCTATCAAAGTGATGGTTGTCGACGACTCCGCCGTAGTGCGGCAGGTCGTTGCCGGCCTGCTCGATGCGAGCCCCGACATTGAGGTCATCGCGGCGGTGGCTGATCCTTTGCTCGCGATCGAGCGACTCAAGCTGCAGTGGCCGGACGTCATCGTGCTCGATGTCGAGATGCCCCGTATGGATGGCCTGACTTTCCTGCGCAAGATCATGCAGGAGCGCCCGACTCCCGTCGTGATCTGCTCGACGTTGACCGAGAAAGGGGCGAAGACCACGCTCGAAGCCCTCGCCGCGGGTGCCGTCGCGATCATCACTAAACCGAAACTGGGTTTGAAACAATTCCTTCATGACTCGTCGAACGATCTCGTGTCGACCGTCCGGGGCGCGGCGCGCGCGAACGTGAGGCGTCTGGCGTTGCGGACCGGCGTGCCACTCGTCGCGCCGCCGCCCAAGAACACGGCCGACGTGATCCTGATGGCCCAGTCGGGCAAGGCGATGACGCAGACCACCGAGCGTCTGGTTGCAATCGGCACCTCGACGGGCGGAACGCAGGCGCTCGAGGAGGTGCTGACGGCGCTGCCGCGTGTCTCGCCCGGCATCGTGATCGTTCAGCACATGCCCGAGAAATTCACGGCAGCGTTTGCCGCCCGTCTCAACAGCCTTTGCGAGATCACGGTCAAGGAAGCGGAAAACAACGACCGCATCGTACCCGGGCAGGCGCTTATCGCACCGGGCGGCCGCCATCTTCTGATCAAGCGAAGCGGTGCGCAATACTTTGTCGAAGTGCTCGACGGTCCCCTGGTGAACCGGCACCGACCGTCGGTCGACGTCATGTTCCGCTCCGCTGCGAAAAGCGCCGGCTCGAACGCGCTGGGTGTGATCATGACCGGTATGGGCGATGACGGCGCAGCCGGCTTGCTTGAAATGCGCACGGCTGGCGCGAGAACCGTGGCTCAGGACGAGGCGAGCTGCGTCGTGTTTGGCATGCCCAAGGAAGCGATCAAGCGAGGTGGGGTTGAACGGACCGTGGCGCTTAGCGCGATGGCACAGGAGATTCTCAAACAGCAGTGATCCATAAAAAAACGGCCCCGAACGCGATGTTCGGGGCCGTTTTAGCTTAGACAGGGTGAGACAAGGCAGGTCCGGTTCAGATCCCTTGCTGGCCTGCGATGCGGATCACTGTCGGGCGGAACACTTTGAGGCGCAGTGCCGGATAGCCGGCCAGGCAGACCACCAGCGTCGTGACGAATTCGACCGGCATGATGGCGCGCAGTAAGAAATGGGCGATCACAAACGCCGCGACCACCGTGATCACGCCAGCCCAATTGCACACATCAGGCTGGTCGGGCAAGGTGCCCAGGGCGCGCTGACGTGGCCGCACGATGAAATAGTCGGCGATGATCACCCCCGCAAAGGCCGTCGTGAGCACGCCGAGGATCGTGATCCAGGCATTGACGAGCGAAAGGATCTGGCCGTAGAGCATCACCAGGCCGATCACGTTTGCCAGGATAACAAACGTCAGGCGGCCCGGGCGCCAGGAGCCGAGCGCATCGAACAGGTTCGACAGGGCGAGGGAAGCGCTGTAGGTATTGAGAACCTGTGCCTTGCTTTGCGCGAGCACCATGAGCACGGCGCCGAGGCCACCCGAGAAGATGATGAAGGCAGCCGTCACGCTATCGGGGTTGGCCAGCGCGGCCTGTTGCGACGCTGCCTGCGACATGCCGGTGTGCTGGTAGAACTCGACCAGCGCGGGCACACCCGCATACATTATGATGCCGCCCATGCCGAGCATGACGATATCCATGGCGATATTGCCAAGCAGCGCGGCGATGCCGATATCGCGTGAGCGACGGGCATAGCGGCCGATGTCCGCATCGACGAGCGCAAGCGCACCCGCTGATCCGATCAGTACGTTCACACAGAAGATGAACTTGCCGATGTCGCTCGTGGCCCCCATGCTCGCCAGCACTCCGGCGGGCCATTGCGGCGGGAACGACGTGAGCGCGCCAATCGTGTGACCCGTCTTGCTGACGACCGTGTACGAGATATAGACCAACACGACCAGAAACAGCGCGAGCATGACCGACGACACACGTGCCACGAGCGCGAAGCCGTAGGCGGTCAGCAGCACCCAGATGACACTCATCAGCCCGTAGACGATTATGCGCGTGAGCACGGTGTCGTCGAGATGGAAATAGAAGACGAAGCCACGGTAGAGCAGGGCGTTCTCGATAGCGAGAAAGCCGATGATCATGAAGCCGAAGATCAGCGACGAAATGATCGAGCCTTTATGGCCGAAACCGAAGTGCCGGGAGAGCACCGTGGACGACAGTCCCGAGCGGAAGGCGACGTGGCCGCAACCCCAGCCGAGCAGTGCGCCGACGACGGTCACCACGAGTCCGGCGAGGATGGCGATATGGAATCCCGCGACGAACGTCACGAGGGCGCCGAAGAACAGCTGGATCAGGCTGGTGACGATGCCCGCGGTACTCCATGACAAGGCGAGCCAGCTCTTGCGGTCGGCGGCTGGCACCGTTTCAAGGGCATGGTCCTCGATGGCTGCTTGGGTTGTACTACCGCTCATTGCATTCTCCTTATAGGCCCGTCATGCCGGTTCAGGTCGGTCGACCGGCTCGTGTCAGATCATGTGACGCCAATATTCGGGTCACTAGCCAAAAAACGCCAGTCGCTCCAACCGGCTGGCCGGTAAGCGCAAACCCTTGATGCAAAGGGCGTTTGGGGCGGTGGGAGGGGCGGCGTGCTCAAGCGAGGACGGTAGGCGCGGTGGCCGGAGGCCGCAGACTTGGGTTCAGTGAACTGTGAGCAGCGACTGGTGACGAGTGACCCCTGCGGGAATGCGGCTTGCAAAGCGGGTGTATCCCCCCGTGGCGTGTTAGCCCCAAGGTCCTGTCCGGCGTCGTGTTTTCATCGACAAGCCCTGGACATCTCGGTGTCTGACGGTACGCCCGGGCACACATTTCCCTGACCTCTGCAAGGAATTCACGATGTCGACCGCCCTGACGATTCAACCCTTGCGTTTCAATTCTTCGTTCGAACAAGTGCCCGAAGACGAAGCCGAAACCATTCGCGAGCTTGTGGAGACCCTGCGCAGCATCATGGACATCACCTACAAGGACTACGGGCACGCAGTTCGCAGCGTTCACGCGAAAAGCCAGGGTCTGTTGCAAGGTGAGTTACAGGTTCTCGACGATCTGCCGCCGGAGTTGGCGCAGGGCGCATTCGCCCGTGCAGGTACGTTTCCCGTCGTGATGCGCTTTTCTACCAATCCGGGCGACATCCTGGACGACAGCGTGTCAACTCCGCGTGGTCTGGCCATCAAGATCATCGGCGTCGAAGGCGAGCGCGAGCCAGGCAGCGAAGGACAGACAACGCAGGACTTCGTCATGCAGAACGCCCCGGCATTTGGCGCACCGACGCCGAAGAAATTTTTGGGCATGCTGAAGATGCTCGCCAAAACGACGGACAAGGCACCCGGTCTGAAGAAGGCTTTGTCCGCCGTGCTGCGAGGAACCGAAGCGGTGGTTGAGGCTGCTGGTGGTGAAAGCCCGACCTTGCGTAATCTCGGTGGACATCCCGAAACCCATATTCTTGGCGAGACCTTCTACACCATAGTGCCGTTTTTATACGGCCCGTACTTCGTGAAGCTCAGCGTGGCGCCGGTCTCGCCGGAGCTCACCGCGCTGACCGATGCGCCGCTCAACGTGAACGGCAAGCCTGACGGCCTACGCGAGGCCGTCAACGAATTCTTTGCGAATGGCGGGGCGCAATGGGAAGTCCGGGTGCAACTGGCGACCGACCTGGAGAACATGCCGATCGAGGATGCATCGGCGGAGTGGCCTGAGGAGATCAGCGCGTATGTCCCTGTCGCCCGTATCCGCGTGATGCCGCAACCGGCATGGAGCGATTCGCGCGCTGCGGTGGTTGACGATCAACTCGCGTTCAGCCCCTGGCACTGCCTGAGTGCCCATCGCCCCCTGGGCGGACTGATGCGCTCGCGCAAACCCGCTTACGAGATGTCGTCGCAACTGCGCGGTGAGCGCAACGGATGCCCGATGCATGAACCTCGTGCACTCGACACATTGCCGAAGTGATTGAGAGGGCGGGTACTTTGACCACAGGTTGTTGAAGTTGCACGCTCGGCAATACGCTCGTGGGCACTTATCAAAGCAACCCTTCGATCGTTCGCCCCACCCGGCGGCCCAGCACATCGCGAAATTTGTCGATCGACAGAGGTTTGGTGAGGTGAAGGTCGAATCCCGCAGCCAGTGCGCGTGATTTGTCGGACTCGGAACCATAGCCGGTCAACGCGACCAGCAGAGTAGAGTCGAGTTCAGGCCGCGCGCGTAACAGCTGCGCGAGCTGAAAGCCGTCGATGCCCGGCATCCCTATATCCACCAATGCGACTTCGGGAATGAACTCGCGCGTGACCTCAAGCGCCGCCGCGCCGCTATGCGCGCTTCGCACGACATGCCCGTCGAGCTCGAGCAGCATGCCCAAAGCTTCAAGCGCGTCGGGGTTGTCATCGACCAGCAGCAGCCGGGTTGAAGGGGCTTCGACCGGCGCGGCGGGAACCACGCGCTCAGGCTGTCGACTCAGGATCGGTAATTGAAGGGTGACTTCAGTCCCGGTGCCCATGCCATTGCTCTTGATCTCAATCGACCCGTCGTGCAAATCGACAATGCGCTTCACGAGCGCGAGCCCGATGCCGAGGCCGCCCTCCGAGCGTGCATTGCTGGCGGTCGGGCCTTGCGCAAAGAGTTCAAAGACCTTTGGAAGCACCGATGCGTCGATACCGACACCATTGTCGCGCACGGTAATCGTCACGATGCGATTCTCGGCGGTCGGCTCCACGTCGGTTGCCAGTTCGCTGGCTCGCGATTGGACGGACACCTCGATGCAGCCGCCGGTCGGGGTGTATTTGGCGGCATTCGAGACGAGATTGCCGATCAGTTGGCTGAGCCGTACATGATCCGCGAACACAACGGTCTTGTTTTCAACACCGGTCAGCACGAGCTTGTGACGACGCGCATCGATGTGATGTTGCACACCCGTCAGCGCATCGAACACGACTTCGTTCAAGGAGGTATGACTGCGCTTCAGTGCGAGCTTGCCCTGCCGGACGCGCGCGGCGTCGAGCAGGTCGTCGACCAGCGTCCGGAGTTGCCGCATCTGGCGTTGCGCGATCGTCAGTGCGCGTACGGCTTTGTCGTCCGCAGCCGTCGAGCGCTTGGCGATTGCGATGGCACTCTCGATCGGCGACATCGGATTGCGCAATTCATGACCCAGCATCGAGATGAATTCTTCGCGCCGCGCATCGGATTGCTCAAGCGCCTCGCGCGCGCGCTGTGTTTGCTCAGCCTCGCTCTCGGCCAATTTTCTCGAGCGACGCAGCGTCAGCGCTGCACTGGCAAAGCCGGCAAGACTGGCAAGCAGACGGCAGTCTTCCTGATCGAACTTCTTGTCCTCATTGTGCGACATCACCCAGATGGTTCCGTGCGCACCTTCGGCCGAAGGGATGACCACGACAAGGCCTTCGACGACTTCGGGGCCGGGCACCGCTAGAAAGGGGAAGTGACGCTGCGGATAGCTGTACAACTGAGGCGCGCCCAGCGCGACTGAAATTCCGCAGGGGCTGTCGTCGATCGGCGAAGTCGCATTGCGATACGGCGCGCAAAGGCCCGCGGCAGCGACCCAGTCGAAACACGGTTCGCCTTCGCCAGGCAGTCGAAGCACGCTGATGCCGGCGCTCTCGGCGCCGCACAGGTCGAGCGCAAGTTCGGCAAGAAATTGCAGGAACGATCCGTCGGGGCCTGTCAGCGCGCTGGCCAGTGCAACGAGTGCAGCATTCTCAGCCGCATAGTCCGGCGCCCGCGATGCCCGCGTAGTGAGGCGCTCGGTTGCCAGCACGCCGGCAGCGCGCGCGCGCGCCACTGCGTCGGTGTCTGCGTGACTGCTTGCGATCATTGCGTCGTCCTTCGCCATCTTCATCGCCGTTCGGGCGTCTCCGCGTGAGTTGACCGAGGTCTCGATTATAGAGTGGCAGCGTCGTGTGACACGATCTGTCCCATCCCGCCCCCGTCTTTCGCGTTACAAATCGCTTGCACCGCAAGGGACGGTGTTCGTACGCAATTTTGCGCCGCAATACGGGAACGTCCATTGCTGTGTCTGCATAGCGTGCTCGCGCTATGTGAGAGCTGTGTCGCACATCATAGGAGAGACACCCCGTCATGGGAAAACCCACTCAACCCGAACCCTGGGCCATGCCCGACGGTGTGCCGCTGGGCGCACACGGTCTGGTGGGCAATATGCGGACAACCGCGTTGGTCTCGAAGCAGGGGGCAGTCGATTTCATGTGTTTTCCGCGGGTCGATTCCCCGACGCTGTTTGGCTCTTTGCTCAATGAGACGCGCGGCGGCCACTTCAGCATCGCCCCGACACAGGAAATTGCTGAAACGCGGCAGTTGTATCTGCCTGAAACCAATGTCTTGATCACACGCTTCATGTCGGCACAGGCCGTGTGCGAGGTGATCGATTTTATGCCGATCAGACCCGCGCGGACCCGGCTCTCACCCGCAGGGGATTCCGCACAGAATGACGTCGACAATTGCCTGATTCGGATCGTGCGCGGAATCTACGGCACGATGCCTTTGCGCATGCGCTGTGAACCGCGCTTTGACTACGCACAGGCGGAGCATGAAGCCACGCTTACCGATGCGCACACGGTCGTATTCAAACCGTCTGGCGCGAGCGAGCCGGTCAACCTGAACGCCTCGGTCGAACTGTCGATCGAGAAGGGCGACGCGCACGCGCAGTTCGATCTCGAACAGAAACAGAGCGTGTACTTCGTGTTTGGCGAAGCAGCGCTGGCGCCGCTCGACGTTGGGGGCGTCCAGACGGCACTTGAACAGACCATCGCGTTCTGGCGTACCTGGTCGGGACGCGCAACCTATCGCGGCCGCTATCGAGAAGTCGTGATGCGCTCGGCACTGCTGCTCAAGCTGTTGAGCTCGCGCGAATATGGCGCCATCGTCGCGGCGCCAAGCTTCGGTTTGCCGGAAACGCCAGATGGCGGGCGCCGCTGGGACTATCGGTATGCCTGGATCCGTGACGCCGCGTTCTCGGTCTATGCCTTGCTAAGATTGGGGTATACGAGTGAGGCGCAGCACTTCATTCGCTGGATCGGTGAGCGCAACAAGCGTTGTGACGCCGATGGCTCACTGCGTGTCATGTATGCGGTCGACGGCGAGGAAGCGCCGGAGGAGCGAGCACTGGGAAACCTGTACGGCAAAGGGGTGGAACCGCCGCTGGTGGGTAATGGCGCACGGGATCAGCTCCAGCTCGATGTCTACGGCGCGCTGCTCGATGCGATCTATCTCTACAACAAGTATGGCGAGGCGATTTCGCACGACGGCTGGCTCGATGTGGTCCGGACCGTCGACTATGTGGTGGCCCACTGGGAGGAAGCAGATCACGGTATCTGGGAATTCCGCAACCATCGGCGCCCGCTGTTGCATTCACGGCTGATGTGCTGGGTGACGGTCGATCGCGCCCTGCGGCTTGCGCAAAAGCGTTCGCTCAAGGCCCCTTTTGCGGAATGGTACGCGGTGCGCAATCAGATCCACGACGACATCTACGCAAACTTCTGGAACAGTGAGCTGCAGAGTTTTGTGCAAACTTCCGGTTCGGGCGATCTCGACGCGTCGATCCTGATGATGCCGCTGGTTCGCTTTATCGGCCCGAAGGACCCTCGCTGGCTGTCGACGTTAGATGCCATCGGAGAAGGCTTGTGCGTCGATCCGCTGGTATTCCGCTATACCCGTGGCGATTCACTCGACGGATTGCCTGGCGAAGAAGGCGGCTTCAGCGCCTGTTCGTTCTGGTACGCAGAGGCCCTTGCGCGTGCGGGTCGTGTCGATGAGGGGCGACTTGTATTCGAGCGAATGCTTGCCTACGCGAATCACCTCGGCTTGTTCTCGGAGGAAGTCGCGATTAGCGGTGAATCGCTCGGCAACTTTCCCCAGGCATTGACGCATCTTGCTTTGATCAGTGCGGCCTTCCAGCTCGACCGGACCCTGGACGGCACGCATGCCCAGTGGTCGTGAAAGGCGGTTGCCCCGAGGCTGCGATCAGGCGCGGGTTTTTTTTGCTGTTTGCGGCGGACGGCTCGCTGCAGTTGCCGGGGCGGCGCCAGCGCGAAAACATGCGGTGGCGTTGTCAGCAGGCATCCCGTATTTACGGCATGCTCTCGGTTCATACTGAAGCGGCTGGCTGCCCGAGCAGGCGCAGACGGGGCAAGACAAGACCGCGCGCGAAGCAGGGTTGACCTGAGAAACGTGTGCACTTGTCATCCGGAGCCGGTTCTCATCGCCGGCGCGCCAGTCGTTCTCATCCTTTCAATCCGTCAAGAAGGAAGACTCATGGCATCGTCATCGCTGCCCGTCTGGTTCATCACGGGGTGTTCGACCGGTTTCGGCAAGGAACTCGCGCAACGCGTGCTGGCGCGCGGTTGGTACGCGGTCGTGACGGCACGCGACAAAAGTCGTGTTGCCGATCTCGTCAAAGGCGCAGAAGACCGGGCGCTTGCGCTCGATCTCGATGTCACGGACGCCGCGCAGGTTGCCGCAGCCGTAGCGGCTGCCCAGGAACGGTTCGGCCGGATCGACGTGCTGGTCAATAACGCCGGCTACGGTTATCAGGCCTCCATCGAGGAAGGCGAGGAGGCCGAGATTCGCGCTCAGTTCGACGCGAACGTGTTCGGCCTGTTCGCCATCACGCGTGCCGTGTTGCCGCTCATGCGCGCGCAGCGCAAGGGACACGTCCTCAACATCACCTCGGTGGCAGGCCTGGTCGGCTTTCCAGGGTCGGGCTACTACGCTGCGAGCAAGCATGCAGTCGAAGGCTGGTCGGATTCGTTGGCGATCGAAGGCAAGCCGCTCGGCATCAAGGTCACCTGCATCGAGCCAGGGCCGTTCCGCACCGACTGGGCCGGGCGATCGCTCAAGCAGACCCCGAATCGCATCGACGACTACGCCGATACCGTCCGCGCACGCCTGCAAAGCACCGCGCAGAATAGCGGCAAGCAGGCGGGCGACCCGGAGCGGGCCGCTGAGGCGATGATCAAAGTCTATGAAGAAGACAACCCGCCGCGACATCTTGTGCTGGGCGCATGGGGCGTCGATGCGGTGAAAACCGCCATGGCTCGACGCACCGCGGAGATGGATGCCTGGAGTGAGGTGGGCATCGGCACGGATTTTCCGTCAAACTGAGTGGCAGCAAGGTCTGGCGTCGGTGTGAACGCGCCGCCAGATGTCTTAGCGGCAGCACCTGAGCATCTGGCGGCGCCGATCGCGGTGCCGCATTTCACGACAGCACGACAGCTTCAGCAAAGGACCCAAGCCATGGAAACAAAAGCTCCCAGCAGAACGGTCAAGACACCCGGCCCAGATCATCCGATCACTATTGAGCGCAACCCGGCACGTATTGTTGTGTCGATTGCTGGCCGGGTCATTGCGGACACGCACGATGCCTTGACGCTGCGTGAATCCACCTATCCCGCGGTGCAATACATTCCGCGCAAGGACGTCGACATGGCGCTGCTCTCGCGCACGGATCATTCGACGTATTGTCCGTACAAGGGTGAGTGCAGTTACTACAGCATTCCCCTCGGCGGCGAGCGTTCCGCTAACGCCGTGTGGACCTATGAAGCGCCGTACACCGCCGTGGCGGAGATCAAGGACTACGTCGCGTTTTATACCGATCGTGTCGATTCGTTCGAGGAACGCGCTGCTTGAGCTAGCTTGCTGCGGTGTGCACCGACGGGGCGCCCCTGGGGAATACCCTTTGGGGCGCCTTTGCGCTTTTGTTTGCCCGCGGGCCGTTTGCCGCTCCGGCCTTGCGGATCAGCGATGCCGCCCGTGTCCAGCCGCGGGCGGAGCGCCTTAGTGCGCCATCATGAACGGCACTGCGTACATGGCGAGCGTGACGCCGCACATGGCAAGAAACAGGGCGTTGCGCGCCGCGCGGGGGAATCGAATCGAGCGCAAGAAGGTTTGCATGGTCTGCTCCAGGGCAGGGTGCTCAGTGACGGAGGGGGGTGCGTCAACAGCGCACGAGCATTTTGCGTGCCCGCATATTTTTGGCCGAATTATGGATCACAGATACCGGTTTTGCCACCACTGAAGCGCATATCTCTTGAACTGGACTCTGGATCGCCCCAAGGCTGGGATTTCTGAGTGGGTGCCGGTGCACGGTAGGGTCGGGGTGCCTTTGCCAGATACAATCCCGCTGCGCTCCATTTGTTCATCCTGATTCGACCTCATCCATGTCTAACCCCAACCGGGCTTTCCTTCTTGGCCCGCTGCTGAAAGGCGTCTCCCGTTCTTTCTACCTCACGCTGAGCATCCTGCCCGTCGGCATGCGCGATCCCGTCGGGCTCGCGTATCTCCTGGCGCGCGCGGCCGACACGATCGCGGATACGTCGCTGATTCCACCTGAACAGCGACTGGACTTGCTTCTGTCGCTGCGTGCCAGGGTCAACGGCGCCGCGGATGAAGACGCGCAAATGCAGCGCATGGCCGTCGAAGTGGCGAGCCAACAGACCCAGTCCGATGAAAGGGTGTTACTCGAGTCGCTTGAATCTGCGCTTGCCGTGTTGTCGCAAATGAGCAAGCCCGATCAACTGGCCGTGCAGGGCATTGTCTCGACCCTCACAGAAGGCATGGAATTCGATCTTCGTACCTTTCCGGACGAACAGTCGGGCCAGATTATCGCGCTGCGCGACTGGGGCGAACTCGACCGCTACACCTATCTGGTCGCGGGGTGCGTCGGAGAGTTCTGGACCCGGATGACCTATGCTCACTTGCCGGGCACTCTGAAAGGCGACCCTGAGACGATGCTGCGTCGTGGCGTGTGCTTCGGGAAGGCGCTGCAGATGACGAATATCTTGCGGGACTGCGGCAAGGATCTGCGCATCGGGCGTTGCTATCTTCCGGCCCCGATGCTGGAGCGGATCGGCATTGCACCTGAGGCGCTGCTCTTGCCCGATGCGTCCGCGCGCGCGCGCGGGCTGATGTTCCAACTGGTACGCGAGGCACTCGATCATTTCCGTGAGGCCGTCGACTATACGCTGGCCATCCCGGCGTTCTCGCTTCGACTGCGGCTGGCGTGCCTGTGGCCGGTCCTGATCGGGTTGGAGACGCTCTTGCTGCTGGTTCGCAACGACGCCTGGCTGGAGCCCGAGAAGGTCTCCAAGATTCAGCGCAGCAAGGTGTACCGGATTCTGTCGTATTCCACGTTGATTTCGCCATCGAACGCGCTGGTGCGCAGTTCGGCAGTGCGGCTGATGAGTCAAATCGAAGCCGATCTGAAAGGCTGACCGTCTGCCCCTGAGACCGGCGCAGACGGCTCGTCAAATAGGGGCGCTCCTTCCGTCTTCTGGATGAACTTCATGACCGCCGTGACGACGTTCCAGCTCATTTTGTTGTCCGTGATCGCGATTGTCGTGCTCGAACTGGGGGCCAAGCGCCTGCGCCTGCCACCAGCGGCCGCATTGTTGATGGGCGGTATCGCGATGGCGTTCATTCCAGGCATTCCACCCATATCGCTCGATCCTGATCTCGTGCTGGTTGTCTTCATGCCGCCCTTGCTGATGGATGGCGCCTATTTCACCGTTTGGGGCGACTTCCGGCGCAATCTCAATGGGATCCTGCTCCTCGCGATCGGGGCGGTCGTTTTCACCACCCTGATCGTAGGGCTCGCCGTGCATTTCGTGATGCCTGTGTTGCCCTGGGGGGCGTGCTTCGCGCTCGGCGCAATCGTCTCGCCTCCGGATGCAGTCGCAGCAAAGGCTGTGCTTGAACGGGTTGCTTTGCCTCGTCAGATGATGGTCTTGCTGGAAGGCGAGAGCCTGCTCAACGACGCAGCGGGCCTGGTGCTCTATCGCTTTGCCGCGGCGGCCGCCTTGACGGGGGCCTTCAGCCTCCCACATGCGTTGACCACCTTTGTCGTACTCGGTCTCGGTGGCGTCGTGGCCGGCGCGCTGATCGGTTGGCTGGTGGTCGTCCTGTTGCGGCGTATGGATGACCTGTATCTGGTCATCACCACCTCTGTCCTGGCCGCCTGGATTAGCTATATCGCGGGGGAGACCTGTCACGTTTCAGGGGTGATCGCGACGGTAACCACCGGCATGATTCTCGGCTGGCACCAGCATGAGATTTTTTCCGCGGCGGTGCGTACGCGCGGCGTGGCGTTCTGGCAGGTAGTAATTTTCCTGTTCGAGGCGCTTGTTTTCATTCTGATTGGCTTGTCGCTACGGGGCGTAATCGCCCGGATTGGCGGAACGGCACACGCCTTTGCGACCTTTGCACCCACCGTTGCCGCCGTGATCGGTGCGGTTGTGCTCGCACGGTTTTTCTGGGTGTTCGCGATCGATTATCTGATTGCGTTACTCGCGGCAATGCGCAAACAGAAGCGTGAGCGGACGATCTGGCGTGGCGCCACCGTCAAGAGCTGGGCAGGCATGCGCGGCGTTGTCACCTTGGCCATTGCGTTGTCGCTGCCTGAAGCCATGCCCGGACGGGACCTGATCCTTGTCGCAGCCTTCGCGGTGATCCTTGTCACCGTACTGCTGCAAGGGATGACGATCGGGCCATTGATCAAGTGGTTGCAGCCCGCCGGAACCAACGACGAGGGCCCCACCTATTTGCGCGAACCGCAGGCCTGGGCACATATCGAGGCCGCTCAGTTCGATGCTATCGTGCCGCTGGTTCACGATGGTGAAGGTACAGTGATCCACCCGCGTCTGCTTGAGCAATACGCCTATCGCAAGCGGATTACGGCGACGCTCAAAGACGAAGCCGATTTTCCCGCCGACTTGCGCAATGCACACTACGACGTGGTGCTGGTGGCCATCGCTGCAGGAAGGGTGGAACTGCTGCGGATGCACCGCGGTGGATTGATCCACGACGAGCTGCTTCACGTGCTGGAGTACGATCTCGATCTGCAGGAGATTGCGGCCCGGCACGGAAAAGGTCAGGCCTGAGCGAGGCTCGCACGCTCAGGCCGGCAGCGCTTATTGTTCCTTGATCTTATGCGGTTTCGTTGCTTTCTCGAGCTTGTTGTACTGGAATTCCGGGGCTTGTTTCAGCGCGTCTTTCGTGGCGCCCGCCAGGAACAGGTTGCCATTGCGAATCTCGAAGTGGTCGATCGGAACCGCCACGTAGTGGATGCCGAGGCCGATGAAGCCGCCTATCGACAGAACGGCGAAGGTCGCCTTGCGGTCCGGCGCGATGATGATGTCGTAGATGCTGCCGATCTTGTCATTCGAATCGTTGTAGACCGGCTCGTCGACCAGCGCCTTGCGCACGCTCCAGCCCTGGAGCAACGCGTCTGACTGTTCGGCCGTGGTCCACTGCGGCTGCACGCCCGCGATCTGTGCGACGGCGGCCTGCGACCCGCAGATAAGGACGAGTGCGGCGGTGCAGATCTGCGTCTTCATTTTCATTGTTCGCTCCACGTTGTGCGTTGAAAAGTTACTGTCGATACAGTCGTTCGAATTCAGCACGTTACATGCCTGAGGGAGGAGACGCCCGTGACAACCCATGAGAAAACCAGCAACCGCGTGTTAGTCGGCAAGTGCCTCTGTGGTGCGGTCCAGTACGCAGTGGCTGACGAATTCATCTATGCCGCAAACTGTCATTGCTCTGACTGTCGAAGGGCAACGGGTTCGGCGTTTAAGCCGTTCGCGGGCATTGAACGCGACAAGCTGCGTCTTACACAAGGCGAAGGCAGCGTCATGCGCTTTGGCGGCGAAGTCGGTCATGATGTTCATTGCAAGGCATGTGGCTCCTTGCTCTATTCCGTGGTCCGCGAGGGCGCTTACGTCCACGTCGCGATGGGCACCTTGGCAGACGATCCGACCATTCGGCCGAACGCGCATATCTTCGTCGGTTCAAAGGCGCCGTGGTTCGCGATCCACGACGACCTGCCGCAGTTCGAAGGGCACGCGGGATAGTGCGTTCACCGCAGGTTGACCGGCTCCGGTGTTCTGCGTGTCAGTGCCTGTTTTATGTCAGCAACGCCAACAGCCCTGAAGCAAGTAGCAGCCCACTGACAATCCGATCGAACCAGACGGGTGAGAGTAACTTGCACCATCGCTCGCCGAGGATCACCCCTGCCGCAAAGGTGGGGATAAGAAGCGCAGCCGTGCACAACTGCGGCATCTTCACTTGCCGATTGATCAGAAGCAGCAGGGTGACGCCCCCGAACAGCACGGCGAAGTAGCCCAGCAGATTCGAACGTAGAACCGGCCCTTTCGCGATTCCGTCGAAGTAGTACACCGCGGGCGGACCACCTAGACCGCCAATGGCCGTCAAGGCGCCACTCACCACGCCTGCAGCGAGGATCGAGCGCCACTGCCCGCTATGGCGCCAGCGCCAGCCGAGCATATGCAAGCCGGTGACCCCGAGCACGACGATGGCCACGAACCGACGCAGGAAAATCGTATTGCCGTGGACGACCCAGTGCGAAGTCAGCGCAGCGCACGACACCGCCACAAGTGCGAAGGGGGCGACAGAACTCCAGCGCACGGTACCGCCCCATTCGCGCACGCCCTGCATCGAAGTCGCGCAGTGCACGAGGATGATCAGCATAGCCGTGTCCGGCGCACCGATGAACAGGCCAAACAATGGGGCCATGACGAGCGCACCGCCAAAGCCTGTGAGACCCTTTGCCGCGCCCGCAACAAGACTGACCGACGCTAGCCAGCCAAGCGTCGACGCTGAGCCAACCAGGTTCACGTTCCGAGCGATTCGAGCGCGCTGCGCAAGACTTTAGTGGTGTGGTCGATATGCTCGCGCTCGAAGATGAACTGCGGGGAGAGGATCGCGCAATCACCCGTGGTCTTCAGATGCACGCCCGCATCGAACAGCATTTTCTGAAGCAGGTGACCCCGGCGTCCCGGTTTGCCGTCGGACTTCAAATCGACGCCCGCGAGCATGCCGTATCCGCGGATATCGGTGACCACCGGCAGCGAGCACAGCGTCGCCACTTGTTCAAGGAAATAAACTGACAGCGCCTGCGCGCGCTCGAAGAGGCTTTCGTCGCGATAGACGTCCAGCGCAGCGAGTGCAGCCGCGCACGCGACCGGATGGGCGGACCACGTATAGCCGTGGAAGAATTCGATGGCGCCTTCGGGCGCGGCTTCCATGATCGCGTCGTGGACATGGTTCGTGACTGCGACCGCGGCCATCGGGATCGCGCCGTTCGTCAGGGCCTTTGCCATCGTGATCAGGTCGGGTGTGACACCGAAGCTCTGTGCGGCGAAGGGTTGACCCGTGCGTCCGAACCCGCAGATCACTTCATCGAACACGAGCAGGATGCCGTGCGCCGTACAGATTTCGCGCAGTCGTTCGAGATAACCGACCGGTGGAACCAGCACACCCGTCGAACCCGCGATCGGCTCGATGAAGCAGGCGGCGATGTTTTCGGCCCCATGGAGATTGATCAGGCGCAGCAAGTCGTCTGCAAGCTCGCGACCATGCTGCGGCTGGCCAAGCTGGAAACGATTTTCTTCGAGCCACGTATCGCGCATATGGACGACACCGTGCACGAGGTTGCCAAATGCGCGACGGTTGTTGACCATGCCCGAGAGCGCTATACCGCCAAAATTGACGCCGTGATAAGCGCGTTCACGCGAGACGAACATCGTGCGGCCCGGTGCACCCTTTGCACGCTGCCATGCTAGGCAGATCTTCATCGCCGTATCGACCGCTTCCGAGCCTGAGTTGACGAAGAACACCTTGTCGAGTCCCGCGGGCAGCAATTCGACCAGGCGACTCGACAATTCGAACGACTTGGGATGGGCGCGCAGGAAACTGGGCGTGAAGTCGAGTTCGAGCAACTGCGCATACACCGCATCGGCGATCTCGCGGCGGCAGTGACCGGCCGGTGTCGTAAAGAGGCCCGAGCCGGCATCGAGGACGGGGCGGCCGTCGAGATCGTAGAAATACTGGTCCTTGGCACGGCTGAACAGCTTCGGGTCTTCCTTGAACTCGCGATTCGGTGTGAAAGGAAGCCATTGATGCTGCATCGAAGGGGCAGCGGGGGGAATGATGTTCGGCAGTGTGCTCATGGTGACGGCTCCTCGGACGGTGACACCATGATTGCAATATTTTTGGCGCCAGCATAATGCCAGCAGAATCATTCGATGGTGCCAGCCGAGGTGACTGCGTGCGCTACACGGAACACGAACTGATGTGGCAGCAGTTGCTGCCGCCGCCTGCGCGCGGCACGGCGCCTCTGCAGGTGCAGTTGCGCACGGGGCTCGTCAACGCGATTCTCGACGGCCGCCTTTCGACGGGCCTGCGTTTACCCTCGGGCCGCGAGTTGGCCACGCTGGTCGGCGTGTCGCGCAATACCGCGGTGCTTGTCTATGAGCGCCTGGTGGCCGATGGCTACCTCGAGGCCCGTCCCCGCGACGGTTACTACGTCTGTGGCGCAATCAGCCGGGCGGATGTCGCCCAGGTGGCCGGCAGTACAGCGCCGAGCGCGCCCGACTGGAACGCGCGGACCTCGCACCGTGCGCATACGTTTCGTTGGCTAGACCGGCCCGCGGGCTGGCAGAAATATCGATATCCCTTTGTATTCGGCCAGTTCGATCCCAAGCTTTTTCCGCTGTCCGACTGGCGGGAATGCAGCCGACAGGCGCTTGAAGTCGCCGCGGTCGAAAGCTGGGCCCAGGATGGCGGCCACGGCGATTCACCGCAACTGATCGACCAACTGATCCGTCGCGTGCTGCCACGGCGAGGCATCGCCGCGACGCCCGATCAGGTTCTGCTGACGATGGGCACGCAGAACGGTTTGTATTTGCTGGCCGAGCTGTTCGCCAAGCCGGGCACCGTGGTCGGTGTGGAAAATCCCGGCTATATGGATGCCCGCAACATCTTCGGGCGCAATGCGGCTCGGGTGACACCGTTGCCAGTCGACGAATTCGGCGTAGAACGCTCACCCGAACTCGCGCAATGCGACTATGTGTATTGCACGCCGAGCCATCAATGCCCGACCGGCGTCACGATGAGTACCGACCGCCGTCTCGCGCTGCTTGAGCATTCGGCGAGTCACGATCAGGTGATCTTCGAAGACGACTACGACCCCGAGACGCAGTACATCGGTCAGCCCCTGCCGGCGCTCAAGGCGATCGACAAATGCGATCGTGTGATCTATCTAAGCAGTTTGTCGAAACTGTTGTCGCCGGGTCTGCGGATCGGCTATATCGTCGGCCCCGCGCCTGTCATCGAGAGGCTGCGCGTCATCCGACGCCTGATGATCCGGCAGGCGCCAGGCAACAATCAGGTCGCCGCCGCACTCTTTATCCAGCAGGGGCACTACGACCGGCTGCTGCATCAAACTCGTGAGACGTTGAGCGCTCGTGCGGCTGTCTTGATCGAGGCAGTACAGCGGCATCTGCCCTATATCGAGTTTCGCAAGCCGCTGGGTGGTTCGTCGCTATGGTTGAAGCTGCCGGGCATCGCTGATATGACCGCATTGCGGGCCGCCTGCATCGCGCGTGGCCTTCTGTTCGATCCGGGCGAGCCGTTCTTCCATGAGGCGATGAGCGAGCCGCACATCCGCATCGGCTTCTCTTCAATTCCGGTCGAACGCATTGAACCTGGCATCCGCGAACTCGCGAAAGTCGTCGATTCTCATATACGTCGGCCCGCATCGCGACGGCCGACCGTGGCGTTGTAAGCGAACCACCCTTGTGCGGCACGCACAATCGCAGGCTTGCCACGCACCACAACAGGGTACCCCGTTGAAACAGGGCGTAGTGGTCGAAGTGAAGGCGAGTGTATTGTTCGCCGCGTAACTCGTTGTAACGCGGCTGGCCCAATCGAAAGCGCTCACTGGCACCATGGCTTGGTCGGGAATGTGCATTAATAGAGCCGAACCCCGACGGCCGGCATAGTCGGTGTCTTTGACGAAACCCACACGACTCTGATGAGGATTACCGCATGAAAACATCTACCCGGCGTCCTGTTTTGATGAGCGCGCTGATGCGCCGGTTCGCACGCGCTGTCGCGGCGGTCTGTGCAGCCTCCGCGATGACCGGCGCTTTTGCGGCGGACAAGGAAGTGACCCTCGCCTATCAGGACATGATGGTGCCCTGGCGCTATGCCCAGCAGCTCGATGAAGCGGGCAAGGAAACAGGCTACAAGATCAGCTACCGCAAGTTCGGCGGCGGCGGCGACGTGATTCGTGCGATGGCATCGGGCAACGTGCAGATCGGGGAAGCGGGGTCGAGTCCGGTTGCTGCGGGCCTGAGCCAGGGCTTGCCGATTCAGTTGTTCTGGATCCTCGACAACATCAACGACGCGGAAGCGATGGTGGCGCGCAACGGCAGTGGCATTACGACGGTGGCTGATTTGAAAGGCAAGCGACTCGGCGTGCCGTTCGTCTCGACGAGCCACTTTCACGCCTTGCTCGCCATCAAGAAGGCCGGTCTGAGCCCGACCGATGTGAAGGTGCTGAACATGCGCCCGGCCGAAATTGCGGCGGCGTGGGAACGGGGCGATATCGATGCTGCCTATATCTGGAATCCGGTCCTGTCTAAAATCGAAGCGAACGGCAAAGTGGTGACGACTTCCGGCAAGATCGCCGCGCAAACCGATCTCGCCACCTTCGACGGCTTTGTGGTGAACAGCGACTGGGCTAAGGCCAACCCGCAATTCATGACCACCTTCGTGAAAATTCTTGCCAAGGGCGACGCCGATTATCGTGCTCATCCGGATCAATGGACGGGCGCCACCGCACAAGGCAAGGCCGTCGCCGACGTGACGGGCGGCACAGCGGATGACGTCAAGGCATCGCTGGCGCTCTATCAGTTTCCGACGCCGGAGGAGCAAGCTTCGAGTAAATGGCTGGGCGGCGGTAGCGCATCGGGTGCGGCCAAATCGCTGCTCGCAACGGCTGACTTCCTGAAGGACCAGAAGACGCTGCAAAGCACGCTGCCAGACTATTCGGTCGGTGTCACCGACCAGTATGTCAAGGCGGCGATGGCCGCGAAGTAAGGCCCTGAAGTTGTTTATCCACGGACATCGATCATGCTCGAAATCAAGGATCTTTCGATTCAGTACCCGGCCAGCAAGGGGGTGCCGAATCTTGCCCTGGACAAGGTCTCGCTGACCATCGAGGCCGGCGAATTCGTGGTGGCGCTCGGCGCGTCGGGTTGTGGCAAGACGACCTTGCTCAACGCGATCGCCGGCTTCATCGCACCGACAGAGGGCGAGGTCGTACTCGACGGGAAAGTGGTCGAGGGGCCCGGTTTTGAGCGTGGCGTGGTGTTCCAGAAGCACGCCTTGATGCCGTGGATGAACGTGATAGAAAACGTCGAGTTCGGATTACGTCTGCGCCATGTGCCTTTACACGAGCGGCGCCGCATCGGTATGGAATGTCTGCGGCGCGTCGGCCTGTCCGATGTGGCGCACCGACCCGTGTACGAGTTGTCGGGCGGCATGCAGCAACGGGTAGGGGTGGCGCGAGCCATTGCGTCTTCGCCGCATGTGATGCTGCTCGACGAGCCACTCGGTGCACTCGATGCTTTCACGCGCGAGTCGATTCAGGAACTGCTGCTGGACTTGTGGAACGACTCCAAAGGCGTGTTCTTCTTTATCACGCATGATGTGGAGGAAGCGCTATTCCTCGCGACCCGGTTGATCATCATGGCGCCGCGCCCAGGCCGGATCATGCATGAAATGCGGCTGCCGTTTGCCAGACAGTTCCTTGAGACGCGCGATGCGCGCGGCACCAAGGCGAGCGCCGAATTCATCGCCATGCGCGAGCGTGTGCTCACGCTGGTTCATGAGACGTCGTCGGAAGGGGTGCACTGATGTCCATTACTGAAACCAAAGTGCTAGCCAAGCTGCCTGCCTCTCAAGAGTCGGCTCAGGCCCAGGCGCAAGCGCGCTCGCGCCGTCGGCGTGACCACACGTACGGTGCGCTGGGGCAGGGCAGTACATGGAAAATCAGCCTTGCAACCACACTGATTCTCTTCGCGCTCTGGTGGGTGGCCACGCGTTTTGGATGGATCAAGCCGCTTTTCCTGCCATCGCCGGGCGCGACGTTCGAAGCGTTCATCGGCGCAATCAAAGGCGAAACCCAAGGCGGTACACCGCTCATACAGCACATCACGGTCAGTGTCGTGCGCGTACTTGCTGCGTTTGCGCTCGCTGTGGTCACGGCCGTGCCTGTCGGCATTGCCATGGGCACGTCGCGAATCGCGCGTGGCATTTTCGACCCGATCATCGAGTTCTATCGTCCGTTGCCGCCGCTCGCCTATCTGCCGCTGATCGTGATCTGGCTCGGCATCGACGAGAGCGCAAAGATTACGCTGATTTTTCTGGCCTGCTTTGCACCGCTGGCGATGGCGTCGAAGGCCGGCGTGCGTTCGGTGGCCATCGAGCAGATCAACGCCGCGCGTTCGCTCGGAGCGACACGTTGGCAGCTCGTCCGCTTGGTGGTGCTGCCCGCCGCGCTTCCCGAGATTCTGACGGGTATGCGCATCGCCATCGGCTTCGGCTGGACCACGCTGGTGGCCGCTGAAATGGTGGCCGCCACAGCCGGCCTCGGGCAGATGGTGTTGAACGCGTCGAACTTCCTGCGTACGGATATCGTGATCATGGGCATCGTCGTGATCGGAATTCTTGCCTACTGCTTCGATGTGCTCATGCGACAGGTCGAGCGCGCGCTGACGCCGTGGAAAGGCAAAATGTGATCGATGAACGGAGCGTTGACTCCCGTGAGGTCGAATGAGCGTGGCGTCTTAGGACGGGCATCGAGACCACACCCGCGTAGATTCAATGTGCCGCTGGTTTGAGACGGCATGCTATATTTGCTCACACATCGCCTCCTGAAGGGGCGGTCTGACACCCCACGTGACTCCATGACATCAGCCTCGCGCACCGCAACGTATGTCGCCACGACCGCTCTGGTCGCCGGTCGGCTGCGCGTGCGCGCGACCAACCCTCCCCCCGCTTCATCTGTCGCTACACCGATGGACGTCGTCGCGGCTGGCGCGTATCCCCCGCCGCCGTACTTCGTCCTGGGCTGAGCACTCGCCCGTCTCGCGGCTCCAGCTTTCTCCATTGATTGCAGCGTTCATCGCGTGCTTTGGCGCGCGTTGATCGGGCTGGGGCCTGTTCGTTTCCTCGACAGGTGAACACCATCATGACTTTCAACAAATCCGCCTGGGCCGCTTACGGTTCAACGGCGCTCTTCGTGCTGCTCTGGAGTGGCGGCGCGATCTTCTCAAAGTGGGGTCTCGCCCACGCTTCTGTTTTTGCGTTCCTAGTCATGCGCTTTGCGCTCGCGCTCGTCGTATTGCTTGCACTCGGGCTGCGTCGCGGGCGATGGTTGCCCGCGCCGGGCACACGTATTCATGTTGCCACGGCGGGTTTGCTGCTGATCGGGGGTTACTCGATCAACTACTTTTTTGCGCTCGAACACGGCGTGAATCCGGGTGTGCTGGCGACCGTGCTGGGTGTGCAACCGATCCTGACACTCTTGATACTGGAGCGGCGCTTTACGATCCGACGGGTGGTTGGCTTGTTGATCGCGCTCGCCGGGTTGTCGCTGGTGATGTATCAAAGCCTCATGCACGCACGCTTCCAGGCAACCGGCACTGCGTTTGCACTGGGCGCGCTCATCAGCATTACCGCGGGAGCCATTCTGCAAAAGCGCGTGCACCAGTCGCCGGCGGAGGTGCTGCCCATGCAGTATGGCGTGAGTCTGCTGCTGTGCCTGGCGTTCGTGCCGTTTCGGCCGTTCACGTTCGAAGTCTCCATCGGCTTCGTAGCGCCATTGCTCTGGATGGGCCTGATCATGTCAGTTGCGGCGCAACTGCTTCTCTATCGGCTGATACGTGGCGGGAGTCTGGTCAACGTCACCAGCCTGTTCTATCTGGTGCCCGTCGTGACCGCCGCGATGGACTATGTGTTCTTCGGCAACGTCTTGTCGATACAAGGGCTGATGGGGATGGGCGCGATTCTGTCGGGGCTCGCCCTGGTGTTCGCCAGGCCGTCGCGCTAGGTCTGATCGGAGCTGTCACGAGATGAGGTCTTCGGCCGTCACGACGGAGTGACGGCCGGCAGGATGCTCAGGGTGAGTTCCTGCAAGAGCTCGACAAAGGCCTTGAGCCCCGATGGCACATGCCGATGACCCGGGTAGTAAAGAAACAAGCCGGGAATCAACGGACACCAGTCGTCGAGCACGATCACGAGCTGCCCCGTTTCAAGGAAAGGTCGCGCCGAGCGATCGGGCACATAGGCGATGCCCATGCCGTCCACGGCGGCCTGGGTCATCAATTCCGTATGGTCCAGGGTCAAGGGCCCTGGCACCTCCACGGTCAGTTCCTGGCCGTGTCGGGCAAATTCCCATCGATAGAGCTTGCCGCTTGGCATGCGAACGCGAATGCAGGCGTGGTCTTTTAGATCGTCCGGGGTCTGTGGGGGCTTGTGTCTCGCGAGATAGGCGGGTGAGGCTACCGAGAGAAAGCGAATCTGCTCCTCAAAGCGCACCGCGACCATGTCTTGTGGCACCGCTTCACCGAGTCTCACGCCGGCGTCAAAGCCCGCAGCGACGATGTCGACCAGTTTCCCCTCCGTGACCAAATCGACGGACATGTCGGGATAACGTTTGAGAAATTCGGGAACCGCCGTTTTCATCAGCAGCCGGGCGGCCTGTTCGCTTGCATTGATGCGTAGCGAACCACTAGGACCGGTGCGAAAGGCGTTGACTTCTTCAAGTGCCTGATCGAGATCGGCCAGTATCGGCTGCAATCTCGACACCAGACGTTCTCCCGCTTCTGTCGGCGAGACGCTTCGCGTGGTCCGGTGCAGGAGCCGGACCCCCATTTTGCGTTCGAGCGTTCGCACCATATGACTGAGCGTAGACGGCGACAGCCCCAACTCGTCCGCCGCCTTGCGAAAGCTGCGATGGTTGACGATCGCAGCGAGTGCAGTTAAATCGCCAATTGTAGGTCGCTCACTCATGGTAAATTTTCACCAAGTCATCCAACATCGTGCGGATAGTATCAGGAATGCGTGAGGCATAGGATGACCTTCAAGACGTACCGCAGGTCCGCGGTGCAGAACTTTATTGAGGCCATTCCCATGACTAAAAGCTGGTTTATTACGGGCAGTTCTTCCGGGTTCGGGCGACTAATGACCGAACAACTGTTGGCGCGTGGCGATCGTGTTGCGGCCACTTTGCGCAAGCCCGAAGTGCTCGATGACTTGAAGACCCAGTTTGGCGATCGCTTGTGGATCGCTTCATTGGACGTGACCGATGCCGCGGCCGTCCGCCGGGTGATTGCCGACGCGTTCGGGAAACTCGGTCGGATCGATGTCATGGTCAATAACGCGGGCTATGGGCTGTTCGGTGCGGCGGAGGAGGTGAGCGACGAGCAGATTGAGCAGCAGATCGATACGAACCTGATCGGCTCCATTCAAGTGATACGCGCTGCGTTGCCCTATCTACGCGCCCAAGGTGGTGGCCGGGTCGTGCAAGTGTCGTCGGAAGGCGGCCAGACCGCCTATCCGAACTTCAGCCTCTATCACGCGACAAAATGGGGCATCGAAGGGTTTGTCGAAGCCGTCGCCATCGAGGTCGCACCATTCGGGATTGAATTCACCATCGCCGAGCCCGGACCTGCGACTACGAGCTTCGCCAAAGGAATTGTCAGCCCGCCGTCGATGGCGGTGTACGACAAGACGCCTTCCGGCGATATTCGGCGTGCACTCGCAGCAGGCTCATTTGCGCTGAGGGGTGATCCTGCCAAGATGGTCAGGGAAATGATCGACTCTGTCGGCCGAACGCCTGCCCCCCGGCGTTTGACGATGGGCAGCGGCGCTTATGAACGCGTCCGGGAGGGCTTGACACAGCGACTCGTCGAACTCGAAGCACAAAAGGATATTGCGCTGTCGACCGAACGGGACGACTGAGGTGTGAGCCGCGCGGTCCGGGCGGGGTACGGTCTATCGTGAGTGGCTTCGAACAGCGCCTTGCTTTGCTTCGTCACGCTCGCCATGCATGAGCGAAGGAGAACGCTGTTCAAGCGATGCTATTTCGATATCCGTGGGTGCTGCCTTGCCCGCAAACTGGCGTCGATACAAGGCGGGTGTAGTGTCTTTCATCGCGCGAAACTGGCGGTTGAAGTTAGCAACGTTCGGGAATCCCGAGCGGACTGCGACCACGGACACTGGCCACGATGTCGCCGCCAGCATTCTGCATGCATGGCCGATCCGGACACGGCTCAGATATCGACCTACGCTTTCTCCGAGATGCTGCAGAAAATAGCGATTTAGCGAGCGCTCGGACAGGCTCGCCGCTTCGGCAAGCTCGGCGAGCGATAACGATTCGGCAAAGCGTGCATCGATCACCGACAGAACGCGATTAATCCGCTCGGGCTCGTGTCCGGTCGGCCGTCCGGTGCCGGCGTCAGCAAACGCACCGGGCGAGGCCAGGGGCTGTGCCTGCGCATCGGCAAGCATGCATAAGGCCTCGACCGCGCTCGAGAGTCGCTCACGCGGCGAGGCTGACAACAAGCCGGCTTGCTGAGCCTTGAGTGCCGCGCCCGCTTCGGCACTGAAGGCCAACCCGCAAGCCGCGCGTCGCAAGAGCCGATGCAAACCCTCATATTCAGGGCAACAGTCCGCCAATCGCCTTGCCCAGTCTCCACTGAACCAGATCACGATCGCGACCTGCGGCCAGCTGTTGTCGAGCGACCGGTTCGATTCCCAGGTGTGAGGCAAATCAGGCGGCACGAGCACGAGATCGTCGGCGCCATAGTCGGTAATCGAGTCGCCGATATAACGCTTGCCGTGACTGTTCAACGTCAGCGTTAACTCGTACTCGGGATGGTGGTGCCATTCGAATGGAATCTTCGGCCGTTTCCGGTGGTAAACCCGCACCGAACAACCTTCGCCGATGGCCACCCGCTCGTACATCGGTTTCATGGCTGAATTAGCAAATTTGTTGTCTCGATCGTACCACTCCGAGCGCATTCCCACGCGTAAGCTGCCCACATATCGGCAGACCTAAAACGGAGACACGTATGCAGCCGTTCCATATCGACAACCTTCCTGGCGCGATTCGCCAGGCCAAGCAGGACTTGCGCAAAGCGCTTCCCCACTACGCTGAAGTTTTCGCGGAAGTCGAAAGTGATATCAAGCGCCAGGCAGCGATCATTGTCGGTCAACGCGCTCGCGGTGAGCACGTGATTCCCGAACTGACATATGCCGATATCGCGGCGGGGCGTGTTTCCAGAGAGACGGTCGACGCGATCAAATCGCGCGGTGCGTGCGTGGTGCGTCAGGTTTTCAGTGCAGATCTCGCTCGGCAATGGGATGCGGAGATCGCGGAATACGTCGAGACCAACCACCTCGATCAACGACTTTTGCACCGCGCCGAAGACAAGTATTTCGGCACCCTGTCATCGAGCAAGCCCCAGATCTATGGGGTCTACTGGTCAAAGCCGCAGACCGTGGCTCGTCAGTCCGCCGAACTGACCGCGACGCGTGTTTTTCTCAATCGTCTTTGGAAGACAGAGAGCGAAGGGCGCCAGCATTTTGATCCGGACCATGTGCCGGTTTATGCCGACCGCCTGCGCCGCAGACCGCCGGGTTCCGAATCGCTCGGGCTTTCGGCGCATTGCGATGGGGGCTCGGTCGAGCGTTGGCTGGAGGCCAACTTCAGACAGGTCTATCGCCACGTCTTTAGCGGTGAATGGAAAAACTACGATCCCTTCGATGCGGCTTATCGTGCCGATGTCCGCGAAGTCGCTTCGCCTGCCGTTTGCTCCATGTTTCGAACCTTTCAAGGCTGGACCGCGCTCACGCCGCAAGGTCCCGGTGACGGCACGTTGCAGCTGATTCCCATCGCCAACGCGATGGCGTACATCCTGTTGCGCGCCTTGCAGGACGACGTGCCTGACGACGAGCTGTGCGGCGCCATGCCGGGGCGTGCGCTATCGATCAAGCCCGAATGGCATGCCCCTTTGTACGAAGCGCTGTCTTCGATTCCGAAGATGGAAGCGGGCGACACCGTGTTCTGGCACAGCGATGTGATTCACGCCGTGGAGGACGCGCATCGTGGCAAGGGGTACAGCAATGTGATGTACATCGCCTCGGCGCCTGCGTGCGCAAAAAACGACGCCTATCTCGAGCGTCAATTGCAAAGCTTCCTCAAGGGGGAGAGCCCGCCTGATTTTCCCGCCGACAACTTCGAGACCGATTTTATTGGACGCGCCACCGAGGCCGATTTGACCTCGCTAGGCAAGGAGCAACTGGGGTTTTCGCTTTGAGGAAGGTGTAGCACGACGATCGAATAGGAAGCTGGCGCGGGAAATAGGCGAACGCACGGATCACCGTCGTTGCCGAAAACGATTTAGATGAGCCAAACGGCCACCTACGTTTTTAACGGAGACGAGAATATGAAGAAAAACACTCTTGTAGGTTTGTGCACCACCGCGAGCCTCTGCATCTCGCATGCAGCCTTGGCCGAAGAGACGATTTCGGTATTGCACTGGTGGACCTCGGGAGGGGAGTCGAAAGCGGTGCGCGTGCTTAAAGACGACATGGCCAAACAGGGTTACGGCTGGAAGGACTTCGCAGTAGCAGGAGGGGCCGGGGCCGCCGCGATGACAGCACTCAAGGCGCAGGTCATTTCCGGCAACGCGCCGTCCGCCGCGCAAATCAAGGGGCCATTGATTCAGGACTGGGCCGATCAGGATCTGCTGGTGTCGATCGACGCGTCCGCGACCGACTGGAAAAGCCACACGCCTCCGCCGATCGACGCCATCATGAAAGCGGGTGGTCATTATGTGGCTGCCCCGTTTTCGATCCATCGGATCAATTGGCTCTGGATCAACAAGGTCGATCTGGACAAAGTGGGCGGCAAGGCCCCTGAAACCTGGCCCGAGTTTTTCGCACTGGCCGACAAATTCAAGGCAGCCGGCATTACCCCGGTCGCACACGGTGGTCAGCCGTGGCAGGACATGACAATCTGGGAAACCGTGGTGCTCTCGCAAGGTCCGGACTTCTACAGGAAAGCGCTGGTCGATCTCGATCAGAAGACGCTGACGTCGCCGCAAATGATCCAGGTCTTTGAAACGGTTCAAAAGATCCGAACCTACTTCGACAAAGGCTATGTAGGCCGTGACTGGAATCTGGCGACTGCCATGGTCATCAAGGGATCGGGTGGCATGCAGTTCATGGGAGACTGGGCAAAGGGCGAGTTTGCCAATGCCGGCAAGCAACCGGGTGTCGACTACATCTGCGCAGTGGCACCCGGCACGGCCAATGGATATACATACACGGTCGACTCGTTTGCGTTCTTCCAGGAAAACGGGCAGAAGACTGCCACACCAGGTCAACTCGCCATGGCCAAGACGATCATGTCGGTCGATTTTCAAGAACAGTTCAGCCTCTATAAAGGCTCGATCCCCGTGCGGCAGGACGTACCGATGAGCAAATTCGACGACTGTGCGAAGAAGTCCTATACCGACGAGCAAAGCACGATCAAGTCGGGTGGTTTCCTTCCTTCGCTGGCATTCGGCATGGTCCAGTCGACGGTGACGGCAGGCGCGATTTCCGATGCCGTGACCAAGTTCATGAATTCAAGCGAGGATGCGAAAACCGGCGTCGCAGCGCTGGCCGCAGCGGCGAAGATCAAGTGAAACGGTAGTGTTCGAAACTGATAAAAATACCGTCGTGCAGGCAGGAGAAGAGATTGAACGCAGATGACAAAACGACCTGGCCCCGATCCGGGCTTGACGTCACCTTGATGGGGTTTGGTGCATCTCCGATAGGGAACCTCGGCCGTCCGATTTCGGATGAAGACAGCGCATCGCTGATTCACGCCGCGTGGGACGCGGGGATACGCTTCTTCGACACTGCGCCCATGTATGGTCACGGCCTGAGTGAGGCGCGGTGCGGCCAGGCACTGCGTTGGTATCCGCGCGACGAGTTTGTGATTTCGACCAAGGTGGGTCGTCTTCTCAAGCCCGCAAAACGAGCGGACATTGATTTCACGCCCTGGGCAAGCGGTCTGCCGTTCAAGATCAGTTTCGACTATAGCTACGACGGCACCATGCGCTCGATCGAGGCCAGCCTTCAGCGACTGGGGCTCGAGCGTATCGACATCGCTCTCATTCACGATATCGACAGCACCCACGGTTCAGAGCAATCGGCCGTGTTCGATGCAGCCATGGTCGGTTCGGCAAAAGCGCTGCTCAAGCTCCGGGAAGAGGGCGTAGTCAAGGCGATCGGTGTTGGCGTGAACGAGTGGCAGGTCGCGCATGAAGCTATAAAACGCGTAGATTTCGATTGTCTGCTGTTGGCCGGGCGATACACCTTGCTGGAACAGGACGCGCTTGACGGGTTTCTGCCGGACTGTAAAGCGCAAGCCGTCTCGGTGATCCTCGGTGGTTGCTATAACAGCGGTATCCTGGCCACCGGTGCGGTGCCGGGGGCGCGTTATAACTATGCAACTGCCCCCGCCGAGATCATGGCGCGCGTAGCGGAAATGGAAGTGATCTGTCGCGAGTTTGATGTTCCGCTGAAGGCGGCGGCTTTGCAGTTCGTGCTGGCGCATCCAGCGATCGCCACGAATATTCCAGGGGTTCGGACGGTTGCGCAGTTGGAAGACAATATTCAGACGTTCAAGACACAAATTCCCGTGGCGTTCTGGAGTGCCTTACGATCAAAAGGACTTATTCGGGAGGACGCGCCGACATGGGTTTGAACCGCATTCGTCGTGTTGCGCCGCATTTCACATGAGTGGATCGGCACGACGGGACTTTCCCGGTCAAGCGTCGTCGCTGTGTCGGATGGCGTCGGAGACCCAGGACACCTCGCTCCGAAAATGGCTTGGCGAGATCCCGAGCCGTTCGCGAAAAGCGGCCGTCATATGAGCATGGGATGAAAAGCCTGTGGCGAATGCAATCTCCCGCAAATCATGACGGGATGTCCGCAGCAGCAGGCGGGCTCTTGCGAGTCGACGATCGATGAGATAACGGTGAGGGCTTTGGCCTACCGCTGCTCTGAACGCCCGAATAAAAAACCCTTCAGACAGTCCCACTGAGGCGGCCAAAGCGCGCACTGTTATTTCGCCATCGAGGTTCGCGTCGATATATTCTTCGATGAGCTTCAGACGTGCCACGGTCATCGATCCGCCGCCTGTATCCTTTATGAGATCGCCCTGCAAGGCGGATCGCACATGCTCTGAAAGCGCGATGGCCCTTTCTTCGATCAGAAGCGGTGTAGCCGCATTGACGAGCAGGAGACTCCGAATGCTTTGCGCGACTGCAATGGCGGCCGGGTCGATCCAATCGTTGAACGGTCGTTGAGTCAAACCGTCCACGTCCAGCTCGTTGACGTCGACCACACGCAGATATTCTCCGCCCTCGAGCGACGATGAGAACACGTCGCACTGACTCGGTATAAAGGCAAGTCCGTTGGGCTTTGTTTGAAAGGGTTGGACTCGGTCGCTCGAGAAAGCGTGCGTGCCTCTTTGGGTCTCGAAAGCGAAGCCGATCACCGCGCGATCGGGGACGTAGGTCGCGTCGTAGGCTTGCCGGGGGAGCAACTCGATGAACCACGACCCCGCTGTTGTCCGTCGGACCGGCTCTGAGCGTGGTCGATCTGTCGTTTGCGTCCTAGCCGTCTTCATCCGTGACGTCCTGTCTGGAATAGCCAATGAGTGCAATGTAAGGTCAGTTTTCTGACAGTGCCACTCTGCGCAATGCCCGATTATGAGAATACACCGGGAGTCCATGAGCATGAATCTATTCACGAAAGACGAAATTGCCGACGCCGCACAACGGGTCTACCAGCACATGCACCCGACACCTCAGTATATGTGGCCGCTTTTGTGTCAACGAACTGGCGTCAACGTCTGGGTCAAACATGAGAACCACGCGCCGACGGGGGCGTTCAAGATCCGCGGCGGCATTACATTCATGAACTGGCTCAAGCGGACCCATCCCGATGTGGCAGGCATTGTCACAGCGACACGCGGCAATCACGGGCAAAGCCAGGCGCTGTCGGCGAAATGGGCCGGGCTTATGGCGAAAATCGTCGTTCCTTTTGGCAATTCGCTCGAAAAGAACAAGGCAATGCGAGCATTCGGCGCCGAGGTCATTGAATTTGGCAACGATTTCGACGACGCGCGAAAGGAAGCCGCGCGACAGGCCGAGCAGGGAGGTCTTTTCCTGGTGCCCCCGTTCCATCAGGAACTGCTGCGGGGCGTGTCGACTTATGCGTTTGAGTTACTCACTGCCGTGCCGGATCTCGATACCGTCTACGTGCCGATGGGTTGCGGGTCGGGAATCTGCAGCGTCATTGCGGTGCGTGACGCTCTGGGTCTCGCCACAAAAGTCGTCGGCGTCGTGTCGAGCGCAGCGCCCGCGGCGAAGATTTCATTCGAAACAGGGCGCGTGACAGAAACTGCCTCCGCCAATACTTTTGCCGACGGTCTCGCGGTTCGAGCCCCTATTCCTGAGGCCTTCGCGATCTATGCAAAGGGAGCCGAACGAATCGTCGCGGTCAGCGAGGTCGAAATCGCCGAAGCCATCCGCGTGTATTACAGCGACACCCACAATTTGACCGAAGGCGCAGGCGCTGCGGCACTCGCGGCACTCCTGAAGGAACGGGATGTCCTGCACGGGAAAGAAGTCGGTGTGATTCTTTCTGGCGGAAATATTGACCTCGCCGTGTATTCGGGAATTCTGGAGGGCGGGAGTCCTGTGAAGCGGTGAATGTCCCGATACGTCGCGTCCTGCGCCTCAACGGATAAGAGGCCGCCGAAAATGGTTTCCCGGGTCCGTTGCCGCGTTCGTTACCGACGCTTACGCCGGGGCATTTACGCGAGTCCTTTCTGCTAGGCTCGTTTAAAACACAATCCGGGGGAAAAACAATGGTCTCGTCAGTCAGCTCGACATCCGCCACTACCACGACCACGACTACCGCCAGCAGCGCCAACAATCAGTCGGACATCGCTGCGCTTCAACAGCAATTGACTGCTTTTGAGAAGCAGCTGACGGAGGCTGAAAAGACGGCCTCGTCGGTAACCGGCGCAGCGCAGGTGCAATTGCTCACGACGGAAATCGCGACGGTCGAAGCGCAGATTGCCCAGCTGAGTAGCGCGAGCACGGTTCAGACTACACAATCGTCGAAGGCCAATAACACAGCTCAAGCGGCGCAACAGTCCACCCAATCGACGAAAAAGCCATCTGATACCGATAGCGCAAAGACTGAGCAGAAGCACGCGCACGAGAAAGACGGCACAAAGAAGTCGAAGAATAACGAGCTGAGCCTGGTTGGGACCGTGATCGACGTCCAGGTCTGAGAAACCCAGCGGAGCACGGAAGCTGGCGACGCGTTCGGAGAAAAGCATGGGTCTTCTAAAGACAAGGCTCGCGGTGCCGTTATACAGAGGGCATTCGGAGGCCTGATTTCTGTGGAATTCCTGGGAGTCAAGCCAAAACAACGAGCAGTGTAATTGCAGGCGAAGTGATGATTCCGAGATTTCTTAAGGTGTGTGCTGTCAGCGCACTGCTTGTGTTTTCTTCGTTTGCATATGCGCAGAACGATGACAGCGCTGGATTTTTTACGCGTCTCTATTCGTCGTTATGCAAATTGGGTGTTCAGGATACGGAGGCACTTCGCTCAGACCTGACGGCCAAGCACCTTCCTGAGCTACCTGCCGAAAAGGCCAAGCTCTTTTTGCCTGGATTTGACGGGCACGCTTGGCCGATTCCTCATAACGGCAAGCTCGGCGACTTTGTTCTCGCTTTGCCTTCCGGAAAGCATATTTGCGCGGTCTACGCGCGACGGGTCGACGTCCAGAGTGCCGAGTTGCTGTTCACCCAGTTCGTATCGAAGCCGCCTGCGCCGTTGGTTGTCGAAAAGCGCGGGGACTCTTATATGGAGACGGGACCGAACGGAAGGGCGCACACGGTCTCATACATCTGGTCCGTGCCCGGCGAAAACCGCAAGCTGCTGTTCGTCCTGTCGACAGCACCGTCGCCAGACGCTTTGATACAAGCGGTCAGTACAATATCCGTGATCGGCGAATAGCCGTTTTCCCCGTCGTACTGTGCCTGCGCGCGAATCTAGCTGAACTTGAGTTCGCCGAAGTCGAGTGAAACGAGCAGCGGTTCCGGTTCCTTTTGCATTTGCTCGTCGTAGGCATAAATGCGCCGCGTCGTAGGCATCATGATCCCCTGGAACGCCCGATAGTCCGTCGTGTAGTTCGCGCCGGTCGCCCCGCCGAGGATGTCGACGGTGTAGTCGTGACGCCGCATCAGCCCATCGGGTCCAAAATGCGTAATCTGTGTTTTGGTGTGACTGACGATGTAGTCCGGGAAAGTCACTTTAAGACACCGCCATGTCTCACCGTTTTCATGCCAGGGTTCGATCTCTTCGCTCTCAAACCCGGGATATGTGTAAAGAAACGGCGAGGTGAGGTAGGTCCACAGCGCTTCGCTCGCAAAATACGCGACGTGGAATTTGTCCCACGGCGTTTCACGCACGTGCCCCGCAAACGCGGTTCCAGGTTGATCGCGCGTTTCGACGACAATGCCGTCGAGCGTCTCCAACGTAAGTCGCCCCGGAACAAAGACGCTCCGTTTGTCGGGCGCGCCAAATGGCGTAATAGTGAGATGCTCGGCATGCGTCTTGATCGTGAAGACCTTGTCCTTCAGAAGACCCGGTTGTTGCTTAAGATGCCAAATCGCTCCATCGAGGGATACGGACGCTTGCAGCTCCGTGAAGCTATTCCAGCGCTCGAGTCCACCATGCGCTTCGACGGCGAAAGCCAACAGATCGTTCATAGGATGCTCCATTCAGGAATTTAAGTGATCGGGTGAAGCGGTGCTTCGCTCAAACGAACGCTGCTTCCAGAATAGCTGGCGGACGCAGGGCGATTGTCGCGATGCGCGCAGCGGGTAACAACCTATCTATAGGTATTGGTTTGTCAGATTCCTTGGCTCTTTTGCCCGCGTTGTAGACTGCACGTCGCCGGAATAAAGCAATCTGCAAAAGGGGTACTGCATGAACAAAAAGATCATCCGCCTGGTGGCCGTTGTTTCTGCTGCGCTGATTTGTCTGTCGCCCAATGGTGAGGCTGCTCAGGACGTGGGTCAACGTACCGATTCGAGCGTGAACGTTGGTATGCAGAGTCGACTCGACGCGCTTGCCCAGCGGGCGACTCCGGGTGTGATGGGTATTGCGGTCGTGGATTTGCAGAGCGGCGCTCACTGGGAGGTGAACGTCGATCGCGAATATCCGATGATGAGCGTCTTCAAGGCACCCCTCGGAGCCACCGTGCTCCATCAAATCGATCGTGGGCGACTCTCGTGGAATCAGACCGTAACGTTGACACGTACAGATTTGCGCAGCGGCGCGAGTGCCATTCGCGACAATTTCAAGGGTGAGCAAATGTCTTTCACGGTGAGACAGTTGCTGACCGATGCGGTGAGCCATAGCGATAACACTGCCGCAGATGCGCTGGTAAAGCTCATCGGCGGGCCGCATGTAGCTACGGTTTTCCTGGCAGAGCATGGCATCACTGGCATGCACGTCGATATGGACGAGGGGACCGTATCGGGAATCTTCAACAACTTAGGTGGCGCAAGTGGCCCGCTAGCGCATGAGAGTGCGGCCGAGCGTGACCAGCGGTTAAGAGGCGGCTACGCAGCTTATCTGGCCGATCCGCGCAACCGCGCGACGCCACAGGCCGCTGTTAATTTTCTCCGTTCGCTCTGGGCGGGGCGTCTGCTCTCTGCAGCATCGACGCACTACCTGCTCAAATTGCTTTATGCGCAAACTGTCCCGCGCCGTTTGAGAAACGGACTCCCTGACGGCACCCGACTGGCCGACAAATGCGGGACATCCGAAACGGTATCTGGATTGACTGCAGCCTATAACGACATCGGCATCGTAACGAGTCCCGACGGGCACACGATTATCGTTGCGGCATTTCTGATGGCTTCGAAGGCCTCGCAAGCCGAGAGGGACGCGATGTACTCTGAGCTCGGTCGAGATGTGGCGGGTCTTCTGCAATAAAGGTGCAAGCCGAGGGTAGTCTCAGGCTCGCACAGTGGAGGATCTCCAGATGCACCGTGCGACACCTGTCATACGAGCCCGGCTGCCCTCACGATCAGAAACAAGCCTAAGCCGACAGCAGCGATTCCTATGGCTCGCGCAACACGCTCTCCGGCGGGGGCAAGACGTTCAACGGTGATGGCTGCCGTCACGACTGCCATTACGCGCACGTCCATGACACCGATGACGAGGAGGATCGCCGTCAGGCCGGCACAGCAGTAGCCACAGTGAAGGCCGAGTTTCAAGCCAAATCTCCAGGCCGCGCCAGCGTCGACAGGCAAGGCACGGCAACACTCCGGGGCCTCCCGGCAGCAAGCAAGCCGACGTGCCTTCCACACGGTGAACTGTGTGGCACCGGCAATCAGCACGACCACTCCGGCCGCCATCGGAACTGCACGGGCCAGCGCCGGCAGCCGCATCTCGATCGCCGCCAGCACGACGCCCAGCGGAAACGCGGCCGTTCCGAATACAGTCCAGACGAAGAAATACCCCAAGCCCACGAGCGCCATCAGCCGGGCTCGGTGTGTCTCGCCCGACCCGTCGATGGCCTGGTGGTAGCGCCACAGCATGGGCGCCAGGGAGGGCAGCATCATCGCCACCATCATCACGACCCACATGCCGAGGAACGACGCCGCCGCGCGGGGCCATGTCTGTCCGGGCATCCGCATCCATGCCATCGACATCGACCAGCCACCGGGCATCGGCATCTCGCTCATCGCCGGCATCGACGCGCACCAGGCGATCGTCGCCGCGGCACTGATGGCAAAGACCAGTGCGGTGACGCCAAAGAAGGCTCGCTGGGACGTTCGCCCGGAAACCGTGCATTGCGACATCTCCTGTCTCCTGGTTGTGTCAATGGCAGACGCCTCGCACCGTTGTTCCTTAGTGGACTAGACGCGGAGCTCCGAGTTGAAGTCACTGCGGCCGATACAACGAGTGAGGGGTACTCGTGTGATAGATTAGTTGCGGGTATCGAAGCGTGGGAGTGACAAGCGTGGCGGGATTCAAATGGACTCGCTGATCACGGCTGCGGCGCGCGCGCTTGCAACGGGCGACCCCTTCGGCGCGCTGAACTGGATCGCCCTGCGCGATGATGCGCCTGCGCTCGCGCTTCGAGGCATCGCCATGGCGCAACTCGGCGATCTCGTGCGAGCGAAGGCGCTCATGCGAAGTGCCGCACGCGCTTTCGGGCCCAAAGAGGCGGTGGCCCGCGCGCGGTGTGTCGTCGCCGAGGCCGAGATCGCGCTGGTCTCGCGTGACCTGGGCTGGCCTACGAAGTCACTCGACGCCGCACGTCTGACGCTCGAAGCACACGGCGACCGGGTGAATGCCGCGCATGCGCGGTTCCTCGAGATCCGTCGCCTTCTGCTGATCGGGTGTCTTGACGAGGCCGAGCGGACGCTCGCCGAACTCGATCCCACGCCGTTTCCACCCGCTTCGAGAGTCGCCCACGAGCTGGTCGTGGCGGGCATCGAGATGCGACGCTTACGGACGAAACCCGCACGCGCGGCGCTCGCCCGGGCCGGGCACGCGGCACTCCGCGCGGGTATTCCCGGTCTGACAGCCGAGGTTGAAAACGCATCCCTCGTCTTGAACGCGCCCGCGGCGCGCCTCATTGCACGTGGCGATGAACGACTTCTCCTGCTTGAGGACGTTGAATCGTTAATGGCGTCGAGAGCGCTTATCGTGGATGCGTGCCGCCACGTCGTACGTGAGGCGGGCACGATGATCTCGCTCGCCGGACGCCCGGTGTTGTTCGCAATCGCACGCGCGTTGGCCGAAGCGTGGCCCGCAGACGTGTCAAGGGAAGCACTCGTCACGCGGGCATTCCGGACGAAGCACATCGATGAGTCGCATCGCGCGCGCTTGCGCGTCGAAGTCGGAAGGCTTCGCAAGCTGCTTCAGTCGCAAGCCAGTGTGAGCGCGACGAAACGAGGGTTTGCGCTGCTGCCACACCGCGCGCCCGAGATTGTCGTGCTGGCGCTACCCGTCGACGAGGAGCATGCGGCGCTGCTGGCCTTCCTGGCCGACGGAGAGTCGTGGCCCAGCTCGGCCCTGGCGATCGCGCTTGGCGCCAGTCAGCGTACTGTGCAGCGCACACTCGACTCGCTTGCGACAGCTGGCAAGGTGCAGTCGTTGGGTCGCGGGCGCGCGCGGCGATGGATGACACCGTCCGTACCGGGATTCGCGACAGCCTTGTTGCTCCCCGTTCCCTTACCCATTGACTAGGATGCGAGCATGAACCGATCAGCAGCCAAAATCGTCCGTGAGTTCGGCCCGTTTCCGGATGTCACTAGCGTGGGTGGGGTCACGTATGACGGTCAGCACGTATGGATTGCTGCTGGCAAGACGCTGCAGGCACTGGACCCGGCGAACGGGGCAGTGCTGCGCTCGCTTGATGTCGCCGCCCAAGCAGGCACGGCCTTCGATGGGCAGTACCTGTTTCAGATCGCTGACGACCGTATCCAGAAGATCGATCCGGAGACAGGCCAAGTGCTGGCGACAATCCCGGCGCCAGGCGGTGGCGGACGTGACTCGGGGCTTGCGTGGTCTGAAGGGACGTTATGGGTAGGGCAGTTTCGGGAACGGAAGATTCACCAAGTCGATCCGGAGACAGGGACGATTCTCCGCACGATCAAGTCCAATCGCTTTGTGACCGGCGTGACCTGGGTGGAAGGAGAGCTTTGGCACGCCACGTGGGAGAACGACGAGAGCGAGTTAAGACGAGTGGACCCTGGAACGGGTGAGGCGCTGGAGAGACTCGAGATGCCGCCCGGTGTTGGGATATCGGGGCTCGAGTCTGACGGCCGTGATGAGTTTTTTTGCGGAGGTGGAAACAGCGGGAAGTTGAGAGTCGTTCGTCGACCTTCGCGCGATTCCAACACGGGCAGCGACTCCGACATTCCCGTCGACTCTACGAGCGAGTAAGCGAAGCGGCTCTCAGCGCGAAGAGGCAGGCAAAGACCGAAACAAGCGACGCGACAAAGGGTGAATCACAGCGGACCGCGTCAGCTTGCCGAAGCAGGCACCGATGCAGTGCTTACAGCCTTGGCAGTGCTACCTGGAATGGGTTCAGGGGTGGTCATCAATGCTTCGATCTGTTTCGCGACCAGTTTCCCCATTCGGGACGCGTCGGCTTCCACGGTGGATCCGGTGTCTGCCGCCACGCCGACACCCGTGCCGACTACAAGGGATCCGGCGCCTGCAGTGGGGAGGGCGCCCGGCATCTTGCCGCTTTGCGAATTCATATCGAACGCGAGAACCACGGTCGAATGGCCAACAGTACTGGCGGACACTACGATGTGTGCCTTGATATCGCTTGTGCCGCTGCCAAAACCGATCATGACCCGCTTGGTCCTGTTGCCTTCGTCAATTGCCGTGAATTTGCCGTCTACCACCAGGATCGTTCCCGCGTTATTCGCGGTCGCGGTCCCTGCCTTTTCTGTCGTGATGTGCTCGTTTGCAAGCTCTCCGGTGAGCGCTTTGAAGAAGGCCGCCTGAAGCTGCTGAGCGAGCACCTGGGGCGTTGAGTCTTCGTCCGTTCCACTCCATTTCAGTCGGGTCCGGTGGAGGCGGGCGGCGAGGGAGTGATCCGTCGTGACATCGTCGATGGGCACCGCCAGGTCGTGAATCACCACTTTGTCAGGTTTCGGCAAGCCTTGAGTCCCGCGCTCATGTTCCAGCACTTCGACCTTGGCGCCCCCCGTAAGTACATTTCCAACGCTCTGCGCATTCGCCCCTTGAACCCCTAGAGCGGTCACGAGGAGTGCCGCAACTAAATTCCATTTCATTTTCATTCCCTTATGTTCATGGCACCTGCACTACCGATCCATGAACATCTTCGTTGGCGAGACGCTCGGGTGCCATTGGGTTGCGATAAACGGTCGATAGGCGTCGTGAAACGACGCTGGCGGGGGCGCACTGCGGGTTGCCACTGCTGGACACCGTGTTTGCGACGCTTTGCAACGGGCCAAGATCAATCGAGATTGGCTCGAGCTACCAACCGCGACTTGCGGTTTGCTTTGAGAGGCACACTCAGTGTTTGAGATATCGCTGTGGCGTTTCGCCCATCGACTTCCTGAACATGGTGATGAAGGCGCTCGCGTTCTGGTAACCCAGTTCTGCCGCAATCGTGGCGACCGGCATTCCCTGAGCAAGCCGTGATACGGCCTCGACGAGTCGGAGTTGCTGTCGCCATTGACCAAAGGTCAAGCCGGTTTCGTCCTTGAAAAGCCGGGCAAGCGTTCTCTCGCTTGCGCCCACCCGATCACCCCACAAGCCCAATGGGTCCGTGTTCGCCGGCTTGGCGATCAGCAGCTCGCAGATCTGCCGCAGGCGCCTGTCTGTCGGCAGCGGGAGCTTGACCCCGCTGGCCTCGGGCGCGGCCTTGATCTCACTGACCAACAAGGGGGCGATAAGCGGCGCGCGGCTTTCATGCGGAGACTTCTTGTCCTCCACCATCGCGGCAACCAGCGCTTGCAGTAGAGCCGAGATCACCAGGACGTGGCACTCCGGGCCGGTCCACGGTGCTGCGTCCCTTTCGAAATACACGCTGTGCATCGACACGTTGCCGACCGCGTGCAGTTCATGGGAGACGCCCGGTGCGAGCCAAAGGCCTCGCTGCGGCCCGAGTGTCCAAACACCCACGGGTGTCTGAACCCGCAACACACCCTGGGCACTAAATACGAATTGCGCTTCCTCGTGCATATGCCACGGCTCCCGGGCACCGTCCGGATAATCGCGGCGGCTCGCTACGAGAGGCCGCGAGAGAGGTCGAACGTGTCCACCCACGGGCCCCGTTTGCATGGGCTCGACCGGCAATCCATTCATATCGATTCAGCCAAAAGATGTCTGTTTTGCGAAGTTTGTTGGCGATACTTTTCTACATTGCATCGCTTATCCTATTTTGCAGCGAAACAACGCCGACTTACCAGCAAAAATAGAAATGATTCGCAATCGCATTGAATGAGATTTGCGACAATTAGCGCTAAGACGAGGATCGGATAGATGAACCGGGGTATGAGCAGGATCGAAGCGTTGCCGGCGACAGGCACGCGTTGTTCACGAGGTACGCCTGGATGGCGCGTGTTACCGATTGCCGCCGGGGTCATGTTTGCGAGCACCGCTTGGGCTCAGTCATCGGCTTCCGGTGAAAACGCGGCCACAGCAGGGAATGTCGTCGTTGCACCGCAACTTCCTGCGGTCGTGGTCGCAGGGCAGCTCGAAACGCAGACGGGCACCGGACCGGTCTCGGGCTACGTCGCGTTGCAAAGCACGGCAGGGACCAAGACCGATACGCCCCTGATCAAGACCCCGCAAAACGTTTCGGTCGTGACACGCGACCAGATGGACATACAGGATGTCCAAAGCGTGGCGCAAGCGTTGCGATACACGTCAGGGATCAACCCGGAGCAACGTGGAACCAATACGGATTCGCTCGAGTATCTCTACGCGCGGGGCTTTCTCGTCGATGAATACTGGAACGGCCTGCGTACCCCCGGTCCGTCGGGCGGATTCGGCTTTAACGTAACAAGCTTCGATCCATATATGTTCGAGCGGATTGAATTGCTGCACGGACCCGCGTCGGTTCTTTACGGGCAGGGCTCGCCAGGCGGTACGGTGAATCTCGTCAGCAAGATGCCGACAGCCGAACCCTTGCACGAAGTCGGGTTTCAAACGGGTAGCTATGGACGGCTGCAAGGCTTCTTCGACCTCAGCGGTCCGCTCGACAAGGACGGAAAGCTGCTGTACCGGCTCACGGCCGATGGTTTCAACACCGGCACGCAGACGGACTATGTGAACCAGCAGCGCTTCGCGATCGCACCCACCCTCACGTGGCGTCCGACAGAAGATACGACGTTGACGGTATTTGCCAGCTATCAGGCCGATCCCGAAGCCGGTATCTACAACTTCGTCCCCGTGGTCGGGACGATTCAGACGGGCGTGGCACAATTGCCGCGCAGTTTCTATCCGGGCGAGCCGACCTTCGACAGTTTCCGCAAGACACAGGAGTCGATTGGATACGAACTCGACCATCGACTCAATGATGTCTGGTCGTTCAAGCAGAATTACCGCTTCCTGCATAACAGCCAGACCGTACAGTATGTGGCGGACGATCTCGGCTATGTGAACAACGGGACGGAATTGGCGCGTGAGGCTTACCTGAACAGCGGTCGATTGAATTCGCATACCGTCGACAATCAGGCGATCGCACGTTTCAACACGGGACCGGTCTCGCATCAGGCAACGGTGGGGATCGACTATCAGAACATCCAGTTCGATCACGTTTTCTTCGCTTCCGCAGACGACAACGTACCGTCACTCAGCATCACGAACCCTCAATACGGCCAGTCCATCCCGTATCCGACGTTCATGCTGGGTACCTCCAACAAGCAATCGATCAAGCAGCTTGGCACCTATGCGCAAGATCAGCTCGATATCGATCGATGGTCGTTTCTGCTGGGTGTGCGCGAAGACTGGACCAATGAAGATAGCCAGTCTTACAAGACGGGTGCGACGACCGCTCAGTTCAATCGCGCATTCACCTGGCGTGCCGGCGGCGTTTATCAGTTCGACAGCGGTATTGCGCCCTATGTGAGTTACTCGAAGTCGTTTCAACCGCAAGTCGGTTCGACCTTCTCCGGTCAATCGTTCAATCCGACGACCGGCGAGCAGTACGAGGTCGGTGTGAAGTTTCAGCCGAAGGGCTACAACAGTTTTGTCACGGTCTCGGCGTTCCACCTGACCCAGCAGAACGTACTGACCACAGATCCGGTCAATGTCAATTTCCAGGTCCAAACAGGGGAAGTGCGCTCGCAAGGGTTTGAGGCCGAGGCGCATGCTAGCCTGACTAACAACCTGCAATTGATCGCCAGCTATACGTACACCAACCTGCTGACGACCCAGAGCAACACGAACAATCTGGACAAGGTGCCCGTCGGCATCCCACGTAACACGGCGTCGCTTTGGGCGGACTACCTGCTCACGTCCGGTCCGCTCTCCGGCTTGCAGCTCGGCGCAGGCGTCCGTTATATCGGTGGTTCTTATGGCGATACGGCGAACTCGTTGTTGACGTCTTCCGCAACGGTGATCGATCTTGCTGTGCGCTATGACCTGGGTCGCTCGGTCTTCAACCTTCAAGGCTGGACTGCATCACTCAATGTCAGCAATCTGCTCGACCGCTACTACATGGCCTCATGCAGCGGCGGATCGTGTAACTGGGGCCAGGGGCGTCTCCTGCTTGCCGGTCTGAAGTATCAATGGTGAGGCATCGGGCTTCGAGCGGTTGTAGCTCGATTTCGATGCTAGAAGGGGTGGCATGAAGCGTCGCGCCTTGATCGCCTCTTTTGCGGCCGCCGGTTTGATGTCTGCCATCAAAGGTCACGGGGCGACGGTTACCCCGTCGCTGCGACTGGTCGTGCTCGATTGGAGCTTGACCGAGCTGCTCTTATCCGCCGGAATTGTGCCCGTCGGGGTTTCGAATCCACACGGGTTCCGGCGGGTTTATACGGCGTGTGATTTGCCGGCTCAGGTTGTCGACCTTGGCTTGATGTTTCAGCCGAGCCTGGAGTTGCTGCTCGCGCTGAAGCCGGATCTCATTCTTGTCACACCGGCGCATGCGGCACTGCATGTGTCGCTCGAACGGATTGCGCCGACGGCGACCTTTGGGCAGTTTCGGTCCAGCCCGACGCCATACTCCGCCGCTAAAGGCGAAACACTGGCGCTTGGCCGACTGTTTGGACGCGAACGCGCGGCGAAGGACGCCATTGTCGCGGCCGACGCGGCGCTCATGCGGGCACGGACGTCGATTTCAGCGATGCCGGCGCTTCGTAGCAGACCGCTTTATATAGCGCGGTTTATCGATGATGCACTTTTTCGTGTGTATGGAACCCGGAGCTTCTACGGAGAACTGATGGCGCAGCTCGGTCTCGACAACGCGTGGCGCGATCACCGTGGCGACGCTGGGTTCACGACCATGCGTTTTGATGACCTGCACGCCGCGCCTGACTCCACGCTGGTCTATATCAAACCGCTTGCGGTGTCCGCCGTGGGCATGATGGAAACCAGTCCCATTTGGCAGGCGATGCCTTTTTCAAAGGTGGGTGGCGCTCTGGCCTTGCCGAGTATCCCGCCCGATGGCGGCACGCTTTCCGCAACCTATTTTGTAGAGTCGCTCACCCAGGTGCTGACACGTGAATTCTCTGGCAGCGATCGGGCCACAAGTTAGTCGGAAGAGCGTTAATGAGCGAAGCCATGACCGTACGTCTTCATTCTTTACGGCGTTCACCGGCACTGAGCGCCGGCATCGTGATCTTGCTTGCGACGCTATTGACCCTTGCAGGCCTGGATCGGCGCCTGCCGCCGTCGCTCTGGTGGCAGGCGTTGGTTGCGCCGTCGCCTACAGATTTGCGGCAGATCATCGTGCATTTCGGCGATCTGCCGCGCCTCGTCGTTGTCTGGCTTTGCGGGGCTGCGCTGGGGATGGCGGGTGCTTCGACACAACAAGTGTTGCGCAATCCATTAGCCGAACCGATGACACTCGGGATCTTCTCAGGTGCTTATCTGGCGTTATCACTGGTGTCGGTCTACGCGGCCGGCTGGCTTCATGGCGGTCGCGATGCCGTTGCATTAGGCGGCGCGATCGTCGCACTGGCCTGTGTCTTCGCTCTGGCGGCTAGGCGGGGCCTCTCGCCGCTGGCCCTGATTCTTGCCGGCATGATTGTGAACCTGTGTTGTGGCGCGTTCAGTTTCGCCTTGGCGATCGCGCACTTCGATTTGCTGACCGGGCTGATGATCTGGGGTGGGGGTGCGCTTGCCCAGCACGACTGGCAAATCGCGCATGCATTGTTCATCCGGCTCGTGCCGTGCACAGCGGTTTTGCTGCTGTTCCTACGTCCCATGGCTGCCTTCGATGCTGGCGATTCCATAGCGAGCAGTCTTGGGGTGTCGCTGCGTACCACGCGCGGCCTGGTGCTCCTTTTGACATTGCTGATCACCGCATTTGTCGTCAGCGCGGTCGGCGTGCTGGGTTTTATCGGTCTGGGGGCGCCCATGCTTGCACGTCTTGCGGGCGCAAGACGTCTGCGAGATCGTTTGCTCTGGTCGCCGATTTTGGGTGCCGCGCTTTTATGGCTCGCGGATCAGATTGCCCAGCAACTCGCCGGGTTTTCCGGTGCGCTTACTCCGACGGGGGCGATGACTACGTTGTTGGGTGCGCCGCTCCTGCTGCTGATGTTGAAGCGAGTACGAGGGCGCCCGGACATGACTCCGACTGCTTCGACGCGATCTTACTCACTGGCGCCAGCGAACTTGTGGATCGTGTTTGTCCTCATGGGTCTCGTGCTGGTGTTCTCCGTCGCCGTCTCCCTGAGTGCAGGGCGCGGCCTTGAGGGCTGGCATATCGCGCATCTTGCCGAGGTCGGCGCCCTGATGTTCCTGCGCGGACCCCACGTTGTTGCCGCGATCAGCACAGGCATTCTCCTGGCGCTTGCAGGAGGCCTCTTGCAGCGCATGACCGGCAATCCGATGGCAAGTCCAGACCTGCTCGGGATCACAGCGGGTGGCGCGGTAGGGCTGATCGGCGCCCTGTTCCTCACGGTGCATCCGGGTCTGCCGCTGTTGAGTTTGTGGTGTGCGTGCGGCTCGCTTGCGACCCTCGCCGCGTTGCTACTGTTTGCGCGGGCATCGGACTATTCGCCCGACACCCTGGTGCTCGGTGGGATCGCGATCAGCACGTCGTTCCAGGCGATCTCGACGATCGTCATGGCAAGCGACGATCCTCGTGTGCTTGTGCTTTACAACTTGCTCGCGGGTTCCACCTATAACGTCAGCGCGACCGCAGCCGGCGCGGTGGCCGGTGTTGCCTTGATCGGGCTTGCGCTTGTGCCGTTCGCGCGTCGCTGGCTCGAAATACTGCCGCTCGGCGCGCCCGTGTCTCGCAGCCTCGGCGTGAATCTCACCACGGCACGCGTGTCTCTTCTGGTGGCGAGTGCGTTGATGACTGCAGCCTCGACGCTGGTGATCGGACCCTTGTCGTTCGTGGGCCTCATGGCGCCGCACATCGCGCGGATGCTTGGCGTGCGGCGTGTGCAACCCATGCTCTTCATGTCGGCGGTGATAGGGGCTGCCCTAATGGTGGTATCGGACTGGCTCGGCCGCTGGATCCTGTTTCCTCAAGAAATGCCTGCCGGCGTGATGGCGACCTTGTTGGGCGGCTTGTATCTGATCGTCACGATGATGCGCCGCCCACGTCACTAGCTGCACTTAACCGATCGAGCGCCAAAGAGCGTACGACCCCTGCCCCAAGGAGTTCCATGTCTTTGCTTTTGAATCTCGCTCGGCAGTCCCGCTGGACGTTGCTGGTAGCACTGCTGACAAGCCTGGTGAGCGGGTTCGGCAATGCTGGGCTGGTTGCACTGATCAATCAGGCGCTCGGTGCATCGGGTGCGCGGCTGGCCGAACTGGGCTGGCGATTTCTCGTGCTCGGTGTCGTGGTCCTTTTCACACGGACACTGTCGCAAACACTCTTCATGTATCTGGGCCAACACGCTAAGGCCACGCTGAGAATGCGTACCATCCGGCAGATTGGCGAGGCCTCGTTTCGACACCTCGAACAGCAAGGCGCATCGCGATCGCTAGCGGTGCTGACTCAGGATCTTGACCTCATCGTCATGTTTTTTGTGGGCCTACCGGCACTCACGATGCAGGGGGCAGTCATCGTGGGCTGTCTCGCGTATCTGGGTTATCTCTCGTGGAAGATACTGCTGCTGGCGACGCTGACTATCGCGATTGGATCGATAGGCTTCCGGCTTGCGAATGGACGTGCTTTGTTTCATTTACGCGCGTCGCGGCGGCGAGAAGACGATCTGGTCCGGCACTTCCGAGCGCTGTTCGACGGTGCGAAGGAGCTGAAGCTGCACCGCGAGCGCAGGGAGGCTTTTATCGACGAAACGCTCGCGACGAATGTGGAAGCCGTCCGCGTCCAGCGAACGCGTGGCTATGTGTTGTATGCGGCGGCCGCGAGCTGGGGCAGTTTTATTCTATTTGCGTTTATCGGCGTCACGCTGTTTGTCATCGCACGCCTGTTTCCGGTCGACACGCACGTCATGTCCGGCTACGCCATGATATTTCTGTACATGATCATGCCCATCGAAGCGCTGTTGTCAGCGATTCCGAACATCAGTTCGGCGCGCGTGGCACTCGAGCGCATCGAGCAAGTCAACGCGGATTTACCGGTGGAAACGGGAGTGGGTGGACCGAGCACGGGGGGCTTCGACAGTATCGTTCTGGAAAACGTGACGCATCGCTACTTTCGCGAGAAGGAAAATGAAGTCTTCACGATGGGTCCGATCAACTTGCGTTTTCAGCCTGGCGAGCTGGTGTATTTGATCGGTGGCAACGGCAGCGGCAAGACGACGCTCGCGAAGATGATCGTGGGTCTGTATGGTCCTGAAAGCGGCCAGATCCTGCTCGACGGAAAGCCGGTCTCTGACACAGGGCGAGACGCCTATCGGCAGCATTTCTCGGTGGTCTTCAGTGACTTCCATTTGTTCGATTCGCTGCTGGGCATCAGGCCCGAGGGCATTGACGAGCGCGCGCTCACGCTACTGAAAAGCCTGCAACTCGATCACAAGGTCAGTATCACGGACTCGACGTTTTCGACGCTCGACCTCTCGCAAGGCCAGCGCAAGCGCTTGGCTTTGCTCGTGGCCTACCTCGAGGATCGCCCGTTTTACCTGTTCGACGAGTGGGCAGCCGATCAGGATCCGTTGTTCAAGGACGTTTTCTATAAGCAACTGCTGCCCGATCTGAAGGCCCGGCGAAAGGCGGTGCTCGTGATTACGCACGACGACCGGTATTTCCATCTCGCCGACCGCTACATCAAGCTCGACTATGGCCAGGTCGTAAAAACAGGCGCCGGTTCCGATCTGCTCAACGCGCGTGACCAGGAGTTTGGCGGCGTCCATGGCTAAACCGTATCGGCTTCCTTCACGTAAGAAGCGAGACCGTTGCCGAATGACCAATCAGCGCGTTCGTTCGGCGAGAGCACGATCAGCACATCTTCAGGGCGCAAACCGGGGCTGATCGCCAGGAGCTCGGCAAGGCGCTTGTAGAACGCTTGCTTGGTCGCGGTGTCGCGCCAGTTACTCGCCGTGATATCGATAAATACCACCTTGTCGGTGCGATGAATGCCCAGATAGTCGGGGTGGTAGATAAACGCGTCGTGATCGTACTGTTGAATCAACTGGAAGCGGTCGTCCGCGGGGACCTGAAACGTGTCCACTAACGACTGATGAACGCCTTCCGAGATGGCCCGAATGTGCTCGGGCGATTGGCCTTTGATAAGCGAAATGCGGACGAGAGGCATGGCGGAACTCCTGAAATCGAACGTTCGATAGTGGCTTCCAATATAGGTCACGACGTAGCTTTTGAAAATTCGAAAGTTCACGGCGGACGGTTCGAGAAAAACGGACGATCGCTGCGTCGTCAAATGGGAAACGTCTCGATGACATCGCGCACCTCTCGCAGCGCAGTCTTCAAGTCGCTTATCGAAAGCGAGCTCAATCCCAGGCGCAAAGCATGCGGGACATGCCGCGTCGTGGCATAGGCGCTCGCTTGAGAGACGGCGACGTTCCTTCGTGCAAGGTCTGCGTAGATCCGGTCCATGCGCAATTCCGGCGGCAACTTGAGCCAGACGAAGAGCGACTCTGGGTTGGCCGTCAATTCCATGCCGCGCAACACGTCTTGCGCCAGGGCCTGACGATCCCGGGCATCCTGACGGCGCTCCTGTTCAAGACGGTCGACGGTCCCATCCTCAATCCAGCGCGTGGCCAGGGCGGTCGCGAGACTAGGCTGACTCCAGACGCTCGCGCGTATCTGTGCTTTGACTCGGGCGGCACACATTTCCGGTACAACCATAAAACCAAAGCGCAGCCCAGTGGCCACGCTCTTCGAGAGGCTGGAAACATACAAGGCGCGCTCCGGTGCCAGGGCCACGAGCGGTGGGGGCGCCTCGCTAGCAAGGAAGGCATAAGCCGCATCCTCGATCAGCAAGCAGTCGTGGCGCCGCGCAATCTTCACCAGACGACTGCGCTGGCGAGCGCTGAGCACCCAGCCCAATGGGTTGTGCATCGTCGGCATGACATAGATTGCCCGGACCTTGCGGGCACTGCATACGTGCTCGAGCGCGTCGAAGTCGGGTCCGCGGGAGTCGCATCCCACAGGTTCAAGCGTGATACGGTGGGCCTCGGCCACCATCTTGAAGCCCGGGTATGTCAACGCATCGACGGCCACTCTGTCATGTGGATTCAGCGAGGCTCGCACAGCAATGTCGAGACCCTGCTGCGCACCATTGACGATGAAGACCCGATTTCCGCTGGCATTGATACCCCGCCCGGCAAGGAATCGGCACACGATGTCGCGCTCATGGAGGCGGCCGCCCGGTGGCTGCTGATGCATGAGAGCAGCGAGATCACCTGAAGAAGCCAGCGCACGGAGCGTCGTCCTCAGTAGCTCCGCCTGTCCGTCGTCGACGGGATGGTTGAAAGACAGATCGGCTGCATGGCGGCTGAGGCGCGCTTCGTCACCGGCGTCCGGCTCGCTTTGAACGCGACGCTCGCGCACAAATGTCCCCCGCCCGACTTCTCCGATGATGAGTCCCATCTCTTTGAGCTCCGCATACGCGCGACTGGCTGTCGCCAATGCCACATGATGCGTTGCGGCCAATTGGCGATGGGTGGGCATCAGAGTCCCTGGCGCGATTTGCCCATTCCGAATGTCCGCCGCCAGCGTTTCTAACAAGGAGCTGAAACGTGATGTACGCATGGCAAAGTGTACCCATGACAATTTTTTGATTGTCATAGCTTACCGGACTACGCTCAGGGTTGGAGGCCGACGTTGCGGCCGTTATTCCCTTGCGTCGGACACCGTGATCGCTATGAATCAAACCACCCACATGCTGCCCGTGCTCGAGTATTTGCGTCGACAACTGGACGGAGGTCTTCAGCCGGGGGACTCGACGCATATGCTTTATCCTACCGCTATCTCGCGGTTATTGGGTTTCCGGATAGCGGAGATCGGGGAGGGCACGGCAGTTATCGAATTCGACGCGGACGCTGAGCATCATGGCAATCAACAGGGGACGGTGCACGGAGGTTTGCTCTGTGAGTTAGCCGATGCCACGATTGGCACAGCGCACTCGACTCTCACGAATGCGGGCGAGTCCTTCACGAGTATCGATCTGAAGACCACCTTCTTGCGCCCGGTCTGGCAGTCGAAGCTGCGGGCATATGCTCGAGCCGTACATCGCGGCAGCACGATCAGCCACTACGTGTGCGATATCGCGCGCGAGGACGGCAAGCTCGTCGCAAGCGCCGCCAGCACCGTCATGACCCTTCGGGGTCACCATGCTCGCGGACGTTGAAGGCTCCGTCGCAGTACCATCGTCTTGCATGAGATCGCCTTGGGTGTGCCTCGCACACACACACCCAGCTTTGTATCTATCCGATAAAAAGGAGACGTCATTGCCATCCACTCGTCCTTCCCAGTCCGACAAGGCCGATGCCTTTAGCGCGTTGCACCATGCAGCAGGTGCGTTTGTCATTCCCAATCCATGGGATTTAGGAACCGCGCGTTTGCTCGAGCAGTCGGGTTTCCCTGCGCTGGCGACAACCAGCGCGGGCTTCGCGTTTTCGCACGGTCAACCGGACAACACGGTTTCGCTCGAAGCGCTGCTCGCACACCTTGTCGAGCTGACTAACGGAACGAGCGTGCCTGTGAGCGCCGATCTGGAAAACGGCTTCGGCGATGAGCCTCAAACTGTCGCACGCACGGTTCGCCTTGCTGCTGAAGCGGGCGTGGTGGGCGGCTCCATTGAAGACAGTACGGGTCGCTCTAGTGATCCTTTGTACGAACGCGCCTTTGCCGTGGAGCGCATCCGCGCTGCGGCCGAAGCCGCCAAGGCCTTGCCATTTCGCTTCACTTTGACCGCGCGGGCGGAAAACTTTCTGGTGGGTAGGCCGGACTTGGCCGATACCATTGCTCGCCTGCAGGCCTACCAGGAGGCTGGGGCAGACGTTCTATATGCACCCGGATTGTCTCGACAAGAAGATATCGCCCAGGTGATACGCGAAGTAGACCGGCCGTTGAACGTGCTGATCGGGTTTACAAGCATCTCACTTGGCGTTCGAGAGCTTGAGGCGATGCGAGTCAAGCGCATCAGCGTCGGCGGATCATTGGCTCGGGCGGCGCTGGGCGAGTTTATGCGCGCGGCGATCGAATTACGTGACCAAGGGACAACGGGGTATTCACGCACGGCAATGGACGGGAAGACGCTGAACGAGATGTTCACGAGCGCGGACGGTAGTGGGCGTAGCGTGCGTTAGCAAAGGCAATAGTGAAGGCCGAAACTGAAGCCTTCTTTTTTAGTATGTATCGGGCTGAGACACTTCTTACCTGCTCGCGCCGTGGATACATTTCGGGGAGGGGGGCCTAGCTCCCCACCTATCAAGTATGCCGATTGGAAATTGGCAAAGTCTAGTGAGGAATGCTATAAAGAAAATGCTTGTATAAGTAACCGGCCCAGGAACAATACCCGTGAACAAAGCGTTCGGACTCGGTGTTGGCGGTGTCGTACTTTTGTCGATAGTGCGCGGGCAGGCGGCGATGGCCGCCTGCAGCAATAATGCGCCATCGAGCAATACGACCGTTACCTGCTCAGGGGCCGGTGTGCCCACCGTCACCGCTCAGACGGGCAGCACGGGTGTCGCAATCAACGTGGATCCCACTGCGACAGGTAGTTTTTCCCACAGCACCAACGCGACGGTCTTCAGCGTCGATAGCTCGAGCACAATTACCAGTAGCGGGAACCTCTCGCTTACCGGCGGAGGCGGCTCCGGGACGGCGCGTGGTGCCGTGCTGCTCGGGATCAACAACAACCAGATAACGAATGCCGCCGCTGGAATCATCAACACAACAGGCGCGTTCAATGATGGCATGGCCGCCAATGGCAGCGGCAACACGTTGACGAACCAAGGGTCAATCACGACAAGCGGCCCAAACGCCTATGGGATGACCGCAGCGTGGGGGCAAACCAACTCGGGGCAGTTGAACAACACCCTGATCAACACGGGCAGCGTGTCGACCTCGGGTAGCAATGCACGTGCCGCGTCCATCCTTGGCGGCAGTGGCACGATTAACAACAGCGGCACACTATCGACGACGGGTGCCTCCAGCACGACTGCCTATATGCAAGGCAACAACGACCAGTTGATCAACAGCGGCTCGATCAGCGCCCGTGGCACAGCGTCGGACGCCGTGTTCTCGAACACCGCCGGATCCAGCTTCACCGCAACGATCCAGAACCTTGCCGGCGGTCAGATCATCAGTCAGAGTGCAGCCGGCATTCGCACGCTAAACGGCAACAGTACCGTTATCAACGCTGGCCTGGTGCAAAGCAATGTGGGCCTCGCCATTTCGATGGGTAGTGGTAACGACTCGCTGATCCTGCAAACTGGCTCAGTCATCAATGGCGGTGCGGACGGTGGTGCCGGCACTAACAGCGTGACACTCCAGGGCACTGGTACCGCCTCCAACGCATTCACGAATTTTCAGACGTTGCTGATGCAGGGCACCTTGTGGAACTGGACTGGCAGCGGCACGTTCGCGCTGGCTCATGTACAGACCGGCGCCCTGAATCTCGTCAGCACGCTGGGCTCGACCACGATGGCTCTCGTCGACAGCGGCGCCACGCTCCAGGCAACTGCACAAACCCTGCCTCTGAGCGTCACGGACAATGGACTCGTGCGCTTCGCACAGGACAATGCCGGAACCTACGGCGGCCTGATCTCCGGTGGGGGCGCGCTGACGAAAGCTGGCACGGGTAGCCTGCTGATGACAGGCGTCAGCACGTACAGCGGTGCAACGATGGTCGAGGCAGGCACGTTAGCGATTGGAGATCCGGCTCACGCGAACGCGGCACTGGCCGGAGGCGGCAACATCGCGGTGGCTGCAGGCACGACGCTTGGCGGCTACGGCAGCGTGAACGGCGCCGTGACGAACAACGGCACGCTCGCGGTAGCCAATGCGCTTCCCGCTTTCGCGAATGCAACCAATGCCAGCTTTACGATCAATGGATCGCTGGTCAATGCCGGCCTCGTGCAGATCGGTGGCCAAGGCGTGGGCAACCAGCTTCTCGTGAACGGCAACTATTCGGGGCAGAGCGGCACGGTCGGCATGAATACCTACGTCGCGGGGGATGGTGCCGCTTCGGATCGGCTTGTGATCAGCGGCGGGTCTGCCACCGGCTCGACCCGGCTGAAAATCACGAACGTCGGAGGCCCGGGTGCTCAGACGGTCGTCAACGGCATTCAGGTGATCCAGGCGAGCAATGGCGCAACAACCGCGGCGAGCGCGTTCACACTCGCCGCGCCGGTCGAAGCCGGCGCCTACGCTTACTATCTCGCGAAGGGCGGTGTCACGGCTGGCACAAGCGACAACTGGTACCTGCGTAACACGGTCGCGCCGTTGCCTGCTACGGTGCCAGACACACGTCCTGGTTCGCCTGTGTCGTTCGAACCGGGTGTGCCAGTTGCCGCCGCGGGGACCGCGCCCTTGCCGGCACCGACAGGTTCCGAGCCCGTGCCGCTTTACCGCCCCGAGGTGCCGCTTTACGCGGAGATTCCCGGCGTCGCGCGGCAGCTTGGCATGTTGCAGGTCGACACCTTCCATGACCGACAGGGTGACCAATCGTTGCTTGGCGGGGATGGCACGCTGCCGGCGTCGTGGGGCCGTGCGTGGGGCGGCCATAGCGTGCTGAGCCAGGAAGGCGCGGTGAATCCCGAGTTCGATGGGTCGATCTATGGCGTGCAGACCGGTCAGGATATCCATGCCGATACAAGCGCCAGCGGGCAACAGAATCGCTACGGCCTGTTCGTGGGCTTTGCACGCGCCACAGGTAATGTCGACGGCTTTGCACTCGGGATGCCCAATCTCGAGGTCGGGCATCTGGCAATCGACACATACAGTCTAGGGGCTTACTGGACGCATATCGGGCCGGGCGGCTGGTACACCGATACGGTATTGATGGGGAGTTCGCTGACCGTCGATGCGGAATCGAATGCTGGCCTCGGCACAACGATGCATGGGGATGCGGTGACCGGGTCGGTCGAAGGCGGTCTGCCCACTCCGCTCGGTGCCGGGCTCACGATTGAACCGCAGGCGCAACTGATCTGGCAGCACCTGTCGATCAACGATCTGAACGACGGCATCTCGACCGTCACATTCAACAGCGGCAACACCTTTCTGGGTCGGCTCGGTGTACGGCTACAGGCGCACCTCGACGCACTCGGTACGAACTGGCAACCCTATCTGCGGCTCAATGTGTTGCGCTCCTTCGGAGCGGCCGACAGCACGACTTTTGGCGGCGCAACCGAAATCGGCACGAGCGTTGGGCAGACCACTGGCCAGATCGGCGCGGGTGTGACAGCAAAGGTGAGCCAGTCGGCAAGCGTCTACGCCACGGCGAGCTGGCTCTCGAACCTTGGCGGGGCTCATCAGAGAACGGTGCTGGGCAATGCAGGGGTGAGGTGGGTCTGGTAGGACATGACCGATCGCCGCCGTTGCTCGTGGGCTCCTCCTCAGAGGGACCGCATGCTTTTCAATGTCATCCCGTTCGCAACGCCCTCAATGCTCACAAGCTGTTGCATTGCACAAAAATTGACTCCTGATACCCTACGGACTTACCCGAATGCAAAAAAGTATCGGTAAGCAGTTCGATTTTCAGTAGTGAAAATCTCGTGACAGGTCTAATTTTCAGTCATGGCGGCCGCGATGCGGTTCAGGCGAACTGCCCAAAACAAAAACAGGTCCGGAGGAAGACAATGTCCACTAGTCAGCGTGCCACGGTGTGTCAGTGCGGAACGTGCTCGTCTTGCCGCGCGGCGCGCATTGACGCCCGCCGCGCCAACATTGTCCAGCCGGATCTGGAACTGGTCGCCGTGCCGCGCGACGAGTCGTTCAAAGTCTGGTCGCATGGCTATCCGTATCGCACGGTGCGTTGGCACTTCCATCCCGAATACGAAATTCATCTGATTACCTCGACGACGGGAAAATACTTTGTCGGCGATCACATCGGCAGCTTTACGCCGGGCAATCTCGTGATGATGGGGCGCAATTTGCCGCACAACTGGGTCAGCAGCGTGCAGCCCGGCGAGCGTGTGGATGAACGCTGTCTCGTCCTGCAATTCGATGCGGAGTTCGTCACCCGCGCCATCCAGGTGTTTCCTGAACTCAAGCGCGTGGAAGCCTTGCTCGATGCATCGTGCTGGGGCGTACTGTTCTCGGCGAAAACGGGCGCGGCGGCTGAACCGATCATGCGGGAGATGCTGGGCGCGCAGGGCATCCGGCGCATTACCTTGTTTCTGGCTTTGTTCGACCTGCTAGTGCAAAGCGTGGCGCCGGTAAAGCTAGCGAGCGCTGCCTATCGTGCAGACCCGACGCGCTATGCGGAGACACGCATCAACCATGTGCTTTCTTATATCGGCAAGAACCTGTCGCAAGAATTACGTGAAACCGAGTTGGCCGAACTCGCGGGACAGAGCGTCAGCGCTTTCTCGCGATATTTCCGTCGGCATACCGGGGTGCCCTTCGTGCAGTACGTGAACCGGCTGCGCATCAATCTCGCGTGCCAGTTGCTGATGTCGGGCGAACTGAATATCACCGATATCTGCTATCAGGTCGGCTTCAACAATCTCTCGAATTTCAATCGTCAGTTCCTGTTGCTCAAAGGTATGTCTCCGTCGCGATGGCGGGCGTACCAGCAGCTCAATGCTGCGAGCGAGGCTCAGTCCCCCCTCGCCGTAGACGCTCTGGAAACGTCCGGCTAGCGCTTGTTTCCAGGGCCGATGGCTGCACGCGATGCCCGACATAGGGCAGGGTGCGACTCGCTCTGCTAGCAGAACTAATGAAGGTCAGGAAGAAGCCTCACCAGCGGCCCAAGCACGGCCCAACCACGGCAGCATCTGCGCCAATTTTTCAAAAAAAACGGAGACACCCGATGACCCGACTCTCGAACCAACTAATCGGCGCCAGCGCGCTGAGCCTGAGCCTGATGAGCAGCACGGTGGCACTGGCCGCGCCCAGTGGCACGGTCGCCTTCCTGATGCCCGACCAGGCGTCGACGCGCTACGAACAACATGACTTCCCCGGCTTCAAGGCCGAAATGAGCAAGCTCTGTCCCGACTGCAAAGTGCTCTATCAGAACGCCAATGCCGACGTCTCGCAACAGCAGCAGCAATTCAACTCGGTGATCTCGCAAGGCGCGAAGGTGATCGTGCTCGACCCGGTGGACTCGACCGCCGCCGCGTCTCTGGTCCATATGGCGCAGGCCCAGGGCATCAAGGTGATCGCGTATGACCGCCCAGTTCCCTCGACGCCGGCTGACTACTACGTCTCGTTCGACAACGAAGGTATCGGCAAGGCCATTGCCCAGTCGCTCGTCCAGCACCTGAAAGACACGGGCGTGCCGGCCGAAAAGGGCGGTGTGCTCCAGGTCAACGGCTCGCCTACCGACGCGGCAGCCGGATTGATCAAGAACGGCATCCATGCCGGGCTGCAGGGCAGCGGCTACAAAACACTCGCCGAGTACGACACGCCAGACTGGGCGCCGCCGAAGGCCCAGCAGTGGGTCAGCGGACAGATCACGCGCTTCGGTACGCAGATTGTCGGTGTCGTGGCCGCCAACGATGGCACGGGCGGCGGCGCCGTCGCGGCCTTCAAGGCAGCCGGCGTCAACCCGGTGCCTCCCGTGACCGGAAACGACGCAACGCTCGCAGGACTGCAGTTGATCATTGCGGGCGACGAGTACAACACGATCCTGAAGCCGAGCGAGATAGTCGCGGCCGCAGCCGCGAAGGTCGCCGTCGGTTTCCTGTCAGGCCAGAGCCCGAAGGCCGAGCGGACGCTCTTTAAGACGCCGTCCCAGCTCTTCACGCCGACGGTGATCACGGCGAAGAATCTCAAGGCCGAGGTCGTCGACAAGGGCATCGCGAGCGCCAAGGATCTGTGCACCGGCCGCTATGCCGACGGATGCAAGACCCTGGGAATCGCGAACTGATCAGGCGCAATGCCGGACGGGATCTGGCTCGTGCCGGATCCCGCTACTCATCATGAGGTATCCGTCCAATGACTGACAACTCCACAACCCAATCCAAGTCTGGTGAGCTGGTGCTGAGCCTGCGCGGCGTCTCGAAGCACTTCGGAGCGGTGTCGGCCCTGACGGACATCGAGCTCGACGTTCATGCCGGCGAAGTGGTCGCCCTGGTGGGCGACAACGGAGCCGGGAAATCGACGCTGGTGAAAGTGCTCGCCGGTGTTCATCAACCCAGTAGCGGGACCATCAGCTTTCGCGGCCAGCCAGTCACGCTCGCGGATCCGGGTGCGGCACTTGATCTCGGCATCGCAACGGTGTTCCAGGACCTCGCACTGTGTGAAAACCTCGATGTCGTCGCGAACATCTACCTCGGGCGCGAGCTAAATCCACTGCGCCTCGACGAAGTTGCGATGGAGGTACGGGCCTGGACACTCCTGAACGAGCTGTCGGCGCGCATCCCGAGCGTACGCGACGTGGTCGCTTCGCTGTCAGGTGGGCAACGCCAGACGGTGGCGATCGCCCGCTCTCTGCTGCTTGACCCGAAGCTGATCATGCTCGACGAACCGACTGCGGCGTTGGGCGTGGCCCAGACCGCCGAGGTGCTGAACCTGATCGAGCGGGTGCGCGACCGCGGCCACGCAGTGATCATGATCAGCCACAACATGGAGGATGTTCGCGCCGTGGCCGACCGGATCGTGGTGCTGCGACTCGGCCGCAACAACGGCGTCTTCTATCCCGACTCCTCGAATCAAGAGCTGGTGGCGGCGATCACCGGCGCCACCGAAAACGCCGTGTCGCGTCGCGCCGGCCGCCGTCAGGCCGAACAGAGCGCCTAGACCAAGGAACGATCATGAGCATTGAAAAGCAAGGCGCTCCGCAGCCCTCCACGCTGCTCGACCGCAGCGATGTCCGCGTCAAGCACGCCGCCGGAATCGGCGGCACGGTGTCCGCCTTTATCCAGCGAGTCCGAACGGGCGATCTCGGATCGCTGCCGGTCATCGCAGGCCTGGTCATCATCTGGACCGTGTTCACCAGCCTGAACCCGGTGTTTCTCTCGGCCGACAACCTGGTGAACCTGCTCTTCGACTGCTCGACGGTCGGGGTGATCTCGCTGGGCATCGTCTGCGTGTTGATGGTGGGGCAGATCGATTTGTCGGTCGGCTCGATGAGTGGTTTCGCCTCGGCTCTCGTAGGCATGCTGTGGGTCAATCATGGCTGGCCGGTGGTGCTCGCCGTTGTCGTCGCCGTGGCCGTGGGCGCAGTGGTCGGTGCGCTGTATGCGCTGCTGCTTAACAAGCTGGGCATGCCGAGCTTCGTCGCGACGCTCGCCGGGCTGCTTGCCATTCTCGGGATGCAGCTCTACGTACTCGGGGCCACCGGGTCGATCAACTTGCCCTACGACTCACCGATGGTGAACCTCGGGCAGTTGCTGATCATCCCTGCCGTCGTTTCTTACCTTCTTGCGCTGGCGCCGGGCGCCGTGATTCTACTGGTCGGGATGCGCACCCGTGAGCGCCGCCGTGCGTCCAATCTCTCTGCCCCTTCGGTAGGCAGCCTTGTTGTTCGCGCCCTAGCCATCACCGTGCTTCTGGAGGTCGTGGTGGCCTACCTGAACCGGGGGCGAGGGGTTCCGCTGATGTTCGGCGTTTTCCTCGGTCTCGCGGTCGCGATGGACTATGCGCTGACGAGGACGCGATGGGGCCGCTCGATGAGTGCGGTCGGCGGCAATCACGAGGCCGCGAGGCGGGCCGGCATCAATGTCAACGCCATCTATACCAGCGCCTTCGTGCTGTGCGCGAGTCTTGCAGCGCTCGGCGGCGTGCTGACTGCGGCGCGGCTTGCCTCGGCCAGCCAGCAGGCCGGCACCGGCGACGTGAACCTGAATGCCATTGCAGCGGCCGTGATCGGCGGCACCAGCCTCTTTGGCGGCCGCGGCAGTGCCTATTCGGCGGTGCTCGGCATTATCGTGATCCAGTCGATCGCGAGCGGCTTGACGTTGCTGAATCTGTCGTCGTCATTGCGCTTCATGATCACCGGCGCGGTGCTGGCGATTGCGGTGATTGTCGATTCGCTTGCCCGTCAGTCTCGTGTCTCGCATGGCCGCGCGTAATTCCAGTCATCCCAGGAGAGTAGTCAATGAGTGAGTCCCTGAAGGGAAAGGTTGCCGCCATCACAGGTGCGGCGTCGGGTATTGGCCTCGAGTGCGCTCGCGCGATGATCGCGGAAGGTGCGAAGGTCGTTCTGATCGACCGTGCGAAAGACCGGCTCACACAACTCTGCGCGGAACTCGGGCCGAACGCGCTACCGCTGACCGTCGATCTGTTGCAGCCGGCTGAAGTGTCCGCGATCCTGCCGAAAATCCTGGCGCTTGCCGGTGGGCTCGACATCTTCCATGCCAACGCGGGCGCCTATGTCGGCGGCGATGTGCTGACCGGCAATCCAGACGAGTGGGACCGCGTGCTGAATCTGAACATCAACGCCGCGTTCCGATCGGTCCATGCCGTGCTGCCGCATATGGTCGCGCAGAAATCGGGCGACATCGTCTTCACCAGCTCCATCGCGGGCATCGTCCCAGTCGTCTGGGAGCCGATCTACACAGCTTCCAAATTTGCGGTGCAGGCCTTCGTTCATACAACGCGTCGTCAGCTTGCCAAACATGGCGTGCGGGTCGGCGCGGTGGCGCCGGGCCCGGTCGTTACCGCACTGCTCGACGACTGGCCGAAGGCGAAGATGGACGAGGCGCTCGCTTCGGGCAGCCTGATGCAGCCCAAGGAAGTCGCTGACGCGGTACTCTTCATGCTGACGCGGCCGCGCAACGTCACTATTCGCGACCTCGTCATCCTGCCAAACAGCGTCGATCTCTGACGCGCGTGACAGGCGCAAGCACGGTGCGGCTCGCGTCGAACTGAAACACCTTTCATCATCTATCGAGCTATGACCTCAGACAACCCGACCTCCGGCGCGAGCGCCAGCAAGCGCTACGTTATCGGCGTGGACGTGGGCACCGGGAGCGCCCGGGCCGGGATTTTCGACCTTGCCGGCGGTATGGTGGGCTCGGCGAAGCATGACATCACCCTGTTCCAGGCGAGCGGCTCCATTGTCGAGCAGTCGAGCGGCGAGATCTGGGGCGCGGTCTGCCATGCCGTGAAAGAGGCGCTGTCGCGGGCTGCGGTGTCGCCCGATCAGGTCGCAGGTATCGGGTTCGACGCGACCTGTTCGCTCGTCGTGCTGGGCTCGGGTGGACAGCCCTTGCCCGTGGGTGACTCCGAGGAACCCGAACGCGACATCATCGTTTGGATGGATCACCGCGCCGTGGCGCAGGCCGAGCGTATCAACGCCACGGGCCACGAGGTGCTGAAGTTTGTCGGCGGCAAGATCTCGCCGGAAATGGAGACACCCAAGCTGCTGTGGCTCCTCGAGAACAGGCCGAGCGTCTTTGCGGCAGCCTGGCAGTTCTTCGATCTGACCGACTTCTTGACGTGGCGTGCGACCGGGGATTTGTCCCGATCCACCTGCACCGTCACCTGTAAATGGACCTATCTCGCGCACGAGCGACGCTGGGACGAGAGCTACTTCCGAAGCGTCGGCCTCGGTGTGCTGGCGGACGAGGCGTTTGCTCGGATAGGACAGACCGTCGTCGACCCCGGGACACCGCTTGGCAGCGGCCTGACGGCGAACGCCGCGGCGGAGCTTGGCCTGCGCGTCGGAACGCCAATTGCCACGGGAGTGATCGACGCCCATGCCGGTGGGATCGGCACGGTCGGCGCTGAGGGTGAGCCCGAGTCCTGCCTTGCCTACGTGTTCGGCACCTCGTCGTGCACGATGACGACGACCCGGAGTCCGGTCTTCGTCCCCGGCGTGTGGGGCCCTTATTTCTCGGCGATGGTGCCGGATGTATGGCTCAACGAGGGAGGGCAATCGGTGGCCGGCGCGGCGATCGAGCGCCTGCTTTCGATGCACCCCGCGACGCCCGACGCACGAAGCCGCGCCGAGCATTCGGGCGAGTCACTGCCGGAA
>JAMFSK010000164.1 GCA_026225235.1 Burkholderiales bacterium
ACACCGTATAGATGCCACCCATCGCGCGGATCGCAATCTCGGTGCCGCGGTCCTTGTCGAAGAGCACCGCCGCAATGCCGTACTTCATCGCCATTGCCAGCAAGAAGAGTTCGAGGACCGTTTTGCCTGCCCCTGCCTGGCCGATGATCTGTGTATTGGCGAGCGCCTTTTCGTCGGCGGAATCCCTCTTCTCTGAGGTCGCGTGGAAGTTTAGATAGAGCGGCTGGCCGCTGGGCGTCTTGACGATCGTGATCGCCTCGCCCCAGGGGTTGCCCTGCCGCTTGCCTGTGGCGAAGTTGTGCAAGCTGACAAGCCCGCAGAAGTTGCGCGAGGTCAGCTTCGCTTCGCGTGGCCGGTAACGCCAGTTGGCAGGCAGCTGTGCAAACCAGGCTGCGTCCGACACGAGGTCGATCAGCGCGCTCTGAAACCCCACGTCGGCCAGTTGCGTGCGTGCCTTCGCGACGTGCCTGGCCACGTCATCGGCTGTGTCGCCGAGCACGGCCAAGGAATAGTGGTATTCGCCGAGCACGAAGTCGCCATTGATCAGGTCGTTGAGCGCCTGATCGATCGACGCGATCTGCGAAACGGCCGCGTCCTCGGCGGCCACGAGCTGATTACGCTGCCGCTCGAGCGCCTCGCGGGCGCTCGGCCTGTCGAGAATGGTGAAGCTTTGCGTTTCGATGTACTCGAAGTCACCATAGAGCAAGCCGTTGAGCATCCCGGGCTCGGTCTCCTCGGGGTAGTCCTTCAAATCGACGAGGGCTGCATAACGCGTAGCGCTCGGCAGGCGAATCTCGATCTTCTCCGCGGCGAAAAAAAGGCGTGATGTGGGCAATGCTTCTCGAATTCGACCTGCGGGAACGGGCACCGGCTCCCACACCGCATTGACGAGATAGCTGAGAAATTCGAGTGCCTGCGAATAGGCGCGCGGACGTTGCGAGGAGTTGACTTGCTGGGGGCCGATCTGCTCAGAGTCGAGCCACTTCGACTCAACCTGCTTGGACACCTGCTTGGACACCTGCTTGGACACCTGCTTAGACTCGCCCTGCCTGGACCCGATCTGCTTGGTATAAACGCCGAGCGCCACAGGCTCGTAGGGTTTGAGGCTCGATTCGAGCTGGGTGGCGAGCTCCGCCATCGCTTTCAACGCGTCGTGCTGGTCGCGGCGGATGTCATCGATTGAGCGTCGCCCCGCTTGGCTAAAAAGCCGACCCAGCCGAGTACGTTGGGGTCGATAGACGAGCGTGAGATACAGTTCGTTGGCCATCATCCGGTAGCCCGCGAAGCTTGCGTAGTAGCGGCTCGCGAGTTCTTCGCAGAACCGGTTGGCGTAGGGTGTGGCGAACTGATCCGACACGCGCCGACGCAAGCGGTGCGACCACAGCGCCACGTGACCGCCCACGAGTGAGCGCACGAGTTGGTTGAACCCCTCGTGGCGCACCAGGATATCGGTGGGGTCGGCCGCCTCGAACGCGATGCCCGCCAGGCGCCAGATACGCAGGTAGTCGCCCTCTTGCGTCTTTATGACGTGGTCGCTCACGTGCGTCGAATAGGGGATGAACTCGGCGAGGGGCACTTCCCGATACGCCAGGGCGGCGAGTTTCGACTCGGCGTGCATGTCAGGCTCTCCTTTTCAGGCGGATCGGCGCGTAGGCGTGTGCGCCCCAGAACCCGCGGTTGCGCTGCCGCAGCAGCATGCGCACACGCAACGCGCGCTGGGCGAGGCGCTGGTCATCGTGACGTGTCATCGCGCGCATCGTGACGAACACCGGAATGATCAGAAAGAGCATCGCAACACCTAACGGTGGGCTCGCGAGGAGCGCCCAGATGGCCGGGATCAACATGCTCCCGCCCACCATCAGGAAGGGCACGAGCGGCACGCCCCACAACATCGCAGGCCGGGTACAGCCCTTGAACACCGGATCCTTTAACGCGTTCATGGTTCGCTTGTCTCCGCTCTGGGGCACATGGTCTAGATCACGTCGTCGGAATCAGCATCGCGGCGATGACTGTCGCGCACCCTACAAAGAGACCGCCGATGAACACGTTCGCGATGTCACCGAAGCGCGCGTGCTGGAACATCATCTTGAAACCCGCCCAGATGATCGAGATCGAACAGACCACCCCGCCCACACCCAGCAGCGTCGTCTGGATGGTCGTGAGGAGTGTGTTGACCTGCGAGAGCTGTGCATAAGCCGGCGAAGCCAATAAGAAGGGCGCGATGATCCCGATCGCCATCCTTACTGCTCGAGCAGTAAAAGCAAACGGA
>JAMFSK010000029.1 GCA_026225235.1 Burkholderiales bacterium
CCAGCCAGCCGATGTCCGCCGGTCTCAATCCCGCCCAGCACGAAGGCGTGCGTTATCTCGATGGCCCTTGCCTGGTGCTCGCGGGCGCCGGCAGTGGCAAGACACGTGTGATCACCCAGAAGATCGCACATCTGATCGTCGACAAGGGGTTCGAGCCCCGCCATATCGCCGCCGTCACCTTCACCAATAAGGCCGCCGCCGAAATGCGCGAGCGCGTCGCCAAGTTGCTCGAGGGCAAGACGATGTCGGCGCCCGGCAAAGAGGGTCGCAAGGTTCCGGTAGGCCAGATCACGGTGAGCACCTTCCACTCGCTCGGCGTGCAGATCCTGCGCAAGGAAGCCGAACATGTCGGCCTCAAGCCACAGTTCTCGATCATGGATTCGGACGACTGTTTCGGCATGGTGCAGGAGCAACTGTCGACCACCGACAAACAGCTGATCCGCCGCGTGCAGAACGCCATCTCGCTCTGGAAGAACGGCCTGGTCGTTCCGGAGCAGGCGCTGGCGAGTGCGCAGACTGAAGACGAACATATTGCCGCCATGGTCTATCGCAACTATGTGGCGACCTTGCACGCCTATCAGGCGGTCGATTTCGACGACCTGATCCGGTTGCCGACGGAACTGTTCGCGGCGAACGAGGCAGTGCGCGAGCGCTGGCAGAATAAGCTGCGCTATCTGCTGATCGACGAGTATCAGGACACCAACGCGTGTCAGTACTCACTGCTCAAGCTATTGGCGGGTCCCCGTGCGGCGTTCACCGCTGTGGGCGACGATGATCAGGCCATCTACGGCTGGCGCGGTGCGACCCTTGAGAATCTGAGCCAACTCCAGGTCGATTTTCCGAACCTGCATGTGATCAAGCTCGAGCAGAACTATCGCTCGACCGTGCGCATCCTGACGGCCGCGAACAATGTGATCGCGAACAACCCGAAGCTTTTCGAGAAGAAACTCTGGAGCGAGCACGGCATGGGCGATTCGGTCAGCGTCACGCCGGCCAACGATGAAGAACATGAAGCCGAGTCGGTCGTGTTCCGGCTCTCCGCGCACAAGTTCGAACGCCGTACGCAGTTTCGCGATTACGCGATTCTTTATCGCGGCAACTTCCAGGCGCGCATTTTCGAGCAAGTGCTCCGGCGTGAAAGGATTCCGTATGTTCTCTCCGGCGGCACCTCGTTTTTCGAGCGCGCCGAGATCAAGGATATCTGCGCCTATTTGAGGTTGATCGCCAACCCGGACGACGACCCTGCTTTTATCCGTGCGATCACGACACCCAAACGCGGCATCGGCAACGTCACACTTGAAGCACTCGGCTCGTTCGCGGGGCAGGCCAAGGTATCGCTGTTTGAAGCGGTCTATATGGGTGGTCTTGCCGCCCGCCTCAGCGACCGCCAGATCGAACCAATGCGAGCGTTCTGCGACTTCATTCAGCGACTAACTGCGCGAGCCGAATCGGATGCGGCCAGCACGGTGCTCGATGACATGATGGACGGCATACATTACGAAGCCTATCTCTACGATGCCTTCGACGAGCGGCAGGCGCAGGGCAAGTGGACCAATGTGCTCGAGTTTCTGCAATGGCTCAAGAAGAAGGGTACCAAGCCTGAAGCGGGTGGCATCGATCAGGCCGGCAGCCAGAGTGCCTCGGATGACGCAGGCGAAGCGACCGGATATGACAATGCCGACGGCCTCGCAGACACGGGCAAGAACCTGCTTGGCCTGATCCAGACGGTCGCGTTGATGTCCATGCTCGAGGGTCGTGATGAAGACCCTGATGCAGTCAAGCTATCGACCGTGCATGCCTCAAAGGGGCTGGAATACCCGCATGTGTTCCTGGTCGGCTGCGAAGAAGGGATCATGCCGCACCGCGGCAGCAGTGACGACGATGCGCCAGTCGACGATGCACGTATCGAAGAAGAGCGCCGTCTCATGTATGTCGCCATCACCCGCGCGCAACGAAGCCTGCATCTGACTTACTGCAAGAAGCGCAAGCGCGCACGCGAAACGGTTGTTTGCGAGCCTTCGCGCTTCATCAAGGAAATGCTGCTTGATGAAGCCCCGCCGCCTGGCGCCGACGAAGCGCCGATGACACCCAAGGATCGCCTGGCGAACCTCAAGGCGCTGCTTGGCGGTTGAATCGTAGGGGCGATGGGTGCGCATAGGGTTTGTACAGATGCACGGCGTCTCTGAAACGTAACAGGCGCTGTCACGCGCTAAGCAAGCGAAGTGTGCTCACACGCATGAGCTGATGAGCCATTGTCCATATCGCAATCGATTGCTCTCCCGTTGAAGTCCGATAAACCTGATTTCAATTCAGGACGTCGCAGTCCCCACTAGACCAATAAATTTCTTCGCGACTCGAGGATTGCTGCATAGAATGATTGACGTGCTTGCGCCGCGCCGAGGCCTGCAATGGCCATCCCATCGAGTGTCTTACGATCTGCGCAGTCTCGATCCATGCCCCACTCAGCGCCAACGGTGTCGCTGTTCCTGCTCGGTCCTCCTCGTATCGAGCGGGCCGGGGCAGCGCCTGCGCTCAAGTACAACCGGGCGCGCGCGCTGCTCGCCTTCCTTGCACTCGAACCGGGTTTTCATACCCGTGACAGTCTCGCCGATTTGCTCTGGCCTCAGGAGCCGACTTCGCAAGGCCGCGACAAACTCAAACGCATGCTGTTTGAATTGCGCGAGGCACTTGGCGATCACTGCATCGAAGGCGATCGGCACGTCGTAAGACTCGCTCCCTTGTCGACGGTATGGGTCGATGCCCTTGCATTCGAGGCCGATACAGATCCCGTGTTGCCCGCCCCTCCACCCGCCGCGGGTTTCGAAGCCGATAGCGTGGGGAGTGGCTGGCGCGAAGCGCTGGATCGCTGCGCCCGCGCGGTTGATCTCTATCGAGGTCCGTTGTTGCAAGGTCTGAAGATCGACGACGCGCCGGATTTCGAGAGTTGGCTCGATGGCCAGCGCGAGGCCTACGTGCGACGACTCGTGCTGGCCTTGAGTCGCCTTGCAGGGGGTCGCGCGCAGGATGGTCGCTACGCCGACGCTTTACGTCATGCGCGCCGCCTGGTCGATATTGCGCCCCATCATGAGCCGGGCTGGCAATTGCTGATCGACCTGCTGATGCAACTGGGGCGTCGCGACGAGGCCCTTCACGAACTCGACCGGTGCCGTCGCGCGCTGGCACGCGAACTCGATGCAGAGCCGCAAGCCGCGACACTGGCGCTATTTGAGGGAAAGGAGGCAGCGGAGATACCCACCCTGTCGATCACGTCGGCCCGGCCATCCCTTCCGGGCGGCATCGCGCGGTCGGGTGCCGAGCATGCTGAATCTCAAACCGGGTCGTCTGCGCGTCACGTACCTGCTGCTTTCTCTGCTTCTGCGCGGGGCGAGCCAAGTAGCGAGACGGCAAAAAAACCGGTGGCTACTGGGACCTCGGACTTAAGTGTCGCGGTCTCGGTACCGCGGGCGCATGCGCGCCTTGCAATGGGCATTGCCCATCTGCTGCGCGATCGCCTGACTCACGCGGCGCGGGCATTCGAAGGCACGTTGCTTGCGCAACCCGATGAAGTGATCGATCTGAGTCTGGGCACGGATGCCCGGGCAACCGCCATGACCCTGCTCGCGCTCACGAACTGGCGTAGCGGCCAGCATACCGAGGCGCGCGAAACGGCCGAACACGCTGTCGGGCGGGCGCGCCGTGTCGGCGATCCACGCACGCTCGCGCATGCGTTGCTCGGTGCCGGTGTGCTGTGCCAGTTGCATGCCGATTCGGAACGTACGCTCGACTACACGGCCGAGATTCTCGACATCGCCGAACACAATGCCATGCCGACCTGGGCGCTTGCCGCGACTGCGCTGTCGGGCTGGGCAATGGCCACGCTCGGCGACGCTGAGGGCATCGAGGCAGCCGAATCGGCAGCGCGAGAGCTCGCCGCTCGAATGGGCACGATCGAGACACTCTTTCTCTCGCTGTTAAGAAGAAGGACGCCGTAAACGATATCGACCAGAGGTTGATCGGTGATCGTATCGAGTCCATCGGCCTCGCCGTGCGACTGCTCGGACATGGTCGGCGCCACGACGAACGTGATACCTTCATGACATGCAGACAGAACGGAGTTGAAGGGTCATGGCTGGGCAGTCGACGATGCACGAGCAGATCAGGCAGTTACGGGAAAATGGTTTTGTGGTGGTGCCGAAGTTCATCGGCCCCGATGCGCTCGCGAAGCTCAATGAGGCGGCACGCGCCCAGTTGGTCGCGCGGGTCCAGCCACTCGAATTCGAGGCCGATCTTCAGTATCCGGGGGCACCCTCCTCACGCACGGCGGCGGGGGGAGAAACGGTGCGCCGGCTGCTCGATGCCTATGGGCGTGAGCCGGCGTTCGCGCAGTGGGGCACCGCGTCCTTCGTGCGCGACTGGATGGAGACCTACTTCGGCGAAGACAGCCTGATGTCGCGTGCGCATCACAACTGCCTGATGACCAAGCACCCGCTCTATGGCAGCCTGACGGGATGGCATCGCGATATTCGGTATTGGTCGTTCGAGCGTGAGGACCTCGTCTCGGCGTGGTTCGCGCTCGGTGAGGAGGAGGTCGACAACGGAGGCTTGTGGTTCGTGCCCGGTTCACATCGGATGGAATTCGAGGCCGATCGCTTCGATGAAGCGAAGTTTTTCCGTGCCGACCGTGCTGACAATGCCGAGATCATCCGGACGGCAGAATCGCCGCGGCTGGCACCGGGCGATGCCGTGTTTTTCCATTGCAACACTCTGCATTCGGCCGGGAAGAATCTGGGTGACGCGGTGAAATTTTCGCTCGTCTACACCTATCACGGCCGTAGCAACGCACCGAAGGCCGGGACGCGGTCGACCTCGAAGCCGGAAGTCGAACTTCGCTGAAACCGAAGGGGCGACGAACCGGAAATGTGTGCGTTGCTTCGATACGCTTACGAAGGGGCTAGCTCGCGCCTATTGCCGTCCCGATGCGGCAAGTCCGATCAGACCCGCGACGGTTGCCACCGCACCACCGACGAGTAGCCAGATCGTCTTGTCGGTCGGTGAACCGGTGAACAGCTTCGATACCTCATTGCCGAACGAGTGCAGCGACTGCCCGCCAAAGTACAACAACAACACCCCTCCAATTACCAGGGCCAGGGAAACCGCTCGCGTCATCGATGCTCTCCAGAAGGGAATGGGGAATAGGCTCGGCTCGGACAAGTTCAGTGCGAGCTGAACGAAGCACAAGCAAAACCTGATCCCAAAGGTTTGGGGTAAAGCATGCCCTATCGTCGCGGATTGCGCACGCTCAGGCAACGGCGGTCACAAAGATTTGCAAAGCTGTCCCTGCGGCGGCCGAGGCACGCGCAGAAAGGCTTTGCTATAGTCGATCTCCGCGCTATTCAAAGATAAGCCGAGACTTCCTCGTGCTTTCCGACCCCTACGACCCGGTAGCAAAACCGGGCGTCATCATCCATTCGAGGACAGACAATGACGTATCTGGCATCAACGGACCGCTATTCCGGCCGCGTTCCTTACCGTCGCAGTGGCAAAAGCGGCCTTCAATTGCCGGCGCTTTCGCTGGGCCTCTGGCACAACTTTGGTGACACGACCCCGATCGATCAGCAACGCGCGCTGCTGCGCACGGCGTTTGATCTCGGTATCAACCATTTCGACCTGGCGAATAACTACGGGCCGCCGTACGGGAGTGCCGAGACCAACTTCGGCCGCCTGTTCAAGGACGATTTCCGTCCTTATCGCGACGAGTTGCTGATTTCGTCGAAAGCCGGCTACGACATGTGGCCCGGCCCCTATGGACAAGGCGGTGGTTCACGCAAGTATGTGCTGGCGAGCCTCGACCAGAGCCTGCAGCGCATGGGGCTTGACTATGTCGACATCTTCTATTCGCACCGTTTCGATCCGGACACCCCGCTCGAAGAGACCGCCGGCGCGCTGGCTACCGCAGTGCAGCAGGGCAAGGCGCTGTATGTCGGGATTTCGTCGTACTCGGCCACGAAGACACGTGAGATGGTCGCATTGTTGAACGATCTCAAAGTCCCCCTGCTGATTCATCAGCCTTCGTACAACATGTTGAACCGCTGGATCGAAGAGGACCTGCTCGATGCGCTCGGCGAGACGGGCACGGGATGCATCGCGTTTACCCCGCTCGCACAGGGTGTGCTGACCGACAAGTACCTCAACGGGATTCCCGCCGATGCACGGGTCAATCGTCCGGGCGGCGCGTCGTTGTCGAAAGACCATTTGAGCGACCAGAACCTCGACCATGTGCGCAAGCTGAATGCGATCGCCCAACGTCGTGGCCAGAGTCTCGCGCAGATGGCACTCGCGTGGACCTTGCGCGATGCACGCGTGACCTCGGCGCTGATCGGTGCCAGCCGGCCTGAGCAACTTGTCGAAAACGTCGAGGCGCTCAAGAACCTGTCGTTCACACAACAGGAACTCGACGAGATCGACCAACATGCGCGGGACGGTGGCGTGAATCTGTGGGTCAAGCCTTCGACAGATCAGCGCCTAGGTCGTTGATGGGTGTGCGGCGTCATAGTTTGCCTTGTGGCGGCTGACGAGGATCGATCGGGTAGCGTGATTCGTAGCCGATCGATTCCGGCGGTCTCCAGAGATGGCACGGTAGAAATAGGCGCCCGCCCGCGATAGCAACGAGCGGGCGCTCAGGAAAACGGTGAGCGTGCGTGCTCGCCGTTTTTTTTTTGCTTCCTAGAACTCATAGCCGAACTGAACGCGAGCGGCCGTGCCCCTTGAGTTCGAATAGGCAAGCGCGCCATTCACGAGCACCTGTCCAATCGGTGAACGGAAGGTCGCACCGAGGCCGAACGCACTGTATCCCTGGAATTTTGCACTGCCCGCTGCCACGACGGTGCTTTCGGGCTTGGCCGGCGACAGATTGGGCATGTACATGTGCCATCGCGACACCGGAGTGGGCCGTGCGCGAAACGTCGTTTAGGCGGGCTTCGCTCTGCTGGAGTCGCAGTTCGGTGGGACGGTCCGACTGCTGGACGGCTGAATCGCGCGAGGCGTTGAGTTGGTTCAGTTTGACACCGTCGGTGCCCGAGGTGCCGGCGGCCATGTGGGTGATGGTGCGCTCCTTGCCTTGCGCGCCGACCGAAAGCGCATGGCCGGACGGCACTTCTGAACCGACGTTGATGGCCGTCGCGCCGTCAGGACCATCGACCGCGCTGCAGCGCGCAAAACAGAGAGACCCGGTCGTAAAGCGCCGGGCCTCCTTGATAAAGCAACTAGTTGATCGTTATTTGAAAGTCAAACTCCGACGGTTCAACTAGGAATAAAGAAAGCCGACTTAGAAATTAAAATTGTCGATATTGCTTGAATCAAAGGTCGTCGGCGGTCCGAGTACGACCTCGCCATCCTTGCCGACCGTGCGCTTGCCAAGCTTGCCAGCGTCAAACGAATCACCTTCCTTGCCCGTGATGGTGCCCGACGCAAGGTTTGCCGCCGCATAGGCCGCGAGGTAACCGAGTGCACCCGGATCCCACAACTGGAACGCCTTGACGGTGCCGTTCTTGACGAAAGCACGCATCTGGTTCGGCGTGCCGAGGCCCGTGACGGCGATCTGGCCTTTCTTCGGCGAGGTCGACAGATAGCGCGCAGCCGCCGCGATACCCACCGTGGTCGGTGCAATGATGGCTTTGAGGTTCGGATAGGCCTGCAGCAGACCCTGCGTTTCGACAAACGACTTCTGATCGTCGTCATTGCCGTAGGCGACCTTGACGAGCTTGATCTTTGCGTACTCAGGCTTTTTGAGTTCCTCCTGCATGAACTTGATCCAGGTGTTCTGGTTGGTCGCGTTCGGCGTCGCCGAGAGCACTGCGATTTCACCTTCACCGCCGATCAGCTTGGCAGTCAACTGGATCTGGCCGCGTCCGATGTCTTCGCTGACGGCCTGGTTCACAAAAATCTGCCGACCAGCGGGCGCCGTGTCGGAGTCGAACGTCACGACCTTGATGCCGGCCGCCTGGGCCTTTTGCAGATAGGGGACGACGGCGTTGGCATCATTGGCCGCGATCACGATGGCATCGACGTGCTGCGTGATCAGCGTATTGATGTACTGGACCTGCGAGGACGCACCGGCGTCCGACGGGCCGACTACCTTGCCGTCGCCTTTGAATTCCTTGATGGCGTCGAGCCCGCCGTTGTCGGCGATGACTTCGTACGGGTTGTTGATCTGCTTGGGCAGGAAGGCGATTTTCAGCCCATCCTTTAGCCCGGCCGCATGGCCGGCACTACTGACCGCCAGCAGCGCGGCACAGACGGCCGGCAGGGCGAGCGCTCGAACGTTTCGCAACATGTGAAGCCTCCTAAGGTTGCACTCTTCTGCCGGCAAGCCGGATGACGGTGCGTGGGTGGGTACAACAGGTACGACGTGTCCGACTCTTCAATCGCTTTTTCAACAACTTGCACCGCTTTTACCAACTCGCTGCCGCCCGCGCGGCCAGCGCACGCCGCTCGCGCATCGCGCGCCAGCGGCCGAACAGGTTCGGGATCAGCACCGATGACAGCAGCAAGGCGCCGGTGATGATGGTGAGCACCTCGCTCGAGACGTCGATCAGGGTCAGGGCATTGCGCAACACGCCGATGATCACGAGCGACAGCAGCACACCGATCATCGAGCCGCGTCCACCGAAGATGCTCACGCCGCCGAACAGCACTGCCGCGATCACCGACAGTTCGAAACCCTCACCGTTGTCGCCGCGTGCGCTCGTGAAGCGCAGGGTATAAACCACGCCTGCGAGCGCGCTCATCGCACCCGACAGCACAAACAACTTGAGCTTGGTGCGCTGGACATCGAGCCCGGAGAACGCCGCCGCGGTCGGGTTGGCGCCGATCGCATACAGGCTGCGGCCGAAAGCGGTGGCTTGCAGCAGCACGCAGAACACAAGCGCGCCGATCAGCACGAGCACGAAAGGTTGCGGCAGAAAGCTGTTGCCGACCGTGTTGATGCCGAAGGCGGTGTAGCCCGCCGGGAAGTCCGCGATGGCCTGGTCACCAAGCAAGACGTAGGCAAGGCCCCGAAAGAAGGCAAGCGACCCGATCGTCACGGCGAGCGAGGGCAGGTTGAGCTTGACGATCACCAGGCCGTTGAGCAGACCCGCGAGCGTGCCTGCGCCAAGCACGAGGACGATCACCAGTGGCATCGGCAGGCCCATGTGCCAAAGCACGCCCATCAGCGCACTCGAGGCGCCGAGGACGGACGCGACCGACAAATCGATCTCGGCCGCCACGATGATCAGCGTCATCGGCAGTGCCATCAGGGCGATCTCAGTGAAATCGGCCAGCATGTTCGAGATGTTCGATGCGCCGAGGAAGTCGGGCGAGAGCGCCCGGCCCAGCGCCAGCGAGGCGGCCAGCACGATCGCGAGCGAGGCTTCCCAGGGCCAGTGGAAGGGGCGCGTCGCGGTCTTGGCGCCGGCGGCCGCATCGGGCTTCGAATGGGATTCAGACATGTTCGCGTTTCCTCATCATGCGTTTGGCGACCGAGCGCGCGAGCAGCGTGTCAAGTGTGATGGCAGCAACGATCAGCGCCCCCTGGATCGCCTGCTGCCAGAACGGCGAGACGCGCAATACGACGAGCGAGATATTGATCACGCCCAGCAGCAGCGCACCGAGCGTCGCGCCCCAGATCGTGCCGACGCCGCCCGTGATGGCGACACTACCCACCACCGCCGCCGCCACGACCTGAAGCTCGATGCCCTTCGCAGTGCTCGCGTCGACGGTGCCGAAACGCGCGAGCCAGAGCGCGCCGGCCAAGCCAGCGATCGCGCCGGTCAGCAGGAAGCCGATCAGCACGCGCCGCTCGACGGCCACGCCGGCCAGACGCGCTGCCTCGAGGTTCGAGCCGATCGCGTAGAACTCTCGGCCGCCGCGGTAGTACTTGAGATAAAAACCAATCACGACCAGTACGGCTGCCGCGATCAGCACTAGGTTCGGCACGCCAAGCCAGGCGCCCGTCGCGAGGTGCGAGTAGGCGTCGGGCAGACTGGTCGCATTGACCTGGCCGCCATGCACGTACCAATAGTCGATGCCGCGGATGATGTAGAGCGTCGACAGGGTGGCCACCAGTGACGGCACCCGGCCGAAGGTGACGAGCATGCCGTTGACGAAGCCCGCGACGCAGCCCATCGCCACCCCCGCGAGTAGCGCAACCAGCACGGGCATACCGGGGTTGTGCACATAAAGCGTTCCGACGAGATACGCCGTGAGGCCGACCACCGAGCCAATCGACAAATCGATATGACGCATCAGCATCACGACGGTCATGCCCGCGGCCAACAGGCTGATGATCGCGACATTGAGCAGCACGTCGCGCAGATTCTGCGTGTTCAGAAACCCGGGCCGTGCGAGCGCAGTGCCGAGTACCACCAGGATCAGTACGATGAGCAAGGTACTCTCGCGATTGCGCGCGAGTGCCGCGGCAAAGCGCGAAGTCGACGCAAGCGGGGAGCCCGCGCCGGGCGATCCGGTGGCCGGCGGCCCTGAGCCGGGCGAGCCGCCAGCCGGGGCGTTCGGCTGCCGTGGCGGCTGACCGGACTGCGACGCTTTCGACGGTGAAGAAGACAAGGAACTGGACATCGGATCGTGCTCGTGTTGCGAAGAAGACAGGTTCGGCGCGGGGCGACCGGATCGGGACGCCTGGGGCGCGTGAGCGCTGCCGTTCATGGGGCGGGTCGGTGTCATGCGGCGCGCTCCCAATGCTGGCCGAGTGCGGCGCTCATGATTCGCTCCTCGCTCGCTTCTTCGCGCGCGAGGTCGGCGCTGAGGCGACCCTCGTGCATTACCAGGACGCGGTCCGCCATGCCAAGCACCTCGGGCAATTCGCTTGAGATCATCAGCACGGCCATACCGTCGCGGACGAGGTCGGCGAGGGTTCGGTAGACCTCGGCTTTGGCGCCGACGTCGATGCCGCGTGTTGGTTCGTCGATGATCAGGACTTTCGGATCGGTCGCGAGCCATTTGCCGATCACGACTTTTTGCTGGTTACCGCCCGAGAGCGTACCGACTGGCGCTTGCAGGCTCGAGGCCTTGAGCCGCAGCCGCTCGCCCCAGGTTTGCGCGAGCTGTGTTTCGCGGCGCGCCGAGATGAGGCCACCGCGCGTGAGGCGTCCGAGCACCGTCAGCGAAGCATTGCGCGCGATGCTCAGATCGAGCGCAAGCCCCTGGCCGCGGCGGTCTTCGGGCACCAGTGCAAGGCCCGCGCGCACGGCGACAATCGGCCGGCCAAGTCGCAGGCGCTTGCCGAGCACTTCGACCTCGCCACTGTCGACCGGATCGATCCCGAAGATCGCGCGGGCGACTTCGCTTCGTCCTGCACCGACCAGTCCGGCGAGTGCGACGATCTCGCCGCGCCGGACGTTGAACGAGATGTCCTTGAACACGCCCGTGCGCGTGAGTCCGCGCACTGACAGTGCGATTTCGCCGGGCCGGGTCTGTGCTTTCGGATAGAAGGTATCAAGGTCGCGCCCGACCATCTTCGCGACGATCGAGCCTGTGGTCATCTCGGAGGTCATCGCGAAATGCACCGTGCGGCCGTCGCGCATGATCGTGATGCGTTGCGAGAGCTTAAAGACCTCGTCGAGCCGATGCGTGATGAACAGGATCGCGACGCCTCGCGTGCGCAACTTTTCTGCGATGGCAAAGAGACGTTCGACCTCGGGCAGCGACAGCGCGGCGGTCGGTTCATCCATGATTAGGACATTGGCGTTCAGCGACAGCGCCTTGGCGATTTCGACGACCTGCTGATCGGCGATCGACAAGCCGCGGATCGATTGCTGTGCGCGCAGGTTGACGCCCAGCGAAGCAAGCAGGGTGTCGACCTCGGCATTCATCGCCTCGTAGCGAATGCGGCCCAGGCGGTCACAGGGCTGGCGGCCCATGAAGATGTTCTCGCCGATCGACAGATCGAAAAACAGCGTCGGTTCCTGATAGATCACGGCAATGCCTGCATCCCGTGCGTCGGCGGGCGACGTGAACGCGCGCAGTTCACCGTCGATGTGCATCTCGCCTCCATCCGGCTGGTAGACGCCCGCGAGCAGCTTGACCAGGGTCGACTTGCCCGCGCCATTTTCACCGAGCAACGCATGGACTTCACCCGGCCAGAGCGTGAGCGTGCCATCTTCGAGCGCGCGCACGCGGCCGAAGCTTTTGCTCGCGCGTTTCAGCGCAAGACGGGGCACGCCTGCGGTGCCAGCGAGCGCGGCATCGGCGGGATCGCTAGCGCCGGTCATACCGGAAGCGGCAACGGGTTGGTCTGTCATGGGCAATTCCTCGTTACGGATCGATCCTTCGTCGAGGATCGATCCATCCATCAAATCCATCCATCAAATGCGGTAGATACGTTCCGCGTTGCCGCGAAACAGTGCGCCTTTTTCCGCGTCGCTCGCCCCAGCCACGATGGCCGCATAAGCAGCCCAGAGTTCGCGATAGCCACTGAACAGCCGGTCGACCGGAAAATTCGATGCAAACATCGCGCGTGCGACGCCGAATGCATCGATGGCCTCAAGCACGTAGGGCCGCAGGCTTTCGACCGTCCATCGATGATCGAACATTGCCAGGCCGCTCACCTTGACCGAGACGTTCTCGCAGGCCGCCAGCGCGTGCAGTCCCGTGCGCCACATCCGCCATCCTTCGATCGAGTTGCGCTCGACGAACATGCCCGCGTGATTGACGATAAACGGGGTATGCGGGTTTTCTCGTGCGAGTTCGGCAGCTTCCAGCATCTGCGACGGATACAGTTGCAGATCAAACGATAGACGGTACTTTCGGAGCAAGCCAAAGTTGCGGCGCCATGTGGGCTCACGCATGAAATGCCGGCCTACGTAGTCATAAAGCGGGTTGTCATGCACATTGAGAATCTGACGGATGCCGCGCGTGTTTGGGAACGTGGCGTGCGCGGCGAGCACCGCTTCGATGTTGTCGGCCGACAGGTCCGCTCCCGCGACGATCCCGTTCGGCATGCCACGGCTGTCGGCTGCGTCGGCGACCGACTGCAGCCAGCGTGTCTCTGCAACCGGGTCCGCCGGGTCGTGGTTCGCATCGACATGCACCGTTTTGACGAGTTCGAAATCGATCGTGCCCTCGGGGCGGTCCTGGTTCTGAGACGGGCTCCGGAGCGCACGGTCATAGGCGACCGAGGGGGGGCCGTCTTCAGCGTCGTCGCCAGCGCTGCCTTCAACGGCGAGGGCGCGGCGAGCATGCGCCGCCGCGAGGTCTGCATCCGCCAAAAAGTCTTTGATCAAATAGTTGTGCTTGAGCGCGCGCGCATCGCCGACGAACGAAACACCCGGATTCGCGAGCCACGGATAGTGGTGCGTATCGAGGTTCCACAAATGGAAATGCGGATCTACGATCTTCATGGACACATTCACTCGGCAAGTTGAAGGCGTTGATACAACGGCTGCAAAGTGCGACGGCCGGACTGTGTGCTCGAAATCAGTCCAGGTGAAACACCGGCGTCAGCGGGACCACGACCGGTGCATGATCGGCTTCGGTTTCCATCAGCTCGGCCATGAACTCCCACCAGCGGCGCATGACCGGCAAATGCGGCAGCGCGTCCATGCGATGCTCGGCCGGGCGCTTGAGCACCGCGAAAAGGTGACCGGAGGTTTCGTCGAGAAAGATTGAGTAGTCGCTGATGCCGGCTTCTTTGAGTGCCTGCGCAAGATCGGGCCAGAGCGCATCGTGGCGCCGGCGATATTCATCGCGCATGCCCGGCTTGAGCGTCATCCGGAAAGCGATCGTCTCCATGGCGTTCTTCTTCCTTATGCGCGGCTGGCCCGGTGGGTTGCCCCGGGGCTGGTGCCCGTCGTCGGTCCAGCTGCGCGTCTCCGTTACATCGTTCTAATTTGAGTACCGACTATAAGCGTGCGGGCGATAACCATTCAATCCGATGTTACGATCGGGCGATCATAAAAGCGGATCGGTGCGATGAACTCCTCTGCCTCGTTTGTCACGCTCGTGAATCGTTTGCGCTTCCGGCATCTGTCCTTGCTGGTGGCGCTGGACGATACGCGCAATCTTCATCAGGCCGCTGCAGACATCAACGTCGCTCAGCCGAGCGCGAGCCGGATGCTGGCGGATATCGAGGAGGCATTCGGGTTTGCACTATTCGAGCGGCGTGCGCGCGGCATGGAGCCGACCCCGCTCGGCGTCGAGACGCTCGCGTATGCGCGCCAGTCGCTCGCCCATTTGACACGTTTTGCCGAGGCCCTCGAGGTCAAGCGCAAGGGCGGCCATGGGCAACTGACTGTCGGCGCGATCATGGGGGCGGCGCCTGACCTGGTCGCCGTGGCCGTGGCCGATCTCAAGGCCGAGCGGCCCCTTCTCAATGTGCGAATTCTTGGTGAGACCAGCGATCAGGTCGTTGAATTATTGGAACGTCGCGAGATCGATCTGGCGCTCGGGCGCTTTACCAATCCGCTTCAGCACAATCATTTCGATTTTGAGCCGATCGCGAACGAGACGATGAAACTCGTGGTGCGTGCACGGCATCCGCTGATCGGTCAGGCGCGTCCGACACTGGGCGACCTGATTTCATGGCCGTGGGTCGTGCAACCCATCACGAGCCCGGCGCGGCAGTTGTTCGAAGAGGAACTCGCGGGCGCCGGTCTTGCTTCGCCGGCCAACCTCGTGGAGTGCGCGTCGATTTTTGCGACACTTCAGCTGCTGCAGAGCAGCGATGCGGTGGCGATGTTGTCAGAGTCTGTTGCGCGCGATTATTTGAAGGCGAGATTGCTGGTGGCGCTGCCGATCGAGATCGGCAAGAACCTGCCGGGTTTCGGCATCCTCGTGCGTAAGCACGAACCATTAAGCGAGCCAGCGGCGCGCTTTTCGACCCTGCTGCGCAAGTATTCCGCCGTCGCACCGCGGAAGGCGGAGCCGGTGGTGGAGATTTGAGAATGAAGCTAAGCGCTCAGGCGACGCCATCGCCCACCAACATCACAATTAACGACCGCACGCCCTGCGCTCCGCGCACCAGCACCCCTTCAATATCCGCAGTGGCCGATGGCCCTGTCACGAGCGCCGCGTAGCGCGCATTCGCGAAGTCGTCGCGTCGGTACGCGTCCTGCAAGCCATCGACGATTTTCGATTCATCGAGCAGCACGACCAGATGCTGAGCAAGATAGCCGACTGCGTTGACCCGGTATTCAGTCTCGCTCAGCCAGACTGAACCGGTCTCCGCAACGCCGAAACGCGCCGCGACAACGGCGACATCCACATCGTGCAAGGAAGCCGGCGGGGTGTCGGCTGGCAGCGCACGCGTACCTGGAATCGAGTCGACGACCGAGCACAAGGCGACGTCGGCGCCGAACTTCGTGTAGATGGTTTCACGCGCTTGCTCGACCGAACTGACTCGGACGCACTCGCCGCCATAGATCGCGAGCCCGCTGATGAATCGCTCGACGCGATCCCCTTCGGGCGTGGCAAACAGCGGCACGTCGGGCAAGGCAACGGGCGCGGGTTGGGCTGCGCGCACGCGTGCGAGAAAGGCGTCACGTGAACTCATGCTGAAACTCCTTCGAGAGCGTGCGCTCCGATACCCATCTTATTCCCCACCTTATTCGACATCTTCGATCTTCGCCTTTTCAATGCGATTCGCTGCATACCATTCGTGGAAGGTCTGCTTCGGCGCATCGGGCAAGTCACGATGCCGACCCCAGATATTGAGGGGGTTGTAGAGCATGAAATTCGGCAACCGTTCAAGCGCGGTCGCCATCGACTTGACGGTGGTCCGATAGAGCTTCGGGCTCGCAAGCAACTTGCCGGCGACCTGCAAGGCCTTCTGCTTCACGAAGGGCAATTCGTGATGGCTCGCGACGACTTGCCGCCATTTGTAGAGCTGCTCGTGAATATTGATCTTCACCGGACAGACGTTCGTACAACTCCCGTTGAGCGTCGAGGCATAGGGCAGCGCGCTGAACTTCTTGAGGTCGTAAGTCGGATTGATAATGGCCCCGATCGGACCCGCGTAGGTGCTGCCATACGACAGCCCGCCGCTGCGCCGGTAAACCGGGCAGGTGTTCATGCACGCGCCGCAGCGGATGCATTTGAGCGATTCCCAGAAGTCGCCCATCGCGAGCCGCTCGCTGCGGCCATTGTCGACGATGACGAAGTGCATCTCGGCGCCGGGCCGTGGTGCGCGGAAGTGCGAGGTGTATTGCGTGATCGGCGAGCCGAGCGCGCTGCGCGACAGCATGCGGATAAAGACGCCAAGGTCGCGCGTGCGTGGAATCAGTTTCTCGATGCCCATCGAGACGATGTGTAGCGGCGGGACATTGGCGCTCAGGTCCGCATTGCCTTCATTGGTGCAGACCACGACGGTGCCCGTCTCGGCGACCGCAAAGTTGCAGCCCGTCATGCCGGCTTCGGCGCGCAGAAAGTAGGGGCGCGTATGTTGCCGCTGGCTCTCCGCAAGATACGGGATGTCGCTGTTGTCGGGATCGCTGCCGATAGTCTTCGCGAAGACGGCTGCAACGTCCTGTCGCAGCTTGTGGACCGCGGGCATCACGATATGGCTCGGGTCTTCGTGATCGAGTTGCTGGATCCGTTCGCCGAGGTCGGTCTCCATGATGTCGATGCCACGCGCCTCCAGGTAGGGGCGCATCCCGCATTCCTCGGTCAGCATCGACTTGCTCTTGACGAGGGTGGTGACCTTACGCTCGGAGAGGATGCGGTGAACGATCTCGTTGTGCTCGGTGGCATCGGCCGCCCAGTGGACGACTACGCCATTGGCGCTCGCCTGGTCGGCGAACTGGGCGAGATACTCGGACAGATGCGAGAGGGTGTGTTCCTTGAGCGCCGAGGCGAGCGAGCGGAGTTCTTCCCATTCGGGGATGCCGTGCGCGAGCGTGTCGCGCTTCTGGCGGATGTCCCAAAGGCGCTTGTCGTGGAAGGCAATATGGTCGGAGCGCGCAATGAACTGCGCAGCGGCCTTGGCGTGGTCGACGCGGCCGGGCTTGCCATGGATGGTTTTCATTCGCGGGCTCCATTGAGGATCTGCGCGATATGGATAAAGCGCATGCCCAGGCCAATCCGGTCGGCGCAGCCTTTCTGGTGCATCAGGCACGACATGTCGCCCGATACGATGTATTCGGCACCGGCCTTGCCGTGGTCACGGACTTTGTCCTGCCCCATGCGGACCGAGACGGCTTCTTCGCCGACGGAGAACGTGCCGCCGAAGCCGCAGCATTCGTCAGGCCGCGTAGGTTTGACGAGTTCGATACCGCGCACGTTAGAGAGCAGGGCGAGTGGTTTGGAAAACGCAGGTCCATTGACTTCGCTGATCGAGGCTTCGTGCAGATGACGTAGCGCACTGCAGCTGTTGTGCAAGCCGACCCGATGGGGAAACTCGGCCCACGGGAAATCACGAATGCCGAGCACGTCGTGCAGGAACTCGACGAGTTCATAGGTTCGCTGGCGAACCTGCTGAACGGAGTCGGTCTGCTCGATCGCGGTCATGTGCGAGCGCACATGATGCACACAACTGGCCGAGGACCCGACGATATAGTCGAAACCGGCGAAGCTTTCGGCGAACAGGGCTTCGCAGCCCGCTGCATCGGCTTCGCTGCCGTTGTTGGCCATCGGCTGGCCGCAGCAGGTCTGGGTGGCCGGATACGTGACGTCGAGACCCAGGCGCTCGAGCAACTCGAGCGAGGCGATGCCGACTTCAGGGTAGAAAGCGTCGATGAAACAGGGGACGAACAGCGCGACTTTCAAACTTTCCTCGCGGATCGGCCGTCGCGCGCTCTGTGGCGCTTGCGGCGGCGGCTATTGAAGGTTGACGAACAGCCCCCCGTCGACGAGCAGTGCCGCGCCCGTTACGTATCGGGCCATGTCGGAGGCGAGGAACACCACCACGTCGGCGACATCGTCGGGCCGACCGAGCCGGCCAAGCGGGATCCGTCGTTCGAAATAGGCTTTCTTCTCGGCGGAAGACAGATCGTCGGCATTGAGATCTGTCGCGATCGTGCCCGGCATCACCGAGTTACACCGGATTTTATAGGGGCCGAGTGCGATTGCACAGGACTGCATCAGCGAGTGAACCCCCGCCTTGGTCGGAGTGTAATGCGTTTGCATGCCTCCGCCGACGAGGGCGCTGATCGAACTGGTCGCCACGATCGCCCCGCCGTCGCCCTGGCGCTTCATCTGGTTCGCGGCAGCCTGCGTCACGTAGAAGGCGCCGCCCAGGTTAACGGCGACGGTTGTCTCGAAAACCGAGGCGGGCATGTCGAGAAAGGCGTGGAACGGGCAGATGCCGGCGTTGCTCGC
>JAMFSK010000165.1 GCA_026225235.1 Burkholderiales bacterium
GAAGGCAGTTACCTTGTAGCCCTTGTAAATCCAATTGGCTGCTGCCGCAGGCTGCTTGCCCGATTCCAGCGAGGTGACAAAGCCGCGCGCATCGGGCATCGCCGACAGCATCGCGATGGTGCCATGGCAGGTGAAGCCGGTGACCTTGCCTTTTTCATGGAAGTCGGCCAGCAGCTCACCCAATTGCTTATCCTTCAGCAGATCTTGCATCGGGATATGGCCACCCGGTACGAATACCGCATCGAACTTGTCGTAGCCGATCTCCTTGACCTGCGCGAGGCTGATCGCCGGCGAGCCGCTCTTCGAGGTCAGCTTCAGCGTGTCCAGTAATGCGAGACTTTCCTGACGGGCCTTTTCATTGCCACCCCAGAAGTTTACGTTGTTCGACTTCGGGTCCGCGGTGGGCGCCTTGCCGTTCGGGGTAGCAAATACGACGGTTTCGCCCGCCTCGACGAAGGCCTCGACCGGCTCCATCAATTCGTTCAGGAAAAAGCCTGTCTGCATGACCTTGCCGTCTTTCAGGTTCAGTTGATCCTGATCCGACAACACGACGAGCACCGTGCCTGCGTGGGCCAAATTGGCGGCCGCTGCGAGCAGGGCAGCGATGATGAGTTTTTTCATTTTCTTCTCCAGTGTGGGCGATGGGTGCCGGATCTTATTACTGGAGAAGCTGGCGATTCATCCCTTGCACGGGACTTCAGTTGTTACATGGTGGCATTAAATGCCCTCACTCCTTTTCGGAAAGTCCACGGACGAGCGTCCACATCGCGCTCGTTGCTCAAGTGGGCGGCGAGCACGTATCCGACCGTGCCCGCTACGACGATCACGTAATCAGACTCGCCTTTCGGAGGGCGTTCGTTCGCTCATCCACGCCGGGTACGTCATCGGATAAAGAGAGTCTCCACACAGTTCCGGGCGGCCTGCTTGGCCACCGACATCGCCAATTCCGCTCATTTGGCGACGGTGTCGGGCCAGCGCTGCATAACGCTCTTGTAGTGCGTGTAAAAGCGCACAGCCTCCTCGCCGTACGCGTGATGGTCGCCGAACAGGGATCGCTTCCAGCCTCCGAAGGAATGCCACGCGGGGGGCACCGGACTCGGTATATTGATGCCCACCATGCCGATGTGAATCTGCCGCGAGAAGGTGCGCGCCGCACCGCCATCGGAGGTGAAGAGCGATACACAATTTCCGAGCTCGTGCGCGTTGACGAGCGCGATCGCACTCGCGAGATCCGGCACGCGCACAACCGACAACACCGGTCCGAAAATCTCTTCGCGATAGATGCTCATATGAGGCTTCACGTCGTCAAAGAGCGAGCCGCCTAGAAAAAAGCCTTGTTCGTGGCCGACCACGCTGTGACCGCGTCCATCGACGACGAGCTTGGCGCCTGCTGCGATGCCTGCATCGATATAGCCCAACACCTTGGTGCGATGCGCAGCGCTGATGAGCGGCCCCATGTCCAGATCGGGCTCCATGCCGCCGCCGATCTTGAGCGAGCGCACGCGCGGCGCGAGGCGCTCGACCAGTTCATCGCCAACACTCCCTACCGCCACGGCGACCGAGGTCGCCATGCAACGCTCGCCGGCTGAGCCATACGAAGAAGCGACTAGCGCCTCGATAGCTTGATCAAGATTCGCATCGGGCATCACGACCAGATGGTTCTTGGCACTCCCCAACGCCTGCACGCGCTTGCCGCACTTTGCGCTTTCTCTGTAAATGTATTCCGCGACGGGTGTGGACGCAACGACAGATATCGCGGCCACATCAGGATGTTGGATCAGCGTATCGACGACGGCCTTGTCGCCATGCACGACATTGAACACACCTTTGGGAAAGCCCGCCTCGATGAACAACTCGGCGAGCCGAATCGATGCCGACGGCGTGCGCTCGGAGGGCTTGAGCACGAACGTGTTGCCGCACGCCGCAGCCATCACGAACATCCAGCACGGCACCACCATCGGGAAGTTAAACGGCGTGACGCCCGCGGCGACGCCGAGCGGTTGACGTAAATTCCAGTTGTCGATGCCGCCGCTGATCTGATCGGTGAAATCAGTCTTGAGCAGGTTCGGAATGCCACACGCGAATTCGACGATTTCGATACCGCGCATCACCTCGCCTTTCGCATCTGAAAACAGCTTGCCGTGGTCGCGCGTTATGAGCTCAGCGAGTTCGTCTTGATGTGACTCGAGAAGCTCCTTGTACTTGAACATCAAACGAGCGCGCGTAAGCGGCGC
>JAMFSK010000030.1 GCA_026225235.1 Burkholderiales bacterium
GCAGTAGCGAGCGCGCCTCATGGACGTTTGATTTTAAGGCACCAGAGCCACGGCATAATCTGAGCACGAACAATCGGCGTTGGGGATGGGCATGAACCGTTCATTTGTTTCGGGTACCGTCCCTGACGAGGAAGAAGTCCAATGACCGCACGCGTCGTCCGAAAGAACACTAATGTCTCGCTTTCGGTGGATTTGCGGGAGCGCGTGAAACAGGCCCCACTGAACGTTTCCGGCGCAGGAGGGCGCAACATTCGCGATGAAGTCCAAGCCGTGAAAGCGGCTCAATGCGCAGAATGGAACGACGCCATGATCAAGGCGTACAACGCGATGGTGGAGCGTGACGGACTGCCGCTTGAGGATCTTCGGCTGTTTTAGCGGCTAGGTATTTACCCTAGGCCAAACGGCCGCTGTGAGATGGCGCCTCGTGTCGTCGATGTGCGGAACGGTGTGTCAGTGGCCTTCTTACGCGGGGCATGATTCCTGACTGATTGGTTTCCAGCCGTTTGCCGAGCGGAGTGACGGCTCACGGTGTGATCAATTGGACTCGCGCCAGAGCTTGGTCAATGGGCCGTCCGTACCGGTGATCGGGTCACTTGCTGGAAACGGAAGCTTTGCAATAGCGATCTTGTCCGCCTCGGTCGGGGCCTCGCGCCGAATATCAAACTTCTGCCCAGGCGGGTACGCGCCGACGACCCGGAAAGCGATGTCCGACGACAGCCTGCAGTGACCGGTTCCGGCGGGAAGCACGAGTACGTCCCCGGCCTGTACGCCGACCACGCGACCCCCCGGGCCGCCGATGATGATTTCCGCATGACCTGAGGCCACGCCGAGGGCTTCGTGAGCACTTGAATGGTAGTGGTGATAGTCAAAGACGCTGTCATGCCACTGCACAGGCCAGCCGTTGCGATCGAACAGCGCGTCGAACTCGCCGGATAAATCAGGCCGATCGGGATCGAGCGCCGTGCGGTAATGGAGCACCGGCAGTTTCGCGTTGTTCGGTACCCAGTCATGAGGCTCCATGAGCCAGTGCTCGACGGCGTGCTGGACGGTGCTGGGGTCGATATCGCGCGCCTCGGCAAAGGGCTTCTCGCGACGACGCGGATGAAAAAAGGACATGGCAAATCCTTCGGGTCAAGTGGGCAAGGGCATCTTGCTGAAGGGTGAATATCGGGAGATGCCGCACGATTAATGCCTGGCACAGCGCTGGCGTGCCACGCACGGCGTGTGGGGGTCAGTCGCCTTTGATTCCGCGGTGGAACAAGTGAATTGAGCCCGGAGGTGTTTGTAGCGCGGAGGTTCGGTCCTATATTCCGGAGGGCCGGCGGCGCTACCTGCGCTTAGCCAAGCAGACTCTTCGACGACGGTCCCACAGCGGCGGGCCGTTGACCGAAGCGGGGATACACCTTTCGTTCGGTCTAAGGGACCTGGGGCGCGCTTCTCGCCGCTCAATTGAAGTACTGGAAAAACATGAAACTGATATTTGTAGGCGACCCGATGTGCTCCTGGTGCTATGGCTTCAGCAAGGAGATGGCCACCATTGTTGAAAGCATGCCTGAGCTCGAAGTTCAGGTCGTGGTGGGCGGCATGGCAGCCGGATCGACGAAGGTCCTGGACGACGCCGGCAAGGAGTTCCGCCTGATGCATTGGGCACGCGTTGAGCAACTGAGCGGGGCCGAATTTAACCGCGAAGCGTTGATGGCGCGAAAGAACTTTGTCTACGATACCGAACCGGTTTGTCGCGCAGTGGCCGCGGCGCGCCTGATCGC
>JAMFSK010000166.1 GCA_026225235.1 Burkholderiales bacterium
CCCGAGAGGCATTGGCGCCTATACGATTACGCCACTTTCTTACAGTTTGTGCATTTTGACCGGTTTTTCGGAGTGCGCCGACCAAGCCGCCATCCCTTCCAAAGCTTGCGCGTGCCGCTCAATGTCGTCAATTTGCGCAGCCGTCCGATTCACGTACAGTACGGCATCGGCAGCCGGGCGCGGCAATCGGCATTTGGCCGCCCGCCTGATCGAACGCCCACTCGACGCGCCAAGCGATGTTCAATTTCCTTCTCAAGATCCGGGTTCGCCTTCAGGCGCTGTTCCGCTTTTCGGAATCCCACTCGATGCTGCTCTGGGCATGCGCCGCGGGTTTTATGGGCGCGCTCGCGACGATCGGCTTTCGCGAAGGGATCAACCTCGTGCAGTGGCTGCTGGTCGGCGACACGGGCAGCCTGGTCGAAATCGCCACGCGACTGCCCTGGACCGTGCGGCTCGTCCTGCCGGCGGCGGGCGGCGTGGTCGCGGGCCTGTTCCTGCTGCTTGCCCGGCGCTTCGCCGACGGCAAGCCCGAATCCGACTATATGGAGGCGATCACGATCGGCGAAGGCCGCATCCCCGTGCGCCAGAGCCTGGTACGCAGCCTGTCGTCGCTCTGCACGATTGCCTCCGGCGGCTCGATCGGCCGGGAAGGCTCGATGGTCCACCTCGCCGCCCTCAGCGCCTCGGTGATCGGCCAGCTGCGACGCGTCGACCCACCCCGACTCCGGCTTCTGGTCGCCTGCGGCGCGGCTGCGGGGATCACCTCGGCCTATAACGCGCCCATCGCGGGAGCGTTTTTCGTGACCGAAATCGTGCTCGGCTCGATTGCGATGGAAAGTTTCGGACCGGTCGTGGTGGCCTCCGTTGTCGCCAATATCACCATGCGCAGCCTGCCCGGCTACCACCCTGCCTACGAAATGCCGGCCTTCCCGGCCATCTTCGGCGCCGAGTCGCTGCTTTTTGTGCTGCTCGGGATTCTCGCTGGCGTACTCGCACCGGCCTTCCTGCGCTTGCTCGACCTGGCCAAACGGGTGTTCTACCGGACCCGCTGGCCTTTACCCATACGCCTCGGAGTCGGCGGCCTCGGGGTCGGCGCCCTCTCGATCTACGCCCCTCAGGTCTGGGGCAATGGCTATAGCGTGGTCAACTCGATACTGCACTCGCCCTGGACCTGGACTGCGCTCCTGAGCGTGCTCATCTTCAAGGTGGCCGCGACCGCGCTGACGGCGGGTTCCGGCGCAGTCGGGGGGGTCTTTACACCGACTCTTTTCGTCGGCGCGACGATCGGCGCGATATTCGGGATTGGCGTACACACGCTCTGGCCGCATGGCACCTCGGCACCGTTCGCTTATGCGATCGTCGGTATGGGCGCCTTTCTCGCAGCGGCAACAAGTGCCCCGCTGATGGCGATTCTCATGATCTTCGAGATGACACTGAGCTATGAGGTGGTCTTGCCGCTGATGCTCGCGTGTGTGGTCGCTTACTTTATCGCCCGTTCCCAAGGCGAAACCTCGATGTACCAGGTGATGGTCACGCGCAACCGCACGCTCCAGGAGCGTGAGCGATTGCGTGCGACGCAGATGCGCGAGCTGATCCGCCCGGCCGATACGGTATTGCAGGACACGGCGCGCTTCTCGGAAATCACGCGCGTGTTTCTCGAATACCCGGTGAAGTACATCTATGTGGTCGATACCGACAACCGCTTTCGTGGCGTCGTCGCCCTGCAGGACGTGACCTCGGTGCTCCTGCACAAACAGGATACCGACGCGATCAGCGCGGGCGACCTGTTGCGCTCGAAATTCGACTACCTGACGCCGGACATGTCGCTCGGCCAGGGCTTCCAGCACTTCATGATGCATCAGGGCGAGCGGCTGCCTGTCATCGAGAGCGACGCCCATCCGGTGTTGCTCGGCGTTGTCTACAAATCATCGCTACTCGATGCGTACGGCCGCATCGACAGCGCTCAGGCCTGAGCGCCGTCCTTCTCCTGGATCAGACCTCCGAGCCTGCGCCCGGCACGTCGTCCTCGAGCGCCAGATCCTCAGAATCCGAAGCACCCGCCTCCACCACTGAATCCGGCAGTTCCTCGAGCTCGATCACTTCGGCGTCGTCGCCCGCTTCCTCAGCCTGCACTTCGGCCGGCTTGTTCTTGACGAGCGCCTTGCGCTGCATGACCGCCGCAAAAAACCCGTCCGTCGCGTGGATATGCGGCCATAGCGACAGGTAGTCGCCCATCTCGAGTTCAATCTTCTGTTCCGCGAGCACCTGCGACACCGGCACCAGGACGAAATCCGGATGCGTGGCGAGGAAAGCCTCGACGATGTCTTCGTTCTCGACCCGCAGGATCGAACACGTCGCATAGACCAGACGGCCACCCGGTTTCACGAGACGCGACGCGCTCGCGAGGATCGACGCCTGCTTCGGCGTGAGTTCGGTGAGCGAGGTCGGCGACTGGCGCCATTTGAGGTCGGGGTTACGGCGCAGCGTGCCGAGGCCGCTGCAAGGCGCGTCGACCAGCACCCGGTCGATCTTGCCCGCGAGGCGCTTGATCTTCGGATCGTGTTCGCTGTCGATCAGCACCGGATGGACATTCGACAAACCGCTCTTCGCCATGCGCGGCTTGAGCTTCGCGAGACGGCGCTCGGCCACATCGAATGCATAGAGGCGCCCGGTCGAGCTCATCATCGCACCGAGCGCGAGGGTCTTGCCACCCGCTCCGGCGCAGAAATCGACCACCATCTCGCCGCGCTTCGCGCCAACCAGATGGCAGAGCAACTGACTCCCTTCGTCCTGCACCTCGAACCAGCCTTCTTCGAACGACTTGAGCCGATTGACCGGCGGCTTGCCGACCACGCGCACGCCATTTGGCGCGAACGGCGTTCCACCGGCCTCGATGCTGGTCGACTCAAGCGCGTCGATCACCTGATCGCGGGTCGCCTTGATCGTGTTGACGCGCAGGTCCAGCGGCGCCGGATAGTTGAGCGCCGCAGCAAGTTGCGCGAGCGCCGCAGGTGCAAAACGCGCGGCGAGCGGCTGTTCAATCCAGTCAGGCAGGTTGGTCCGAATACGGATCGACAGGCTCGCCGGGTCGATCTTCGAGATCCTTTCGAGCCATTGCGCTTCGTCAGTCGAGACCAGCGGCGTCAGCGCGCCGCGACCGACCGTCTGCATCAGACCGAGCAGAATCAGGCGCCGGGCAGGCGGACCCCAGCCGCTTTCTGACAGATGAGAAAACTCGGTACGACGGCGCAACACGGCAAATACCGCTTCGGCGATGATGCCCCGCTCGGCATGGCCGAGCTTCGGATGCTCACGGAAGAAACGGCTGGTCGTCGCATCGGCCGGTCCGCGGAATTCGAGGACTTCGGCAAGCAGGGTTTCGGCCTGCCCGACGAGGAAGCCGTGCACACGCGCACCGCTCTCTGTGCGGCCGACAGCCGAGGCCTGCTTCGAAGCCGCATCGCCCGCACGGCGCAACGGCTTGCCGCGCGCATTGCCGCGCCCCTTGCCCGAGCCCGGGCGGCCTGCACCGCTCGGCCGCGTGCCGCTCGGACCCGCGCCGGTCGATCCACCGCCGCTGCCACGCGGCCCTTCAGTCGCATTGGCCGGACCCGCACCGGCGCGACGCGCCACGCCCGCACCGCGCAGACTTTCACTTGCGCCGGCCGGCCCCGTGCCGCGCCGTGCACCCCCAGGCCCCGTCCCGGCAGAGCCGCTGCCCGCACGCGCCCCACCCGGGCCGGACGCCTTACCAGACTCCGAGCCGCGCGGCGGATTCAAGCGCGACGCGGCGTGCTCGGCTGAGCGACGGCCGGCCGAAGCCGCTTCTTCGCCACGCGGGCGACTGGGTTTTTTAGGTTTGTTCATGCTTGCTCCGTAGCGAACCACCATTGCGGCTCGGGCGGCGTCAACGAGGCGAGGCCGCCGGCAACCGACACGCGGCCTTCGACGAACCAGCGCACCGCGCGCGGGTAAATTTGATGTTCAATCGCCAGCACACGCTGGCGCAAGGTTTCAGGGTCGTCGCCAGCCTTTACCGGCACGACGCCCTGAAGCAGGATCGGGCCAAGATCGAGCTCGGCCGTCACGAAATGAATGGTGGCCCCATGCAGCTTCACACCCGCCTCGAGCGCTCGCTGGTGGGTCTTGAGGCCCGGGAAACTCGGCAGCAGCGACGGATGGACATTGATCATGCGCTGCGCGTAATGATCGACAAAGCCGTCGGTCAGCACCCGCATAAAGCCGGCAAGCACCACCAGATCGGGCGCGAAACTGTCGACCGTCTGTTGCAGCGCCGCATCAAACGCATCGCGCTCAGGATACGCGCGGTGGTCGACGACCGCGGTGGGGATGCCATGAGACTGTGCAAAAGCGAGCCCGCTGGCCTCGGGCTTGTTCGAGATCACCGCCGCAATCCGCGCCGGCCAGCGTTCAGCAGTCTGGGCGGCAACGATCGCCTCCATATTGCTGCCGCGGCCTGAAATCAGGATCACAATATTTTTCATGCGCGGATATTATCATCGAGCCCTCCTCCGGCCGCGGCCAAAAGGCGTGCGCGCGCGTCTAGCGTTTATAATCTTGTGTTTTGCGGCATTCTGGCTTGCTGTGGGTCGAGCCCGTGACGGTCTGCCGTGACGGCCCGCTCTGCCGGCCCCTTTTGCGGTCCCCCTGCGCGCGTAATCGTGAGAGTTTTCCGAGGTCTACCCAATGCCGAAAGCAAGGCGCCCTGCGCATTGACGATCGGCAACTTCGATGGCGTCCATCGCGGTCATCAGGCGTTGCTCGCACGCGTGCGAGCGGCTGCGGACGTGCGCGGCCTGCCGGTTTGCGCGATGATTTTCGAACCCCATCCACGCGAATTCTTCAATCCGGCCACTGCCCCGCCGCGCATCGCGCTTCTGCGCGACAAGCTCGACGCGCTGCGCATGAACGAAGTCGACCGCGTGGTCGTCGAGCATTTCAACCAGACCTTCGCCTCCCAGACGCCCGATGCCTTCGTCGAAAAGGTCATCGTCAACGGGCTGCATGCGCGCTGGGTCCTGGTGGGCGACGACTTCCGGTACGGTGCCAAACGCGCGGGCGACTTCGAGTCGCTCAAGGCTGCGGGCGCGAAATACGGTTTCGAAGTCGAGCAAATGCCGACCGTGGCGGACCCGAGCGGCGTACGCATCTCGAGCTCCGCGGTGCGCTCGGCGCTGGTCGCGGGCGATGTGAGCCGCGCGGCAACGCTTCTGGGCCGGCCGTATGAATTCAGCGGCCATGTCGTACATGGCGCGAAGCTTGGCCGCGATCTTGGTTTCCCGACGCTCAACCTGCGTGTCGCGCATACGCGCCCCGCGCTGTCGGGCATTCTGGTCGTGCAGGTCCATGGTCTCGGCAAAGACCCCGTGCCGGGCGTGGCCAGCCTCGGGCTGCGGCCGACCGTCGACGACTCGGGCCGCGTGCTGCTCGAAGTCCACCTACTCGACTGGAGCGGGGACGCGTACGGCAAGATCGTGCGCGTCGAATTCCTCAAGAAGCTCCGCGACGAAGAGAAGTATGTTGACCTCCCGACGCTGACCGCCGCGATCGCGCGCGACGTCGAACAGGCGCGCGCCTGGTTTGCCGCGAGCGGCAATCCGCGCGACTTCGCGACGTCGGCGACCGACCGAATTTGAATCAGGCGGCGACGGGCCTGCGCGCAAGCGCCGGACCGACGCTGCCGCCGCCTGCGCCCCTATTGCAAGCCGGCGCCTTCGAACCGGAGGCCGCTCGCACCAAACGAATCCAACCAAACGATACTGATGAGCGACAAGAAAGCCGACTCCAAGCAAGCGACGTCTAAGCCGACCGCGTCGAAGCAAAACCCGTCGAAGTACCCGGTCAATCTGCTCGACACCCCATTCCCGATGCGCGGCGACCTGCCCAAGCGCGAACCCCAGTGGGTCAAGGAATGGCAGGAGAACGACCTCTACGGCAAGATCCGCGCGGCGAGCGCGGGGCGCCCGAAGTTCATCCTGCATGACGGCCCCCCCTACGCGAACGGCGACATCCACCTCGGGCACGCGGTCAACAAGATCCTGAAGGACATCGTCGTCAAGTCGCGCAATATGGCCGGCTTCGATGCGCCCTATGTGCCGGGCTGGGACTGTCACGGCATGCCGATCGAAATCCAGATCGAAAAGCTCTACGGCAAGGCGCTGCCGGTTGCTGAAGTCCAGCAAAAGGCACGGGCCTATGCGACCGAACAGATCGAGCGCCAGAAGGTGGGCTTCCGCCGGCTCGGCGTGCTGGGCGAATGGGATCACCCCTACAAGACCATGGACTTCGAGAACGAGGCCGGCGAAATCCGCGCGCTCGCGAAGATCATGGAAAAGGGCTATGTGTTCCGCGGCTTGAAGCCGGTCAACTGGTGTTTCGATTGCGGCTCGGCACTCGCCGAAGCGGAAGTCGAGTATCAGGACAAGACCGACCCGACCATCGACGTGGTGTTCGGCTATGCCGAACCTGAGCGCGTCGCCGCGGCCTTCGGTTTGCCCTCGCTGCCGAGGACCGATGGTGGCATCGTGATCTGGACCACGACACCCTGGACGATCCCGTCGAATCAGGCGCTCAACCTCCACCCCGAGTTCAGCTACAGCCTCGTCGATACCCCACGCGGCCTGCTGCTGCTGGCGACGGAACGCGTCGAGACCTGCCTGAAGACCTACGAGACCACCGGCACGGTCATCGCTTCGACGATCGGCGCGAACCTCGCGGGCATCGCCTTCCATCATCCGCTCGCCAAGGCCGACCCGGGTTACGACCGCACGTCGCCGATCTATCTCGGCGACTATGTGACGCTCGACACCGGTACTGGCATCGTCCACTCGGCGCCCGCCTACGGTATCGAAGACTTTGTCTCGTGCAAGCAGCACGGCATGAACGACGCCGACATCCTGAGCCCCGTGCTCGGTGACGGCCATTTTGCCGAAAGTCTGCCGCTGTTCGGCGGCCTGATGATCTGGAAGGCCAACCCGAAAATCGTCGAAGCACTGCGCCTGGCCGGCACGTTGCTGCACACCGAGAACTACGTGCACAGCTATATGCACTGCTGGCGGCACAAGACGCCGATCATCTACCGCGCAACCTCGCAATGGTTCGCCGGCCTCGATATCCAGCCGAATGAAGGCGGCCGCACGCTGCGCGAGACCGCACTCGAAGGGATCGACAACACCGTATTTTTCCCCGCCTGGGGCAAGGCACGGCTGCACTCGATGATCGCCAATCGCCCCGACTGGACGCTGTCGCGCCAACGCCAATGGGGCGTGCCGATGGCCTTCTTCGTCCACAAGGAAACCGGCGAACTGCATCCGCATACACCGGCGCTGCTCGAGCAGATCGCACAGCGTGTCGAAAAGGAAGGCATCGAAGCCTGGCAACGCCTCGATGCGCGCGAGCTGATCGGCGACGACGTCGCCTACTATGAGAAGAACCGGGACACACTTGACGTCTGGTTCGACTCGGGCACGACGCATTGGCACGTGCTGCGCGGCTCGCATCAGGAAACGCTGCAATGGCCCGCCGATCTGTATCTTGAAGGTTCGGACCAGCATCGCGGCTGGTTCCATTCATCGCTGCTGACCGGTTCGATGCTCGATGGCCGCCCCCCTTACAGGGCCCTGCTGACGCACGGCTTCACGGTGGACTCGCAAGGCCGCAAGATGTCGAAGTCGCTCGGCAACGGGATCGAGCCGCAGGAAATCGCGCAAAAACTCGGCGCGGAAATCATCCGTCTGTGGATCGCCGCGACCGACTATTCGGGCGAGCTCGTGCTGTCGGAAGAAATTCTCAAGCGGATGTCCGACACCTACCGTCGGATTCGCAATACCTTGCGCTTCCTGCTCTCGAACCTGTCCGACTTCGACTATGAGAAGGATGCGCTGCCGCCTGAACAGTGGCTAGAGATCGATCGCTACGCCGTCGCCCTGGCGGCCGCGCAGCAAGCCGACTGGCTTGCACACTACGAGCGGTATGAATTCCATCCGATCGTGGCGAAGGTCTCGACGTTCTGCTCGGAAGACCTCGGCGGCTTCTATCTCGACGTGCTGAAGGACAGGCTCTACACGATGGCGCCGAACTCGCCGGCACGGCGGGGCGCACAGACCGCGCTCTATCACCTGACGCAGGGTTTGCTGCGGGTGGTCGCGCCGTTCCTGTCGTTCACGGCCGAGGAGGCCTGGAAGGTATTCCAGCCGAAGACCGAGACGATCTTCACCGAGACGTACTACGCTTACCCGGAGATCGCCGGTCAGGCCGAGTTGCTCGACAAGTGGACGATGCTGCGCGCCGTGCGCGCCACGGTAACGAAGTCGCTTGAAGACGCCCGTACGGCGGAGCAGATCGGTTCTTCGCTCCAGGCCGAAGTCATCCTCAAGGCCAGCGGCGCGCGGCGTGAAGCGCTTGCCAGCCTGGGCGACGACCTGAAGTTCGTGCTGATCACGTCTGCCGCCGAGGTCGAGACCGTCGCGTCCGACAGTGACGAAGGCGTCTACGTGCGGCCCTCCGCCCATGTGAAATGCGAACGGTGCTGGCACTATCGCGCCGACGTGGGCAGCGATGCGGCCCATCCGACGTTGTGCGGCCGTTGCGTGAGCAATCTGTTTGGTCATGGCGAAGCAAGGAGCGCAGCGTAATGGCAGTCGCGAAGCAACGTGAAGGGGTGCTGGTGCCCTGGCTGGGGCTGGCTGTCGTCGTGATCCTGATCGATCAAGTCACAAAGATCACGATGACCAAGCTGTTCGCCTATGGCGCGGGGCGCGTGATCACGCCGTTCTTCAATATCGTGCTGACCTATAACACCGGCGCGGCCTTCAGTTTTCTGGCCGCCTCGGGAGGATGGCAACGCTGGTTCTTCACCGCGCTGGCGATCGGTGCGGCGCTGCTGATCGTCTATCTGCTCAAGACGCACGGCAACCAGACCTTGTTCTGCTTTGCGCTCGCCATGATTCTCGGCGGCGCGATCGGCAATGTGATCGACCGGGCCGCCTACGGCCACGTGATCGACTTTCTGGATTTTCATTTGCATGGCTGGCATTTCGCGACCTTCAACCTCGCCGACAGCGCCATCACGCTCGGGGCGATCCTGCTCGTGATCGACGAACTGCGGCGTGTGCGCGGGTCGCGTTAATTTCTCTCACTGAATGCACAGGTCGGCGGCGTCTGACCTGTGGCGAGGCGGCCCTATGACGGAACTCGCGGGAAAGCATGTGGTGCTCGGACTGACCGGCGGAATTGCCTGCTACAAGTCAGCCGAACTCACGCGTCTGCTGATCAAGGCGGGTGCGACCGTGCAGGTCGTGATGACCGAAGCGGCGACGCAGTTCATCACCCCGGTCACGATGCAGGCGCTCTCGGGGCGGCCCGTTTATACGAGCCAGTGGGACGCGCGCATGCCCAACAATATGGCGCACATCGATCTGTCGCGCGAAGCCGACGCCATCGTGATCGCACCGGCGTCGACGGACTTCATCGCGAAGCTTGCGCACGGCTTTGCCGACGACCTGCTCTCGACCCTCTGTGTCGCACGCGACTGCCCACTGCTCGTGGTGCCCGCGATGAACCGGCAGATGTGGCAAAACCCTGCGACCCAGCGTAACGCACAACAGCTTCGGGCCGATGGCGTCCGCGTGCTCGGCCCCGACGCGGGTCCCCAGGCATGCGGCGAAGTCGGCGACGGGCGCATGCTCGAACCGGCGGCCGTTTATGCCGCGATCGTGGCGTTCTTCCAGCCGAAGCTATTGCAGGGTAAGCGCGTCGTCGTGACGGCGGGCCCGACCTATGAGCCGATCGATCCGGTGCGCGGTATCACCAATCTCTCGAGTGGAAAAATGGGCTTCGCACTGGCACGCGCAGCAGCCGATTGCGGCGCCGACGTGCGGCTGATCGCAGGACCGACCGCCCTGGAGACGCCTTGGGGTGTGGTTCGCGAGGACGTGCAGACGGCGCAGCAGATGCACGATCTCGCGCTCGCTGCAGCAAGCAGCGCAGACCTCTTTATCGCGGTCGCCGCCGTGGCCGACTGGCGCGTGGCGAATGTGAGCGAGCGCAAGATCAAGAAAACGCCCGGAGGCCAACCACCCGCGTTTGAGTTTGTCGAAAATCCCGACATTCTCGCCGCGGTCGCTCGCCTGCCCCAGCCGCCCTATTGCGTAGGCTTCGCGGCCGAGACCGACGACCTCGACAACAACGCGGCCGCCAAACGGCTTCGCAAGAACATCCCGCTGCTGATCGGCAATCTCGGCCCAGGTACCTTCGGCCGTGACGACAACGAAGTCGCCCTCTATGACGAACACGGCGTGACGCGCCTGCCGCGCGCCGACAAGACCGCGCTCGCGCGCGAGCTGATAGCTGCGATTGCGAAGCGCCTGCCGGGCGGTCTCTTCAACTAGCTTCACCGACACGAATACGGATATGCGCCATGGTGAAATTGTCCGTCCTTGACCAGACGCCCGTGATCCACGGCCATACGGCCGCGGATGCCATTGCCGCGACGGTCGACCTGGCGCAACTCGCCGACGACCTCGGCTATACGCGCTACTGGTGCGCCGAGCATCACGGCCTGCGGGGCGTTGCCAACCCGGCGCCCGAGGTCATGCTGGCCAGACTTGGCAGTGTGACGCGGCGCATCCGTCTCGGTTCCGGCGGCGTGATGTTGCCCTACTACGCGCCGTTCAAGGTCGCGGAGCAGTTCCAGATGCTTGAGGCCTTGTTCCCGAACCGGATCGACCTTGGCGTGGGACGCGCGCCCGGCGGCGACATGAAGACCGCGCAGGCCGTGGCGGGCGGCCACTACAACTACGGTGAACAGTTTCCGCAACAGGTCGCCGACCTCGTCGGTCTGTTCAACGGACAACTGCCGGCCGATCATGTTGCGCGCGGCGTGCTGCTGCAGCCTCATGTCGAAACCAAGCCCCAACTGTGGATGCTCGGCTCGAGCGAATTCGGCGGTCTGCTGGCCGCGCAACTCGGCATTCGCTTTGCTTTCGCGCACTTCATCAACGCGCAATACGGCGAAGCGGTGGCCGACGCCTATCGCGAACGGTTTCAAGTCGGACATGAACGTGAGTCCTATCTGGCTGCAGCCGTCTTCGTGATCTGCGCCGATACGGAAGCCGAAGCCCTCGCACTCGAGAAAGCGGTCGACTTGCGGCGCGTCCAGATGGCGCTCGGACTCAATGCGCCGATTCCATCGATCGAGCAAGGCGTGACCCAAAAGTACGGCCCGCGTGACCTCGCGATCATCGAGCAGCAGAAAGGGCGCAGCATCATCGGCACCCCCGCACAGGTCGTCGAACGGCTCCACGATATCCAGGCGCGCTTCGGGGCAGACGAGCTCATCGTGCTGACGGTCGCCGGCAGCTATGCGGCACGCACGCGTTCCTACGAACTCCTGGCGCAAGCCTTCAATCTGGCAGAGCAAACCCTCTAACTTCATCTACGCATGAAAATTGACCTCAAGATTCTCGACGCGCGCTTGCGTGATCAACTGCCCCACTATGCGACGCCGGGCAGCGCCGGTCTCGATCTACGGGCCTGCCTCGATGCGCCGCTGACGATCGGCCCTGGCGAGACTGCCCTGGTCCCGACCGGACTCGCGATCCACCTTGCCGATCCTGGTTATGCGGCAGTGATCCTGCCGCGCTCGGGGCTGGGTCACAAGAACGGCATCGTGCTAGGGAATCTCGTCGGTCTGATCGACTCGGACTACCAGGGGCAATTGATGATCTCGACCTGGAACCGGGGTAGCCAGCCCTTCGTGCTGAATCCGTTTGAGCGGCTGGCACAGATGGTGGTGGTGCCGGTCGTGCAGGCTCAATTCAATATCGTCGAAGAATTCGGCGAGAGCGAACGAGGCGCGGGCGGCTTCGGAAGCACCGGCAAGCATTAAGGCCGCATTCGCTGAAAGCGCCAGACGAAAAAAAACGGCGCGGATCACTCCGCGCCGTTTTTGTTTCAGCCTTGTCTACCTGCCGTCGACTTACTCGACTTCGATTGCTTCCGGATTCGGATTGCGCGGCACGCCGTTCTCGTCGAACGTGAGCTGCACCTTTTCCTGATCGTCGACATCGACGGTCACCCGGCCACCATTCGACAGCTTGCCGAACAGCAGTTCGTCGGCCAGCGCACGGCGGATCGTGTCCTGAATCAGGCGCTGCATCGGTCGCGCACCCATCAGCGGATCGAAACCGTTCTTCGCCAGATACGCACGCAGGTTGTCGGTGAACAGCACATCGACCTTCTTCTCATGCAGCTGGTCTTCAAGCTGCATCAGGAACTTGTCGACCACACGCATGATGATTTCTTCATTCAGCGAGCGGAAGCTGATGATCGCGTCGAGCCGGTTACGGAACTCAGGCGTGAACATCCGCTTGATGTCGTTCATTTCGTCGCCGGTTTCACGACGATTCGTGAAGCCCAGCGTCGACTTCTGCATCGCTTCGGCGCCCGCATTCGTGGTCATGATGATGATCACGTTGCGGAAATCGGCCTTGCGTCCGTTGTTATCGGTCAGCGTGCCATGGTCCATCACCTGCAGCAGCACGTTGAAGATGTCCGGATGCGCCTTCTCGATTTCGTCGAGCAGCAGCACGCAATGCGGCTTCTTGGTGATCGCCTCGGTCAGCAGGCCACCCTGGTCGAAACCGACATAACCCGGCGGCGCGCCAATCAAACGGCTGACCGCATGGCGTTCCATGTATTCCGACATGTCAAAGCGCAGCAACTCGATGCCCATCACGAAAGCGAGCTGACGCGCCACTTCAGTCTTCCCGACACCGGTCGGACCGGAGAACAGGAAAGCGCCGATCGGCTTGTCCGTCTTTCCGAGGCCGGCACGCGCCATCTTGATCGAAGCCGACAGCGCTTCGATGGCCGGATCCTGGCCGAACACAACCGCCTTCAGATCGCGATCGAGTGTCTGGAGCTTGCCGCGATCATCCTGCGACACGCTCTGCGGCGGCACGCGGGCAATCTTCGAGATGATGTCTTCGATCTCGCCTTTGCCGATCGTCTTCTTCTGCTTCGACTTCGGCAGGATGCGCTGTGCCGCGCCCGCTTCGTCGATCACGTCGATCGCCTTGTCGGGCAGATGACGATCAGTGATGAAGCGTGCCGACAACTCGGCGGCCGCCGTCAGGGCGCTCGACGAATACTTGACGCTGTGGTGTTCTTCGAAACGCGACTTGAGGCCACGCAGGATCGCAATCGTCTGTTCGACGGTCGGCTCCACCACGTCGATCTTCTGGAAGCGCCGCGACAGTGCCGCGTCCTTTTCGAAGATGCCGCGATATTCCGTGAACGTCGTTGCACCGATGCACTTGAGCTGACCCGAGGAAAGCGCCGGCTTCAAGAGGTTCGATGCGTCGAGCGTGCCGCCCGAAGCAGCGCCTGCACCGATCAACGTGTGAATTTCATCGATGAACAGAATCGCGTGCGGACGTTCCTTGAGTTCCTTGAGCACCGTCTTCAGACGTTGCTCAAAGTCGCCACGGTATTTCGTACCGGCCAGCAGGGCGCCCATATCGAGCGAGTACACGGTCGCGTCGAGCAGAATGTCCGGCACTTCGCCGCGCGTGACGCGCCAGGCGAGCCCTTCGGCGATCGCCGTCTTGCCTACGCCGGCTTCGCCAACGAGCAACGGGTTGTTCTTGCGTCGGCGGCACAACACCTGCACCACACGCTCGACTTCCAGCTCACGACCGATCAACGGATCGATCTTGCCGTCGCGCGCCATCTGGTTCAGGTTCTGCGTGAACTGGGCGAGCGGCGTTTCTTTCTGAGCAGCCGCGTCTTCGCTTTCCGGCGTCCCTTCGCCCGACTTCGTGCTTTCGGCACTGCCGGTCTTGGTGATGCCATGCGAAATGAAATTGACCACATCCAGACGCGTCACACCCTGCTGTTGCAGGTAGTAGACTGCGTGCGAATCCTTCTCGCCGAAGATCGCGACCAGCACATTCGCACCGGTCACTTCCTTCTTGCCGTTGGACGTCGACTGGACATGCATGATCGCGCGCTGAATCACGCGTTGGAAACCGAGCGTCGGCTGCGTGTCGACGTCATCGGTACCCGGCACGGTCGGCGTATTGTCGTGGATAAAATTGCGCAGGTTCTGCCGCAAATCCTCGATATTCGCCGCACAGGCGCGTAGCACCTCCGCTGCCGTCGGGTTATCCAACAACGCGAGCAGCAGGTGCTCGACAGTGATGAACTCGTGCCGCGCCTGGCGTGCTTCCATAAACGCCATGTGCAGGCTTACTTCCAGCTCTTGGGCAATCATGCTTCCTCCATCACACACTGCAACGGGTGTCCCGCTTGCCGTGCGTGGGTAACTACAAGCTCAACCTTGGTCGCCGCGACGTCTCTTGTATAGACCCCGCAAACCCCTCTGCCCTCACGATGCACCTTCAGCATAATCTGGGTCGCAGCTTCACGATCCTTACCAAAGTATTCCTGGATCACCATTACGACAAACTCCATCGGCGTGAAGTCGTCGTTGAGCAGCACCACCTTGTGCATAGACGGTGGCTTAAGCTTTTCTTCCAGCCGCTCCACCACGGCACCGTCTTGCTTGTCCGGGAAAATTGCCATACACCCATTCTAAACAACTCGCGGGAGCCTGCAATCCCGTCAAAACCCCACGCAACATCAGGGCTTTAGATGGAAGCAGGCCGTTCGACGGTGCAAGCCGCCATGCGACGACCTACATCGTATCCATCTGTCCTGACACTGCACCCCGACAATCGTTCGATACCGCACCGACGCACTTCTGCTCCTGCCGCAACGTTCATGCCGCCAACGTTGTGACGCCGCTTCGATCCAGGTGCGGCGCAAACTGCATTGCCTCTAATCTTGGATCGATTATGGCGGTTTTCAAGGACTTGCGCAGAGTATGTCAAAACAGTGCAAATATTTTTGCACAAATGCCCAGAACACCCGTGCAATAAGGGGGAACGCCTATCTCGAAAATTTTCTTGACACTGAAATAAAGAGAAAGAACAATCAAGCTGGCACTTTTTTCGACAAACAAGAGGAAATGCCGCGGTGAGCTGGTGCGGAGGGAACGGCTTCAACCGTTCAGCTTTTCGAACACGCTCGTTGTTTTGCAAGTGACAAGAGTCGAGTTACAGGGGAAGTTGTATGGCAACCGGTACGGTCAAGTGGTTTAACGACGCCAAGGGTTACGGCTTCATTACGCCGGACGAAGGCGGCGAGGATCTGTTCGCGCACTTCTCGGCGATTCAGATGAACGGCTTCAAGACGCTGAAAGAAGGTCAGAAAGTGACGTTCGACGTCGTGCAAGGCCCGAAGGGCAAGCAAGCTTCGAACATTCAGGCGCCGGCCTAAAGGCCAACCCCCGCAGGGGGCCTGTTTTTGCTGTTTTGTCGGGCAAACCCGGCGCCCTGGGCGCCGGGTTTTTTTGTTGTGCGCCTTATCCGATGTTATCGGCCGCGCAGCGGGAAACTGAAGGTCCGCACCCCTCTGGCGCCGCGAGTAGTTGAGCGCTCGCCAAAAACAAAAACCCCGGCGGCACTTCCGTGCACTCCGGGGCTTTGAGGTCGCACCGCGTCGGCGGCCGGCCTTTACATGTTTTCGATCAGCACTTGGCCAAAGCCCGAGCACGAGACCTGGGTCGCGCCTTCCATCAGGCGCGCAAAGTCGTACGTCACACGCTTTTGCAGAATCGACTGCTCCATCGCCGCAATGATCTTGTCGGCCGCTTCGGTCCAGCCGAGGTGGCGCAACATCATTTCGGCCGACAGGATTTCAGAACCCGGGTTCACATAGTCCTTGCCCGCATACTTCGGCGCGGTGCCATGCGTGGCCTCGAACATCGCAACGGAGTCGGACATGTTGGCGCCCGGTGCAATGCCGATACCGCCAACCTGTGCCGCAAGCGCATCGGAGATGTAGTCGCCATTCAAGTTCAGCGTGGCGATCACGTCATACTCGGCCGGGCGGAGCAAAATCTGCTGCAGAAAAGCGTCGGCGATCACGTCCTTGATCACGATGTCCGCACCCGATTTCGGGTTCTTCACCCGCATCCAAGGTCCGCCATCGATGAGTTCGGCACCGAATTCCTTTTGCGCAAGGCCATAGCCCCAGTCGCGGAACGCGCCTTCGGTGAACTTCATGATATTGCCCTTGTGCACCAGGCTCACCGAGCGACGCTCATGGTCGATCGCATACTGGATGGCCTTTCGGACGAGGCGCTCAGTCCCTTCGCGCGAGACGGGTTTGACGCCCAGGCCCGACGTTTCCGGAAAGCGGATCTTCTTGATCCCCATTTCGTCACGCAGGAACTGGATGACTTTCTTCGCTTCCGTACTGCCGGCCGCCCACTCGATGCCGGCATAGATGTCTTCCGAGTTCTCACGGAAGATCACCATATTGGTCTTCTCGGGCTCGCGCAACGGGGATGGCACGCCCTTGAAATACCGCACAGGGCGCAGGCATACGTAAAGGTCGAGTTCCTGGCGCAGCGCCACGTTCAGCGAGCGAATGCCGCCGCCCACCGGTGTCGTCAGCGGCCCTTTGATCGAAACGGGATACGCCTTGAGCACCTCAAGCGTTTCTTCCGGCAGCCAGACATCCGCGCCGTAGAGCTGCGTCGATTTCTCGCCCGCGTAAATCTCCATCCAACTGATCTTCTTCTTGCCTCCGTAGGCCCTCTCGACCGCTGCGTCGACGACCTTGAGCATCACTGGGGTGATGTCGGTGCCGACGCCATCGCCTTCGATGTACGGGATGATGGGATTATCGCCCACGTTGAGCGAGTAATCCTTGTTGACGGTGATCTTCTCACCGGCCGGAACCTTGACGTGCTGATACGGCATATTCGACTCCAAGTGATCTTTTTGGATGCAGTTCGGGGTGAGCTTGCCGCGTTGCGCATCGGCGTCCAGACGGGGTTCCGGACGCTACCAGCCACGGGCAGGCGCGTATTCTAGCCCAGCCTTGCTCCAGCGAAGGATCAGGTCTTATATAAGACCCAAGACGCGCGTCGCTCGCGATCGATTAAACTCTCGTTCCCCACCCCAGGTCGGACATGTCGGGTCGGCGTGCCAATCGGGGTGGCGCAAGCGGCGCCGGTATGGTCCCATTGCGCGCCCTGGTGAACCCGCATAGCCCACCTTGACTCGATGCGCCTGATTGCCCTTAACAAACCGTTCGGCACGATCTGCCAGTTTTCTCCTCACGAGAACCGGCCTTCGCTCGCCGCGCATGTGGATGTGCCCGATGTCTATCCGGCCGGTCGGCTCGATGCGGACAGCGAAGGCCTGCTGCTGCTCACCGACGACGGCGGCTTGCAAACGCGTATTGCGGAACCACGCCACAAGCTCGTCAAACGATACTGGGCGCAAGTGGACGGACTGCCCGATGAGGCGGCGCTCAAAGCACTCGCCGCAGGAGTCGACCTCGGTGACTATGTGACCCAGCCGTGTCGTGCCCGGCTCATCGATGCGCCCTGCGGTCTATGGGAACGCACGCCACCGATCCGTTTTCGCGCCCAAATCCCCGCGACATGGGTCGAAATCGAGCTCGCCGAGGGCAAGAACCGGCAAGTCAGACGCATGACAGCCGCTGTCGGGTATCCCACACTGCGGCTCGTACGCGCTTCGATCGGTGCACTCGATGTATTTGAACTCGGGCTTGCACCGGGCGCGTGGTGCGATGTCGATCCGCAATCACCGTGGCGCGACCGGAAATGAATTTTCCCGAAGCGAGAAAGAGGCAACGACTAACGCGGTCGTAGCAGGAGCCTGCAACGCCTCTATCGCAGACGAAGCGTGTCGCCGTTGCACGCCTATCTGACGAGCGAGCGATATCGTGCTCGCAGCGCATCGTGCCGCGATCAAGAACGGGTACCTGCATCCCGCTACGGTTACGCAGCCCCCCCTCGTTCGCCCAAAAAATAATCCCTAAAGTTCTCGCCATGAGTGCCGATAAGCACACGAGAAAATGACTGGTTGATGAATCGCAGCAGTCGACGCAATACGTTGTTGTGTCGATTACACATCGATATAAATCACTTCGCTTTTTCGCGTCGGCACCTGCATATTGCACGCGGTCCATCATGCGCAAGCGAAGAACGGGTTGAAGACAAACCCTCATTCTTTCAAATGCCTTTCGTTATGAAACCCAATATCGGCGGGGCTGGCAAGGTTATCTGCGAATCTTCTGATGACTTCGTCAACCGACTGATTCGATCGCACGTTAAGCGCCCGGATGCCGCATTGAAAATGTTGTCCGGCATTGGCAGGAGAAGCCTGTGATGCAATTGCAGGTGCCCCTCATGCAGGCACATTCGAGGTACTTGAAAGAGTCACCAAGAAAGTGTCAACCGAAAGGTGGACAGCGCGTTATTGCTCAAGACTCCTGCGGGGTCGTTGAGCCAAACAATCGATACTACGTGAGTACACACATGAACAAAATGATCGTTGCCCTGGTCGCTGGCCTCTTGGTTTCCGGCGTTGCTTTCGCTAACGAAGCTTCGGCTCCGGTCGTCGCATCGGGCGCTTCGGCTGCCAAGGCTACGCCGCACAAGGCGAAGGCCAAGAAGGCTAAGAAGTCGAAGGTAGCATCGGCAGCTTCGGCAGCCAGCGCCGCTCAGTAAGGTTTAAACAATCAGCACCGGACCCGCGAGGGCACGGTGTGAGTTGTGAAAAACAAGTTGTACCGTCGTGCAAACGGCGTTGAAAGGCAGACCGCTGCATAAGCGCTCTGCCTTTTTCTTTTGCACGGATTTGCGTAACATCCGCGGATGCGCCAGCGCGCGCCCGGAGCGCGGCCTGTGGGTCAAGGCGCGGCAACGACCCGTTTTCCGGGGCCGGCCCGCGCTGCACGCTATCCGGCAACCGGTCTTGAAGGAGTGAGTTTGTGAGTGCTGTCCTGATGAAGCTGTGCCGTCACAGCCGCCGTATCGCCGTGCTCGCCGTCGTGGCCTCGAGCGCCGCCCTGTTCGCCAGCGCGCTTGCCTCGCCGCTCGCCGAAGCGGCAACCGCTGCCGCACCGCAGCCGCCGATGCCGGCCAACTTCAAGAAGAAAGGTGAATTCCCGCACGTCACCCTGAGCACGGGCAATGTGAAGATCAGTGCAGAAGTCGCCGCGACGCAGCCCGATCGCGAGCAAGGCCTGATGTATCGTGCGGCGCTCGGCCAGAACGAAGGCATGTTGTTCGTGTTCGACGAGATCGCCTATCACTGCTTCTGGATGAAGAACACCGAGATTCCCCTGTCGATCGCCTATATCGACGACAACGGCACGATCACGGACGTGCAGGAAATGGCTGCCGAGACCGAAGACAACCACTGCCCGACGAAATCCGGCCGCTATGCGCTCGAGATGGCCAAGGGCTGGTTCGACGCCAACAACGTCAAGCCGGGCATGCAGTTGCAAGGCCTGCCCCGCTAAGCGCGGCGCGGCTTGACCGGGCCGCGGGGCGCGGCTCCGGCCCCAGCCGCCAAGGTTTGCGCACGGTCCATCCGAAAAAGCCGGGAATGCGGTCATACGCTGATGGCCGAGGCGCGCTATCCTTATAGGATTCGCCGGGCAAAGGCTGTCTGAATGGCGACTCGCATCCGGCTGACCGCGCGTTGAGCATAACGCGCCCCAGCCGCCCGCACATCGCCGAGCCCGGTGACATTCCGAGTCCGAAAGGAGATTTCCGTGGCCCGCAAGACCCCCATCGAGCGCTACCGCAATATCGGTATCAGCGCTCACATCGACGCCGGCAAAACCACCACCACCGAACGCATCCTCTTTTATACCGGGGTGAACCACAAGATTGGCGAGGTTCACGAAGGTGCTGCGACGATGGACTGGATGGAGCAGGAACAAGAACGCGGCATCACGATCACGTCGGCAGCCACGACGGCGTTCTGGAAAGGCATGGCCGGCAACTATCCCGAACACCGGATCAACATCATCGACACACCGGGCCACGTCGATTTCACCATCGAAGTCGAGCGCTCGATGCGCGTACTCGATGGTGCGTGCATGGTCTATGACTCGGTCGGCGGCGTGCAGCCGCAGTCGGAAACGGTCTGGCGCCAGGCCAACAAGTACAAAGTGCCGCGCATTGCCTTCGTGAACAAGATGGACCGCGTGGGCGCCGACTTCTTTCGCGTGCAGCGCCAGATCTCGGAGCGCTTGAAGGGAACCGCAGTGCCGATCCAGATTCCGGTCGGCGCCGAGGAACACTTCGAAGGCGTGATCGATCTCGTCAAGATGAAGGCGATCATCTGGGACGACTCGGATCAGGGCATCCACTTCGAATATCGCGAGATTCCACCCGAGCTCCTGGCGACCGCACAGGAATGGCACGACAAGATGGTCGAGGCCGCCGCGGAGTCGAGCGAAGAAATGCTCGATAAGTATCTCGGCGGCGAGACACTGACCGAAGCCGAGATCAAGGCTGCGATCCGTCAGCGCACCATCGCCAACGAAATCGTGCCGATGCTGTGCGGCAGCGCGTTCAAGAACAAGGGCGTGCAGGCCATGCTCGACGCCGTGATCGACTACTTGCCCTCGCCGGCCGACGTGCCCGCGATCAGGGGCCACGACGTCGACGACAATGAGTCCGAGCGTCATCCGACCGACGAAGAGCCGTTCTCCGCATTGGCGTTCAAGATCATGACCGACCCGTTCGTCGGCCAGTTGACCTTCTTCCGCGTCTATTCGGGCATCGTCAATTCGGGCGACACCGTCCTCAATGCCGGCAAGGCACGAAAGGAACGGATCGGCCGGATTTTGCAGATGCACGCGAACGAACGCAGTGAAATCAAGGAAGTGCGCGCGGGTGACATCGCCGCAGCGGTGGGTCTGAAAGACGTGACGACGGGCGATACGCTGAGCGACGTCAACGACGTCATCGTGCTGGAACGCATGATTTTCCCGGAGCCAGTGATTTCGCAGGCTGTCGAGCCGAAGACCAAGGCCGATCAGGAAAAGATGGGGATCGCCCTGAGCCGTCTGGCTCAGGAAGATCCGTCGTTCCGCGTGTCGTCGGACGAGGAGTCGGGTCAGACGATCATCTCCGGGATGGGCGAGCTGCATCTGGAAATTCTTGTCGACCGGATGAAGCGCGAGTTCAACGTCGAAGCGACGGTGGGCAAGCCCCAGGTGGCCTATCGCGAAACGATCAAGTCGACGGCGGAAGATGTCGAAGGAAAGTTCGTCAAGCAGTCGGGCGGACGCGGTCAGTATGGCCACGTCGTGATCAAGGTCGAACCGCAGCCGCCAGGCAAGGGCTATGAGTTCGTCGATGCGATCAAAGGCGGTGTGGTGCCACGCGAATACATCCCGGCCGTGGACAAGGGCATCATCGAAACCCTGAAGGCGGGCGTGCTGGCCGGCTATCCGGTGGTCGACGTGAAGGTGACGCTGACGTTCGGTTCGTACCATGATGTGGACTCGAACGAAAACGCGTTCCGCATGGCTGGCTCGATGGCGTTCAAGGAAGGCATGCGGCGTGCGCATCCGATCTTGCTCGAACCGATGATGGCTGTCGAAGTCGAGACGCCGGAAGACTTCATGGGCAATGTGATGGGCGACTTGTCGAGCCGTCGCGGCATGCTCCAGGGCATGGACGACATCGCTGGCGGCGGTGGCAAGCTCGTGCGCGCCGAAGTCCCGCTGTCCGAGATGTTCGGCTACTCGACCTCGCTGCGTTCACTGACCCAAGGTCGCGCGACGTACACGATGGAGTTCAAGCACTACGCAGAAGCACCGAAGAACGTCGCCGAGTCGATCATCACCTCGAAGTCGCGATAAGCGGGTTGCCTTCGACGCTGCCCCGCCCTCGTGGTCGGGCAGCACCCTCGAAGGTCTTCGCTTGCTGGTCTGAATTTCGCCATGAAATGCGCCGTCCGCGAGCTCTCGCGGCACGGCGCATTTTTTTGCTAAAAGGCCCGCCAGGCTTGGCTCGGCAAGCGAAAAGGACCCGGAGTTCCCCCTTTTTCTCACCATAGCTTTTGCATGAATAAGCCGGTAGAACGCGTCCCCTGAAAGTGTCGATGGGCAGGTCCGCATGCCCGCATTTTTAGGCAAGCCAGCAAGTGGCTCCCTCTTTTCAGATCGTCGGCTTTGCCCTCCCTACAAACATGCATTCATCGAGAATCTATAAGCGTCGCTCCCAATTGAAGCGCTGCGCGGTGGCGCTCACACTGATACGACCTGGTCAGCGGCAGCGCGCCCTCCCGCACCATGATTTCACGGCACGCACCGTGAAAGTGCGTTAGGACACATAACGCGCAGCCTCCTCCCATGTTGGCGCACCGTCCGGGCACGGATTACGGGCAAGACGCACGCTTTTCTCATATCATTGCGCCACGGCGCTGAGCACGGTCCTTGCTTTTACCGTTGCAAGCTGCTGTGCAACCCGCAGCAACAGCAAGAACCCGGGAGAAACACATGGCTGTGACGTCAGAACGCCCGCACGCAACAACGTCGAGCGACGGCACGCAAAAGCAAGTCCGCTACGGCGACCTCACGCTCTACAGCGCTTTCCAGCCGATCTTCAGTTTGTCGCACATGCGTGCGGCAGGCTACGAAGCACTGTTGCGCGCCCACAATTCACTCGACGCCTCGGTGTCGCCCCTCGACGTATTCGGTCGCGCCGCGCGCCTGGGCGATCTGCTCGAACTCGACCGCCTCGCGCAGTCGCTGCACCTCGACAATTTCCGCAACCTGCACTGCGACCGCGAATGGCTGTTTGTTCACATTCATCCGGCCGCACTCGCAGACCAGTGGCAGTGCGCCGCCCTGCTTTCCGAGCTGCGTCGCCTCGGCCTCAAGCCGCAACGCATCGTGCTCGAAGTATCCGATCGCCAGGCGGCCGATCTGCGCAAGCTTGCCGAAGGGGTGCGCATCTTCCGCCAGTACGGTTTTCTGATCGCGCTCGACGATTTTGGCGCCGGTCACTCGAACCTCGACCGGATCTGGCAACTCGATCCCGACATCGTCAAGCTCGACCGCAATATCGTGTTCCACGCGAGCCAGCGCGCCCAGGTCGCGCGTGTGTTGCCGGGCCTGATCTCGCTGCTTCATGAGGCGGGCAAGCTGGTGCTGATCGAAGGCATCGAGACCGAGCGCGAAGCCCTGCTCGCCATGGAAGGCGATGCGGACTTTGTACAGGGCAGCTATTTTTCGCGTCCTGCCGCCGCGCCAGTCGATTCGCAGGCGTCGAGCACCGTGCTCCAGACCTTGCTCGAGGCCTACCGCGAGAAAACCGAACGTACCGAGCGCAAGCGACATCTGCGGCTCGCGCCGTATATGCGCGCGCTCGAAGGGGCAGCCGCCAAACTCAATGCAGGCGAGGCGCTCGACCAGGTGTGCTGGAACTTCCTGTCGCTCGAAGACGCGCAGCGGTGCTACTTGCTCGACTCGCACGGCCGGCAGATCGGCGGCAACGTGATGTCGCATACCCGGCCCTCGGCACGCGAGGCGCGCTTCCTGCCGGTCTCCGACGCTCACGGGGCAAGCTGGCTGCGCCGGCCGTATTTCCGCGGGGCGATGAACGAGCCGGGCCGCGTGCATGCCACCAAGCCCTATCTGTCGATCGCCGAGGCATCGGTCTGCGTGACGCTGTCGATGGCCACGACGGTCGGCGCCGAGCAATGCGTGCTGTGCGGCGACGTTGACTGGGAACCCCGCCAGCCGACCGACCTCACGGACATGCCGACCTCATCGGAAGCCTAGGCCCGAAAACTGAAGGCGGCAGATTGCGAAGACACAGCGCGCCCAGCTTTGCGTTAACATGACTCGCGCATCACTGCCGCCCTCACCCCGAGGCGGATCGATGCAGCGAGATCCGATACCGCCGAGCCCATGCCCGACACGCCGTCCGATTGCGACCTTCAGGCCCTGAGCGCCAGCGCGCTCGACGAGTTCCGCAGCGGTCGCGTCGACCGCCGTACCTTGCTTCGCTACGCGAGTGTCCTGGGTCTCGGTGGCCTCAACGCAGCTTTGGGCGCGGCGTCGATCCGTACTGCCTCCGCCCAAACCGCCCAGCCGTCCCAGGCTCCGGCCAGGAGCAAGCCGACTCCCCTGATTCGCGTGGCAGGCCTGACCCCGGCTGGCGCGATCGACCCCCTGACGATCTCCGATCCGGCTTCGATCCCGCTGCTGAACCAGACCTGCGACTACCTGATCGATGACGATGAACTGGGCCATCTTGTGCCCGCGCTCGCCACCGGCTGGAAAGCAAACGCGCGCGGCGACATCTGGACTCTCACGCTGCGCGATGGCGTCAAGTTCCATGACGGCCAGGTACTCCACGCCAAGGACGTGGTCGCAACCTTCGACCGCCTGACCGATCCGGCAACCGGTTCGGCCGCCTTGTCCGTCTTCAAGGGCGTGCTCGCCAAAGGCAGCACCCGGGCCATCGATGCACGCACCGTCGAGTTCCATCTCGATGCGCCGAATGGCAACTTTCCCTATTACGTTTCATCGGACAACTACAACGCGGTGATCCTGCCCGCGAGTTACACCGGTGGTTTTGAAAAGACCTTTATCGGCACCGGGCCCTTCCGTCTCGAGCAATACCTGCCCAAGCGCGGCGCGACCTTCGTGCGCAACCCCACCTACTGGGGCACGCCCGCAGTGCCCGATCGCGTGCAGTTCGCCTTCTATGCGGATGCGCCCGCGCAACTGCTCGCCATGCAGGGTCGCGAGGCGGATGTGATGCCGAACCTCCCCGTGCAAGGCGGCCTCAGTATCCTGAACAACCCGGCGTTCAAGGTCCTCTCGGTCAAGTCGAGCTCGCACCGGCAGATCCATATGCGCTGCGAGCAGGGGCCGTTCGTCGATGCACGTGTGCGCCAGGCACTGGCGCTCTCGCTCGACCGGGACATCCTCAGCCGTGGCCTGTTCCGCGGCCGTGCGCAACAAGGCAACGATAGTCCGTTCGCCCCCGTCTTCGCCTCGACCGATACCTCCGTGCCACAGCGCCACATCGATCTCGCGCGGGCACGCCAACTGCTGGCTCAGGCGGGCGTGGCCAATGGTTTCGCGGTCACGCTGACAACCGAGCGCTTCGAAGAGATCAGCGACCTCGCCGTGCTCGTGCAGAATGCCGCGAAGGCGATTGGCATCATCATCACGCTGAAGGTCGAGCCGCAGGGCGCGTATTACGGTGCCGCGACGTTTGGCAAATCCGACTGGCTCGACTCGCCGCTAGGGATCACCGACTATGGACATCGAGGCATTCCCAACGTGTTTCTGAGTGCGACGCTCACCAGTGGTGGCCCGTGGAACGCCGCGCACTTCCGCAACCCGGCCTATGACCGTCTCGTGACCGAGTATGTGGGCGCGCTTGACCTACCCGCGCAACGCAAGGCGGCCGGCGACATCCAGCGCCTGTTGCTCGAGCAGACCCCAGTCGCGATTCCCTACTTCTTCGATGCCCTGACGGCGACGACGGCGAACGTGCAAGGCGTGCGCTTCACGGCGATCTCGCAGTTGTATCTCCAGCACGCCTCGCTGGTCTGACGATGCTCAAGCGCGCGCTGCTGTCCCTCCTCACGCTCTGGCTGCTGTCTGCGCTGGTCTTCGCGGCGGGACAGTGGCTGCCCGGCAATGTCGCGCGTGCGATGCTGGGACCGCTCGCCGATGCGGGTGCGGTCGCCGCGCTGAATCATCAGCTCGGCACCGACCGGCCCGTGATCATCCAGTACGCTCATTGGCTCGCAGGCCTGGCCCATGGCAATCTCGGCACCTCACTCGTGTACCGCGCGCCAGTGGCCTCGTTTCTTGGACCGGCGCTGCTTAACTCGCTCAAGCTCGCCGGGCTCGCGTTCGCGATCGTACTGCCCCTGAGCCTGGTGGCCGGCGTGGCGGCCGCGCTGCGCGCGAATCGCGCGCTCGACCGGTTCCTGTCGGTGCTTGGCGCCACGCTCGCGGTGGTGCCCGAATTCGTCTCGGCGATCGTGATGATCCTTGTCTTCGCTGTCTGGCTGCAGTGGCTGCCCATGAGCGCGACCGCGCCGCCGGACGCCAGCGTGCTCTCACAACTCAGCCACCTGCTACTGCCCGCGCTGCCGCTCGTGTTTGTCTTCTTCGGCTACTTCGCACGCATGACACGCACCGGCACGATCGATGCGCTTGCCGCCGACTACACCCGCACGGCGATTCTCAAAGGCTTGCCGTTCCGGACAGTGCTCCTGCGCCATGTATTGCGCAACGCCCTGCTGCCGACCATCACCGTCGCCACCACTCAGCTCGGCTATATGATCGGCGGCCTGGTGGTCGTCGAGTCGCTGTTTCACTACCAGGGCATTGGCGGCCTGATCTTCGATGCGGCGAAGTCGAAGGACTTCCCGCTGCTCGAAGCCGGCGTCCTCGCGATCGGTGTGGTGTATCTGCTGACCAACCTGCTGGCCGACCTGCTCTACGGCGTGCTCGATCCGCGACTGCGGGACGGGGGCGCACGATGAGCGCGCCTTTGGCCAACACACTGCGTCCGGGTCATTCGCGGCATTCGACGCTACAGCGGCTGCTGCATTCGGTGAGTTTCGATGCGGGCGCGCTGGTCGTCGTGTTCTGGGTTATCTGCGCGATCGTCGGCGCGCATGGGCTCATCCACGATCCGTACGCGGCCGATCCGCTCAATGCCCTCCTGCCACCGTCAGCCGAGCATTGGTTCGGCACCGACTCGCTGGGTCGCGACGTGTTCGCGCGGGTCATCGCGGGAGCGCGCGACATCCTCACCATCGCGCCGCTCGCCACGCTGCTTGGCACTGCACTGGGCACGCTGCTCGGACTCATTACGGGTTATTGGCGCGGCTGGGTCGACGACACGCTGGGCCGGCTGATCGACGCGACGCTCGCCCTGCCGCTCGTGATTGTCGCGCTGTTCGTGCTGACGGCCGTAGGGACATCGAATCTCGCGGTCATCCTCGTGATCGGACTGGTGTTCACCCCGATCGTCGCGCGTACCGTACGTGCCGCGACGCTTAACGAGGTGCATCTCGACTATGTCGCGGCAGCGCGATTGCGCGGCGACGCCGCCCTCACCATCATGGTGATCGAGGTGCTGCCGAACGTCACGGGCCCCGTGATCGTCGAGGCCACCATCCGGCTCGGCTATGCGATTTTCACCGTCGCGACGCTCTCGTTTCTCGGCTTCGGCATTCAACCGCCTTCGCCTGACTGGGGGCTCGCGATCGCCGAAAACTATCCGCTGATCGCGGGCGGCGCGTGGTGGACCGTGGTGTTCGATGCACTCGCGACCGCCTCGCTCGTCGTCGGCGTCAACCTGCTCGCCGACGGTGTGCGTGCGGCGGCGGACCGGTGAGCGCACGATGACCGAGATCCGACCACCTGCAGCTGCGCCCGCCGTCGCACGCGGCACCTTGCGGCCGGCGACACCCAAGCCGTATGCCCTGCGCATCGAGTCGCTGCGCGTCGCGTATCGGGGTGACGAGGGAGAACGACTGGCACTCGACGACCTGAGCTTCTCGATTGCGCGTGGCGAAGCGTATGGCCTGGTTGGCGAGTCGGGCAGCGGCAAGTCGACCGTCGCCATGGCGATCGCACGCTACCTCGCACGCAACGCCCGCATTGTCGGCGGTCGCATCGAACTCGCGGGACGCGATGTCGCAACGCTTGAACGGCGAGCATTGCGTGAGATGCGCACCCGCGATTTATCGTTTGTCTATCAGGACCCGGCCCGCGCACTGAACCCCACGCTCACGGTCGGGCGGCAATTGATCGAGTCGTTCGAACTGACCGGCCTGCGTGGTACGAAGGCACACGACGCGGCGTACGAGATGCTGGAACGCGTGCAAATGCCGACGCCTGAGCGAGCGCTCGCGAGCTATCCGCATCAGTTGTCGGGCGGCATGCAGCAGCGTGTCGTGATCGCGATGGCGCTCGCCAAACGACCTGCGTTGCTGATCCTGGATGAAGCGACGACGGGGCTCGATGCCACCGTCGAAGCCGAAATCATCGCGCTGCTGCAAACCTTGCGCCGCGCCTCCGATACCGCGTTGCTGTTCATCAGCCACAAGCTGCCGCTGGTCGCCGAACTCTGCGACTACATCGGCGTGCTCGAACGCGGCAAGCTCGTCGAAGAAGGCACGCCAGGGCAAATGTTTGCCCATCCCGAGCATCCCTATACGGCCGCCCTGCTGGCCTGTTTGCCGAGCTTCGGCCGTACGAAGCGCGATGGTCCGCTTGCCACGCTGGGCGACGCCAAAGCGTATGACGGCCCGAGAGACGGCTTCGCGCGCGGCACGATTGGCGGCCTGCCTGAAGGCGCCGCGAATCGCGACGGGGGTCTTCGTGTTATCGAGGCCGGTTTGCGCGCGATCGAAGCTGCGGGTCGAGGCATGGCGGCCGCTCAGCAAAGCGCGCCCGCTCCGTCAAGCGATGGCCCACCAGTGCTGAGCGTCACCGAGGTCAGCAAGACGTATCGCATTGGCACCGACACCTTGTACGCACTCGATCGCGTCTCGCTCGCGGTCCGTCCGGGCGAGACGCTTGGCATCGTCGGCGAGTCCGGCTCGGGCAAGACGACGCTCGCCCGTATCATCGCGGGCCTCGTACCAGCCGATACAGGAACGCTGACACTTGAGGGTGCCCCCCTGCGCGAGCGCGTCGAACGGCGCAGCCGCGCGCAAATCGCCGCGCTACAAAGTGTCTTCCAGAATCCGCATAACGCACTCAACCGCTCACATCAACTCCGCACGTTGCTGGGTCGCGCGATCGGCAAACTCGCGCGCTTGCGCGGTCAAGCGCGCGAGCAACGCATCCACGCTCTTCTCGATGCCGTGCGGCTGCCGCATGCGCGGCTGTCAGCACGCGCACGTGAGTTGTCGGGCGGCCAGCAACAGCGTGTCGCGATCGCACGCGCGTTTGCCGGCGAGCCGCGGCTGTTGATCTGCGATGAACCGACCTCAGCCCTCGACGTCTCGGTACAGGCTTCGATTCTCAATCTGCTCGTCGAGCTCCAGCGGACTCAGCAAGTCGGCTATCTGTTTATCTCGCATGACCTCGCAGTGATTCGCTATATCGCGGATCACGTCGTCGTGCTCTACCACGGGCAGGTCGTCGAAACCGCGAGCGCGGACGACCTCTTCGCCCGACCCTGCCATCCCTATACCGAGGCGTTGCTCGGAGCGACCTCCGCGCCCGCGCGGACCCCGGATCGAGACGCGCCTGAACATCGCGGCTGTATCTATGCGAGCCGTTGCAACGTGTCGCTGGGCCTGCGATGCGAGCAGCAGGTACCCGCCGACTACGAGGTCGGCAACGGCCATACCGTGCGCTGCCATCTGTTTGGTCCGGGCTATGGGCGCAGGCGCGGCGGCTGACCATCTCTGAGCGCCCGAGCGCGACTTGGCGCGCTGAGCTCGACTGAGCTCG
>JAMFSK010000167.1 GCA_026225235.1 Burkholderiales bacterium
TCATCTGGTTCGCGGCAGCCTGCGTCACGTAGAAGGCGCCGCCCAGGTTAACGGCGACGGTTGTCTCGAAAACCGAGGCGGGCATGTCGAGAAAGGCGTGGAACGGGCAGATGCCGGCGTTGCTCGCAAGGACGTCGACGCGGCCGAAGGCCTCGACGGTGCGCTCGATCAACTCGGTGCCGGTCGCGGGCACGGCCACATTGCCTTCTACGGCGATGGCGCGGCGTCCGAGGGCCTTGATTTCGGCCAGCACTTCGTCGACGGCCGAGCGTTTTTCATAGGAGGCATCGTTCTCACCCCAGTAATTGATGGCAACATCGGCACCTTCGCGCGCGCAGGCGACTGCAATGGCGCGGCCGATGCCGCGAGAGCCGCCGGTGACGACGACGACTTTGTTGTGCAGCAGCATAAGTGTCTTCTCCAGATGCGGATCGCCGGGCCGGTCTGCGGACCGGCGGGGGCCGACATCCTGAACGTGAGTCAGTGAGGCCCACGCAGCACGGCGCGCACCGAGGCTCCGAAACCGGTGCGCGACACGCTATGTGTCAGCCAGCTTTCAGTGCTGATAGGGTCGATGAAGCGCGCAATCGGGATTCAGGCGCACCCCAAAGCCGGGCCGATCGGGTACTTTCATGCGGCCGTTGACGGGCACCGGCTCGTCGAGCAGCAGGGGTGTGAACATGGGTACCACCTTGTCGGCCTTCGGCGCCATCATCAGAAACTCGGCGAACGGTGAGTTGTGGCGCGTCACGACGAAGTGGTAGCTGTAGACCGATGAGCCGTGCGGCACGACGAGTGCCTCGTGTGCGTCCGCGAGTGCCGAGATCTTGATGAGTTCGGTGATACCGCCGCACCAGCCAACATCGGGCTGGATCATGTCGCAACACCCCATTTCGAGCAGCATCCGGAAGCCCCAGCGGGTGGCCTCGTGTTCACCCGTGGTGACCCACATGCCCGGCGGCATCTGGCGGCGCAGTTCGGCATAGCCCCAGTAATCGTCGGGCGACAGGGTCTCTTCCATCCACTTGAGGCCGCTGTCTTTCGCCAGGTGACTGAACCGTTTCGCGTAGCGCAGGTCGAGGCTCATCCAGCAGTCGTACATGAGCCAGAAGTCGTCCCCAACACGGCTGCGCATGTCGGCAAGCCGCTCGAGGTTCAGGCGCAGCCCTTCCTCGCCCTCGGCAGGTCCGTGCTGAAGCGGCATCTTGCCGCCGATAAAGCCCATTTCCTTGGCGAGGTCCGGCCGCGCGCCGGTCGCGTAGAACTGCAGTTCGTCGCGCACCGGGCCACCGAGCAGCTGGAATACCGGCTCTTCGCGGATCTTGCCGAGCAGGTCCCAGAGTGCCAGATCGACACCCGAGATGGTGTTGAGCACGATGCCCTTGCGGCCATAGAACAGCGTGCCGTAGTACATCAGGTCCCACATCTTCTCGATGTCGGTGACCAGTTGGCCTTCCAGAAAACGCGCGAGGTGTTTTTCGACGATAAACGCGCCGATCTCACCGCCCGTGGTGACCGCGAAGCCGACGGTGCCGTCGCTCGCCTCGATCTCGACCACCAGCGTGCCGAGCACGTCGATGCCGAACGAACGTCGGCTCTGGCGATATTCAGGGTAGCGCGCGAGCGGCGTCGCAATATGGTCGTCGATCCAGTGACCGTCCGGCTGGTCATGGTAATCGGCGCCGCCGCCCCGTACGGTGAAGGCACGTACGTGGCGAATCTTGGGCATGGACATCGCTTGTCTCCGTCAGTACGTCGCGCGGCCGCCCGACAGGTCGAATACCGCGCCTGTGCTGAACGCGCAGTCTTCGGAAGCGAGCCAGACAATCATCGATGCGGCTTCGGCTGGTTGCAGAAAACGCGACATCGGGATCTTCTGAAGCATGTAGTCGATGTGTTCCTGCTTCATCGAATCGAAGATCTCGGTCTTGGCCGCAGCGGGTGTCACCGCGTTGACGAGGATGTTCTTCGTCGCGAGCTCCTTGCCGAGCGACTTGGTCAGGCCGATCAGGCCAGCCTTCGAGGCGCTGTAGTGCGAGGCGTTGGGGTTGCCTTCCTTGCCGGCGACCGACGCGATATTGACGATCCGGCCATATCCCTGCTTGATCATTTGCGGGACGATCGCGCGGCAGGTCAGGTAGGGGCCGATCAGATTGACGTCGATGACGCGGCGCCAGACCGCGGGGTCGAGTTCCCACAGCGTGCCGTTGCCCCCCGTGATGCCAGCATTGTTGACGAGGGCGTGGATGCCACCGTGGGCGGCGAGGGTCGCCTCGGTGGCGGCGTTGACCGAGGCCTCTTCGGTCAGCTCGACCGTATGGGCGGTGACCTTGCCTAGCTTGGCGAGTTCGGCCCGGCTTTGCTCGAGGCGCGCCGCGTCGACATCCCAAAGGGCCACCGAGGCGCCCGATTCCAGCGCTCGCTGGGCCACTGCATAACCAATACCGCGCGCACCACCCGTCACGACGAGCACGCGTTCGCTCAAATCGATCTGATTCACCGTGTCTCCGAGTCAGTCGTTGTAATGCGAATGACTATATCGGCAACGCGATAGCCGACCAATCGCATTCGCTGATCGGGCGATAGCTAAAGAGAATCTCTTAGGTGTCGCTCCATTGACGCAAGAGGTTGTGATAACAGCCGATCAGCGTGCGGCGCGCGCTTTCGTCGGCATCCGTGACGTGCAGACGTTGGATTGCGTTGTCCATGTCGAACAGGATCACGCGGCACGCATCGTCACGGATGAGGCTCTGTGCCCAGAAAAAGCTCGCGACTCTGACCCCGCGCGTGACCGGCGTCACCCGGTGCAGGCTCGAGGCCGGGTAGACGATCGCATCGCCCGCGGGCAGCTTGATTTCGTGCACGCCGTAGGTGTCTTCGATCTGCAACTCGCCCCCGTCGTAGTCGGATGGATCCGACAGAAACAACGTGAGCGACAGATCGGTACGGATCTTCCGGCCATTCGCCGGCGAGATCCGTACTGCGCCGTCGACGTGACTGCCGAAGGTCATGCCCGGCCCGTAACGGTTGAACAGCGGCGGGTAGACCTGGTTCGGCAGCGCAAAGCTGATGAACAAGGGGTTGCGTTCGAGCGCGGCGAGTACGCGGTCACCCAGCTCGGCAGCGAGCGGGGAGAGCTCGTTGATCTGCTGGTTGTGCTTGACCGGCGCACCGGAGTAGCCGGCCGTCGCGCGGCCGTCGACCCACGGCGCATCGGCCGCGTCGAGTTGCTGGCGCAGGGCCGCGACGGTGTCGCGGTCCAGCAGGTTCGGAATCGACAGAATCATGTCTTCTAGAAGCGGTAGGTCCCGGTGAGCAGCACGGTGCGGCCGGTCGCCGGCACGGCACGTCCGCCGTCCGAGGGGATGAGCGAGTCGTAATAGTACTTGTTGGTCAGGTTCAGCAAGTTCAGGCGCAGATCGTACTGCTTGCGGCGGTAGGCGAGCGTGGCATCCCAGCGAACAAAACTGCCGACCGAGACGAGGTCGTTGTTGGCCGCATAGCGTGTCGACATATAACTCATGCCGCCGCCGATTTCCCAGTGATGAAACGGCTCGTAGGTGGTCCAGAGCGTCGCCGTGTTGCGCGGCACATTGGCGGGCGTCTTGCCCTGCGTGCCGTCAGCGGCCTTGAGGATATCGGCGTCGAGGTAGGTGTAGCCGGCATAGACCAGCCAGTCGTGGGCGAGGCGCCCGCTGACCCCGGCCTGGAAGCCGTTCACGCGGATATCGCCATCGAGCGTGTAGACGCCGGTCGACACAGCCGTGCGCGCATTGGTCTTGGTGATCTGGAACAGCGAGGAGTTGACCGAGAGACCCCCGTCGAGCAGATCCCATTTGCCGCCGACTTCATACGAGCGGTTCGATTCGGGCGGCAGGTTTTGCGAGCCGTTTGTGACGGTCAGCGTTTCGAGCGAGGGGTTGAACGAGGTGCCGTACGACGCGAAATACGATTGCGTATCCGTCGGCTGCCAGATCACACCGGTGCGCACGCTCGTGAAATTGTTGGTCTGCGACGCGTAGCCGGGCAAGGACATCGTGTTGGCAATGTGCGCCTGATATCGGTCCCACCGCAGGCCGCCGACGACTTTCCAGTGTTCGCCGATCGAGATGGTGTCGTTCGCATACGCAGCGAGGCTGTTCGCCCCGGAGTTCGCGTAGTTGCCGGTGGTCGTGGTTGAATTGGCGGGAGTCGAGGTATAGATCGGATCCAGCAGCGAGACGATCGGCAAGTTGGCCCGCAAGGTCGTCTGGTTGGTGTACGAGTCGTGGCCGAGTTCGATGCCCGTCGTGAGTTCGTGGTGCAGGGGGCCCGTGACGAACTTCGAGATCAAGTCGGTCGTGTTGTAGAGCGACTGGTCGCTGATCACGCGATCGTGTGAGCCGAGCCTGACGTAGAGCGCGCTCAGGGGCAGCGTGGTGAAGTTGCCGTTGGTCAGCGCCCCGCTGGTCGAGAGCGGGCCGGTGAGGACCGCGCTGGCGCCGGTCTCCCGCGCATCGGTGACGTAGTGCGCGTACTGCGTCTGGTTGCGCAGCTTGAGATCTTCGGAGAAGCGATGGTCGACCTCGGCCGAGACGATCTGGACATCCTGGATCGTGCGATCGTCGCTCAGGCCATAGAAGGTCCCTTTGCCAACGGGCGTCGGGTGACCGTTAACAGGCGGGATCCCATAGTCGGGCATGTCGCGGTTGTGCTGAATGAGCGCGGACAGCGTGATTTCGGTTGGCGTGCCAATACCGAACTTCACTGTCGGTGCGATGCCGTAATCCTTGTTGCGCATTTCGTCGCGCGTCGAACCCATGCTTTGGCCGAACGCATTGACCCGGAACGCCGCCGTATCGGAGAGTGCGCGGTCGAGGTCGACGGTGCTCCGGTAGCGGTCGTTGGTGCCCACCGTTGCGGACACTTCCGAAACTGGTGCGAGTTGTGCCTGTTTGCTGACCTGGTTAATCACCCCGCCGGTCGCACCCCGGCCGAACAGCATCGACGAGGGGCCATAGAGCACCTCGATGGCGTCGAGGTCGAAGGTGTCGCGATAGTACTGGCCACGGTCGCGAAAGCCATCGAGATAGATATCGGTACGCGCGGTAAAACCCCGCAGATTGACGTTGTTGCCGATCGAGCCTCCTTCGGCCGCGCCGACGGTCACCCCTGGGGCATTTCGCAGGGCGTCCTGGAAGGAAGTCGCACCCTGCGACTGGAGCAGCGCGCGGTCGATGACTGTGACGGTTTGTGCGATATCGCGCAGCGCGGTCGGCGTCTTGCCACCGACCGTCGAGGTATCGGCCAGGAAGGTATTCTTGTCGGCGGCATCCTGTACCTGCACGGTCGGCAGGGAGCCCGTGTCGTGGGGTGCCGCGGAGCTGGCCTGTGCGGCGGCATCGCTGGAAGAGGCGGGCGCCGCGGCTGCGCTTTGCGCACGGGCCGGAAGCGTCACGGCCAGGGAGACTGCAATCGAAGCGGCAATCGAAGCAGCAACCGAAGCAGCAACCGAAGCCGCCACCGAGGCGGCGTGGGTCGGGAACAGGGCCGCGGCGAGCGGCGTCTTGCGAAGCATCATGATGTACCTAGTCAGTCGGAAAGCCGCCGGAGGGGGCGGCACGCGTCGGCGACGCGAGAGATTCGGCTGGCTGGGCGACAAGAGACGCGGTGCTGTCGCCCGGCGTGGGGGCGGGTAGCGGGCGCGTCGAGCGCTGGGCTGGCTGGAGTGTGGCTCGGGAGGATGTCTGCCCAGGCGTTGCGACTGTATTGCCTGTCGGGACAAAATCTTTCAAAAACCGCCCATAAACCTTTCAATTGATAATCGTTATTATTACCGTGTGAAATATTTCCGTGGAAATTGACCTTTTCCGACCAAGGGTCTTCCCAGGCGACCCGCCCCCGCCGACCATCGCAATGCGGCCCCCGGGTCAGCGATGAGCGGACGGTATGGAACGTGCTGAATTCCCCCTCGCGAGTCGACACCGCCGGCCGTTTGTGCCCCAAAGCTGACGCCCGCGCCAGGGACCGAACCTTGCGCGAATGGGGAGTGCGGGCAGGTACTCCCAGGCGCGCGAGCCATCGGCTGACTTCGATACAACGGCCTGACCGCACGCGGATCTCCGGCTCGTGTAACACTTGCAGCCCGTTTTGCCGTTTTGTCGACGCCCCCCATCGTGTCGGCAGTTCTCTGGAGCAAGCGCACAATGACCACTACCGCCCCTACTGCACGCGACGCCTGGCCCTTGCTGCTGGCGCGCCTCGACCACGCGCGCGCCGCGACCGACAGCCTGTTTGGTTTGTTGAGGGACGAGGCTTTTTACGACCGCTCGATCGGCGAGCGGCATCGCATCGGCTTTTATCGCGGCCACCTGGACGCCTTCGACTGGAACCTGCTGAATGGCCGGTTGTTCGACCGCGCGTCAGTGAATCCGGAATACGACCATCTGTTCGCCTTTGGCATCGACCCCATCGACGGCCAACTGCCGTCCGATCAGGTTTCCGACTGGCCCTTGCGTTCCGAAGTCGAACGCTATTGCTGGTCGGTACGCGATGTGATCGATCACGAGCTTCGGCGAGTCGAGCGCCATGGCGTGGATCCGCAGCCTTCCGGGCAGTCGCCCGCGTTGTTGCTCAACGTCGCGATCGAACATCGGCTGATGCACGCCGAGACGCTTGCCTATCTGCTTCATCAGCTTCCGCTCGAGCGCAAGGTCAAGGGGCACGCTTCCCAAGCGGTGGAGCAGCCGCTCGTGCCGAACGGGCGAGTTGCCATCCCTGCCGGGACAGCGCGCCTGGGCATGCCGGCCGAGGAAGCGTCGTCGTTCGGCTGGTGCAACGAGTTCGACGGTCTCGATGTCGAGGTGCCGGCTTTCGAGATCGACAAGAACATGGTCAGCAACGGCGAGTTTCTGGCCTTTGTCGAAGCGGGAGGCTACCGGGACCCGCGCTTCTGGAGCGAAGCGGGCTGGGCGTGGCGCGAAGCCGAGGGATTCGGGCGTCCGGTGTTCTGGCAAGCCGACGCCTCGGGCTGGCGCCTGCGCACGATGTTTGACGAGATCGCGCTGCCCCTGAACTGGCCGGTCTACGTGAGTCATGCCGAGGCGAGTGCGTACGCGCGCTGGGCCGGCAAGACACTGCCGAGCGAAGCGCAATGGCAGCGCGCGGCCGGCACGCGGCGGCCGCGGCACGGCAATTTCGATTTTGCGTATTTCGACCCCGTCGCAGTCGATGCCGATCTGCATGAGCGCAGTGACGCAGGCGTGGTCGGTATGTGGGGCAACGGCTGGGAGTGGACCGACACCGTGTTCGCCCCGCTGCCCGGTTTCAAGGCTTTCGAGTGTTACCCGGGCTACTCGGCAAATTTTTTCGATGGACAGCACTATGTGCTCAAGGGAGGCTCGCCGCGGACCGCGAGCTGCATGATCCGCCCATCGTTCCGCAACTGGTTCCAGCCCCACTATCAGTACGTCTACGCCGGCTTTCGCTGCGTTCACGCCTGAAGACTAGGAGACACCATGGCTCACCCCGTACTCGCCGACCGCATCCGGTCGGCATTTGCCGAAGACGTCAGGCTTGGCCTGACCCGTTCGCCGCAAAAGGAATTGCCGTCCAAATATCTTTACGACGATGTCGGTTCGGCTTTGTTCGATGTGATCACCGTCTTGCCCGAATACGGCGTGACGCGCGCCGAAGAGCGTGTGCTCATGGCACATGCAGGCGATTTGGCTCGCCTGGTACCGGATGCAACGTTGGTGGCCGAGCTCGGCAGCGGCAGCGGCCGCAAGACTCGGCGCATCCTAGACGCGTTGAGCACGCGCCGTCGCATCACGTATTGCCCGATCGAGATTTCTCCCGCGGCCCTCGCACAATGCGAACGCGCGCTGGGCGACCTCGAGCGCGTCGACATTGCGGGCTACCAGAATGAATATCTCGATGGCCTGAAACGCATCGTCGAAGAGCGCCGCCGCACCGGAGATCGCTTGCTGGTAATGTTCCTCGGTTCGACCATCGGCAATTTCCGGCGCCTCGCGGCCGCGCACTTCCTGCGCGATATCCGGCATCTGATGCGGCCCGGCGATGCATTGATCCTCGGGGCCGACTTGCTCAAGCCCGAAGCGGTACTGGTCAATGCCTACGATGATCCGGCCGGCGTCACGGCGGCGTTCAATCTGAATCTGCTTGGGCGGCTCAATCGCGAACTGGGGGCGAATTTCGATCTGCGGGAATTCGAGCACGAAGCGCGGTTCGATCCCGTCGCGGGTGCGATCGAGATGCACTTGCGCTCGCGGCGCGACCAGACGGTGACGATCGAGGCGGCGGGCTGTGCGATTGAGTTCGCTGAGGGCGAAACCATCTGGACTGAGGCGAGCCACAAGTACACGCGCGACGACATTGTGCAGATGGGCGACGTCGCAGGTTTTTCGCTGACTGCGCAGTGGACCGATACCGAATGGCCCTTCGCGGAAAGCTTGTTCATCGCGCGCTAGGACTGAGACGGTCTGATCATCGAGTTTTGGGCGGCCATGGGATCAAAGCACTCGTGCGCCGCTTGTAATCCGCATAGTCCGCGCGCGACTTCTCCGCCTGGGCTTCGGCGAGCGGCACGCCCGACAGCTTCATCAACAGCAGCGCCATCACCACCGGCGAGACCAGCGCCCACCAGGCGCCGACGTCTCCCCAGGCAAGTAGAGGGAACGTGAGCCAGAACGTGCATTCGAAGAAGTAATTCGGGTGGCGTGAATAGCGCCATAGACCGCTCTGACAGGTCTTGCCCGCGTTGGCGGAATCCGTCTTGAAGCGTTTAAGTTGCCAGTCGGCGACCGCTTCGCCCGCAATCGAAATCGCCCAAATGAAGACCCCGGCGAGCACCGCCCATGGGGGCGGCATTCCTCGCCGGTAAGCGACGGCGAGAAAGCCCGTCGAGAGCACGAGCGCGATCACGGCCTGTGCCTGGAAGAACCAGAACATCCGGCTGTCTGCCGCCTCGCCCCACTGCTCGCGCAACTTTCGGTAGCGCGGGTCTTCCGGCTCGCCTGCGTTGCGCAGATAGAGATGCAGCCCGAGCCGCAGCCCCCAGACCAGGGAGACGACCGTCAGCAGGACGCGGCTTGCCATGTCGCCGTCGCCGAGCCACGCGTAGAGCGGGCCCATCAGCCCCAGCGAAATCGACCAGACCGGATCGACCATGCCGGCATTTTTCGTGAATAACTGCCGGAACCAGACTGCGGAAAGCAAGGTGGCAAGCACCACGAGGCCCAGCAGTGCCGTCAATGCGATCGGCATGGTGCCGCTCCATTCAGGGTTTATATGGAGTTTTATACGCTCGTGCGACGCAATTGGATGCGTCGGCGGCGAAGATCAAACGTTGGGTTGGAGTGAGAGGGGAGGGGAGGCAGAGTTAGCTCACGCGCCGCGTCGCCGAAGCGCGTCATTAGACCCACAGACACACAGACAAGCAGGCGAACGCGAGGCATCGCGCTCGTCCGTCTGTTTACATCAGGGCTACGTCGCCAGCATTGCCGGCGCGTCGCCCCCGCTCACAGCATCGCTGGCAGCGCCTCGACCAGCAAAATGCCGCAGAGCGCACCGATGGCCGCTCCCAGCAGGCGCAGCGAATTGATCCGCATCTTCGAGCGAACCGGCACCGCGCCGAGAAACAGTGCGCCCGCGAGCGCCATCGGGATCAGCAAGATGAAGTCATTGATCGTAAAGAGATCGAAGTTCATGCTTGTCTCCATCCTTTTCGTTAGTCCCTGAATTCAGTATAGGCAAATGTGCCCCATAGGAAAGGCCGGGAAAACGCTATCGATCATGCGGCGCAACAAATTTGCGCCCGTGCTGCGCTGGTATGTCGAGAAAGTTCGGAAGCCTGATGAACGAGACCGCGTCGGACAGCTTGAAGACGCTCATAAAATGAGAACACCCTACAAAGCGCAGCGCTCTTAGGCTGGTGGGGACCATCTCATTAAAGGAAAGGCCCGCGACGTGAAGTCGCAGGCCTTGTCACCGCCCACGCATCGGTGGGCGAGTCGGTTTTAGCTGCTGCCGTTCTTTGCCGCGTTGACCATATAGTCGACTGCCGCCTTGACGTCTTCGTCCGATGCAGTAGAGCCACCCTTGGCCGGCATCTGCCCCTTGCCGTGCAGGGCGTAGTTATAGATCGTGTCGATCGGGTCCTTGAGGCGGGGAGCCCAAGCGGCAGCATCGCCGAACTTGGGTGCGCCGAGCAGGCCGACGCTGTGACACGTGGCGCACACCGAGGTATAGAGCGCCTTGCCGGCTTGCGCCGCATCCGCGCTGTTGGCGCCCGCAGCCGGTGCCGCCGAGGAGGCGGGCAACGCGGCAAGCGCGGCCGCGGCCGCTGAAGCGGCGTCCGCTTGTGCGCCTGATGCGCCGGTGGCGCCAGCCGCGCCTGCGTCAGGGGCCGCGGCCGCTGCTGCTGCCGGTGCACCGGGTGCCGGCGCTTGCGGCTCAGGGAATTGCGCGCCCGCATGGTTCGCCATATAGACAATGGCGCGACCGATCTCGTAGTCGCTGTAGTCGTCGGGGCTCGTGCCGCCACGCGGCGGCATCGCGCCTTTGCCCGCGAGGGCATTCTTTAGCAGCGTGTCATAGCCCTGAGCGATACGCGGCGCCCAGTCTGTCGAGTCGCCGAACTTGGGTGCCCCGGCTGCACCGGCGGTATGGCAGGTCGTGCAGACCGCTTTGAAGACATCCTCGCCGGACTTGAATACGTGGGGTGCGCTGGAATCGTGGACCGTCAGTTGCGCGACGGGCGCGAGGCGCTGGTTGACCTGCTCAGTGGAGAACGCGTCGGTGCCGGCGCCTATTCGATTACTGTTCTGAACATACTGGACAACCAGCACGATCGCGGCGATCGGTAGCAGGAAGCTGGCAACCGCGACGGCGATGAGTTGACCGGGCGTTTTGATTGGGGACTCGTGGTGTTCATCGCTCATGCCTTGTCTCGTCTCTGGAATGGTTATGTTCAGCGGCGACTCGCAACAACTACCGTAAATCAATTATCGAAACGATTATAGGCTTAAAGGTTTTGCGAGCGCGATAAGCAGAATCCCGCCGCTTGACACCGTGGTTGACCTGCTTTCCGGGTGCCGGCCCCCCCGTTGATTGCCCCGGATTGAGGCGCCCGACGGCCCTGTCCGGCACCCCGGGTGGACTTCCCGGGGCGAAGCAGGTATGCTGGCGGTCTAGCAAAAAGGGCGCTGCGTTCGTTCGGACGCAGCGCCCTCGTCTTGATACGCGCCCGTAGCTCAGTGGATAGAGTATTGGCCTCCGAAGCCAAGGGTCGCTGGTTCGATCCCAGCCGGGCGCACCATCCTGTTGTCAATCCGTCCAGAGTCCGAAAAATCCTTTTGAATCAAGGGTGCTTCGCGAACTCCGGGTTCGGAAAAATTAAACCAGTCTCAGTCGAACCCATCTTAGAAATCGCCGTCGATGGCTAGCCGCCCCGATCGCCGGTCAGGCACGCCTGTGCGCGCAATTTCCCGAGGCGTCACGCCCAGCACCCGGTTCACCCAGTGCGCCATATGGCTCTGATGGGAAAAGCCCGCGTCCAGCGCGATCTGGCTTGCGCTCAGCTTGCCTGCCAACAACAGATTCTTCGCGCGCTCGACTCGCCGCTGCACCACGTATTGATGCGCCGCCATACCGAGTGTCGCGCGAAACAGCGCCTTGAAATGCGGCACGCTGAGCCCGGCCACCGCCGCCAGTTCGGCGAGCGTAAGGCGCTGCGCCAGATTGCTCTCGATGAAATCGATCACGCGAGCCGCCACTCTCGGGGCAAGCGTGCGCGGCGTCGCTTCATTCACCGTCACGCCGTCCATTAGTCGAATGACCATCGCCGTGCACAGACTCTCCGCATACAAGAGATCGGAAGCCGCATCGGCGCTCAACTCGGCGCGCAAGGCCCAGGCAAGATGCTGAAAACGCGGATCGCGCATCTGAAAGCGCGGCCGGATCTCTGCCCTGGCCGGCTTGGCATCCATCTGCTCGGCAATTTTCCGCACGAATGGCTCGTCGATCCAGATACTCAGGATCGTGCAATCCGACTCGTCGGCCCACAGGCCGTCGAGTCCGGCCGGCACTACATCGGCGTCGCCGTGCGCCTGAATCCGCGAGGAATGGCGTTCATCGCATACGCAACGCGCCCTGACCGGAGTGCCGATATGGATACCGACCCGATGGTGCGTCATGGCCGGAATTCGATGCACACCCGCCGAGATACCGAGCAGCACGGCGCCGAACCCATTCCAGCCGAGCCCGGCACTCGAGCCCAGGTTGACGCGGGAAACGGATGGCGGCATCGGCAGTTGGGTCGAGGCATTCATGGCATCCCCTTATGGTTGCGGAAGACATTCGCCCATTGTGATGCGATCGCGGCGTGCGTGTCTGCTTGATCGTGACGCGATACCGGGTGCCGGTCTCGCGACGTCATCCGAACCTGCGCCCGGCAATCTTTCCCTGCGCGCCAGCCGTGACCGGCGTCCCTAGGATGGACAGCCAGACATCGCAAGGAGCGCATTGTGTTCGTGATATTCGGAGTATCAGGGAAAGTTGGGCGCGTCACCGCTGAGGTCCTTCGCGAAGGCGGCCATCGGGTACGAGCGGTGATCCGCGGTAATCGACACACTGAGGCACTCACGCGCATCGGTTGTGAGATCGCGCTGGCCGACCTCACGGACCTCGCATCCGTGACGAGGGCGATCGATGGCGCGCAAGCCGTGCAGATCCTCTGTCCGCTGCCAATCGGTGAGCCTCGGCTCGACCGCGCCATGCGAGCAATGATCGATATCGCAGTGCAAGCGTTGAGCGCAAACCCGCCACCGCGTGTGCTCGCGCTATCGGACTATGGCGCTGAGCGCGAGAGCGGGACGGGCATCACGATGCTCTTTCACTACCTCGAAATGCAGTTAAGGCGCGTTCCCACGTCGCTGACGCTCTTACGCGCCTCCGAACATATGCAGAACTGGGCGCGCGTGGTGACGCTTGCGTCGGCAACCGGCGTGCTGCCGAGCTTCCATCATCCTTTGACCAAGCGGTTTCCGACGGTGGCCGCGCAGGACGTTGGCCGGCTCGCCGCGGAACTCCTTCTCGATGAAACGCATCGAAATGGCCCGCGTGTCGTGAGCATCGAAGGCCCGCAGCGCGTTAGCGCGCTCGACGTTGCCCGCACGCTGTCCGCATTGAGCGGCCGGGAGATCGTTGCCCATGCGGTGCCGCGCGCGGGCTGGATCGCAACCCTGGTTGGCGCAGGACTGGGCGCCGACCACGCCCAATTGATCGCCGATCTCTACGACGCACACAATGCGGGCTGTATCGATGTCGAAGCGCGGGTGAGCGAGCAACGGCTCGGCACGAGCGACCTGCGCGAGGTCCTCGCCTCGCGCGCTCAAAACCCCCAATAACAAATCACGTTTTGCCCCGCGCTCCTGTCTGACGCATAGGGCACAAAGCCATGCGCTCGGCTGCGCGTGTACACGGCCTTTGCCTTCGCGGTCTGGGTGCAGTCTCCGACATAGTCGAGCGTCGCAATCCAGAACGGATGTCCGCTCGGGGTGAGTTTCATCGACTGCCAGTTCAGTAGTTCCTGCTCGGCCGATGCGTCGTAGCTCGGGGCATAGACTTCCTCGTGGGCGATGCCGTCGAGCAGGCTTGCGAACGACACGCCGCCGGTCTGGCCAAGTCGTGTCACATTGCTCGTTGCGTTCTGCATGATGATCACGAGCGAAGGGTATTTGGCGCGCAGCATGCGCACCAGATCAAGCCCCCCTTGGGCGCACGTCGCATCGCAGGGACCATCGGTCGTCGTGGTGCCGTGTTCGACCATTTCCATATTGTCGAGATAAAACCCATCCGCGCCCTGTGCCACGAGTTGAGGCGCGACATAATCCACGATCAGGCGTTGATAGGCGGCATTCGAGAGATTCATCCACGTCTCGTTCGGGTATCCCTGATAAGTACCGCTTTGTGCAGCGGTATTGGCCGAGCACGAAACAAAACCTGCCGGTACGCTGCTCCAATAGGTGCGGAAGCTCTCGCAGGACCCGACATTCAGATAGCTCAGCACGATATTCTGGCCGTTCGCCTTGAGTGCGACGACGTCGGCAGGCGTGAAATTGCCCGTACCCGGATCGAGATCGACATCCATGACGTGAAACGTATTGGCTGCCTGAGTCTCGCTTCCCATTTGCGACGCGCCGCTGTAATACGACATCCACGGCGACGCGGCGATATTCAGCGTGGCATTGAGTGTCGGCGTCGAAACGGTGACGGGTGGGACCGTCACGGCGGTCGAGTTGCTGGTATTCGCGCCGCCCCCGCTCGAGTCGTCCGCCCCCCCTCCGCCGCCTCCGCCACAGGCGGCGATCGCGCAAGCAAGCACACTGGCTATAAGCGTGCGCACCGAAGCACTGCCGAAGCGATCGAACGTCGTCACGAAGCGCGTCCGGCGTGGCCGCGCCATGCCCTCGCCACTCCGCATGTCCTCGCCGATTTGCCCGATCATGCGCGCCGCCCCGCCATTCCCGATATCTTGCCTGCCCACTGCTTCACCTGCCTTCAACTCGTTAATTACGCGCTCGCGCCTTGTCCAGCTGGCATTAGATTGCCCCCGCATTCATCGTCTCCAAAGTCTGTTATTCGCGCGATAACGATCGATCGCTTGTGATGTCTTCTTCCCTCTCTTTACGCGCGGGGGGCGCCGACGATTCACGTGCTTGTCGTTAAAAAGCCGGTCGATTCTTGCCTAAATCATTGCGCCTACTGCTATTCGACAGGCTGTTTCATGCGGCTGTTCTGCGTTACGGCTTCGAAGCATTCTGGACACACAGGCCGCCCTTGCGATCCCGACTCTGCCAGTCCTGCTCCGGCTGACAGGTACGATCCGCAGGCGCCGCCCAGGTCCCCTTCGGGAGGCAACACATGTCCGAGGTCAGCATTTCATCGACGACGCCCTGTCGGGCGACCTCTCTACTCCTTAGATCGGCTTAATTTCGACAACCTTGATGGTTGCGACAAACAAGATGAGTCGCGTGTGCATGCTACCGGCAAATCTTGCCACTGCGTCGGCTTGGCACATGAGCGTCGTCGTACGTCATCCGAGAGCTCGCTTGTTCGGGCTCGTCATCGCGTCTGCCGATCTTGCATGTGGCAATCGCGCGGTGGTGGCGCGGCCGGCGAACCGCGACGCATTGGCGCCGAACTCCAGGACCAGGACCAGGACCATCGGCCGCTGCACTCTGAGCAACATCTGGACGGTGACGCTCGCCAACGGCACGCAAGTCGTGCTCGGCGACGCGAGAGCCATCGCACTTGGGTCAAATGCGGTGATTCCTCTCGGTCCGGTTTCGCTATGTGCTCTAAAGGTGCCAGGGCCACGATTGTCTCGTCGTCCGGACAGTCCCGGAAGATTTATTACCGGCTCGCGCTAGTGGTCGAAATAATTCGGTAACATCGCTATCACGCCGGTGCAGCGCCCAAGGGTGCCGGCTGCGCAAGCCAATGCGCAAGGCGGGTCGCCGCCGAGCTTCGAAACAGATCGCGAAGCCGCCAGAGCGACGACCATGACCTCGGGGAGGGCGCGTCATGCAGGTTAAGCAGGTAAAAAAAATGAGCGATAGGGAAAGGGCGGACGGCGCGTGGGACATTCAGACGCTGCCGCAAGAAGGCAAACTGGGCATCGCGTTTCCGTCGTCTGCCTATGGCATGACGGGACACCGCCTCAGTGAAGGACCGCCGCGCTACGCATTGACCTCGGACCAGGTCCATGCGCTGATTTCAGATCTCAATCGTGCGTTGCTCGATCTCGAACGCGAGCGCGATCGGCAGGCTCATGAGCTGCGGCAGGGCTATATGCCGACTTAGCGGAGTTCAGGAGCGAGGCGCTCGTCGATGAAGACGCGCACCAGCTGCGCGGCTTCATGGTGATCGCGTTGCGCGAGCCACTCGAACAGACATTCGAAAAACGCCCATTCAAAACGGGCGAGCTGGCCGTGTGTGACGCGGCGGCGGATGTCGTTGAGCGCCGCGGCCCGATTGTCCCGCTGCTTGCTTGCAAGCTCCGACGCCTCGCGCGCGAGGATATCGGGAAGCGCTTGCCGGATATGGGCCTTTTCTTTTTCGAGCGCCTTGGCGGATCGCCCGTCCCGCAGCTCCATCGCCTTCGGGTCTTTGGTCATAGGCCTTGCGGTGTGCGTGCGGGCATTCTGATGCGCCGACCCGCTGGGATCGCGACCAAAGCAACGCGGGGCGTTCCTGCCCCGCCCCCGGCTTACGATCCGGTGAAGCTGCTCAAGCGGCCGATCGCACGAGTTCGCTGCTCAGACTGAACTGACGTGCAATCGATTGCAGACGTTCTCGCCATTCCCAGATACCGAATACATCGTGGACGTTTTGCAGGCAGCTCAACAGCTCGACCGTGAGTGGATCGTAGACATTGATCTTGGAGTGCAGCAGCGCTTTGCGAAGCTGCGCGACGCCGGCGTCCATATAAGCCGGAACCTGGTTCGCGGCCTTGTTCAGGTAGCGCACGGGGATGCCCTCAAGCGCGGTCATGTAGTCACGCGGCTTGATGAAGTTGCCCACCGGGCAACCGCCGCAATAACCCCGATAGGCGCCACCACCACGAGGCAGCAAGGCAGCCCGGCCTTGCGTGAAGAGATGCGTCGCCGCAGCGTCGAAAATCTGCTGATGGCTGAGGAAGTGTACGGTTTTCATTATTGGTCTCCTTCGCGCGACCCGGCAAAATTCGGTGCCGCTCTTGCAACCACTGTAAAGCTAAAAGCCGGTAACAATGAACTGGTGCTTCTACGATGCCGCAATTCTGACACGCCTTACGCATTGCGCAACGGAATTGCAGGGAGGCGCCGGCCCTGTTGCTTTCGGGCCACTTGGCGGCAGAATGGCGGCGGCCGCCGGGACGGTGAGCCGATGACGAGGAGAGGGACATGAGCGGGCTGAAGGGGCGGGCGGCGAGTCGTTTTGCGGTAGGCATCGATGGTGGCGGCAGTGGCACGCGCGTCGTGCTTGCCGACAGCGCGGGCCGTGTTCTGGGCCGCGCCAGCGGTGGCCCGTCGGCACTGGGGCTGGGTGTTGGCAGCGCATGGCGTGCAATCGAGACGGCGGTGAGCGACGTATTCGCCGCGGCAGGACACGGGTTGAACTGGGAGGCGTGCACGGTGTGCTGCGGCTTGTCGGGTGTCAACAATACCGAGTGGCGGCAGGCATTCGAGCGGGCTTTCCCCGCCGGGGCGACGCTGATTTTGGTCTCTGACGCCTACACCACACTGTGGGGCGCGCATGGCGGCCACCCCGGCATCGTGGTCGCGCTGGGTACGGGCAGTATCGCGGCCGCGCTCGACGTGCAACTCGTGCAGCGGGTGGCGGGTGGTTACGGCTTCCCTTCGGGCGACGAGGCGAGCGGCGCATGGCTTGGCCTTCGCGCTATCGTCTATCTCCAGCAGGTGATGGATGGACGCCGGCCGGCGGACGGATTTTCGGCGAGCCTGCGCGCGCATACCGCGGTCGCGACGCGCGATGAACTGGTGTCGTGGTCCTGCGACGCGGACCAGACTGCGTATGCGGCGCTCGCGCCGATCGTGATCGCGCATGCGACGGGAGCAACGGGTACGGCAGATGTTGGCGTACCGCATCCCTATGCACGCGCCTTGCTCGACCAGGCGGGTGATGAGATCGCTCGGATGATCGACGCGCTCGATCCCGCGGGGCAATTGCCCGTAGCGTTGTGCGGTGGTCTTGCTGAACCGTTGAGGCCCTTTGTGCCGGAGCGGTTTGCCACGCGCCTGCGCGCGCCCGCGGGAGATTCCGTCAACGGGGCGCTCGCGATCGCTCTCGCGAACGTCGCGAGTGCCGCCCGGTTTGCCTAAGCTTTGTCGTCCCCCGGGCGCTCTCCCGGGAGCTCTATTACGCGCGGGTAGAATGCTGGGGTGCAACGGTCGAGGCTTTCCCTCTGTCTCAGACTGCTGACGGACCGACTCGCCACTTCAGAATTCACCATGTATCGACTGATCGCGACTGACCTTGACGGCACCCTGCTGAACGCTCATCACCAGATCGACCCCTTTACGATCGACATTTTCCGGCGCCTCGAGCAACAGGGCGTCGAGATCGTGATTGCGACCGGACGGCATTACTCGGATGTCGCCGGTATTCGCGACGTACTAGGTGTGCGTGCCCACCTGATTACTTCGAACGGCGCACGGGTGCATGACCCCGACGATCAGGAAGTCTTTTCGGAAAACGTGCCGCCCCAGTTTGTCCGCCGTCTCGTTACGCGCGAGATTGCCGATGATGCCACGGTCAATCTGTTCGGCGATTACGATTGGCTGATCGATCGCGATGCGCCGCAATTGCTTCGCTACCACCAGGATTCGGGATTCCGCTATGAGGTCACTGATCTCACGGCGCACACCGGCGAAGACATTGCAAAGGTGCTGTATATCGGCGAAGTCGATACGCTGGCGCGTGTCGAAGAGAACCTAACCCGCGAGTTCGGTGACTCGATTTATGTGACCTATTCGTTGGCCGATTGCCTTGAAGTCATGTCGCCGACCGTTTCGAAAGGACGTGCGTTGCGAGTCGTGCTTGAGCGGCTCGGGATCGATGCCTCAGAGAGTATCGCTTTCGGCGACAACATGAACGATATCGACATGCTCGAAGCGGCGGGCCGCCCGTTCATGATGGGGAACGCGAATCCGCTCCTGATGGAACGTCTGCCGAGCGTGCCGCGAATCGGCAACAACTTCGACGCAGGCGTGGCACACGAGCTCGCGCGGCTGTTCAATATGCAAGGCAGCCCCTCGGTCGCGTAGAGACCCGAGGGGGCTACCGCACTTTTTCTAAAGCGACTTTTTAGAGCCTCACATTGAGAGCGTCACGCGGAGGAACACCTCACGCGCGTGACGCCTCTCCCGCTTTAACTGCGATCACTCAACCTACCGCCACGCTGCGCAGCGTGCGACGGGTGGGACGACGCGTTTCGATCAACGATTCATAGGCGGCGACATAGTTGCTCGCCATGATGTTCGAGGTGAAACGGCGCTCGAACTGCGCGCGAATTTCGTCGCGCGAGAGTTCATCGAGACGGCCGATGGCCTCAGCTGCCCCATCGACATCGTCGACTACATAACCGGTCACACCATGATCGATTACTTCGGGCACCGAACCACGGCGGAACGCGATCACCGGTGTACCGCAGGCCATCGCCTCGATCATTACCAGCCCGAACGGTTCACACCAGTCGATCGGGAACAGTAAGGCCTTCGCCCCCGACAGGAAGGCGGGCTTTTGCGCTTCATTGATCTCTCCCACGAACTCGACATCGGCCTTGCTTAGCAGAGGCTCGATATCGCGCTCGAAGTACTCGCGATCAACCTTGTCGACCTTCGCTGCAATCTTGAGCGGCAGACCCACACGGGCGGCAATTTCAATCGCGGTGTCGACGCGCTTTTCCGGGCAGATACGGCCGAGAAAGGCGAGATAGCCGGGCTTGACGTCCTTGCGGGGTGTCAGGAGATCGGCCGGCAGGCCGTGATAGATCGTGTCGAGCCAACCGGCCTGCGGCAACGGTTGACGTTGCGAGTCGGAAATCGAAACCACCGGCGCGTGCGGAAAGGCCGAGAACATCGGTTGGAGTTCGGGGAGATCGAGCCGTCCGTGTAGGGTCGTCACGAAAGGCGTATCGAGACCTGAGAACAGGGAAAACGGCAGGTAGTCGAGGTGAAAGTGCAGCACGTCGAATTCATGTGCGCGTCGGCGCACTTGTTCAAGCAGCAGCATATGGGGGGCAAACGCGTCGCGAATCGACGGGTCGAGCCGCAGGGCCTGGGGCCACGCCGCCTCGAGTTGAGCCTTTGTGACCGAATCGCCACTGGCAAACAGCGTGACGTCGTGGCCCTGTTCGACCAGTGCTTCGGTCAAATAGGACACAACGCGTTCGGTGCCGCCGTAGAACTTCGGCGGAACGGCTTCATGCAAAGGGGCGATTTGGGCGATACGCATCTGGCTTTCTCCTGATCGGTAGGATCTCGAAGGCGGCCCGTCGGACCGTCGCGATTTGGTGAGCTCATTATCACGGCCGACACTCGCGCTTTTCAGCTTCCCTTTCAAAGACTTGCCCTTGTTACAGCGAGAAACAACCGTGCCAGGCGCATCCATACGCCAGTTGATGCACACTTGATGCTTGATAGAGGCTTCGTCGAGAAATTTATGGTCGTCGTGAGTCTTCCAACCACACATATCGTGCGCCCCGGGTTAACCCCGAAAAAACGTCGTGTTTGCAATCTGACACGGGTTAATACGCACTCACTTCGATTGCAGAGTTCCACCCACCTGCCGTTAATTACTCAAGAAGGTCGGGATCAAGGAAAGAACGACGCAATGAGGTGGGCAAAATTACTGTAAAAATTTGTTTCGGTATGAACGCCGCGCTGACGTTCGGGGTAATCTTCGGTTCCCGGCGCTGTTTATGACCCCCATGGGGTCCCGTCCAAGAAAAACGTTGTTTCGGTAAGAAATGCGACCGAAATAATGAAGAGACGGAAGTCGCGGTAAGACATTCAGGCTCATCCGCTTTTTGCAAACCTCCTGCAAACCCTTGTCAGGCGGACCTCGAGCCCCAAATGTAGGAATTCTTCCTACACGTTTTTTAGAAAAACTTTATTTCATATCTTCGCTTCTTCCGATTTCAGCTCTGTTTCGTCTCCCGCAGAATTCGCTGCATCAACTGGCACTACAACTCCATTGCAGCAAGTCAACCAGAGCGGGGGCATCAATGAGCTACAGCAGCGAAATGCTCAATGAAATCAAGGAAGTTAACTTGTCCTATTTGCTTCTCGCTCAGCGCTTGCTGCGGGAAGACAAGTCGACCGGGATGTTTAGGATGGGGATTTCGGACCATCTGGCCGATGTGCTCTCGAACCTGACGCTGTCGCAAACCGTCAAGCTCGCCGCTTCAAGCCAACTGCTGTGCCGCTTCCGGTTCGACGACCACACGATCCTGTCTGCCCTGACGCACACCGGCAAGAACGCCGGCGTCGCTTCTTCGCATGCCGCGATTTTGCTGGCCGGCCAGCCTGTCGAACATATCGGTTGATGATCCGGCTTGCCGGCGCGACACGATGTGCGCGCCGAGAGGCCAACCAGTACCCGGGCAGCACGTAGTTTTAGGAAAGCGGGGCGCCAGCGGCGCGTCGCGAGGAGAAGCACCATGGCATCGAAAAGCGTCGTCCTTGAAGCAAAAGAAATCACGCTGGCAATCGAGTTGATCGAGCTCGGCGCCCGGCTTCAATTGCTAGAGGCGGAGACCAACCTGAGCCGTGATCGCCTGATCAAGCTGTACAAGGAACTGAAGGGCGTTTCGCCGCCCAAGGGCATGCTGCCGTTTTCGACGGACTGGTTCATGACCTGGTTGCCCAACATCCACTCCTCGCTGTTTTTCAATACTTACCGCTTCATGATCGATCACGGCAAGTGCTCGACGATCCAGGCGGTGGTCAAGGCCTACCGCCTGTACCTCGAACACGTCGAACTCCATGGTGGCGAAGCGGTGCTCGGCCTGACGCGCGCGTGGACGCTGGTGCGTTTCTTCGACAGCGGCATGTTGCAGCTGACGCCGTGCAGCCGGTGTGGCGGCCACTTCATCGCCCATGCCCACGATCCGAAGCATGGCGTGGTGTGCGGTCTGTGCCAGCCGCCGTCGCGTGCAGGCAAGACGCGCAAGGTCGCCCAGGAAATCAGCGAAGCCGCGCTGGCGGAAGATGCAGAACTGATCGCCTGAGCGAGATCGAATCGGGGAAGACCGGTTTAAAGCCCGACTCCGACTCCGATCCGACGCCGCCGGGGCGCACCCTGGAAAGACTCGGCCAAGGCGAACCCGCTTGAATTGATCCCGATCCAGCCCGAATCGAACCCGACCGGTTCGACACAACGGCATTGAGCACGGGCCCGCCGCCCCGACAACCCGGCAAAGGGGCATCGAACCCCGATGCACCGCGGTGATTGCCGACAAGCCAGAGCCAGCGGACCTTTCCAGTCGGTGCCCGCCGTCGTGGCGTAGCACACCGGGAGGTCAAATCGGGCGCTCTGGCCCGTCCCACCGAATGTTTACCTCCCCCTAGCTTAAGTTTCCAACGGTCCTTGCCGTTATCAAGCTCAACAGCGGCCGTCTTCGCGCCGCGTCCTTGACGTCACCCTAGAGGATATCGGCAGTGCTGGTCTTCATTGGATACATCGTTACGCTTCTCTCGGTCTTCGGCGGTTACGCGCTGGAGGGCGGCCATCTGGGCGCCCTGCTCCAACCGGTCGAGCTGTTGATGATCGGCGGGGCCGGTGTGGGCGCCTTCATCGTCGGCAACAACGCCAAGGCCATCCGGGCCACGCTCAAGGCGCTGCCTGGCTTGCTGCGCGGCTCGCGCTACAACAAGACGCTCTATATGGAGCTGATGGCGTTGCTCTATATGTTGCTCGCCAAGGCACGCAAGGACGGCATGCTCGCGCTCGAGACGGATATCGATGCGCCGGGCGACAGCCCCTTGTTCTCCCAATACCCCAAGATTCTCCACGACCACCATATCGTCGAGTTCCTGACCGATTACCTGCGGCTGATGATCAGCGGCAACATGAATGCTTTCGAAATCGAAAGCCTCATGGACGAGGAAATCGAAACCCACCACCACGAAGGCAATGTCCCGGCCGGCTGCCTGCACAAGCTCGGTGACGCGATGCCCGCGTTCGGGATCGTCGCCGCGGTGATGGGCGTGGTGCACACCATGGCCAATGCCGGCTTGCCGCCGCAGGAACTGGGTGCGTTGATCGCCCAGGCACTGGTCGGCACCTTCCTTGGCATTCTGCTGTCGTACGCCTTTATCGGCCCGCTCGCGACGCTGCTCGAACAGCGCGTGGACGAGTCGACCAAAATGCTCCAGTGCATCAAGGTCACGATCCTCGCGAACCTGAATGGCTATGCCCCGGCACTGGCCGTCGAATTTGGCCGCAAGGTGCTGTTCTCGACCGAACGCCCGTCGTTCATCGAGCTCGAAGAGCACGTGCGCCAGGTCAAGGCCAAGTAAACAGGGACGACCATGGCAGCCAAAGGCAAGGCCGGCAAGGCAGGCAAGGAGGACGGGGCAGCGCCGCGCCCGATCATCATCAAGCGCGGCGGCATGGCCAAGCACGCGCATCACGGCGGTGCGTGGAAGCTGGCCTACGCGGACTTCATGACCGCGATGATGGCCTTCTTCCTGCTGCTGTGGCTGTTGAGCTCGGTGAACACGGCGGAGCTGGCGGGCATCGCCGATTATTTCCAGATGCCGCTCAAGCAGGCGCTGCTCGGCGGCAAGAAGGTTTCCGAAGGCTCGAGCATCATCAACGGCGGGGGCACCGACCTGTCGCGCACCCAGGGTGATGCCACCACCGCTGCGGGTCGCCGCTCGCCGAAAGAAACGGAAATCAGCCCGAGCCGCGATGCCGACGACCAGGCACGCCTGCGCGAGCTGAAGGCCAAGCTCGAGGCGGTGGTCGCGTCGAACCCGCAACTCTCGCCGTACAAACAGAACATCCGTATCGAGATCACCCCCGAGGGGCTGCGCATCCAGATCGTTGATACGCAGAACCGGCCGATGTTCGCCACCGCGAGCGCGGAGGTCGAACCTTATATGGAGCAGATCCTTCGTGAGATCGGCAAGTCGCTCAACGATCTGCCCAATCACGTGATGTTGTCCGGCCACACCGACGCTCAGCAATATTCGGGCGGCGAGAAGGGTTATAGCAACTGGGAGTTGTCGTCCGATCGCGCGAACGCTTCACGGCGTGAGCTGATCGCGGGCGGCATGGACGAGAGCAAGGTGCTGCGCGTGGTGGGCGTGGGTTCGACGCAGGATCTCGACCGCGACAACCCGCTCGATCCCGTCAATCGCCGTATCAGCATCATCGTGTTGAATCACCGCGCGGAAGCGGCGATCACACGCGATGAACAGATGAAGACCGAGTCGATCGAAAACAAGGCGGGCCAACCCGCCGGCGTGGCGGCCAACCCTGCCGCACCGGCCGCCCAGCAATAAGAACAGTGGCCTGCGACGATCATCCGACTGGACCAAGCGGGGACGAAAAGCAATGAGCAAACGAATTCTGGCGGCAGACGATTCAGCCGCGATGCGTGAGATTTTGCTGGCGACCTTAAACGAGGCGGGCTATCAGGTAACCGTTGCGTGCGACGGGCAAGACGCGCTGCGTCATGCGCTTGCGACCCCGTTCGACCTGGTATTGACCGACCAGCATATGCCGGTCATGGACGGCCTGACGTTGATCCAGTCGCTGCGCCAGATGGAGGCGTACGACGCCGTGCCGATCCTGGTGCTGACCACCGAGTTCGGCGAGTCGTTCAAATCGGCCGCGCGCGACGCGGGCGCCAGTGGCTGGTTGCTCAAGCCGCTCGACCCGCAAACGCTCACAGAAGTGGTTGCCGAACTGATTGTGCACGAAGGTGCCTGAAGCAATGAAACGTGCCTGAAGCAATGGCGCAAACGTGCCGTTAAACAAAGTACGGGCAGTTGAATACGTAGTGAAGCAAGGCACCAGTGTAGTGAGCGGTAGTGAGCGGTAGTGACCCCCGTCTTCGCGCGCAGTCAGCGGGACGCCTCGTACAACGGATGATTTATCCGGCAGCGCCTGATTCAGGTGAGCCGAAAGCGGTAGAAGAGAATGACACTCGACATTACGCAGTTCTATCAGACCTTTTTCGACGAAGCCGATGAGTTGCTCGCGGAGATGGAACGTCTGCTGCTCGAAACTGACGTGGGCAACCCCGACTCCGAGCAGATGAACGCGATCTTTCGCAGCGCGCACTCGATCAAGGGGGGCGCCGCGACGTTCGGCTTCGTCGCGCTGACCGAGACGACGCACATTCTCGAGTCGCTTCTCGACCGTGCGCGCACGGGGGAAATGCAGCTTCGTACCGATATGGTCGACTTGTTCCTCGAGACCAAGGACGTTCTCTCCGACCAGCTCAACGCCTACCGTGCTTCGAGCGAACCGGACGCTGCGCAGGCCGCCGCGATTTGCGGCAAGCTGCATCAGCTGGCCGCCGAACAGGAAGGCAAGGCCGCCGCACCGGCTCCGGTCGCACCGAAGGTGGCACCGGTTGCAAAACCCGCCCCGGTCGCGGCTGCGCCGAACACCTCGGGCGTGCCCGAGCATGTGACCGATACGTTGGCACAGCTCACCGCCGATGGCGGCGACAGTGCGGCCGAAGCCGCCGGCCCGCCGCATCTGAAGATCGTGCTCAAGGGCGTGGTCGAGAAAGACCAGAATCTGCTGGCCGAAGAACTCGGCAACCTCGGCAAGATCACCTCGCAAGTCCAGAGCGGCGACAAGCTCACGCTCTGGCTCGATACCGACTGCTCGGAAGACGACATCATTGCCGTCTGCTGCTTCGTGATCGACATGGACCAGATCGAAATCTCGAAGGGTCAGCCGCCTGCGGCGCCCGTCGAAGAAGCGCCGGTCGCAGTGGCGCCGGTCGAAGCCGCGGCGCCTGTCGTACACGCACCGGCTGCACCGGCCGAAGCTGCGGCACCTGCCCCTGTGGTGGCGAGCGCCCCGGCGCACGACGACCATGCGGCTCACCCGGTTGCCGCCGCTGCACCCGGCCAGAAAGCCCGTGCGGGCGGTGGCCCGGCTGGCGGCGAAGGCAGCTCGATTCGCGTCGGCGTCGAGAAGGTCGACCAGCTGATCAACCTGGTCGGCGAACTCGTGATTACGCAGGCTATGCTCGCGCAGACCGCGAGCGTGTTCGATCCGGTGATCCACGACCGACTGTTCAACGGCATGGCCCAGTTCGAGCGCAATGCGCGCGATCTGCAAGAAGCGGTGATGTCGATCCGCATGATGCCGATGGACTACGTGTTCAGCCGCTTCCCGCGCCTGGTCCGCGATCTGGCGAGCAAGCTCGGCAAGCAGATCGAACTCGTGACGTTCGGTCAGGCGACCGAACTCGACAAGAGCCTGATCGAACGCATTACCGATCCGCTGACTCACCTCGTGCGCAACAGCCTCGACCACGGCATCGAAACGCCGGACGTGCGCGCTGCTGCAGGCAAGGACCCGATCGGCCAGTTGATCCTCTCCGCCGAACATGCGGGCGGCAATATCGTCATCGAAGTTTCGGACGATGGCGCGGGCCTGCGTCGCGACAAGATTCTCGCCAAGGCGCTCAAGCAAGGCATGCCCGGCGTGACCGAGACCATGCCGGACGAAGACGTCTGGAACCTGATTTTCGCGCCGGGCTTCTCGACGGCCGAACAAGTGACCGACGTGTCAGGCCGCGGTGTCGGCATGGATGTGGTCAAACGCAACATCCAGGACATGGGCGGCCATGTCGAGATCAGCTCGCGCGCCGGCCACGGCACGACAACCCGGATCGTGCTGCCGCTCACGCTCGCCATCCTCGACGGCATGTCCGTCAAGACGGGCAGCGAAATCTTCATCCTGCCGCTGAACTTCGTGATGGAGTCCCTGCAGCCGGCCGCCGCCGACATCTACACCGTCGCCGGCAACGAGCGTCTGGTGCGAGTGCGCGGCGAGTATCTGCCGCTGGTCGAGTTGCATGCCACCTTCACGGTGGCCGATGCGCGCACCGAGCCGACCCAGGGCATCGTGGTGATCATGCAGGCTGAAGGCCGCCGCTTCGCGCTGCTTGTCGACGAACTCGTCGGCCAGCAACAGGTTGTGGTGAAGAACCTCGAAACGAACTACCGGAAAGTGCACGGCATCTCGGCCGCGACGATTCTCGGCGACGGTAGTGTCGCGCTGATTGTCGACGTTGCTGCCTTGTCGCGCCTCGCACGCGACCTGCATCGCGGACATTCGACCACCCAGCATGCCGCGGCATGACCCTTTGAACCACTGAGACAGACATGGCAGACATCAAGTCAATGAGCGCCGCCCGCGGGCGCGCGCAGGAAGCCGAAGCAGCCGGCCAGGAATTCCTGGTGTTCGCACTCGGCGAAGAAGAGTACGGCATTGACATCCTCAAGGTGCAGGAGATCCGCGGCTACGACACCGTGACCCGGATCGCCAACGCACCCGAGTTCGTCAAGGGCGTGATCAATCTGCGCGGCATCATCGTGCCGATCGTGGACATGCGCATCAAGTTCAACCTGGGCCGTGTGGAGTACGACCACCAGACCGTCGTGATCATCCTGAATGTCGCCGGCCGCGTGGTGGGCATGGTGGTCGATGGCGTGTCGGATGTACTCACGCTGACCAACGATCAGATCAAACCCGCGCCGGAATTCGGCTCGACCCTCAATACCGAATTCCTGACGGGTCTGGGCACGGTCGAAGGCCGCATGCTGATCCTGATGGATATCGAGAAGTTGATGACCAGCGAAGAAATGGCGCTGATGGAGCGTGTCGCCGCCTAGGCGAGCGCGCCCTACCCGACCGACCCCTGCGGCGACGAGAAAAGCATAATGTTCAAGAACCTCACGATTCGAATGAGCCTCACGCTCGCACTGGCTGCCATCGCCGTGCTGACCGTGGTAGGTGGCTGGGCCGATATCGCCCTGACCTTCAGTGGCAAGGGTGCGACCGAAAATATCGTGAGCACCGTAGCCACCTTCGCCACACTCACGCTGCTTCTCGTGATCTATTCCGTGCTCGCGCGCAAGATCGTGCGTCCGCTCGAAGCCTGTGTGAGCTTCTGCGAACGGATCGCGACGGGCGACCTGACCATCCGTGTCGAAGCCAACAGCACCGACGAAATCGGCCGCCTGTTTGGCGCGATCCGCAAGCTGCGCGACGGCCTGAGCCAGACCGTGCGTTCGGCGCGTGCCGGGGCCGACTCGATCGACCAGGGCGCGCGTGAAATCGCGAGCGGTAATACGGACCTCTCCGCCCGCACCGAACAGCAAGCCGCCTCGCTGCAGGAAACGGCGTCAAGCATGGAGCAATTGACTACCACCGTGCGTCAGAACGCCGACAACGCGCGTCAGGCCAGCCAACTCGCCGTCAGCGCCTCGGGCATTGCGTCGCAAGGCGGCGAAGTGGTCGGCAAGGTGGTGAGCACGATGGACGCGATTTCCGCGAGCTCCAAGAAAGTCGCCGACATCATTGGCGTGATCGAAGGCATCGCGTTCCAGACCAACATTCTCGCGCTGAACGCGGCCGTCGAAGCGGCACGCGCCGGTGAACAAGGTCGCGGCTTCGCTGTCGTGGCCGGTGAAGTGCGCACGCTGGCCCAGCGCAGCGCGGCCGCCGCCAAGGAAATCAAGGAACTGATCGGCGACTCCGCCGACAAGGTGGCGAGCGGCTCCGAACTCGTCGGTCGCGCTGGTCGCACCATGTCGGACATTGTGCAGGCCGTGCAACGCGTGACGGACATCATGGGCGAGATCAGCGCCGCCTCGGAAGAACAGAGCGGCGGCATCGAGCAGGTCAACCGCGCTGTGACCCAGATGGACAACGTGACACAGCAGAACGCCGCGCTCGTCGAACAGTCGGCTGCCGCCGCCGGTTCGCTCGAAGACCAGACGCGTGCCCTCAAGGACGTACTCGCCGCCTGGCGCCTCGA
>JAMFSK010000168.1 GCA_026225235.1 Burkholderiales bacterium
CCCGCGAAGCCCTCCGTCTCGTCCGTGAAGCACTTGGCGACGACGCCGTGGTCCTGTCGAACCGCGCCATCGAAGGCGGTGTCGAACTCGTCGCGCTCGCTGAAGACGAACTCGCCTCGCTCGCCTCGCCGACTCACGAAGACGCCCGCAGCGCGTCGCGTGCACCGCGTCGCGAACAGCTCGCGGCTCCGGCCCCCAGTGCGGATCCCGTGTCGTCGTCCGGCTTCGCGCCGAATGCCAATCCTCAACATGCAGGCGCGCACCCGTCCCAGCACCAAAGCGCCGCGCCGGCCGCCACGCTGAGCGCCCATAGCCCACAAGGCCTGGCCGCGCAGAACGCGCAGCTCACCGGCGCGCTGTTCGCCGGCGAGCACTACGACACGCTGTCCGCCACGGCCTATACCGCACCGGGCACGGCAGCGCAGCCGAGCGATGTGTTCGGTGACGTCGCCCACGCCCGCGCCATGGCCAGCCCCGGCAGCTTCGGCGAACGCCTCGCGCAAGCCGTCCCCGCCGCGTCGAACCCTTACGCGAATGGCGGCTACGATTCATTTGCCTCGACCTTCGGCCAGCCGGTGGACGCATCACCCGGCCAGGCCGCGCCGCAAGACGCGGGGCCCGCACCGGCCGCGACGTTTGCCGAGCAGGGAGAAAGCGACGATCCGCTCGCCCGTGCGCTTGCCGCCCGTGCCGCACTCGCCAGCATCAATCAGCACTTCGTGCCGCTGACGCCGTCCGAAGCGGCCAGCAAGGGCCTTGGCCGGACCACCGCCCCGCGCGAAGAGTCGGCTCCGCAACCGCCGGCGTCTTACTCTTTCGACGCCGTCGATGTAGCCGACACGCCGTTCATCCACCGCGCACATCAGGGCGAAGAAAACCCGGCTCGCGCAGCAGAAGCCACCGCTCAGAAGCGCGCCCCCGAAGCGGCACGCGAACTGGCGGAGACGGCCGCCGCGGCGAGCGAACTGCAGGAAGCCCTGCTGGCCCGCGTGACGTCCTCCGTGCTCGGCGAAATCAGTGCAATGCGCGGCGCGCTCGAAGAACAGCTTGCCGGCCTGCAGTGGTCGGAACGCCAACGCCGCCAGCCGGTACGCAATCAGGTCGCCAAGACGCTCTTGTCGACTGGCTTCTCGGCACAGTTCACGAACCTGTTGCTCGACCGGATGCCGACGACCCTGAGCGAGGCCCCCGCGGCGCTCGAGTGGGCTCGTAGCGCGATCGAACGCAACCTGCCGGTGCTTGACGACGAAGACGCGATGATGGAGCGCGGCGGCGTCTATGCCCTGATGGGACCGACCGGCGTGGGCAAGACGACCACCACCGCCAAACTCGCCGCTCGCTGCGTGATGCGCTTCGGCGCCGAACGCGTGGCGCTGCTGACGACGGACAGCTACCGGATCGGCGCCCACGAACAACTGCGCATCTACGGCAAGATCCTTGGCGTCTCGGTTCACGCCGTCAAGGACGCCGCCGATCTCAAGCTCACGCTCGACGAACTGCGCAACAAACACATCGTGCTGATCGATACGATCGGCATGAGCCAGCGCGACCGCGCGCTGACCGAACAGATTGCCATGCTCTGCGGTACGGGCAGGCCTGTACAGCGGCTGCTGCTGCTCAATGCAACGAGCCACGGCGATACGCTAAATGAAGTCGTGCATGCCTATCGCAGTCACCCGATGCCCGGCCACCAGCCGGACCTCGCGGGCTGCATCCTGACCAAGCTCGATGAAGCCACCAATATCGGCGCGGTGCTCGACACCGTGATCCGTTACCGCTTGCCCGTGCACTACGTGTCGACCGGCCAGAAAGTCCCGGAAAACCTGTATGTCGCTGGCAAGCCCTTTCTGATGAAGAGCGCGTTCTGCATTCCGCGTGAGAGCTCGCCTTTCACGCCGCTGGATGACGATTTCCCGGTGCTGATGGGCGGGGTGCAGGCTCGGTCGACCGCTGAATTGAGTGAGGTTCGCTTTGGATAAACATGTCCTGGATCAGGCAGAAGGCCTGCGGCGCCTCCTCTCGCGCGATGCGCCGAGGATGGTGGCGCTCGTCGGGGGAGACGAGCAGGCGGGCACCAGCAGTGCCGTGATCAACCTCGCCGCCGCGCTTGCGCGGCAAGGCAAGGACGTGCTGGTGATCGACGAGCAATGCGACACCAAGTCGCTCGTGCAGGCCGCCG
>JAMFSK010000169.1 GCA_026225235.1 Burkholderiales bacterium
CGAGTTGCCAGCGCCAGTCGGGGCTTGCCGGCAGCAAGACCCAGACGGGCTTGCCCAGGGCCCCGGCCAGATGAGCGAGGGACGTATCGACACTGATCACCAAGTCGAGGTTCGCGATCACCGCGGCCGTATCACTGAAGTCGCCGAGGTGGTCGCCGAGATAACGAGCACCCGGCAGTTCCCCAAGCATTGAGGCATCCGCCTCGCGCAGTCCCTTCTGCACAATGAACAGGTCAGCACGTCGAGCCAGAGGCTCGAAGAGAGCCCCGTTCAGCGATCGTTCCATGTCGCTCTTGTGTTTCACATTGCCCGAGAATGAGACACCGATGCGAAGTCGCTGGGCTCGCGCTCCGAGGTTTGCTTCCCATTCGACGACGCGAACAGGGTCGGCTTGCAAGTAGGCCGGCGCATAGGGCACCGTGCGGCTATCCGTGCGAAACGCGTGCGGCAGGCTCATCAGCGGGAGGGCGAAATCGCAAGGCGGAACCGGTTCACCGGCCGCGATGACCAGTGCCGCATGGCGCAAGCTCGCCGCGAGCAAGGGCTTGAGCGCCGGCTGAACCTCAAGCACGACCACCGCGCCCAACGCGGCGACCATGATGGCGTAGCGGCAGAACTGCAGCGTATCGCCAAAGCCTTGTTCGTACCAAAGCAGCACGCGTTTGCCGCGGATATCGTGATCGCCTTGCCAGACAGGAAGATGGACGTGACGTCGCTGCGCAAAGGCGGGGATCGCCCACCGAGCTTCGAAGTCTTCCCACCCTGTATGAAAATCGCCCCGAAGCAACTTGAGAAAGCTCGCGTTCCAGCGTACATCCGGCGAATCTGGCGCGATCGCTCGTGCATGTTCAAAGCTGGCATAGGCTTCATCGAAGCGGCATAACGAGGTCAACACGTTACCGCGATTGACCCAGGACGGAACAAAGCCGGGGTCCTGCGCGATGGCCGCGTCCAGTGCAAGCAGCGCGTCCTGATGACGCCGCAGGAGGGCGAGGATTTTGCCGCGATTGTTCAAGGCGCCAACATGAGCCGGGTTGATGGCGAGCACCGCATCGAAGCTAGCCAGCGACTCCGGCATGCGGTTTAGTTCGGCAAGCAGATTGCCACGGTCCATCAACACTTCGATATTCCCGGGCGCGGCCGAGATAGCGAGATCGAAATGATCGAGTGCTTCCTTTCGGTTGCCTGTCGCCTGCAGGGCTCGGGCAAGGTTCGCTTGCGCTGCGACCGAGACAGGATTGATCGCGATGGATTCCCGAAGGAGCCCGACTGCGCGAGCAGCATGGCCGCCATTCAGCGTTGCAAGGCCGAGCAGGTGCATGACATCGGCATTTTGCGGCTCGTGTTCGAGGATCTGCAGATAGAGCGCCACGGCGCGCTCGAACTGGCCCTGGGCGTGCAGGCTCACAGCTTCCTGCAAGGTGTTCATGCGCGTTAGGGGCCGATAGGCTGGTGGGGAAAGACGACATTGTGGCAGTCAATCACTGGCTTCATCAAACGGCGCGCATCGAGGGCGCAGAGTCGATGCTTACCGTCTGTACCGGGTCATGCCTTGACCCAACTCTCCGATATCCAACATCTCGATAGTTTGAATCGAAATTACCTCATTGATTAGATGACGGCCGCGCGATAGTGTCACGATAAGCGGTACAACTCGCGCGACTTCGCAGCGTTGTACGCCACTCTTCACATTGAGAACGAAAGCCATCATGTCGTCGAATCGTCTGCCCACTTTTATGATCCCGCATGGCGGGGGTCCTTGTTTCTTTATGGACCCGCCTGCCGGCCAACCCACTGCGTGGGACGCGATGGCTGCCCATCTTCGTTCGATCGACGGCCAGGTCGGGCGACGCCCTAAGGCGGTGCTGGTCGTGTCGGCCCACTGGGAATGCGAGGTACCCACTGTCCACACGGGGACCAACCCTAGCCTTCTGTTCGACTATTACGGCTTTCCTGAACATACCTACCGGCTCGCGTATCCCGTGCAGGGCTCACCGGAAGTGGCGGCGCGCGTGGCCTTGCTGCTAGAGGGTGCGAGTATCCCGACTGCGACCGAGTCCAAGCGCGGTCTCGACCACGGCGTATTTGTGCCGTTCAAACTGATCTACCCAGACGCCGACGTCCCCATCGTGCAGCTCTCGCTGCGTGTTGGCTTGTCACCGCAGGAACACCTCGAGATCGGCCGTGCGCTGGCGCCGCTGCGTGATGAGGATGTGTTGATCGTGGGCTCGGGAATGACGTCGCATAACTTGCGGGACGGGTTTTCGAGGCCTGGTATTCAAGCCGCAGCAGCGTTCGATGAATGGCTCAATGATGTCGTGCAGCACGAACATCGTGATGAACGCTGGAAAGGCCTAGCAAACTGGGCAAAAGCACCGGGCGCGCGCATGTCGCATCCGCGTGAAGAGCATCTGCTTCCGCTGATGGTGGCGCTTGGCGCGGCGGGTGACGATCCGGGCCGCAGTATCTATGCTGATCGACTGTTCGGGCAAGTGGCGCTGTCGGGATTCCAGTTCGGATAGGTCGTCTCGCGGCGTGCGACGTCATCCCCCTCGTGCAGTCTGAGCATTGGGCGCGCGTGCTTCAGCGGAAACCCTCGTTGGAATCGTGGGATCGACGGGGGCATCGCCAAAAAATCAAGGGCTTACAGTCAAATTGCGCTGAAATAAACCCCTGCTGCGCTTCGCTCGCCCGGGCCGGCCGACAAACACTTAAACTTCGCCCTCGGCCCGCGAAACCTACGAGCGATACAACAATGAAGAAGGCAGCAACCGACGCCGTGGCGGGTAAAGCCCGTCAAAGCCGGATCGAGACCATGGAGGCGATCCGCAACGCCGCGATCAGCGAGTTCAGCCAGCATGGCTTCGCCGGTGCCTCGACGCAGGCGATCGCTCAGCGCGCGGGACTTACCAAGTCGCAGCTTCACTATTACATTGAAGACAAGGAAGCGCTTTATGCGCAGATCCTTGGCGAGTTGATGCAGACCTGGGAACACCTCTTCGAGTTCGGCGAAGAGAACCAGTCTCCGAGCGACATCATCGCCCTCTATATCCAGCAGAAGTTGCGCTTTGCCCTCAAGCAACCCGAGCTGTCGAGAATCTTCACGACCGAGTTGCTCAGTGGCGGTCACCGCCTTGCGACCTTCTGGCCTGACGCTGTCGCCCAGACCAACCGGAAGGTCGCGATGATCGAAGGCTGGGTCAAGGCCGGGGAGCTGCGCGCGCTCGACGCACGTTTGCTGATCATGCACATGTGGGCCCTGACCCAGTATTACGCCGACTACGCGATCCAGGCCGAACGCATGCTCGATGCCTCTCTGCGCGGCCGCAAGCTTCAGCAACACATTCTCGACGAACTGGTGACCTTCGTGCTCCAGGGCTGCGGTCTCCCCCCGGCCTCCCGATAGCGCATATATCGGAACGCCTATCTCCTGTATTTGCTTAAAAACGTAGGCTCGGCACATGACTTGCTTTTTGACCATTAGATCAAACCAATCGGTCAAACTTTTTGCATCATGTCGAGCCTTCAAACGAGCGGGGTCATTGCCGAAGTCACCCGGCTGACAAAGGAAGTCACGCGTTTCCGCCTGCGCGCGGCAGACGCTTCGATGCTGCCCGCGTTTAGTGCGGGTGCGCATGTTTTGGTCGGCATCGGCCCTGGCGTGGTGCGCGCCTATTCCCTGTGCGGTGATCCGGCGGACTTGGCGCACTACGACATTGCCGTCAAGCGCGAGGACCTAGGACGCGGTGGGTCACTTGCGCTTCACGAGCAAGGACACGTCGGCATGTCGCTGCAAATCAGCGAGCCGCACAATCTGTTCGGGCTCGCCGAGCATGCCCCCCACCATGTGCTGCTTGGGGGCGGAATCGGTCTTACACCACTGCTCTCGATGGCGCATGAACTACATCGACGGCACGCGCAGTTCACCTTCGCGACGTTTGCTCGCAGCCCCGAGCATCTGCCTTTCAGCGCCCTGCTTGAACAGGCTCCGTGGGCCTATCGCACGCTGCGTCACTTTGACGATGGCGCGCACCTGTGCGTCTCCGATTTGATCGCAGGCATGCCCTCGGGCACCCATGTCTATTGCTGCGGCCCTGATGGGTTCATGCGGGCGATGCGCGCCTCATGCGGATCGATCCCGGGTTCGCAATGGCATCAAGAAAGTTTTGGGGCAAGCACCGAAGCTGCTGCATTGAGCACGGTCCCGATCGCGCCGCTTGCGAGCGGCGCCGAACTTCACTTGAGCGCGAGCAATCGCCGCGTCGCCCTGCAACCGGGCCAGACGCTGCTCGAGGCGCTGCGTGAGCACAACTTTGTGATCGACAGTGCCTGCGAACAGGGAATCTGTGGCAGTTGCGTGGCCCGATACCACGACGGCATACCGATTCATCGGGACGAGTGCCTTGATGATGAGCAGCGTGCCGAATACGTCGCGCTTTGCGTCGCAGGCTGCGCGTCGCCCTCCCTTGTGCTGGAGCTCTGAGATGCCTACATACTCGAACTTAAGCGCTTCCGCGCGTCAGATCGTGTCGGGCGCGCGGTTGCCCGCGTGGTTGTTGCCATTCGGCTGGCCCACCGAACACGGTCTGCCTGTGCACGCGGTGATCCAGATCGATAACGGGCACGTCACGTCGGTTGGCCCGGCTGGTCAGCAAACACCAGGCACAGTCGCATCTGGCGACGCAGTCGAAGCGCTCGATCTTGCAGGGGCACTCGTGTTACCCGGCCTGCTCGAAGCTCACGCCCACCTCGACAAGACCTATACCCGTTCGCGGCTCGGCCCCTTGCAACCCGGCCTGCTCAGCGCAATCGAAGCCACCCGTCGGGATTCGCGGCTCTACACACGCGAAGATCTGCGCGGGCGGGCCGAGCGCGCGCTCGAAGCCGCCGCGCAAGCCGGTGTAACACATCTGCGTACACATATCGACTGGACCAATCCGGAAGCGCCGCTCGCCTGGAGCGTGATCGCCGATCTTGCTCTGGTATGGCGCCAGCACCTACGTCTTCAATGCATTGCGCTCGTGCCATTACCCCTGTTCAAGTCGCGGCTCGACGCGCAAACGATTGTTCGCCAAATTGAGGCGACGCCCGATGCCGTGCTGGGCGGCTTCATCCACACCAGCAACGAAGACCCCGTTGCGCTCGACCACCTGCTGACGCTCGCCGCCGACGCAGGCTTCGATCTCGACTTGCACGTCGATGAGGAGTTGTCTCCGCGCGCGGGTGGACTCGAGTTCATCGCGCGGCGTGCGACAGAACTCGCTTTTAGCGGCCGCATTGTCTGTTCTCACGTCTGCGCGCTGGCCGCGAAGCCGGAGAACGAAGCCCTGGCGATTCTCGACAAAGTGGCGCGTGCGCCGATCACGCTAGTGGCGCTTCCGATCACCAATCTGATGCTGCAAGACGCCGTCGCCGGGCGCACCCCACGCTATCGCGGACTGACTTTGCTAAAGGAAGCGCGCATGCGCGATATCCCGGTTTTGATCGGCAGCGACAACGTCCAGGACGCGTTCTGTCCAATCGGCACCCACGATCCGCTGGACGCGTTGCGCCTCGCAGTCATCGCGGGCCAGCTCGACAATCCCTTCGATGTCTGGTCGCAAGCGATCTGCCGCACGGACTGGGTCAGTGGCACGCCTTTGCCAAACCCTACCTTGGTCGGCCTGCCGGGTGACCTGACCGTGTTCCCCGATAGCGATGCCTACGTCTGGCCCTCTGCTGAAGCACGGCGGCTGATCCGCGGCGGCGCGGCCTTGCCTGCCTTCTGAACCTGTTGACCGAACCCCTTGCTCGAGGAGCCCGTCTTGAACGCACCACCCGATATTGCCCAACCGCTTGCCCGCTATGCGGCCTTTCGTCAGGTCGGCGACTTCGTTTTCCTGTCCGGCGTGATCGCCGTGAATCCGTCCGCGGGCCTGATCGTCAACGGCTATCAGGACATCCCGGCCGAGGTCGCCGACTCGCTCGGCCGATCGGGAGAGTTTTCAGTCGATATCAAGGAAGGTCCGATCATCGCGCAGAGCTGGGCGGTGCTCGACAGCATCCGCCGCACCATCGAGAGCGCCGGCGGCCAGATGAGCGATGTCTTCAAGCTGGTGCAGTACTTCAAGAACCTCGACCATTTTCCGCATTACAGCCGCGTCAGAAAGCGCTTCTTCCCCGACGCCGCGCCCGCCTCGACGGTGGTCGAGGTCAGCGCCATGCTGCCGTCGCCCGACATCCTCATCGAAGTCGAGGCCACCGCCTATTTACAGCGACGGTGAAGCGGCCCGGTCCGCCATGTTTCAAGTCCGATCGACGATAGCCGCATGGCGTCGTTCGATCCCCACACCGATTCGCCATGCCGCCGCGACGCTGTCCGGGGCTTACTGAAGGAAACATGATGCTGCACGGCTACACTCCGCCCGAACGTTTTCTGCCCTACCTGAGCTGGACCGCCATCGACGCACTCGAAGACCGCGCGAACACGGTGATCGTGCTGCCCGCCGGCGCGATCGAACAACATGGCCCGCACCTGCCGTGCGCAGTCGACAGCATTGTGGCTGCCGGTGTGGTCGGCAAGGCTATGTCTCTGCTACCCGACGATGTGCCTGCCTTTGCACTGCCGCCGATTACCTATGGCAAATCCGACGAACATCTGCATTTCCCCGGCACGGTGACGCTGACCGGCGAACTGCTGCTGCACACGGCCATCGAAATCGGTGAGTCGATCTATCGCGCCGGCTTCCGCAAATTCGTGATCGTCAATGCGCATGGCGGCCAACCGCAACCGCTTGAAATGGCCGCCCGCGAGCTCCGCCTGCGTCACGGCGACTTCGTCATCATCGTGCGCTCAGCGTGGAGCGTTCCGCACGACGAGAGTTTCATCCCCGATCACGAACGCAAGCTCGCCATGCACGCAGGTCATGGCGAGACCGCGATCCTCATGGCACTCGCGCCGCAGACCGTCCGGCTCGACCTTGCCGAAGCGAACATCCCCGCACCGTTCCCCTGCCCGACGCTGTCGAGCACGCGGCCGGCCGCCGCGTGGTGCGCGCGTGACTTCGGGCCTAGCGGCGTGATCGGCGATCCGCGCGGGGCCACGCTTGAACAGGGCGAAGCACTGCTCGAGCAACTCGGCACGCAGTGGGCCAAGGCCATCGGCGAGGTCTACCGGATGGACTGGCCAGTACGCGAGGCCGTGAGCTGGGCACGTAGCCAGTACACGGGACATATCGAGTCGTGCCGCCGCGGCTGAGCGCTGTGTCTTGCTGCTTTTTCCCCTCTTCGCAGGAGTCTTGTCGATGTCATTCACCCAAAGCCGCGCCCCGCGCGCCCTCGTGCGAATCGCCCATGCCAGCCTGTGCGTCGCGACCTTGTGCGGCCCATTTCAGCACGCTCTGGCGGGAACATCCCCGGGCGCCCCTTTCACCCTGATCACGAACTGGTACGCACAAGCTGAACACGGCGGCTTCTACGAAGCGCAGGCCGAAGGCCTGTACACGCAAGTGGGGCTCGACGTAACGGTACGCATGGGTGGACCGCAAGTGAACTCGACGCAACTACTCGCGGCCGGTCAGGCCCAGTGCGTGATCAGCGACGACATCAGCACTATGAGCGCACGTGCACACGGGGTACCGATGCAACTGGTCGCCACATCGTTCCAGCACGACCCGACCGTGCTGATCGCCCACACCGACGTACCGGATATCAAGGCGCTGCGCACCCGCACGATCCTAGCCTCGAGCGCGGCGTTTTCGAGCTGGTGGCCGTGGACCAAGGTGAAGCTCGGCTTCAGTGACCAGCAGGTGCGACCCTACACCTTCAACATCCAGCCGTTTATGGCAGGGCAAAACGTCGCGCAGCAGGGTTACCTGACGTCCGAGCCGTTCGCCCTGACTCAGGCGGGTGCGAAATTCAAGGTATTTGCCTTGAGCGATGCCGGTTATCCGCCGTACGGCAATGCAATTGCATGCCGCAAAGACGTCATCGAACAGCATCCCGATCAACTGGCGGCGTTCCTCAAGGCTTCGATGCAGGGCTGGAAGGACTACCTGGCGAACCCGGCCGCGGGCGATGCGGTGATCCGCAAGGAGAACCCTGATATGAGCCAGGCTCAGCTCGACTATGCGGTCAAGGCGTTGAAGGCGAGCGGACTTGTGACCGGCGGCGACGCAAAGACGCAGGGCATCGGCGTGATCACGGCTGAACGCGTAAAAGCCAGTTGGACCATGGCGGTCGACAATGGTCTGGTCGATCCGAAGACCGTGCCGCTCGATCAGTTGTACACGACACGCTTTATTGATCGTAGCCCGGTGCTTCCATGAGCGTCGCCGTGATGAGCCGGCCAATCGGGAGCCGCTTGCAGCCGGTCGAACAGACCCTCGCAGTCGAGGCCCAGTCTGCGGAAAAGATTTACGCGAACGGCACGCAGGCGCTCCGGCCGGTAGACTTGCGCATTCCGCAGGGCGAATTCGTCACGCTGCTCGGGCCGTCAGGATGCGGCAAGAGCACCTTCCTCAAAATGGTTGCCGGTCTGGTCGAACCGAGCGACGGGAGGCTCCTGCTCTGGCGCAAGCCGGTAGCAAGGCTGCCGGAAACCGGGCACACGCTGTCGTATGTGTTTCAGGAGCCGACACTGATGCCCTGGCATACGGTGTTTCGCAACGTCCAGCTACCGCTCGAACTCGCACGCGTGCCCAAGCGAGAGGCCGACCAGCGTGTGCATGACGTGCTCGACCTCGTCGGGCTCGGCCGCTTTTCTCATGCCCTGCCGCGCGAGCTGTCGGGCGGCATGCAGATGCGCGTGTCGATCGCGCGCGGCCTTGTGGTGCGACCAAACTTGCTGTTGATGGATGAACCCTTCGGCGCGCTCGACGAGATCACCCGCAACCGGCTCGACGGCGATCTCCTCGAACTCTGGCAACGCCAGCGGCTGACGGTGGTGTTCGTCACGCACTCGATCCATGAGGCGGTGTTTCTTTCTCAACGGGTGGTCGTGATGGCTGCACGCCCGGGCCGTGTCGTCGCGGAAGTCACGATCGACGAGCCGTTTCCGCGCTTGCCGACGTTCCGTCTTTCGCCGCGCTTCAGCGAATACGCGATGCGGCTTCACGAGTGTCTCGTCGAGGCCAGTACCGATCAGGAGATCGACTGATGATTGTCACGCTCCGTCGCACGAGGCAGCCGCTGATGGCGCGCTCGCAAGTCCAGCGCGTGCTGGTGCAGGCCGTTCTCGCCGCAGTCTTGCTATTGCTCTGGCAATGGGTGGTGGTTGCCTGCAAGGTGCCCACCTATCTGGTGCCGTCGCCGGGGCTGACCTTTGTCACGCTCATTCAGGACTGGCCGCTGCTTGGGCACGCGCTGCTGTTCACACTCGAAATCACCGTGCTCTCGTTCCTGCTGTCGATCGTGATCGGCGTCTCGCTAGCGTTCGTGTTTGTGCAGAGCCGGTTGATCGAGACCGCCTTCTTTCCTTATGCGGTCCTGCTGCAAGTGACGCCCATCGTTGCGATTGCCCCGCTGATCATCATCTGGGTCCACAACACGACCTTTGCGCTCGTGGTGTGTTCGACGCTGGTCGCGGTGTTTCCGATCATCTCGAACACCACGCTCGGGCTGCGCAGCGTACCGTCCGGCTTGCTCGCGTATTTCCGGTTGCAGCGCACGTCGCGCCTCCAGGTCTTACTGCGCCTGAGGGTTCCCACCGCGCTGCCGTTCTTCTTCGCCGCCCTCCGGATCGCTTGCGGCCTCGCCTTGATTGGTGCCGTCGTAGCGGAGTTTGTCGCCGGCACCGGGGGCACCAACACGGGTCTGGCATACCAAATCCTGCAGTCCGGCTACCAGCTCAATATTCCGCGCATGTTTGCGGCGCTCGCGCTGATCTCACTGACGGGCATCGCCTTGTTCGCGCTGATGTCGTTGTTGTCCCGGCTGGCCATTGGCCACTGGCACGAGAGCGAATCCGATCGTCCCGGATGAGCGGTGTGCGGCGCAAAACACACGCCGTACTCGCTGGCAGCACCAATCCTGCGGTGGCTGACGCACCGCTGCATTCGGCCGAGTGACTCGGCTGCCGTATTCGCAGTTTTTTTGCCTCACCTGGCCTTAACGATCTTCCATGACTCTCCATACCGAAAGCCTCTACGCATTGCGCAACGCGTTGCCCCAACTGAACTGGATCACGGCACCGGTGCATCTCAAGCGCCTGTCGCGCGACTTCCACTGGTTCAGCCCCGTTCTGAAACGACAGCTCGAAGATAAGGTTGCCGAAGCAGTGGTCTGCCCGCGCAACGAAGACGAGCTGCGGCTCGTCGTCGCCGGCTGCGCCATGGCCGGCATCCCTCTCACCGTGCGCGGCGGGGGCACCGGCAACTACGGCCAGGCGGTCCCGCTCGAAGGCGGAGTGGTCATCGACATGACGGCCCTCACCAGCCTGCGTTGGGTTAAGGACGGTGTCGCTCGGGCCCAGGCGGGCATCAAGCTGGCGGCCCTCGATGCCTTGTTGAAACCGCAGGGCTGGGCGCTGCGTTGCGTTCCCTCGACGTACCGCATGGCTACACTCGGTGGCCTCTTCTGCGGTGGTTTCGGTGGTGTGGGCTCGATTGCTTACGGGCCCCTTGGCGCCACCGGCACCATCCTGGGGGTCAAGCTCATGACCATCGAGACGGAGCCTCGAATTGTTGAATTGCGCGCACCTGAGGCCATGCGCATTGCGCACGCCTATGGGACCAACGGCATCGTGCTTGAAATCGAACTCGCGCTGGCGCCGGCGCTCGACTGGGACGAATACGTGCTGGCCTTCCCCGATGGCGAACGTGCCTATGCGTTTGCACACGCACTCGCAAGCGCGCCGGCGATCCCCAAAAACGAGGTCGCACTCTTCGCCGATACCGTCGCGCCCTACTTCAGCAAGCTCGTGCCGCATGTCTCGGCCGGCGAACATGTCGTCGTTGCGGTGACTACGCCGCAAAGCCGTGAACCGCTGGCCGTCCTCGCGGCCGAGCACGGTGGTCGAATCGCATGGCAACAGAACAGCGGAGAAGAAAGCGCAACGCAGTACACGCTCCTCGAGTACTGCTGGAACCACACGACGCTCCATGCCTTGCGTGACGACAAGGCCCTCACCTATCTGCAGACCGCCTATGAATACGGTCGCGAACACGAGCAATTGCACGCCATTGCACGCGAGGCGGGAGACGAAGTCCTAATGCACCTCGAGTTCATTCGTGACATGCAGGGCCGCGTGACCTGCGTCGGCCTGCCACTGATCCGCTTCACGACCGAAGACCGCCTGCGCGAGCTGATCGAGTTGCATCGAGCGCTTGGCATCAAGGTCAACGATCCCCATGTTTTCACTCTCGAGGACGGCAAGCACGCGGGTGCGCTCGATCCGACCATCCTCGACGCCAAGCGCAAATACGACCCTGCCGGGCTACTTAACCCCGGAAAGATTCGAACCGTGTTCTAGCACCGCCGTACCGAAGCTTTTTAACCCTCAGGCTCCTTTAGCCCTCTTCTCAATACAACATGAAAACAGCACGCAAGCGACACCGTTTAGGACAACTTACACTCGGAAATACTTTCGCGCTATTGGCTACGCTATCGACCGGGGCACACGCTCAAAGTGCATCTGCACCGGACACTAGCACGACTGCACCGGCTACACCGCCAACGCCTGCGCAAAGCAAGCCCGAACTCAAGGCTGAACGCAAGGCCGCCGATACCGCAGCAGCCAACAAAGTTGAGAAGAAGGCAACCGAGAGCGGCGACGCCCACGGGGCTGTAGTAACGCCGACGGTCCCCGAAGCGGCGGCTGAAACCGCGGCGCCGGCCGCGAACAGGAAGGACGCCACCTCGCTGGTCGACATGTTCACCCAGGGCCAGTTTTCCGGCGATGCCCGCACCATCTATTTCTCGACCCACAACGCGTTCTTCAACAAGGGCCAGAATCAAGACACGATCAGCTACGGCGGCGGACTCGAATACACGACTGCCCGCCTCTACGGTTTCTCGCTCGGCGTCAGCGGCTATATTCAACGCGGCATCAACCACTCGGACAATCCGGACCAGGTCGATGGGTATCTCGGCCCGAACCTGACCGCGATGGGCGAGGCCTATCTCCAGTGGGAAGGCGATAACTTCAAGTTCACCGCCGGCAACCAGGCGCTCGACGTGCCGTTCGCGTCGACTTACGACTGGCGGATGGCACCGCAACTGTTTCAGGGCTTCGCCGCACGCTATGGCGATGCCGACAACTATGTCACCGCCTTCAAGATGTTCCGCTTTAAGTCATATATCGACGACTCCTTTGCGAAGCGCACGACGTACAACTCGGATGTCGACTCGTTCTCGACGATCGGCAACGAGGAGACCAACGGCTTCTGGGGCGTCGGCGGCGCCCGCAAGGTCACGCTCGATCCGGTCGTGTTGAACGGCCAGGCCTGGTACTTCACCTATCAGGACTATGCAAAGCTGGCCTACGTCGAGGGGCAGATCAGCCCGAGCCAGGGCGCATGGAAGCCGTTCCTGGGTGCGCAGTATTTCCACGAGGACGGCGACGGACGCGAGCTGCTCGGTAACGTCGACAGTCAGGTCTACGGCCTGCAGCTTGGGGTCAAGCACAACTCGATGACGCTCAGTCTGGGCTATGACTATATCGCGCCGCATCACGACTCATTCTTGAACGGCGCATTGGTCACCCCCTATGCACACAACGTCGCCTCGGGCCCGCTGTTCGCCCAACCGTTCCTGTCAAGTACCCAGGATCTGGGCGCGGGAAATGCGTATGCGCTCGATATCAACGGTGCGCCGATGGGCAACTGGTTTGTCGGTGCCCGTTATTCGTTCATGGATCTCAAGAGCAGTGGCGATGTCGCGAGCATCGACCAGTCCGAATACCTGGTCTACGCGATCTACAATTTCGACGGCAAGCTCAAGGGCCTGAGCATTGCAGACTTTTTTGCCATTCAGACCTCACCGGGCAAGAGCACGTTTCTTCAGAACCGGCTGACACTTGAGTACGCGTGGGGTAAATAGCTCGCTGCTTCGAACCGGGTCGCTGCGGGCGTCGAGGTCGGGCGCCACGGCGACCCGGTTCCCTGGGACTGAACGTCGAAGCGCGCTTTGTTTTAAACTGCGCACGCTTACTGTTTTTTCCGTTCGATTCCCATGGGCCGCATCATGTTTGAAGTTTCCGACACCACGCAACTTTCCAAAACCGCGCAATACGACGAACTCGTCGCCCAGGCGCGCTCGCTCCTCGCCGATGAAACGGATCGCATCGCGAACGCCGCCAACTTCGCCGCGCTCGTGTTTCATTCGCTCAGCGGCCTGAACTGGGCCGGTTTCTACCTGTATGACAGCACCGAACTCGTCGTCGGCCCGTTCCAGGGCAAGCCGGCCTGCGTGCGCATCGCGCTGGGCAGAGGGGTCTGCGGAACCGCGGCACAGACGCGCCTCACTCAGGTGGTGCACGACGTGCATGTGTTTCCCGGTCATATCGCCTGCGATTCCGCCTCGCAGTCGGAGATCGTCGTGCCGCTGATCGCCGCCGATGGTAGCCTGATCGGCGTGTGGGACGTCGACAGCCCGTTGGTCGGTCGCTTCGACGACGAGGATGCCAAGGGTATGGAAGCGCTGTGCCAGGTTTTCGTCGAACTTGGCTGGACGCGCGCTCCCGCGAAGGGCTAGTTCGACCGCCCCGTCTTTGTGGAAACCATTGTCTTCGCTTGACCCATTGCCCCGCATCACGACAGAATCCGCGCTTCACCACGCAGGTTGACAACTTGATGACACTCGAGGCCATTGGACTCGCGCGCAAGGACGAGCACTCCGGCGCAATGCTGCTGCACCCGACTCAGCTGAAACTCGCGCCGCGCGACCGGCTGGTCCTCAGCGGACCATCGGGTGCGGGCAAAAGCGTGCTGCTGCGCGCGCTCGCTTTGCTAGACCAGACCGAAGGTACATTGCTCTGGCAAGGGCAGACCGTCGCCCGGGCACAGGTGCCAGCGTACCGCCGCACGGTGGCCTATCTTCGGCAGCGTCCGGCGCTGTTCGGCGGCACGGTGGAAGACAACCTGCTCACCCCGTTTTCCCTGGGAATCTATCGCGGCCTTGCGTTCGACCGGGCTCCCGCCCTCGCCTACTTTGCCCGGGCGGGTCACGACGCGGCGTTTCTCGCCCAGCAGGCCGACGAACTATCCGGTGGCGAGCAACAATTGGTCGCGCTCGTGCGCACGCTTCAACTCGGGCCGACCGTGCTTCTGCTCGATGAGCCCACCGCATCACTCGATCCGGAGACCGCCGTGATGGTAGAAGCAATCGTCGATGCCTGGTATCAGCAAACCCCTGAGGCAGCCTGGATATGGGTCACTCACGATCCCGCGCAGGGCAAGCGGGTCGGGGCGCGATTTGCCATCCTCAAGGCCGGTGTGCTGAGTACCGATTAAATGACGACCCCTCGCTATGTAGACCTCTCCTACACCGACGTCGCGATTGCGACTGCGATGATCGTCTTCGACGGCGTGCTGTCGATCGTGCTGAAACTCGGCCTTGAAAAGAAGCTTGCAATCGCGGCGATACGCACAGTCGTTCAATTGCTTGCGATCGGTTACGTGCTGACGTGGGTCTTCGCACATCCTCAGTGGCCGTTCGTGGTCGGTGTAATGCTGACGATGACGGTGATTGCGGGGATCGCGGCCAGTGGGCGCGGGTCGCGTCGCTACAAGGGCCTGCGTACCGATGCGTTGGCGGCAATCGGCATCAGCGGGTGGATTGTCACTGCGCTCGGACTGGGTCTGGTGATCGGTATCCGTCCCTGGCTCACGCCCCAATACGCGATACCGATTCTTGGCATGATTCTCGGCAACGCACTCACCGCCGTATCGCTTGGACTCGAACGGATGACCGAGGAACTCACCGCGCGCCGCCCTCAGGTTGAAACGCTGCTCGCCCTCGGCGCCACGCGGCGCGAAGCGGCGCTAACTTCAGTGCGAGTCGCTGTGCGTGCCGGCATGATGCCGACGCTGAATCAGATGACAGTGGTGGGTCTTGTGAGCTTGCCGGGCATGATGACCGGCCAGGTACTTGCAGGCCAGCATCCCGAGCAGGCGGTGCGCTACCAGATCGTCGTGATGTTCCTGCTTGCCGCGGCCTCGGCGTCCGCGACCGTGCTGGCTGTGGTGTTTGCAAGTGCGCGGCTATTTACGGCCGACCACCGTTTCGTAGCCTCACGTCTAGTCGAGGCGACCTCGTCAACCTAACGCTTGAGCAAGCCCCGCAGCAGCACCGGTAAAACCACGAGCACAAGCGGCAACTGCACGATCAGCCCCGAGATGATTGCGATCGCGAGGGGCTGCTGCATCGCCGACCCCTGTCCCAGTGCGAAGGCCAGCGGCAGCAGGGCGAGGATCGCGGCAATCGTCGTCATGGCGATCGGGCGCAGCCGGTTCCGGCCAGCTGCGAGCAGCGCTTCATGAATCGGCATGTCCTCGTCGCGCACAAGGGTCTGAAATTCCGACACGTAGAAGATCGCCACCTCGGTCACGATGCCGACAATCATCGTCATGCCCATCATCGCCGAGATATTCAACTCGATGCCCGTCACCCATAGCCCGACAAAGACCGCACCCACCGCGAGCAAAGGCATCAGCAAGACCGCGGCGGCCACGCGAAACCGCTCATAGAGAAATAGCAAGAGCGCGAACACCAGCGCCACGGCTGCGCCAAACACGGCCAATAGCCCGCGAAAGGCGATCTGCTGCTGTTGATAGAGCCCGCCAAGCTCGGTATAGACGCCGGCCATTAACAGCCCGGGCTTTGCCAGCACACGCTGAACGTCTGCAATGGTCGAGCCGAGATCGCGCCCACTAATGCGAGCCGTCACCGCGACCATACGCTTCAGGTTGTCACGATTGATTTCGGGCTGGCCGCTGACTTTGACGAACTTCACAAGCCGTCGCAGGGGCACGAGTTGACCGTCTGGCGCACGGATCTGTAACTGAGTCAGCGCGGTGTCCGTCAGCCGCGAGGCGCCAATCACGCGGACCCGAACGCCGATTGTCTTTGGCCCGGACTGAAAATCGGTTGCCACGACACCCGCGACACTGTCTGACACGGCCTGCGCGACGCTTTGCGGATCGAGACCCTCGGCAGCGACCGCGTCGGGGCGGATCTGAAGTTCCAGTGCGTCGCCGGCCGGATCGATCCCGTCGTTCACGTCGACAATGCCCGGCACCTTGCCAATCGCAGCGGCGACTGCCGTTGCGGTGTGATCGAGCACCATCGGGTCATCGGTAAAGATCTTGATTTGCACCGGCTGCGGCACGGCGGTCAGGTCCCCGATCAGGTCTTCCATCAATTGCGCGAACTCGACCTCGACCCCCGGTACGTTCGTTTCGAGTCGCGCGCGAATCTCCTCGATGACGGTATCGATCGGTTCGCGTTTCGACGACTTGAGCCGCACGAAGAAGTCACCCTTGCTCGGCTCGTTGAGGTCGCCACCCAGGCCGGCTCCCGTGCGCCGCGAATAGGTCGCGACGTTCGGGTTGGCGCTGATGATCCGCTCGACCTGCATCATCAGACGGTTCGTTTCGGTGACGGAGGTACCGGCTGGCGTGTGATAGTCGAGCACGAAGCCGCCTTCATCCATTGACGGCATGAAGCCGCTGCCGACCTGCGTATAAGCAAAGCCCGCGATCGCCAGCACCGGGACGATTGCGAATACGATCAGAAGCGGTCGGGCGTTGACGCGCTGCATCAGGCCGACATATCGCTCGTTCATCCAATGCGCGAAGCGCGTTTCTTTTTCCTCGGCATCGGCAGCGGTCAGCCAACGGTCACATAGGATCGGAATCGCGAGCCACGTGACTAGAAAGGAGATCAGCAACGCACTTGCCATCGTGACCGACAGCGCCTTAAAAAAGGCACCGGTCACACCGCTCAGAAAGGCCAGCGGCACAAAAATGATCAGCGTTGCCGCTGAGGAACCCGCGAGGGGACGCGTGAACTCAAGCGCGGCCGCCATCACGCGCCCATGAAACCGTTCGGCGCCGCCTTCCCGCATGCGCCGCACAATGTGCTCGATCATCACGATCGAGTCGTCGATAATCAACCCAACAGCGGCAGCCATGCCGCCGAGCGTCATGATGTTGAAGCCCATGCCGAACAGGTCGAGAAGCAGGATAGTCGCGGCCATCACGATCGGCACCAGCGCAACGGAGATCGCCGTTGTTTTCCAGTTACGCAGGAACGCAAAGAGCGTCGCGGCCGCGAGCAACACGCCGATCAGGATCGCATCGCGCACGCTGCTCGCCGATGCGACCACAAGTTCGCTCTGGTCATACCAGTTCGCGATCTGGATGTCGGCAGGCAGCCGTTTGCGGATATCCGCGAGGCGCGCACGGATATCACGGGCCATGGCGACGCTATTGGCACCCGGCTGTTGAAAGGCATTGATCAGCACCGCATCCTGGCCGTCGGCCGTGACGCGAATCCACTGCGGTACCGTTCCCTCCGTGACCGAGGCAATATCGCCAAGGCGCACCTGTGCGCCCCCCGTGGTCGCGACCACGACGCTCTTCAGGTCGCCGATCTGGGCGATCGTCGAGTGCGCGATCACAAGATACAGTTTGTAGTGGTCTTCGATGCGTCCGGCCGCCGTCAGCACATTGGCCGCCCCAATGGCTTTACTGACGTCACCCAGCGTGAGCTTGTAGGCCGCCAGTCGCACGGGATCGACTCCCACCTCATATTCTTCCTGCGCACCGCCCGTCACTTCGACGCGCGCCACACCGGTTACCGAGGTCAGCAGCGGACGAATCTGAAACTGCGCGATGTCATGGAGCGCCGCTAGCGACTCCTGCCTCGATGTGAGGCTATAGGCGATCACCGGAAAGACGGTCGGGTCCATCCGGCGAACTTGCAGGGTTGTGCCCGCCGGCAGTGAACCGAGGATCTCGCCGAGCGACGACTGGAGCTGGAGCGTGGCGCGTGCCATATCCGTGCCCCAGTCGAAGTTGACTGAGATCTCAGCGCTGCCCCGGCTCGTCTTCGACTCGACATCGGTCACGCCGGGCACGCGCCGAAGTGCTTCTTCCACGGGCGTCGTCACCCGCGTGGCCATTTGCTCGGCAGGCTGATCGCCGGCATCAAGCGAAACGACCGCCCGCGGGAACTGCACGTTCGGGAAAAGTGAGATCGGCAAACGCAAAGCTGCAAAGGTTCCCGCCAGCGCAAGCAACGCGATCAGAAACAGCAGCGAGCGTCGGTGCAACTGCATCCAACGGCTCGTATTCATCGGCGCGCCTCCGACTCGAGCCGCACGGTCGAGTCATCCTGCAACTCGTAGTTGCCGCTTGACACGACCGGCCAGCCCGGATTCAAGGGTCCGTCGACCCCGTAGTTCGCACCCTGTTCGACACGGATGGCGACCCGCACGCGATGGGCCTTCTTCTGTGGATCGACCTGGAATACGAACGCGCTATCGTCGTCGGTGAGTAACGCCGAGCGCGGCACGATCCAATGCGTCTCGCCGTGGGGCAGAATCTGCGCCACCACGTGACTGCCGGGGAACAAGGCAGTGGCCGTGCCGCCAAGCGTCGCGGCAACCGCGACCTGCTGAGTCCGGCTGTCGATCGCGGCGCCGACGCTGACGATGCGCCCAGGTATCGCCTCCCGGAGGTTGTCGGCCCCGAGTGCGCGCACCATCACGGTGTCGCCGATGTGGATGGATGGCACGTCCGAGGGTTCGACCGACAGATCGAGATCGGCGGCGTTGCCGTGTGATATGCCGCTGCGAGCGAGTTGCATCACCGCCTCACCCGGCTGAAGCCTGTCGCCCTGCGCGGCCTGCCACTGCAGCACCACCCCGTTAAAAGGGGCATCGATTGCGACGGGGCCAGCTCGTGCACCCAGGTGCTGCTGAGCGGCATCGGCCTGATAGGCGTCGGCGAGCACCTTGTTAGCGGCGTCGAGTTGCGAGCGCGTCGCGAGTTGCTCGTCGTAAAGCGAATGGGTCCGCTCGAGTTCGCGCTGTGCGACACCGAGCGTGCCATGAGCCTGCTGTGCCGCAAGCACGGCTGCCGGATCGGCCACCACCTCGAAGAGCGCGGCGCCCTGCTCGAATGACTGGCCGCGCTGGACGTGCCAACGCACAAGTTGCGCAGCGTAGGGTACGCTAAGTGTGGTCACCGATGTGCCGCCTGCTGCCACGAGTCCATAGGCGGATACAGGTTGCGTGATGACGCCCTGACGTGCAGGAACAGTCTCGACAAGGACCTGGGGACCCGCGGCGATATCCGCGTACGCCCCGACCGGAAAGCTGCCGCCCCCGAAGCATGCGGCGAGCATTGCTCCGAGGCAGGCAACGCGCACCGTATTGCTCTTCCCCGCAAGACGAACATCGCGGTGGGGCCGTAGAAAAGATGAATTGAATTGGGTGTGCATGGGTATTTTGACAAGTCGTCGATCAACGAACAAAGGTGTCTTGAATGGCTCAGGTCGCTCGACAAGCATCGGACGTCATCCGAGGCGCCAGAAAAATCCAGCGCTCCGCTAACCCTTCTGCGCGCGCGTGAAGCTCAAATCCGGCGCCTGTGCAGCAGGCAACGTATCGCCTAGCAAGGCGCGCAACGCAATTCCTTGCTCGTCGAGCGATTCGCGCAGGGTGGCGGCTTCGATCTGTTTGCCAAGAGCAGCGGTCTGCGCGTCTGTATAGGCGCCAATCGCAAGGTCGCGGCGGTCATACGCCTGCTGCGCCGCGTCTGCGGCTTCCGACAAATGACGCAGAGCCGCAAATACGGTCATCAGTTGCTGCTCTAGGACAGTCGTATCGGCAAGCAGGCGATCGACATCGGATTGCGCCTGAGCCAGCCGGTTCTGGTACTCGTCGTGCAGTCGCCCGCGAGTGGCCTGCTCGACTTCAATGTTGCCTCGATTCCGGTTAAAAGTCGGTAACGTCATGCTGATCTGAAACCCGCTCGTGTACACATCCGACGTATCGCGCGAGCGCACAAAACCCACGCTGAGCATCGGAAACTGGCCGAGAATCGCGCCCCGGTACTTCGACTGCTGGGCGGCATAGCCCGCTTCGAGCGCGAGCAAGTCGGGCCGGCGGCGCGGTAAGTCGCGCAATGCAGCCTGCACGGTGGCCAGGTCGACAGGCGCGGATGCTGACGGCGACGACACGAGGGGAAGTTCGAGCGTGGGTGCAACTCCCAACAACGCATTGAGGTCGTGGCGGGTCTGCACACGCTGGCGCTGCGCATCAGTGAGCTGTTTGTCCGCGTCCTGGGTGGATATCAGTGCCGCGGTCAATGCATCGCCCGTCTGATCACGCGACGCCACCGCAGCCCCAATATGCCGGTAGCGCTCGGCGGAGAGCGTCTGCTGACGTTTCAGCAGCGGCATCACCTGGTCTTCAAACCGCGCCTTGACGAACAGTTCACGTGCCTGGGCGATCACTTGCCACTCCTGCCATAGCAGGCCGAGGTCGGTCTTGGCCACAGTCGCATCAGCTGAGCGCTGATTGTTGCCACGCTGAAGGATCGCCATGACATCGATGTTGAGGCCATAGATAAAGGCCCGCGTTGCACCCGCAAACGCCGGCGCCGGGTAATCGCTTTCGAGGCCGAGCTGGGGGTCAGGCAGAAGCCCAGCGGAAAACGCCTGCGCGTGGGCAATCCCGAGGTCGTCGCGGCTCAGACGCAGATCGGGGTTGTTCGCCACCGCCAGCATGGCCACTTCGGTCATGTCGAGACCGTCGCTCGGGTCAAAGCGATAAGCGGCCAGTTCAGGCGTGGGCATGGCGTGCGGGTCAATCTGTACACGCCCAAGCGAGTCGATGGTGGCTTGAGCATCGTCGAGCGACTCGGGCTGATAGCTCGCACAGTGCGTGAGCAGCAAGCAAACCACGGCCAGGATAACTCGCAGACGCAATGGCCCTTCGGAAGTGGAAATCGGAATACGAAGCAAAGCGGCGTGTCCAGGATGGCGCGAGCGCGTGTGGCAACAAGGTCCGCCGAGTCTAGGAGGCGCCCACTTAAGACACCCTTAAGTTGAATTGTCGGAGAATGGCGATCAAACGGAGATGGCTATGCGCCTGTTATTGATCGAAGACGACGCGATGATTGCGGAAAACGTCCAGGAAGCGCTGCGTCAGGGCGGCTACACCGTTGACTGGGCGGACTCTGGCCGCGCTGCGGAGCTCTCGCTCGCCAACGGCGTCTACGACCTCGTCCTGCTCGATCTGGGTCTGCCTCGCAAAGATGGGGTGACGGTGCTGGAGGAATATCGACGGCGGGGTGGCCTCGTGCCCGTCCTGATCATTACCGCGCGCGATGCGGTGGCCGACCGGATTCGCGGGCTCGACGCGGGCGCTGACGACTACCTGGTCAAGCCCTTTGATCTGGACGAGCTCGCGGCCCGTGTGCGAGCCTTACTTCGACGGCGCACCGGACAAGCCCTGCCAATCTATCTGCACGGAGGGTTGCGGCTCGACCCCGCTGCCCACGAGGTGTCACTCGAGGGCGCCGTCCTGCACCTCGTACCCCGTGAATTCGCGCTCCTGCAGGCCTTGATCGAAGAGCCCACACGCGTGTTCTCGCGCGCCGAGCTCGAAGACAAGCTTTACGGTTGGGGCGACGAAGTCGGCAGCAATACCATCGAGGTCTACGTCCACAGCCTGCGGCGCAAGCTCGGACCCGAGCAAATCGTCACGATTCGGGGCGTTGGCTATCGGCTCGCGCGTGTCGCATGAGGCAGTTACTGAAGCTCGCTTCGACCGGGGCGCACTCGTGAGTGCAAAATTGTTCGACGCTCCCGCGATGAATTCGATCCGGCGCTGGCTGCTCGGCTGGCTGATCTGCGGGCTCGCGCTCGTAAGCACGGTCGCCGGTTTTGCGATCTTTCATACTGCGCGCAATGAGGCGGCAGAGCTCTTCGACTACGAGCTGTGCGCGATCGCCCTCTCGCTCCCGCGTGCGGTCGCCACAACCGATCTTGCGAGTCAGCCCGACGGAGTCCTCCAAGGCCTCAGCGACGACCGAATCGTGATTCAGACCTGGCGGGCCGACGGCCGGCCGATCTATGGCCTGCCTGAAGACGAAACGCTGCCACGGCAGTCACCGGGCTTTCAGACTATCG
>JAMFSK010000170.1 GCA_026225235.1 Burkholderiales bacterium
CGACAGCGTCGCCTGATGAACGGTAATGGTTTACCCCGTATTACTTGATAGCGATCGCTAAGCTGGGCGTTTCGATTTGGACCGACCCCTTCAGTGCCAGCTATTCGCAAGACCGCTTCCCTTCCTCTTACTGTGTTCGCATCACTTTTTGCCGGCGGTCTCCTGGGCATGTCGGGGTCGGCCCATGCGCAAGAATTCTCGATGCTCGCCGGACCCCTCGTCAGTGACAGCGCGAACTCGTATTCATGGGACGCCAACTATCGCGAGGGGATGGGACGTTACGCCGCGTGGAGTTTTTCCTGGCTCAACGAAGGGCACATTCCCGCCCATCATCGTGACGGCCAGTCATTGCAGCTCTGGGCGCGTCTGCCGACGTGGCACGACAGGCTGGAGTGGTCAGCCGGTGTGGGACCGTACCGGTACTTCGACACAACGGCAGCGCAAGCGGGAGGGGACTATTCGAATACCCACGGCTGGGGGATCTTGTGGAGCCTGCGCGCGGCTTATTACTTCGACAGCCGCTGGATCGCCGAGCTCCAGTTGAATCGCGCGCATGTATTCGGTGGGCCGGACACGACCGCCATTTTGTTCGGCATCGGTTTCCAGCTGGATGCGAACGACGGCCCCGGCGCGAGGCAGGAAGCACTCGCTCACACGACGAATGTGACGAACAACGAAGTCACGGTCATGATCGGCGAGACGATTCTCAACAGTTACAGTTCCGAGTCGGCCCTCGCGGAAAGCGTGGAGTACCGGCGCGGACTGTGGCGTTTTCTCGATGTGACGGCGACCTACCTTCACGAAGGCGGCCACATTCAATCGCGGCGCGATGGCGTGGCGGCACAGCTGTGGGCCACGCGTGCCTTTCTTGACGACCGGCTTGCCTTGTCTGCGGGCATCGGCCCCTATGTCTCGATCACGCAGAACAATGATCTGCCGCTGGATCGCGCGGGCGATGGCCGTATTTCGGGTTTGGTTTCTGTGTCGGCAAGCTATCGGATCGACCCACGCTGGCTTGCTCGGGTGACGTGGAATCGTGTCGTCACGCGTTATGACCGGGATACTGACGTGATCGAAGCCGGTATTGGATTGCGCTTTTGAGCGAGCGATGGGGAGTCGCTACCTTGGCTCGAGCTTAGCCACGCGAAGTGTGCAGGCTTCGATCTTGACCGACGACATCGGGAAGTTTGGGGGGAAGATTTTCTGGAACTGCGTACTACAGCAATGTGGTGCCCGGGGTCGGAATCGAACCGACACGACTTTCGTCGGGGGATTTTCGTACCACTTCGGCTTTCGCCGCCAGGAGAACCTGTTCGTGGTCTGGAGCACGCCTTCACCATCGCATGAACTGTGGTCCATGCCTTAGGTGCCCGCCGTCTGCTCTCTACACCTTCCTCAAGACTTTCGCCAAGAGGCTTGGCTCGGTATTAGCTCGAACATGATGTTCAGGGCCTTCGCCGAGTTTGACGGGCTTCACCTCAAACCTTTCGGTAAGAGGGCTCAAATTTGGTCTGAGTCCCCTGCGTCTACCAGTTTCACCACCCGGGCATCGCAACATACTGCAAGGGCATTCCAGGAATGCCCCGAACCGCTACAACCCTTCCATGCATCCGCCGTTAAAGCACGAGGTCGCCTGGAAAGACGAGAATTATGGCCGAAAGGGCCGGCCCCGACAAGACCCCGGCAGCGGATCGGTGTCAGCGCGAGTGCAACACCCGTCCGTGGGCCTTGCCGGGCAGACGAGGTGCCTATGCTGTCTGGCCAAAGTTCGATACACCTTCGGCCAGACCGATCGTCAATTGCTCAAATAGACGAACTTCCCGTCCTTGACTTCGCCCATTACGCTGGCCCGTTGATCTAGTCCAACGTGATCTTGCGGGCTCGTGTTGACGATCCCGTTCGGGACTTCAAGGTCATGCGTCTGCTCGAGCTCATTGCGCAATGCGGCCCGGAATGCGCCTGTGCCCGGCGACGTAATCTTCGCCGCTCGACCCACTGCATTGTTTAGTAGCGGCCAGACGCCGGCGGCATCACCCGCAAACTGTGTCACGGATCCCGGGCCAAAGCTTGTTTCGTACTGAACGACAAAGGTACTGGCAACCTTCTTCACCGGATGATCGGCCGGCAGCGTGCCCGCCACGACAACCGGCTGCGTCGGGAACAAGGTGCCCTCGACATCCTTGCCGCCAAGCTTGAGGAATTCGGGCGTTGCGATCCCGTGCGTCTGATAGATCGGCCCCGCGTAACCGCGTGCCTTGAGCTCACGCTGCGGCAACACGGCCGGCGTGCCGGCGCCCGCCACCAGCATCGCATCCGGATGAGCCGAGATCAGCTTCAGAACCTGCCCCGTGACGCTCGTATCGGTCCGATTGAAGCGCTCCGTATCGACGATCCGGATCTTGCGCAGCTCAGCAAACTTGCTGAATTCCTTCAGCCAACTGTCGCCGTAACCGTCCGAAAAACCGATAAAGCCGACGGTCTTGACCCCGTGGTTCGCCATATAACGCGTCATCACGTCGGCCATCGCGCTGTCGTTCTGCGCCATCTTGAAGACCCACGTGCGCGAGCCCTGCTGAGGCTCGACGACCGAGGCCGAGCCCACCAGGGTGATCATCGGCGTGCCCGCCGTTGCCACCGGGTCGAGCACCGCGAGGGCCGCGGAGGTCACGTTCGGACCGACGATAACGTCGACCTTGTCCTCGCTGAGGAAGCGGTGAATATTCCGAACCGCCTGACTGGGGTCGCTCCCGTCATCGAGCACGATGTACTTGACGCCCCAGCCGCCGAGCTTCTGCGGCCACATCTGGATCGCCTTCTGGCTCGACAGCCCGATCGCTGCGGCCGGGCCCGTGGTCGACAGGTCGATCCCGACTGTCACGACCTGGGCTTGCGCGCTTTCCGTCATCCCCACCCCGGTCAGCAGCGTCGCGGTGAGCGCGACGCCTCCGAGAACCTTGCGCAGCGGCATGGCCGCCAATTTTGTCGAACCCTTCCCCATCCTCATCCAGCGCTCCCCAAAAGATCTGTTTGTTCGGGACTTGCCTTACAGCTCGTAGTTGTCGTGCTCGCCCTTCAGCGCCTGCTCGATCAGCTTGCGTGTCAACGTCGGCGACATCAGTTCGACCAGCGTATACACGTATGAGCGCAGATACGCACCTTGCTTGAGCGCGATCCGCGTCACATTGCTGCCGAACAGATGCCCGACCGGGATGGCCCGCAAATGCCGGTCCCGTTCCGCGTTGAAGGCTACATCGGCCATCAGTCCGACGCCGAGGCCAAGTTCCACATAGGTCTTGATCACGTCCGCATCGATGGCCTCGAGCACGATGTCCGGCGTCAGCTCGCGCAAGGCAAAGGCCTGGTTGATCTTCGAGCGGCCAGCAAACGCGGGGTCATAGGTGATCAGCGGATAGCGCGCGAGGTCCTCGAGCGTCACGTTCACCCGCTCGAGCAGCGGGTGATCGGGCTGGACGACGGCCACGTGATACCACTGGAAGCAGGGCAGCGACACCAGGTCTTTGTAGGTCGAGAGCGCCTCGGTGGCGATGCCCAGATCGGCCTGGTCGTGCAGAACCATCTCGGCAACCTGGGTCGGACTGCCTTGCAGGATCGACAGGCGCACCTTGGGGAAACGCCGCTTGAATTCGGCGATCGCGAGCGGCAGAGAGTAGCGCGCCTGGGTGTGCGTGGCCGCGATTGTCAGGTTGCCCTGATCCTGGGCCGCGAAATCTTTTCCAACACGCTTTAAACTCTCGACTTCCTGAAGGATTTTCTCCACCGAGACCAGAATGATCCTGCCGGGCTCGGTCAGCGACCGGACCCGTTTGCCGTGCCGGGTGAAGATTTCGACGCCAAGCTCGTCTTCGAGCTCAATGATCGCCTTCGATACCCCTGGCTGCGAGGTGTACAGCGCCTTCGCAGCCTCCGTCAGGTTGTAGTTCTGCCGGACAGCTTCGCGGACGAAGCGGAATTGGTGCAGGTTCATATATAACCTCGCGGCATATCAAAAGAGAAATTCAGTCGTTTGAAATATATAGCGAGTTTATTACGATCAACGCACTTTTTCCAATATCGATAGCAGCAATCGTCATTTGCAAATGAGCAATCGGTCCGAACGAGGAGCGGAAGAGCCGGTCTCTTCAGGTTCCCCGGACGCGCTTTGAGACGATTTTCGAGCCGGCGCGACAGCGCTTTGGACGTCGGCGGAAAACAAAATACTGAGGTTGCCCCATGTACCAATACGATCAGTTCGACCAGACCCTCGTCGACGAACGGGTTGAGCAATACCGCGACCAGGTTCGCCGGCGTCTGTCGGGCGAGTTGTCGGAAGAAGAGTTCCGGCCCCTGCGTCTGCAAAACGGCCTGTATATGCAACGCCACGCCTACATGCTGCGCGTGGCGATCCCCTATGGGCATCTGCGCAGCGACCAGATGCGCACGCTCGCGGAGATCGCGCGCGACTTCGACCGCGACTACGGCCACTTTTCGACCCGCACCAACATCCAGTACAACTGGATCGAGCTCGAAAAGACCCCGGACATCCTGCGCAAGCTGGCCGACGTGCAAATGCACGCGATCCAGACCTCGGGCAATTGCATCCGCAACATCACCGCCGACCAGTTCGCGGGCGTGGCGCCCGACGAAATCGTCGATCCGCGGCCGTATGCGGAAATCATGCGCCAATGGTCGACGTTCCATCCTGAATTCGCGTGGTTGCCCCGCAAATTCAAGATCGCCGTGTCCGGCACGGTGCAGGATCGCGCGGCCGTGCTGATTCACGACCTCGGCGTCTATCTGAGCCGCGATGCCGACGGCAACGTCGTGGCACGCATACAGGCGGGCGGCGGTCTCGGCCGGACGCCGATCATCGGTTCGGTGATCAAGGAAAACCTGCCCTGGCAGCACCTGCTGACGTACGCCGAAGCCGTGCTGCGCGTCTACAACCGCTACGGCCGTCGCGACAACATCTATAAGGCGCGGATCAAGATCCTCGTGAAGGCGCTGGGCGCCGAGAAGTTCGCCGAACAGGTCGAAGCGGAATGGGCCCACCTCAAGGACGGCCCGGCCACGATCACGAATGAAGAGCTCGAACGCGTCTCGGCAGGCTTTGTGCCGCCGGCCTACGAAAAGCTCGCCGATACGGATCCGGCCTACGAAAAGCAGTTGCTCGAAAACCGTCAGTTCTCGCGCTGGGTCGAGCGCAATGTGCGTCCGCACCGCGTGCCGGGTTACGCAAGCGTGACGTTGTCGCTCAAGCCGGGCATTGCGCCCCCGGGCGACGCTACGTCCGCACAGATGTTCGCGGTCGCCGACTGGGCCGACCAGTACAGCTTCGGTGAACTGCGCGTGACGCACGAACAGAATCTCGTGCTCGCCGATGTCAGAAAGCGCGACTTGTATGCGGTGTGGGAACTCGCGAAGACGCAGAATTTTGCGACGGCCAATATCGGGCTGCTGACCGACATCATCGCTTGCCCGGGTGGCGATTTCTGCTCGCTGGCCAACGCGAAGTCGATCCCGATTGCACTGGCAATCCAGGAGCGTTTCTCGGATCTCGACTTTGTCTACGATCTGGGCGAACTGTCGCTGAATATCTCGGGTTGCATTAACTCGTGCGGCCACCATCACGTCGGCAATATCGGCGTGCTGGGTGTCGATAAAGACGGCGAGGAGTGGTATCAGGTCTCGCTCGGCGGCGAACAGGGCGAGGGCGCCAAGCTCGCGCGCGTGATCGGGCCGTCATTCAAGGCCGGGCAGATGCCCGATGTGGTGTCCAAGGTGATTGAAACGTTTGTCGCCAACCGTGATGGCGACGAGCGATTCATCGACACCTATCAACGCATCGGCATGGCGCCGTTCAAGGAACGCGTCTACGCACGCGACACCGAGAACGCTTGACCGACGAACGACTGGAAAACACCGCTATGTCACAGATCATTAAAAACCGCACGGTAATCGACGACGACTGGCTCGTCGTACGTGCTGCGGAAGACGGCGGCTTGCCACCGCCTGAGGCTTTGCCGGCCGGCAAGGTGCTGGTTCCGTTCAGCTACTGGAAGACCTCGCGCGACAGCCTGCGCGGCGCACGCTCGCGACAGCAAGTAGGCGTCTGGCTGGCCCCCGATGACGAACCGGCCGACCTGGTCGCCGATTTTGGCGAGATCGCGCTGATCGCCATTGATTTCCCTGTGTTCCGCGATGGCCGCGGTTACAGCATTGCCCGCCTGCTGCGCGAGCGCTACGGCTATCAGGGCGAGATTCGCTCGATCGGCGACGTGCTGCGCGATCAGCTGGCCTATATGGCGCGTTGCGGCTTCGACGCCTTTGCCGTGCGCGTGGACAAGGATATTCACGACGCGCTGCATGCGTTCGGCGAGCTCACGGTGCTCTACCAGACCGCGAACGACGAAAAGCTGCCGCTGTTCCGCCGTCGTGCAACGGCTGGGGCGGCGACATGAATCGCTCGATCGACGCTACGCCGGTGAGCGGTGACGTGTCGCCGCTGGGTTCGGACCTGGATTCGGACTCTAGTTCGCTTCTCAGTTCGCCCTTGCGCGCGCCGGCTCCGAGCCCTGCTGCGTCATCGAGCGCGGCAGCCGGCGTTCCGCTAAGCGCTGAGTTGTTAGCCAAGATCGAACGTCTCGATGCGCGGCTTGCAGCGATCGACGCGCGTCATGCGCGGGTGAAGTTCGCCAGCAGCCTCGCCGCGGAAGACATGTTGCTGACCCACGCGATTCTGTCGCGCAAGTTGGGCATCGTGATCTTTTCGTTGAATACGGGTCGTCTGCATGCCGAGACGGTGGGCATGTTCGACCGCGTGCGCGAGCGGTATGGCTACGAGATCGAGCAATGGCATCCTGACGCCGCCGCAGTTGAGGCGTATGTCAAAGGCAACGGTGTGAACGCGTTCTACGAGAGCGTCGATCTGCGCAAGTCGTGCTGCGGCATCCGCAAGGTCGAGCCGCTCAATCACGCGCTGGCGGGTGTTGAAGCCTGGGTCACGGGGCAACGTCGCGAGCAATCGGTGACGCGCACCGAGCTGCATGAAGAAGAACACGACGACGCGCGCGGCATCGAGAAGTACAACCCGCTCGCCGAATGGACCGAAACTGAGGTCTGGGCCTATCTGCATCATTTCGACGTGCCCGTGAATCCGCTGCATGCCCGGGGTTATCCGAGCATCGGCTGCGAACCGTGCACGCGGGCGATCCGGCCAGGCGAAGATAGCCGCGCAGGTCGCTGGTGGTGGGAGTCGCGCGATTCGAAAGAATGCGGCTTGCACATCACGATCGTGCCGGCCGAAGCCCAGTCGTCGACATTGCCGTCTGCCTGAGCGTCACAAGAAGCAGGGCAAGTACCAGCGAAGCACGGCAAGTACCAGCGCGAAACGCAGAGAGAAGCAAGACAGGAAGCAAGCGACGCAGCCATCACCCGTCGCCGCAACTAGCAAACGAGCCCAGCCGCCTCCGCGGCGCTGCTCACGCATACGAAGGACCGAACCATGAGCACTGAGCTCAACGCACCCGCGAAAAGCGACCCGACCACCACGGCCCAGAAGATGGACCATCTCGACTGGCTCGAAGCGGAATCGATTCACATCCTGCGCGAACTCGTCGCCGAGAGCCGCAACCCGGGGCTGCTGTTTTCGGGCGGCAAGGATTCGGTCGTCGTGCTGCACCTTGCGTTGAAAGCGTTCGGTCTGGGCCGCGGCCGCAAGACCAGTTTGCCGTTCCCGCTCGTGCATATCGATACGGGTCACAACTATCAGGAAGTGATCGACTTCCGCGATCGCCGCACCGCCGAGATCGGCGCGCGGCTCGTGATCGGTCATGTCGAAGACTCGATCAAGCGCGGCACTGTGCGTCTGCGTCGCGAGACGGATTCACGCAACGCCGTGCAAGCCATCACGCTGCTCGAGACGATCGCCGAACATAACTTCGATGCGATGATCGGCGGCGCCCGCCGCGACGAAGAGAAGGCCCGTGCGAAAGAACGCATCTTCTCGTTCCGCGATGAGTTCGGCCAATGGGATCCGAAGGCGCAGCGCCCGGAACTCTGGAGCATCTTCAATACTCGTCTTCATCAAGGTGAGCACCTGCGTGTGTTCCCGATCTCGAACTGGACCGAGCTCGACGTTTGGCAATACATCGCCCGCGAAGGCCTCGAACTGCCGGAGATCTACTACGCGCATCAACGCGAGATCGTGCGCCGCGATGGCCTGCTGGTGCCGGTGACGCGCCTCACGCCGATGCGCGAAGGCGAAACGAGCGAAGTCGCGACGGTGCGTTTCCGGACGGTTGGCGACATCAGTTGCACCTGCCCGGTCGAAAGCGATGCGACCACCCTCGAGGCGATCATCGCCGAGACGGCCGTCACTGAAATCACCGAGCGTGGCGCGACACGGATGGACGACCAGACTTCCGAAGCCGCGATGGAACAACGCAAGAAGCAAGGCTATTTCTAAGCCGGGCAGGGAAAAGATCATGAGTATCCTGAATCAAACCGAAGACCTCGGCGTGCTGCGCTTCATTACCGCCGGCAGTGTCGACGATGGCAAGAGCACGTTGATTGGCCGCCTGTTGTTCGACAGCAAGGCCGTGTTGTCCGACCAGTTGTCGGCGCTGTCGCGCGCGAAGAACAAGCGCACGGTCGGCGATGAAATCGATCTCTCGCTGCTTACCGATGGCCTTGAAGCCGAGCGCGAGCAGGGCATCACGATCGATGTCGCATATCGCTATTTCCAGACCGTGCGCCGCAAGTTCATCATTGCCGACACGCCGGGCCATGAGCAGTACACGCGCAATATGGTGACCGGCGCATCGACGGCCGATGCTGCGATCATCCTGATCGACCCGACTCGCGTCAGCGTGGTCGACGGCAAGACTCAGTTGCTCGCGCAAACCAAGCGCCACAGCGCGATCGTCAAGTTGCTCGGCCTGCAGCATGTGATCGTTGCGATCAACAAGATGGACCTCGTCAACTATAGTGAGCAACGCTTCAACGAGATTCGCGACGCTTATGTCGAACTCGCCGCGCAGCTCGAGCTCGAAGACGTCTGTTTTGTGCCGGTGTCGGCGCTCAAGGGCGACAACGTCGTGCGGGCCAGCGAAAGCATGCCCTGGTATGCGGGCGAGCCGCTGCTGCCCTTGCTCGAAGCGCTGCCGGTGCGCCGTGCGCGTCATGCGCTGCGTTTCCCGGTGCAATACGTTGCGCGCCAGGATGGCCACCAGGCCGACGATTTCCGTGGCTATATGGGGCGGGTGGAGAGCGGTGAAGTCCGCGTTGGCGATACCATCGTCGTGCTGCCTGCGAACCGCGAAGCGACAATCGCCGAAATTATTGCCCCGGTCCCGGGCGGCACCGATTCGGTCGAACGTGCATTCGCGGGCCAGTGCGTGACCTTGCGCCTGAACGAGGATGTCGATGTCTCGCGTGGCGATACCTTTGTGGCGCCCGACGACGCACCGAAGCCCGCGCGCAAGCTCGAGGCCGACCTCTGCTGGTTCGATGAAGAACCGCTGTCGATGCAACGCAAATACTTGCTCAAGCAAACCAGCAACACGGTGTTCGCACGGGTCGGCGCGGTTCGCGAGGTGCTCGATGTCCATACGCTCTTGCATGCGGTCGACAGGCAGGCTTTGGCGATGAACGATATCGGCGCGGTGTCGCTGACCTTGCAGAAGCCTGTGGTGGCCGATGTGTATGAGACCCAGCCGGCGACGGGCGCCTTTGTGCTGATCGACGAAGCGACCAATCACACGGTCGCGGCCGGCATGATTCGTGCATTTTCCAGCTGAACGTGAATGCTGCTTCAGGGCTCGTATTAAGAGCCCCGCCTGAAGGCCCATGAGAGCCCGCGAGGGCTCGACTTAAAGACGCATCAACAGGACAGCAATATGGGTAAGGTGTATCTGATCGGGGCCGGGCCTGGTGCGGCCGATCTCATTACAGTGCGAGGCGCACGGCTGTTGGGCCAGGCCGATGTGGTGCTGCACGATGCCCTGATCGAGGACGAGATGCTCGCGCTCGCGCCCGACGCGAAGAAGATCGCGGTCGGCAAGCGGTGCGGGCAGCGTTCGACCGCCCAGCATTTCATCAACAAGCAACTGGTCGACGCTGCGCGTGAACATGCGCTGGTGATCCGGCTCAAGGGCGGCGATCCGATGCTGTTCGGGCGCGCCGATGAAGAGATGCGAGCGCTTGAAGCCGCCGGTATCGAGTATGAAGTGGTGCCGGGCATTACGGCGGCACTCGCGGGCGCCGCGGCATTGCAGCGTTCGCTGACTTTGCGTGGCGTGGCGCGTAGCGTGGCGTTTGTCACGCATAGCCGTGCGCCCGACAGCCAGGAGATTCGCGAACGGGCGACGGCGGACTCACTGGTGTTCTATATGGGACGCGACAGTGCACCGGCTATCGCCCAGGAATTGATCGACGCAGGCCGCTCGGGTTCAACGCCCGTTGCGCTGGTTGAAGCCTGCAGCACGCCGCGTGAGCGGACCCTGACGCTGACGCTTGCCGACCTGGCAGGTGGCGCGGCGCAGGTGTGGTTGGATCCGGCTCAGCCGAGCCTGGTCATGATCGGCGCAGCCTTTGCGGCGCGCGCGTCTCAAGTGGCGCATGAAGCGGAGCAGGATGCGGCACAGCGTGCCGGTGACGGCGAAGCTGCGCCCGATGCCGATAAGTCCGGCCAGCGGGCTGCGTAAAAGGATCGACTCGGGGGCTGCCCGTAGGGTGGGCTGACGGGACTGCCAGTTTGGGCCGTGAGGTAGGACTACCTGAGAGGGCGACCTGAAGGGGCTATCTGAGAGGGCTGCTTGAGAGGGTTGCTTGAGGTGGCTGTTTGAGAGGGTCGCTGAGGGTACCTTCCGAGGGCAACCTGAGCCGCGTCCCCTAGTCGCGCACCTGCGCGATACAGAATTCAACAACCGCTGCGAGGACACGTTCGTCCTCTCCCGCGGCGCCCGCGCAGCGAATGTCCAGCGTGGGATGAGCGAGTCGGCACTGCTCGACGATCTCCGGCAAATCGCGCCGCAAATGTCCCCCCTGTCCGAAAAACACTGGAATGACGGTGATCGTCTCGCAGCCCTGAGCGGCTTGCGCATCGACCGCGGCCGGCAGACCCGGCTCCATCAGTTCAAGAAAGGCGAGCGAGACCGGCCCCGTATGCACAGGCCCGAGTAGCGCCTCAAGTCGTTCGAAAGGCGCCTTCCAGCGCGCGTCTCGCGCGCCGTGGCCGAACAGAATGATGCCGTGGGCCATCAGATCAATGCCGGTCCACCAGCCGCAGGCCGAGTAGCCCCACCGCCAGATAGAGCAGACTTGGCGCGGCCGCCGTGGCCACGGGCGGCCAGGTATTGAGCGTGCCGACGTGCGAGAACAGCGTGTTGACGAGCTGGAAGCTCATGCCGAGCATGATCCCGCCGAACACCTTGATGCCCACCACACCCGCACGCGTGTGCAGGTAGGCGAACGGCAGCGAGAGCACCAGCATCACGAGAATCGCAAACGGATACAGCAGCTTGTTCCAGAGGGCGACCTCATAGCGCTGCGTGTCCTGGTGGTTCTCCTGCAAATGCTGGATATACGAATACAAATTCACAATCGACATTCGGTCGGGCGAGACCAACAGCACCGAGAGGATCTGCGGGGTCAGCTGCGAGCGCATCAGGTAGTGCGGCAGATGCGTGAGCACCGAGCGATAGACCGGATTGAGCGCGTCCTGAGGGGCCGACGGATTCGGCACGACGTTCTGAAGCTTGGTTTCGGTGACATCGTCGAGCGCCCAGAAGTCGGGCGCCTGGAACCGCCCGTGCTCGGCGGTACGCACATTGGCAAGCCTGAACTGCGAATCGAATTCGTAGATACGGACCTTGCTGATGCTCGTATCGGGCTGCAACTGGCCGACGTTGACGAAGCGCGTGACCGGGTGGCCTTCGCCGTCATTGGTCAGTGTGTCCTTGACCCACACGCCCGACTGGAATGCCGACGACACAGAGGAGCCGAGGGCTTCGAGCCTTACGCGTTCCGACAACTGGTCCGCGTAGGGGCCGACCACTTCGCCGATCAGATAGGTAATCAGCAGGAGCGGGATCCCCAGCTTCAACAGCGAGGTCAGCGCGCGGCGCGTCGATAGCCCCGAGACGCGGAAGATGGTGAACTCGGAGTTCGCAGCCATCGTCGCGAACACATAGATCGCGCTGATGAGCGCGGCGACCGGAATGATTTCGTAGAAGCGCGAGGGCGTCAGTAGCGCGACGCGTAGCACCGCAAAGCCGAAGCCATACGAGCCCTTGCCGACCACATCGAGTTCACTGATCAGATCGAAGAAGAAGAACAGTCCTGAAAACGCGAACAGCACGAACAGGAAAGTCAGATAGATCTGGCGCGCGAAGTACCGCTCATAGACCTTCATTGCGCAGCCCCCCGCGTGAACAACGCGCGCAGGCGTGGGAACGGCGCCCGGTTAAGCGCACGCAAGCGGAACATCATGATCACGATCGCGCTGACTACCAGGTGCAATGCGAGAAGCCCGACCAGGAACGGCATGCGGCCTTGCTCGACCCACGATTGCACGAGATTGAGCAAATTCGAATAAGTCAGGTAGATCAGCACGGCCATCACGAGATTGGTCGTGCGACTGCGTCGCGGCGACTGGTGGGCGAGCGGGATCGCCAGCAGCATCAGGTTGATCGCGACCAGCGGCAGGCCGATGCGCCAGGCGAGTTCGCCGAGGTTCTCGCGGGTCGGCGTGGCGATCAGCGCGAGCGTGTAGAGATCGCGCGAACCCGGGTTGTCGACGATGTCGTGACTCTCGATACGCACGCCATAGCGCTGGAACTCCATGATCCGGTAGTCGGGCTGCCCGGGCACGCCGTCGTAGCGGCGGCCGTTCTCGAGCACCACAAAACGGTCGCCATTGGGTTCGGTCTCGATCTTGCCTTCGGCCGAGACGACCACATTGACCTTGCCGTTCTCGGTGCCGGTCACGAACACATTCTTGACGGTCCGCGAGTCGGGCGACATCTTTTCGATAAAGAAGACGCGATGGGTCGCCGGCGATTCACGGAACTGACCCGGTGCGAGCAACGACACTTCATCGCGCTGTGCGAAGCGCTCGCGCACGAGCTGGCTCTGTTCGTTGGACCAGGGCCAGCCGACGAAGGCAAAAAACATGATGAGCACGATCAGCGGCGCCGAGAACTTGGCGATCGGCCGGATCAGGTGAATGTGGCTGACACCCGAGGCGAACCAGACCACCATTTCGGAGTCGCGGTACCAGCGTGTGAGCACGAACAGGATCGACACGAACATCGTGACGATCAGCATCACGGCCAGATAGCCGACCACGGTCAGGCCGATGAGCACGAGGACATCGCGCGGGTCGATCTCGCCCGAAGCAGCGAAGCCCACGATGCGGATCAGCATCGTTGACAGCATGATGGTCAGAAGAACGAGGAACACGGCACCAGCGGTGTACGCGAGTTCTCGTTGTAGGGATCGTTCGAAAATCATGTCCGGAGGGATTCGGGCGACCGGCAGGGGGCACCGCCGGAATAAAAATAGCGGATAATCGGCGCTTGCCCGAAGAGCAGAACGGGCTGTGAATATATCCAAGGACAAGAGCGATGGACTTTAGCATAAAAGCTTTCGACTGGAGCAAGGCGGGCGCGCCGTCCTTGCTGGCTGCCAAATCGGACTGTGTTGTGGTCGGTGTGTTCGAAGGGCAGACCCTGTCGGGGGCCGGACGTCAGCTTGACGTATTGAGCAAGGGTGTCGTGACCCGGCTCATCAAGAGTGGCGACATGACGGGCAAGAGCGGCACGACCTTCGTGCTGCATGAAGTTGAAGGCATCGGCGCGGCACGTGTGCTGCTGGTCGGCCTCGGCAAGCAGGACAAATTCGACGCCAAGGGTTTCACCGACGCGACCCGTGCCGCCTGGCGCGCACTCGCCGCGACACGTGCGGCGCAAGTCACCTGGCTGCTCACGCAGGTTGAAGTCAAGGGTCGTGGCGCGGACTGGGCGACGCGGGTGTCGGTCACCGTCGCACGTGAGTTGGCCTACCGCTTCACGCAGACCAAGAGCAAGCCGGAAACCGAAGAACGCGCACTGAAGAAGGTCACGCTCGCAGTCGAGCCGGCCGACGAGAAGGCCGCCAAGGTGGCGCTCAAGCAAGCCATCGCGATCGCGAACGGCAGCGACCTCACGCGCGATCTCGGCAACCTGCCGCCGAACATCTGCACGCCGGCCTTCCTGGGCGACACCGCGAAGAAACTTGCAAAGGATTACAAGCTCAAGGTCGAAGTACTGGGCCAGAAGCAGATCGAAGCGCTCAAGATGGGCTCGTTCCTGTCGGTCGCGAAAGGTTCGGTCCTGCCGCCGCAGTTCATCGTGCTCCACTATCAGGGCGGCGCCGCGAAGGCCGCGCCGATCGTGCTGGTCGGCAAGGGCATTACGTTCGACTCCGGTGGCATCTCGATCAAGCCGGGTGCGGCCATGGACGAGATGAAATACGACATGTGCGGCGCCGGTTCGGTGCTCGGCACGATGTCGGCCGTGGCTGAAATGGGGCTCAAGCTCAATGTGGTTGCGGTGATCCCGACCTGCGAGAACATGCCGGCCGGCAACGCCGTGAAGCCGGGCGACATCGTCACGAGCATGTCGGGTCAGACCATTGAAGTGCTCAATACCGATGCTGAAGGCCGCCTGATCCTGTGCGATGCGCTGACCTATGCAGAGCGCTTCAGGCCCGCCGCCGTGATCGACGTCGCAACGCTGACCGGGGCCTGCGTGGTTGCGCTTGGCCACCACAATAGCGGCCTGTTCTCGAAGGACGACGCGCTCGCCGAGCAATTGCTCGCTGCAGCGAAGAAGTCCGGCGACCCGGCCTGGCGCATGCCGCTCGACGACGAATATCAGGAACAACTGAAGTCGAACTTCGCCGACGTCGCCAATATCGGCACGCCGGGCGCGGGCGCGGTGACGGCGGCGAGCTTCCTGTCGCGCTTCACCGAAGCCTACCCGTGGGCCCACCTGGATATCGCAGGGACGGCCTGGAAGGGCGGCGCGGCAAAGGGTGCGACCGGTCGTCCGGTACCGCTCCTGTCGCAATTCCTGATCGATCGCGCAGGTTGAGCGGACGGTGACGCGGGTCGATTTTCATACCAACGTCGCCGACAAGCTCGGCTACGCCTGCCGGCTGGCGCGCAAGGCCTATCTGGCCGGGCAGCCGCTGGTGGTGCTGGCCGAGCCGGAAGTCCTGCGGGCGTTCGATGAACGCCTGTGGACTTTCGCGCCGCTCGAGTTCGTGCCGCACTGCATGGCCGACAGCGCGCTTGCCGCGCAGACGCCGGTTGTGCTGTCCGTTTCGCTCGACAAGATACCGCATCACCAGGTGCTGATGAACCTCGGCCAGGCGCTGCCGCCGAGTTTTGCGAGCTTTGAACGGCTGCTCGAGCTCGTCGGGACTGACGCGCAGGAACTACAGGCTGGCCGCGAACGCTATCGCTTCTATCGCGATCGGGGTTATCCTCTCGCCAATCATAAACAGGACGCATAGGTCGTGCCTTGAGGCCCACCGCTTGATGGCGGGGGCTTGAGCGGGCGACAGGATGCGTAAAAAACGACTGTGAATGCCGGGGAATGTGTGGATCAGGCGGACGGGCCCATGCCCGACGGAGTGGCTCAATTGAGAGACGACGACGATCTATCGATTCCCGTGCTGGCCGACGTACTCGAGCCCGGGGACCCTGACAAGGCGGACCCTGCCATCCCGCGAGTGCCGACTGGCCATGCGTGGACGGATGCGCTTTTGCGCGAATCCTGGCACCAGCCGCTCGGCGCGGTGCCCATGCTGAGCGATGTACTTGAACATGGCGACCCGGCCCGGGCGCGACACGCGCCGCAGCCCGCGGACGCGGCATTGACCATTCCCTTGCTGACTGAAGTGCTGAGTTACCACGATGCGGTGGGCGAACTCGCGCGCGACGAGGTCAAGGGCGCACCGATTCCGATGCTGACCGATGTGTTCAGCGATTTCGATGCGCAGGTCGAGGAAGCAGAGAGAGAGAAGGCGCGAGCCGAGGCTGAGGCTCATGCGGCTGAAGAAGCGCGTGCTGCCGAGCAAGCTCGGGTCGAAGCGGAAGCACATGCGGCCGAGGAAGCGCGAGTCGCGGAAGAGGCGCGTGCTGCTGAAGAAGCTCGGGTTGAAGCTGAAGCGCATGCTGCAGAAGAGGCTCGGGTTGCCGCGGAAGCGCATGCTGCAGAAGAAGCTCGGGTTGAAGCCGAAGCGCGTGCCGCTGAAGAAGTTCGGGTTAAAGCTGAAGCGCACGCAGCAGAAGAAGCTCGGGTTGAAGCCGAAGCGCGTGCTGCTGAAGAAGCTCGGGTTGAAGCCGAAGCGCGTGCTGCTGAAGAAGCTCGGGTTGAAGC
>JAMFSK010000171.1 GCA_026225235.1 Burkholderiales bacterium
CAGGCGGAGCGCATCAACGCGACGGGCCACGAGGTGCTGAAATTTGTCGGCGGCAAGATCTCGCCTGAAATGGAGACACCAAAGCTGCTGTGGCTCCTCGAGAACAGGCCGAGCGTCTTCGCGGCGGCATGGCAGTTCTTCGATCTGACCGACTTCCTGACCTGGCGCGCGACCGGGGATCTGTCCCGCTCCACCTGCACGGTCACCTGCAAATGGACCTACCTGGCGCACGAACGGCGCTGGGACGAGAGTTACTTCCGCAGCGTCGGCCTCGGCGTGCTGGCGGACGAGGCCTTTGCGCGCATCGGCCAGACTGTTGTCGACCCGGGAACGCCGTTGGGGAGCGGGCTAACATCGAATGCAGCGGCGGAGCTCGGCCTGAAAATCGGAACGCCGGTCGCGACAGGCGTGATCGATGCCCATGCTGGCGGAATTGGCACGGTGGGCGCCGATGGTGAAGCCGAGTCCAACCTCGCCTACGTCTTCGGGACTTCATCGTGCACGATGACCACGACCCGCAGTCCGGTCTTCGTACCCGGCGTGTGGGGGCCTTATTTTTCGGCGATGGTGCCAGATGCATGGCTGAACGAGGGCGGGCAATCGGTGGCGGGCGCTGCGATCGAACAACTGCTTTCGATGCACCCCGCGACGCCCGATGCTCGACAACAAGCGGAGCAAGGGGGCCAGTCCCTACCTGTGATGCTGGCTAGTCTCGCGGCGCAGGCGGCGGACAGTTTGTCGGGGGCTGTGTTGCTGGCCAAGGGCTTGCATGTCGTTCCGGAATTCCTCGGAAACCGTGCCCCGCTGGCCGACCCTCACGCACGAGCCGTGATAGCAGGCCTTGGAATGGAGAATGACCTGGACAGTCTGGTCGCCCTTTATATTGCCGGCATTTGCAGTATCGGTTACGGCCTTCGCCAGATCATCGAAGCGCAGGCTGCGGCCGGTGCCCCGATCGAGCGGGTGGTCATCAGCGGCGGCGCGGGGCGACTCGATCTCGTCCGCCAACTGCTCGCCGATGCCACGGGAAAGCCCGTGCTTGCCACGCAGGCGGAAGAGCCCGTCCTGCTGGGTGCCGCGATGCTGGGCAGCGTGGCAGGTGGCCTGTTCGACGACGTGCGCTCGGCGATGACCAGGATGTCGCATATCAGCAAGACCTACGAGCCGGACGCAGGCGACATCGCGGCACTGCACGAGGCGCGGTTTCGTGCGTTCAAGCAATTGCAGAGCGTGGCGAGAGAAATCCGCTAGATCACGCGGTAGACCCCCCCACGGCGGTGGGAAAGAGCGCGGATGCAAACGAATGCCGCGGTGAAGAGATACCCGCCGATGCGGCCGCCGAAGGATCGTTCCGAGAAATTGAGAGGCTCTTGACGACCCACAAGGGACACTTGGCGGCTCCGATACCGGTCATTCGCGATGGCGCGCTACGGTCCGACGCCTCTGACATTGGCTATCCAATCAGGCTGATGGAGATATGGGACGGCAGGGGCAGGCCGTTAGATACTCAACAACCCGGTTCAGCAACAACGCGCAGCGTCGGATCGTCGTTTCACTATCATTCAGTTCTTGACGATCGACGATTACGAATCCCTGAATAATTGAACCTGCTGGGAACTGCTGCCAGCTTAGATCAATGTGGTACAAGTCGTTGCCGATACGAAGCCCATTCCAGAAGTGAACCTCTGTCGTCTCCCCTGTCCAGACATCTCCTTTAATGATTTCGGTTTCGGGGTAATAGTGCTGTACCACTCTGGACGTTGGATAGCACTGGCCCAATGCAGGATTCCCCGCATGTTCAACCTCTAAATATGCGGTCCGTTTGTCCCATGAGGCGGCTAGTGCTTCACGAAGGCGGAGCATGAAATCCGGGTTGCGCGTCATCATTCAGTGGTTGCTGGTTGTAGATCGTCTGCACGTGGCCGAACTCTGAGGTTCGCTTGGGCGTTTTCCTGCTCCAACAATCGCGTATTCACAGCTACGCTGACTCAAGGGGCGAACGGGTCATCAAATGTCGCTCGGCGGTGGAATGAGTAACCACAAAGCCATGTCGCTCGTAGAAGCGTCGAGCAGGATTGACGCGGAGAACGCGCAGTTGAATTGACTTTTTGCCGGCATCTGCGCGTTCGATAATCCGCTGCATCAACGCCGTGCCAATACCGCGATTCTGATGAGCAGGCAAAATGTAAAGCGTCTTCAAGACCACGACAGCAGTCTCATCGACTAACGCGACGCATCCGATATCGTCGCCGTTACACCGGATGATCTGATGGATGCCCGCGTTGAAATCGTCGGGACTATCCGGTCGCCATTGCCCCCACGTTTGTTCGACGTAGTTACGCATGCACGCTTCGGTGACAAGTGCTACGAAGTCCCAGTCCTGCTCGATAGCACGACGTAAATCGATGTTGGACATTTGTAGGCTCCCGAACTCTTATGTTATGTCGATTGTTAACGATGTACGCGCAGGAGTCGAGTGACCGAAACTGGCCGGTTGTCGACCACCTGTAACCATAAGCTCGCGAAGACTGGGTGGAAAGCGCCGCGGCTCGATACCCCGCGTGCGGCCGGGAATGAGTCATGCTTGGTGAGTGTTGCTTCATTGGAGGGAAACGCAAAATGAAGAACGCAAACAAGGCTTGGCCGATGCTTCCCGCGTTAGTGCTCCTGCTCGCTGCTTGTGCCACAGGGGGCATCCAGGCGGGC
>JAMFSK010000172.1 GCA_026225235.1 Burkholderiales bacterium
ACTACCTTCGCCTGCGGCTCGCCCGATGATGTCCGACGTTTCCCTCGCGCCCGATTCCGGCGGCACCCCCGGTGACACCCGCGACGACATGTCCAGCGCCCCGCCCGGAGACACGCCCGCTGGCACACTCGACGACGTCGCGGTGCTGCTACCGGCCTACAACTGCCAGCAAGATCTTGAGCGCACACTCGCCTCGTTCTCCGAGCGCTCGCCCGTCTCAGTGCTGATCGTCGACGACGGGAGCACCCCTGCCGTGATTGCACCCGACATCCATGGTCTGCGGATCGAGGTCCTGAGGTTAACGCCGAACGGTGGCATCGAACGCGCGTTGGCGGCAGGGGTCGAGGTTTTGGCGGCGCGAGGCGTGCGCTATATCGCCCGCATCGATGCGGGCGACCTGACCGTGCCCGAGCGTCTTGCGAATCAGCGAGCGTGGCTCGAAGCGCACCCGCGAGTCGGCGCGCTTGGCATGCGGGCCGATGTCGTCACGCGTGCGGGTGAGCTCATGTTCCGGCTCGATGTGCCGACCGAGCCCGCGCAGATCCGGCGCCTTCGTTTTGCCCGCAACTGCTTTGTGCATCCGGCGATGATGCTGCGCACCGAGGCCGTGGTCGCGGCAGGCAATTACCGTGTGCGCTATCGCGCGGCCGAGGACCTCGATCTGTTCCTGCGCATCATGAAGACTTACGACTGCGCAAACCTGCCCGAGACGGGCCTGCTGTACGAGCTCAACGAAGGCGGTATCAGCGCGACACGGCGTCGCACGCAGATCCTCTCGACGCTCAGACTTCAGCTTCAATACTTCGAGCCGGGCAACCCGTATTACTGGGCCGGGCTCGCCAAGAACCTGCTGCATTTCATCACGCCGTATGGCGTGCTGCAGGGAATCAAGAAACGCTTCTACCGCCGCGCGCCGAGCGCGTGAGACCCGCCAGAACCGATGACCTCGAAACTCCCGCTTCACGTCTGCATGGTGTCGAACACCGCGTGGTCGATCTATAACTACCGGCACGGCGTGCTCCAGGCGTTTCGCCAGGCGGGCATTGCAATCACCGTGATCGCGCCGCGCGACCGCACGTTCGAACCGCTCGCGGCGATGGGCGTGCAATGCATCGAACTGCCGGTGGCCTCGAAGGGCACCAATCCCGTCGAAGACCTGCGGACCTTGTTCACGCTCTACCGGCTCTATCGCAAACTCAAGCCCGACCTGGTGTTTCACTACACGATCAAGCCCAACATCTACGGCTCGGTCGCCGCCGCGCTTGCCCGCGTGAAGTCGATCGCCGTGACGACCGGGCTTGGCTATGTCTTTATCCAGCAAAGCACGGCAGCGCAGGTCGCCAAGCGGCTCTACCGTTTCGCGTTCCGATTTCCCCGTGAGGTCTGGTTCCTGAACAACGACGATCTCGACGCCTTTCACCACGAAGCCCTGCTGGTCCATCCGGAACGCGCGCAACTGCTGCGCGGCGAAGGGATCGACCTGGGCCTATATGCGCCTGAACCCTTGGGCGCCGACAAGGCCACCGTCGATTTCATCCTGATCGGGCGGCTGCTCTGGGACAAGGGCGTCGGTGAATATGTCGAGGCCGCCACGGCCCTGCGTGAAAAATATCCACACGCACGCTTCAAACTGCTGGGGCCGGTCGGTGTTGCAAATCCGAGTGCGATCACGCAAACGGATATCGACGGCTGGCAAGCGGCAGGTAAAGTCGAGTATCTGGGCGAGGCTCACGACGTGCGCCCGTACATCGCCGCCGCTGACTGCGTCGTGCTGCCCTCGTACCGCGAGGGCGTGCCGCGCACCCTGCTCGAGGCCTCGTCGATGGCGCGGCCGATCGTGGCGACCGATGTGCCCGGCTGCCGCGAAGTCGTTGAAGACGGCGCGACCGGCCTGCTTTGCCGGGCGCGCGACGCGGGGGACCTCGCCGCTAAAATAGCGGCAATCCTCGAGATGGATGCCCCGGCGCGCCAGGCGATGGGCGAGCGCGGCAGGCAGAAGATGATGGCGGAGTTCGATGAAGTGCATGTCGTCGAACGCTATTTCAGAACATTGGGCACGCTCACGAACCAAACGGACACTACAAGATGACAGAAGCGAACAAGACGATCCTGGTCACCGGCGGCGCGGGCTACATCGGCTCGCACACCTGCGTCGAGCTGCTCGGCGCGGGCTATGACGTCGTGATCGTCGACAACTTCGTGAACAGCAAGCGCGAATCGGTGCGGCGCATCGAACGAATCGCTGGCCGCAAGGTGACGCTTCATGCGGTCGACGCGTGCGACCCGGTGGCGATGGCCGCGGTGTTCGACGCACACAAGATCGATGCGGCGATTCACTTTGCGGCGCTCAAGGCGGTGGGCGAATCGGTGCGCAAGCCCCTCGAGTACTACCGCAACAATGTCGACAGCCTGCTGGTCGTGCTGGAAACGATGCGCTCGCACGGGGTGCGCCACTTCGTGTTCAGTTCGTCGGCCACGGTCTACGGCAATCCGCATACGGTGCCGATCGACGAGAGTTTCCCGCTTTCCGCGACCAATCCCTACGGCCAGTCGAAGCTGATCGCCGAACAAGTCCTGCGCGACCTGCTGCTCGCCGAACCCGACTGGAAGATTGCGACGCTGCGCTATTTCAACCCCGTCGGCGCCCATGAGAGCGGCCTGATCGGTGAAGATCCGAACGGCATCCCGAACAACCTCATGCCGTACGTCGCCCAGGTTGCCGTGGGCAAGCTGCCGAAGCTGCGTGTATTCGGCGGCGACTATCCGACCCCTGACGGCACCGGCGTGCGCGACTATATCCACGTGGTCGATCTCGCGCGCGGCCACCTCGCGGCGCTCGATACGATCTTCAAGCAAGAGCGCAGCGTGACGGTCAATCTTGGCACCGGCAAGGGCTATAGCGTGCTCGACGCGATCCGCGCGTTCGAAGCGGCAAGCGGCCGGACGATCGCGTATGAAATCGCTGAACGACGCCCGGGCGACATCGGCTCCTGCTACGCCAACCCGGCCGCGGCGGAACGCGAGCTCGGCTGGCATGCAGAATTCGGCATCGAGCGGATGTGCGCGGACCAGTGGCGCTGGCAGTCGGGCAACCCGGACGGTTACCCGGCAGATGCCTAAGACCATCGAGGCAAAGAGGAAGGCGCGAGGGAAGGCGAGCTGGCACGTGCAAGCGTGACGAAATGCGGCCCGGGAGACGCATATGCCGCCCGGGCGCGCCGCCGCCGTATAATCCGCCATCCCTGCCCGCCCCCGCGCTTGACCCGCCCTGACCCGCCCTTGTCATGCTCAGCTTCGCGATAGCCTTTCTCGTTTCCCTGCTGGTCACCCTGCTGATCGTTCGCTACAACTATCTGCACGAAGGCCTGTCGTCGGACACCGACCTGAGCGGCGTGCAGAAATTCCATGTGAAACCGGTGCCGCGCATTGGCGGCGTCGGCATCCTGATCGGGCTCGCGCTCTCGAGCGCCGAGCTGATGATCACCTACCCCAAGGTCTCGGCGGGCATTTTCCTGATCGCCGCCTGCGGCATGCCGGCCTTCCTGTCGGGCATGCTGGAAGACCTGACCAAGCGCGTCTCGCCGCTCGCGCGGCTGCTGTGCACCATGGCCGCGGCGCTGGCCACCTGGTGGATCGCCGGGGTCGGCGTCACACGCATCAGCGTGCCGTGGTTCGACACGGCGCTCGCGATTCCGCTGGTCTCGTGCGTGATCACGGTGCTGGCGGTCGCGGCGCTCGCCAACGCGGTCAATATCATCGATGGCTTTAACGGGCTCGCCTCGATGGTGGCGATGATGATGTTCGCGTCGCTCGCCTACGTCGCTTTCGAGGTCGGCGACCCGATCGTGCTGTCGGGCTCGCTGATCATGATTGGCGCCATCGCTGGCTTCTTTGTGTGGAATTTCCCCGCGGGGCTGATCTTTCTGGGTGACGGAGGAGCCTATTTCGTGGGCTTCATGCTCGGCGAGATGGCCATCATGCTCGTGATGCGTAACCCGGGGGTGTCGGCCTGGTATCCGGTGCTGTTGTTCATGTACCCGATCTTCGAGACCTGCTTCTCGATCTACCGCAAGAAGTTCATCCGCGGTATTTCGCCGGGCGTGCCCGACGGTGTGCATCTGCATATGCTCGTCTACAAGCGCCTGATGCGCTGGGTGGTCGGCTCGCGCGCGGCGCGCGAACTCACGCGGCGCAACTCGCTGACCTCACCCTATCTCTGGCTGCTCTGCCTGATTGCAGTCGTGCCGGCCACGCTGTTCTGGCGCCATACCCTGCATCTGTTCATCTTCGTGGTGGTCTTTATCGTCGCCTACATCTGGCTCTATATGAGCATTGTGCGTTTTCGCGTGCCGCGCTGGATGGTGATCCGGCGCCACCGGAAAACGCACTGAGCGCGCGACGTCAACGGGCCGCCTGTTGAATGGTCTGGATGCGCTGTCGATGCAACGCCTGTTCGACAAAGATGCGACAAAGATGCCTCCATCGCCGGGCTGCCGATATACTCCGCTCACGGGAGCACCATTGGCGGCGCGGCTCGCAGCGAACCGTCGTATCAAGTCGACGACTGTCGCGCCCTCGCTGAGCGCCCATAACTAGAGACCAGACGCGCCGGCACGGATGCCTCGATCATCCGGCTTGCCGCGCACGTGGGAAGGGGATTTTCGTGGGGCGAAACGTTCTGGCCACGGCGCGGCGCGCACTGTCCGGGCGCAGCAGGCGCGCGCTGCTGGCGCTGCTCTGCCTGTGTAGCGTGGCCGGCCTGCGTGGCGTGGAGGCATCGGCCGACGACAACCCGGTTGCGGACCCTCCTTCTGCGTCCGGCGTTGCGCAGGTGGTGCTTGGCATCATCAGCTATACCCGCTGGCCCTCCGATCCTCCCGAGTTGAAACTCTGTATCGCGCCGCCGAGCATCTATGCGGATGCGATTGAACGCGCCGCGGCTCACGCGACGGGGCGACCCATCCACGTGCTGCGCGTGGCAAGCGATGACGCATCGATTGGCGACGCCTGTAACGTCATCTATCTCGGTGCGGTCAGCGACGCAGTGCGCGATCATGTGCTCGCCCTGCTTCCCGGGCATTCGGTGCTCACCATCAGCGAACACGACGACGAATGCGCGGTGGGAAGCGTGTTCTGCCTAGCGCTGCGCGACAGTCAGGTGTCGTTCAAGGTCAACCTGGATTCGCTTGCGCGCAGCGGGGTCCGTGTGAACCCTAGCGTGCTGCAGCTCGGGCACGGCAAGGCGGCACGGCCATGAAAGCGATCCGCCGCAGGCGCACACTGAGCGCCGCACTGCAACGGGCGCACCTTGGGGTAGCGCTGATCGCCGTGTGCATGGCCGGCATCACCCTCACGCTCGCCGCGCTCTTCACCCTGCGCGCGCTGGTCAACCACGACCTTGGCCTGATTGGGCGCTCGATGAGCTATACGGTCGAAGCCGCGGTCGTGTTCGACGACCGCGCGGCAGCGTCCGAAACACTCTCGATGATCGCTGGCACGGAGGAGATCGCCTCCGCCGAGCTCTACGACCTCCACGGACGCCTGCTTGCAGCGTGGTATCACACCGACAACGGCTCCTTCTACCCGGTCGAAAAGACCATCGCGCGCCTGATTCTGCCGCCACCGCTCACGATCCCGGTGATCCACGACAATGTCCGGGTCGGAGAAATCCGCCTCACGGGTCGCGGCGACAGCCTGCTGCTTTTCCTGCTGCGCGGCTTCGCCGGCATGGTCGGTTGTCTGATCCTGAGCGTGCTGAGCGCGCTCTACCTGTCGCAACGCATGCTGGGCGGCATCATCGGTCCCCTGCGCGATCTTGGCACCGTCGCCCACGCCGTGCGCACCGAACGCGCGTTCAGCCTGCGCGTGCCGCCGGCCGGAATCGCCGAACTCAACACCCTTGGCGACGACTTCAACAGCCTGCTCGACGAGCTCGAAACGTGGCAAGCCAGCCTGCAAAGCGAAAACGAAGTGCTCGCGCACAAGGCCGCCCACGACAGCCTGACCGGCCTGGCGAACCGCAGCGTATTCGAAGACATGCTTGAGCATGCGATCGAGAGCGCCCGTACGGGCGGTCATCGCGCGGCCGTCCTGTTCCTCGACAGCGACCATTTCAAAGACATCAATGACCGGCTTGGCCACGCGATCGGTGACGCGGTGCTCGTCGCGGTCGCGGCCCGGATCCGCGCGCAGTTGAGCCACGGTGAGCTCGTGGCGCGCATCGGCGGCGACGAATTCGCCGTGCTTCTGACGCCGCTTGCCGACGAGCGCCGCGCCCAGGCCCTGGTCGACAGCATCGTCGACTGCATGCGAGAGCCGATTGCACTGCCCGGAGGTGGCCGTGTCGTGACCTCGCTGAGCGCGGGCATCGCGATCTATCCGGACCACGCAAAGGACCCCGAGACGCTGCTGAGCGCAGCGGACGCGGCGATGTATCGCGCGAAGAGCGCACGGCGCGGCGGCGGACGACAAAGCCCCGAGCCCCAAAACGAGGAAGGCGGTCGCCCGGGCCACGCGAGTGAAATCCAGGCCGACCTGAAGGGGGGAGTGGAAAGTGGAATCGCAACGAAATAAATCGCAGGGCCTGCGCGTCATCGGCAAGAACATGCGCGCGCGCTGGGCGGCGCTCGTCCTGATCGCCCTCACGTTGGCGCTCACCGGATGCCAGAGCGCGCCGCCCGCGCCTCAGCCCGCCGGGTTGAGCGCCGCGCAAGTTGCCGTGCTCAAGGAGGAAGGATTCACGCAGACTGACGACGGCTGGGCCTTCGGGCTCGCCGACAAGGTGCTGTTCGAAACCGATGCCGACACGCTCAAAGCCGACGGCCAGGTGATCGTCGCGCGAATCGGCCGCGCGCTATTGGGAGTCGGGATCACGCATTTACGCGTGGACGGCTACACCGATTCCGAGGGAAGCGACGCCTACAACCTGCGGCTCTCCGAAAACCGCGCCGATGCGGTGGCCGCTCTGCTGGCGAGCGTCGGCTTGCCGCGCGGGTCGATGCAGACCCGCGGACTCGGCAAAAAGAACCCCGTCGCCGACAACAGCACGGCGGCCGGGCGCCTCGAAAACCGCCGCGTTGCCATTGTGGTGTCAGCGCCTTAATGGCTATAAGCCAAGCTATAACCTGGGCTAAAAGCGATGAAAATCAAACTGATCAACCCCAACACGACGCGCCGCATGACCGACGTGATGGGCGCGTGTGCCAGCGCGATCGTCTCTCCCGGCACCCTCATCGAAGCCGTCAGCCCAATCGACGGTCCCCCATCGATCGAAGGCTGGTACGACGAAGCGCTCGCACTCCCGGGCTTACTCGCCGAGGTGGCGAGGGGCGAACGCGAAGGCGTGGATGCCTACGTGATCGCCTGTTTCGGGGACCCGGGCCTGTACGCCGCGCGCGAACTCGCACGGGGTCCGGTGATCGGCATCGCCGAAGCCGCGATGCATGTCGCCAGCGTGATCGCGCCCAGTTTCGCGGTGGTCACGACCCTGGCGCGCACGTGCGGAATGGCCTGGCACCTTGCCGAGCGCTATGGAATGAAGCGGTTTTGCCGAAACGTCCGGGCCACCGAGGTCGCGGTGCTTGAGCTCGACCAGCCCGGCTCGAACGCGCGCCGCTTGATCATCGACGAATGCCGGCGCGCACTCGACGAAGACGGCGCCGAGGCGATCGTGCTCGGCTGCGCAGGCATGGTCGATCTCTGCCACGAGATTGAAGACACCATTGGTGCTCCCGTCGTCGAAGGGGTGACGGCGGCGGTGAAGTGGGCCGAGGCGCTCGTCGCGCTTCGCCTGTCGACGGCCAAACGTGGCGAATATGCACGTCCCCTTGCCAAAAAGTACGACGGGTCGCTTGCGGGTTTTAGCCCACCCGGCTGACAACGCATGCGTAAAAATCACTCGATCGATATGTAACGCTTCTGCCTACGTTTACCTTACTTAAGGACCCGCAACGCCGCTTTGATGGGCCACTGGACCCTTAAACACGGCCGTTATAGCGGTTTTTGGCTGGTTTTTGCACATTTCTGCGCCCCACGGGCGCAGGCATCGATAGCGACCGATAGCCCCGGCGCGACATTTGCTCAGGCAAAGCGCCAACCCTGTGTTGCATGGTAATTCGGCTGGCCTGCAAATCAGCGTCGACGCTGGCATAGTCTCCCGAAGCTCAACGAAGTATCGCCATCCAGGTCTGACCTGGATCGTAAGCCGGGCCGCCAGCCGAGTCGTGAGTGTGGTCGTGGGCCAGCCTTTCGATTCGTTATGGATGACTTGAACATCGCGCTCGCCTGAACGATGCTTCATCGTTCGGGGCGCCCCACTACACGAACAATATTCGATGCGCACCGCGATCCGCTCACTTCCCCTGCTTCCTCTTGTCTGCGTGCTGAGCGCGCTGTCCTGCCTTGCCCCGTCCACTGCCCGGGCCGATCTCGGTGTCTGGACCGGTGTGGGCATTGCAGAGCACCATACCAGCACGGTCGACACGGCCCTGGTCTGGGACCCCCACATCCGATTCTGGAACGTCGGCGACTGGAATATGGCGCTGCTTGGCGAACTGCATGCGGCCTGGTTTCATAACAGCGAGGGCGAAGATCCGCGCGACCTTGGCGCCTTCGGCGCCACCCCGGTTTTTCGCTTCGGCAAGACTGAAGGCGCTCTTCGGCCCTACTTTGAAGCGGGCGTGGGCATCCGGTTCTTAACCGGTACCGAGCTGAACGACAGCTACCACATCAGCACCTCGTTCCAGTTCGCTGACATGGTGGGCGCAGGTGTCGCGTTCGGGGAGAAAGGCCAGTATCAGGTCGGTTATCGCTTCCAACACATCTCCAACGCGAGTATCAAACGCCCGAACCCGGGCATCGATTTCCACCAGATCTACTTCGGCTATATGTTCTAGAGCAGGCATCCGACGCGCCCGGTTGGGCTCGTCGGACTAGGCATGTCGAACTAGGCACGTCGGGCTAGGCACGTCGGATGCGCACTCATGGTCTTCCTCAATCATCTTCTGGGGGATGGACCATGACAAGCAAGACTCGACGCAGCTCGCCGCGCAGCCACCGCACGGCACCCAAACATGCGGGGCGCCAGCGCCACACGCAGGCACACACGCGCCGCAAAACCGCTTCCACTGGCGCCTCGAAGGGCTCGAATCACGCCTCAACCGCGAGCGGCTCGCGCCGCTGGTCGCATGAAGTGATGGAACATAGCGACGCGCTTGATCTCGAAGGCGGGATCTTCAAGACCGGGTCGCCCCGTGCGATCGCCGAATCGCTCAAGAAATCCGCGCTCGCAAGCCATCGCCGCAAAGGCTCACCGTTTCAGTCGGCCATGTCGATGCTGAATTTCTATTCGAACCGGGCCGGTCGCAACTTGCCTAAAACCCGCCGCGACGCCTTGCAAAAGGCCAAGCAGGAGCTGCGCAAGGCATTCGGGCGCGACCAGAAAACCTAGGGCTTGGCCACCGCCGTGCGCAAGCGGGTGACATCGCGCTGGGTCACCGGCGCTGCGGCATTGCCCCACGCGTTGCGAATAAACGTCAGCACGTGGGCAATCTGGGCATCGTCGAGCTTCGTGCCAAAAGCCGGCATCGGGTCCCCCCTCGAGGTCGCGGGCGACCCCTGCAGGTCGAGTGGCGTGGCGCCTTCCAGCACGATGCGGATCAGCGATGCTGCGCTGCCTGACAGCACAACGGGGTTGCCCGTGAGCGCCGGATACTTGCCCGCTTGTCCTGCGCCATCGGCGCCATGGCACTTTGCACAGAACGACTGGTAGAAGCCGGCTCCTGGCAGCTCGATCTCGCCGGTGCGCAGTGCGACGATCGTGTGCACTGCAGCACGCGAGTGCGGATCGAAACCGCCCGACGGTGCATGCGCGGGTAGCGATTTCAAATAGTGTGCAATCGCGGCTGCATCCCCTTCGCTCAGGTATTGCGTGCTGTCGTCGATAACGTCGTGCATGCTGCCGAACACTTGTCCGTAGTAGGGCGAGCCCGCGTGACCCGTTTTCAAAAAGGCAGCGATCTCGGCTTCTGACAAACGCCCAAGCCCCGAGCCCTGCGCACTCGTGAGATTCGGAGCAAACCAGTGATCGTTGGTGCCACCCGTCAGATAGTCAGAGGAATGCTCGTCGTAACCCAACTCCTCGTACGCGGGGCCACGCGGCGTGTGGCAGGCGCCGCAATGCCCAAATGACTGAACCAGATAAGCGCCTCGATTCCACTGCGCGTCGTGATCGGGGCTCGCTTCGAATCGTCGATGCGGCGCGAACACAAGATCCCAGACGGCCAGACCCCAGCGCTGGTTGAACGGAAAAGGCAGCCGGGTGGGAGGGGGTATCGAATGGACGGCCGGGACTCCATGCATGAAATACGCGTAGAGCGCGCGCAAGTCATCGTCATCGATTCGCGCGAACGAGGCGTAGGGCATGGCGGGATAAAGCCACTTGCCACCGGGTGCGACCCCCTCGCGCATGGCATGCACGAAATCGTCGAATGAATAGCGGCCGATGCCCGTCTGGGCGTCCGGCGTTATGTTCGACGAGTAGATCGTCCCAAACGGCGAGTTGATCGGCAGCCCACCTGCGAGCGAGCCGCCATGAGGGGCCGTATGGCACCCTGCGCAATCACCCGCTTTGGCGAGATAGGCCCCGCGCTCGATCAACGCGGCCTGCGCCGGTGGCTGCGTCGGCGGTTGCGTCGGAGC
>JAMFSK010000031.1 GCA_026225235.1 Burkholderiales bacterium
CCGCATCGCCCGAATGACCGCCCGCCGTATCCTCGTAGAACAGATAAGGCAAACCGAATTCCTTCAGTCGCGCCGCGAATTTTCGGGCGTGCTGCGGCCCGACGCGGTCATCTTTCGTCGTGGTCCAAATATAAGGCTCGGGATAGTCGACCCCCTTCCTGACGTTGTGATAAGGCGAGATCTTCTCGAGAAATGCCTTCTCATCCGGCACCGACACACTGCCATATTCATCGACCCACGACGCGCCTGCAGCGATCTCCTCGTAGCGAACCATATCGAGCAGGGGGACCTGAATGGTCACTGCCTTCCACAGATCGGGATGCTGATTGAACTCAACGCCCATCAACAAGCCCCCGTTCGAGCCGCCATAGATGCCGAACATGTCCGGACTGGAGAGCCGACGCGCGAAGATATCGTTAGCCACCGCAGCGAAATCGTCATAGATGACCTGGCGCTTGGTCTTGCGCCCCGCTTCATGCCAGGCAGGACCAAACTCGCCGCCACCGCGGATGTTGGCCAGCACGAAGCTGCCGCCGCGCTCCAGCCAAAGCTTGCCAGTAATCGCGTTGTAGCCCGGCGTCCTCGATATTTCGAACCCGCCGTAAGCCGTCATGATCGCGGGCGTTGACCCATCGAGCTTGATGTCCCTTCGGTGCACGATGAAGTACGGAATCTTTGTCCCATCAGTCGAGGTCGCCTCGAACTGCTCGACTACGTGTTGCGAGGCATCGAACTGTGCGGGTAGCGCTTTCACTTGAACCGGTCTGGGATCGGCCGCGTCGATGGACCAGAGTGTGGTCGGATCCAGAAAGCCCGTGACCGTCAAAAAGACCGTGTCGTTCTTGTTTGTCGCGGCCGCCACGGCGATCGACGTGTTGTCAGGGAGCGCCACTGGGGTTGAAGTCCAACCCACGGCATCTCGCTTGAAAACCAGTGCGCGCCCACGGACGTTGTCGTTGATCGTCAGAATCACGCTCGATCGGGTCGCGACTACGCCATCAACCGACTGGCGCGCATTCGGGGCGAAGAGGATGGTTGGGTTGAGTTCACCCCCCTCCTCGATCGCCTTCAACGTGACGACGGCGACCGCGCCAGCGGGAACGGTCACACCCGCGGTATTCCAGTCCTCGCTGGTCTGAATCAGCACATGACCATCGATCATGCCCTGGATGCTCGCTCTCGGCGGGAGGGGCAATTTCTTCACGTCGTCTGCGCCAAGCAGGAATGTTTCGTTGCCGAAGAACGTGACCGCGCGATAAACGAAAGCCGCGCGGTTTCCGCTGCCGTCCTTGAGCACAAAGGGCCCAGAGCCGACCTGGTCGTCCTTCTGTCCCCGCATGACTTCCTTGGCATCGGCGAGCGCCTGGCCGCGCTTCAATGCCTTGACCACAAAGGGATAACCCGACACGGTCAGTGTCCCGCCCCCCCAATCGCGCGAGAGAAGAATTGTCTCCTCGTCGAGCCACGCCACGTCCTGCTTGGATTTGGACAGATTGAAGCCGCCCTCGACGAACTGCCCTGTCTGCAGGTCGAACTCGCGCAGGGATACCGCGTCCTCGCCGCCATCGGAGAGCTTCACGAGCGCCAGGCGCTCCTCGGGGCCAAGCACGCTCGCGCCCTTCCAAACCCACTTCTTGTCCTCGGCCTGCGACAGCGCATCGAGATCGAGTACGGTCGTCCAATCAGTGCCTGTCGTCGCGAAACTAGCCTCGCTGGTCGTGCGCCAAATCCCCTGCGGATGATCGACGTCGCGCCAGAAATTGAAGACACGGCCATCGAGCAAGCTCGGACTGGGGATCCGATCCTTGGCCGAAGCAATCGCCAGGGCCTCGCGATAGAACCCCGTGTATCGGGGATCGGTTTGGAGTCGCGATAGCGTCGCCTTGTTTTCTGCTTGCACCCACGACATGGCCGCAGGGCCAGACCAGTCTTCAAGCCAGAGATGGGGATCGTCGGTGACAGGGCCCGGACTGGACGTGACCGGCAACGTAGACAAAGATGCGAAGTGCTCTTTCAACCCTGACTCCAGTTAGAGAAATAAACGCCTACTGGAATAGATGATAGGAGATCGCATCGAAAAATTGTTTCTAAATCGACCGCTCATTTCGATGCCTGACGCATACGTCTTTGCAAACTAGATGGGCGGCGAGCGCGGCTTACAGTCACGCCGCGCGCCAACTACTGGCGTGCCGCACTGAACCGATAGCGAATCGTCGTTGGCGTTGACGGATCGAGCGTCAGTGCGGTGAGTACGCCGTGTTCATTGATCGGATTCGGCGCGAGCGCCGCCCCCGTGCCGAGGTCGAATGCGCTGGCAACCGGCTCGACACCCAGACACAAGTTGCGGCTACTCCATGGCGCCGCAGCCCGTCCGCGGTTACTCATCCACAGCAGCAGCGAAGGCAGCACGTGCGCGTCCCAGCGCAGTTGATAGACGGTGTTCTCCTCATCATTGAAGAGCGAGACAGACCCGTCGACGCCGCATAACTGCACGATCTCCTCAGTGTCATGAGCGAAGGGCAATCGGTCGAATGATGCCGTGGCCCCTGCCAGGAGTGGCAGGGCCGCGAGGTCTTCGAATATCCCTCCAGGCACGGCACGCGACACGCCCGTTTCGGGACCTGCTGGATGCACCATGCCAAACTGGAACACCCCCGGCTCGATGCGCAACGCGCCGACGCGTGCCGGAAATACAATGTTCGGATGCAGGCCCACCGGTCGGCGTGCGACCCGGCGGCTCTCGATGGTCAGCGAAAAATCGATGGCGGCACTCGACGGATCGCATTGCACCGTTCGCGTCAGTCGGGCGATAGGCGAAGATGCCGAATAGTCCACGGCGATCGTGATCGCATGGTCTGTCTGGGTCACGAGCGTCCAGTCCGCATCGGCGCAATAGCCATGCGGCACACTGTCGTCGGTTCGAGCGCCCTCCCCCTGCGGGTCAGCCGCCGTCATGCTCGGCTGCCAACGTTCAACGACCGCATCGGCCGCATAACCACCGCCAAAAGGAAGACAGACAAACTCGCTGCGCAGATTCTCGAGAAGCGTGGGCTCGTCGGCCTGCCACGACCCGATCCACGGGGCTTCGTAGAGTGGGGTGATCCACTGGTCGGGGCCGACTTTCAACCGGACACCCCCGAGCATGCCGCCCCGCGCATGCAGATCGAGCGAGCCATGCGCCCATGCCAGATGCCAGGGCTGGACTTGCTCGTTGACTGCCGGCATATCGTTTTGCTCCATGGATTGATCGCGTCGAATACAACGTGCGAGGGTTACTCGATGATATTGAAGTCTTTCAGATACGTATCGTTCAGCGTGATGCCGAGTCCAGGCAGCTCGTCGGACAGTTGCAGAAAGCCATTCTCCGGCTGCGGCTCACCCTCGAAGATATAGTAGAACAACTCGTTGCCAACCTCGACGTCGAACACCGGAAAGAATTCCGACATCGGGCTCGCCGTCGTCGACATCGTCAAGTGGTAGTTATGCATCTGACCGGCATGCGGAATCACGGGTATCGACCAGGCTTCGGCCAGCGCATTGATCTTGCGCGCTGCCGTGATGCCGCCCACGCGGTTCGTATCGTACTGGATCACGTCCACTGCGCGGCGCTCGAGCAAATCCTTAAACCCATAGGAAGTGAACTCATGCTCGCCGCCGGAAATCGGCATCGCGTTCATCTTCTTGAGTTCCTGATAGCCCTCGATATCGTCGGCGACCACCGGCTCTTCGAGCCAGCGCAGGTTGTATTCCGCCAGGCGCGGCAGCATCCGGCGCGCATATTCGAGCGTCCAGCCCATATAGCAGTCGACCATCAGGTCAATCTCGTCGCCGAGAAATTCGCGCAAGACTCGGATCTGTTCGACGTTCTTGGCCATGCCCTTCGGTCCATCTTTGGGACCGTAGCCAAAGCGCGTCTTCATCGCGGTGAAGCCCTGATCGAGATAGCTTTGGGCCTCGGCAAGCAGCGCCTCGCGATCATCGTTGTTATAGAGCTTGGACGCGTAGCACCAGATCTTCTCTTTCGTGCGGCCGCCGAGCAGCTTGAACACGGGCTTCTTCGTGGCCTTGCCCATGATGTCCCAGATCGCGATGTCTACCGCCGAGATCGCGGCCATGCCGATCCCCTTGCGGCCCCACGCGAGCGTGCGGCGGTACATCTTCTGCCAGATATATTCGTTGTCGAACGGGTCTTCGCCGATCGCAATCGGCGCGAGATATTCGTCAATGATCTGCTTGGCAACGCGCGGCGCGAGCGCGCAGTTACCGATCCCTACGATGCCGTCATCCGTTTCGATCTCGACGACCAGCCAGCCGTGAAAGCGAAACGAGCCCATCGCATCGCCACGTTCGTAGAGCAGATCCACCGCGTTCGTACAGAAGTGCGACTGCGGCGGCACGATCTTGCCCTTCCATTCGAACACACGCGTGCGAACATGTTTGATTTTCATTGCGCTGAATTCCGTGGGAGTGAGGTGCCTCGATGCGCCGGGTGACCTCGGCGACCCGGCAGGCGAAAATTATAGGCACGCGCTGCCCCCACAGTTGATTCGAAAACGGGATTGATCGATCACGGAATCGAATCGCTGGAACGCCTGTTCAGAGCGGCACGCTCGGCTCCTTGAGTGTGCGCAGCACAAATGTCGAAACGCTGTGCCGGATGCCCGGTATGCGATAGAGCTTCTCACGCAGGAGCCGCTCGTAGTCTCGCGTGTCTCGCACGGCAAAGCGAACGTAGTAGTCATACTCCCCGGACACGAGACAGGCCTCGGTGACTTCGGGAATCTCGCTGAGCGCACGGCCAAACTCTTCGAGAATGTCTTCGCTATGGCTTTGCAGCGTCAGCTGAACGATGACCGAGTCGTGATAGCCCAAACCCGCCGGGTCGATCCGCGCAGAATACCCGGTGATCACCCCCGCCGCCTCCATACGCTTGATCCGCTGCCAGCACGGACTCGACGACAGGCCGACGGCCTTGCCGATTTCCTGGAGGCTCGCTCGCGCATCGGCGTACAAAATGCGCAAAATCTTCCTGTCAAACTCGTCCAGCTCATTTTTTTGCATATTCAATCCTATTCGAAAGGATTTGCCGATCTATTGCGAATTCATCCACTAATTCAGCCACCTTTTCGGTGCGGGGCCGCATATGATTGTGGCAGGAGGAGTCCCGAAATGGAAGAAATCACGGTGGAGCCGATGGCCCCCGAATGCATGGAACGGGTTGTCGAAGCGGTTCAGCGCAAACCGCAAAATGGCGCGGCCCGCCTGATCGATTGCCTCGTTCGCCACGGTGTGACCACCGTTTTCGGGTATCCCGGCGGAGCCGTCCTTCCGCTGTACGATGCGCTTCACATCGATGGACGGATCCGGCATGTGCTGGTCCGGCACGAACAAGCGGCGCTCCACGCCGCCGAAGCCTATGCGCGAGTCACGCGGACCGTCGGCGTGGTCCTCGTGACCTCGGGGCCCGGGGTCGCCAACACGATATCGGGCCTGCTCAACGCGATGTCTGACTCGATCCCTCTGCTGTGTATCAGCGGCCAGGTGGCGAGCGGCTCGATCGGCACGGACGCGTTCCAGGAATGTGATGCGCTGGGTATCTCGCGCCCGGTGACGAAGTGGTGTCATCCGATCCGCCATGTCGACGAGATCCCGCAACTCGTCAGCAAGGCGCTGGCGGTGGCGTCCTCAGGCAGACCCGGCCCCGTCCTGCTCGATTTTCCGAAAGACATCCAGGCAAGCCCCTGTTCGGACGATCGGGCCGCGCCCGGATCGGCCGTCGCACGATTCAACAAACGGTTCGCGCCGCGCACGGCAATCTCTCTGCCCAGGTCCAAAAAGCGGTTGACCTGATCTCCAGAGCCAAGCGGCCGGTTTTTTACGGCGGCGGGGGCTTGATCAGCGCGGGAAGCGAAGCGTGCGAGACATTCGCGCGGATCGTGCGGGCGGTCGATTCACCCTGCACCCTGACCTTGATGGGCCTCGGCGCCTTCCCCGCTTCCGACGATCATTTTCTCGGCATGCTGGGCATGCATGGCACCCTCGAGGCCAACCTCGCCATGCACGAAGCGGATCTAATTGTTTGCGTCGGCGCACGCTTCGACGATCGCATCACCGGAAAGCTGAGCAGCTTCTGCCCGCACGCAAAAAAGATCCACATTGACATCGACGCTGCCCAGATCAACAAGGTCGTGAAGGTCGACGTGCCGATCGTTGGCGATTGCGGCCAGGTGCTGGCCGCGCTTGCCGATATGTTGTGGTCAGCCGCACCTTTCCAATCAGGACATCTCGCATCGTGGTGGGCGCGCATCGATACATGGCGTAAGGAGGACTGCCTGAAGTTTGCCCCCTCCCCCACGGAAGTCATGCCGCAGGCATTGATGAGCGAAATTGCCACGCAGTTGAAAGGACGTGACGCTATCGTCTCGACGGATGTCGGCCAGCACCAGATGTGGGCCGCGCAATATTTGCCGTTCGAGCGCCCTCACCGCTTCCTGACCTCGGGGGGCGCCGGCACCATGGGGTTCGGGCTGCCTGCCGCAATCGGTGCACAGGTCGCCGCGCCCGACGCGCTGTGCGTTTGCGTTTCAGGTGATGCATCGGTGCTGATGAACATTCAGGAAATGTCGACCGCCATTCAGCACCGCTGCCCGGTCAAGCTGATTATCTCGAACAACGGGTATATGGGTATGGTCAGACAGTGGCAGGAGCTCAACCACGGTGGTCGCTACAGCCACAGCTACACCGAAGCGCTGCCCGATTTCGTCGCACTTGCCCGAGCCTTTGGATGGGACGCGCTGCGCGTCGAACATCCGCAGGATCTCCAGGCGGGACTCGCGCGATGTCTGGCAAGCGATCGGCCGTTTCTGCTCGACGTGAAGGTCGCCTCGCAGACCAACTGCTTTCCCATGATCCCGGCGGGACGCGGGCATCACGAGATCATGTTGTCGGAACAACGGTGGTACTCGGAAGAGCCGGTCGCGTGACTTCGAGGCGGTCGCCTTCGTCAAGCCGTGCCGCCGACGGTCAGCCCGTCGATTCTCAGCGTCGGCTGGCCCACGCGCCACTCTACCAGTGGCCTGTTCGCTGCCTTACCAAGATCAATTCATATGCAAAGTAACATTTCAAAAGTAGGCATGTGAAGGGAAATCACCGCACATCGTCCACACAATGCAACGGCCACCCGATGCGATTGATCTCAGTCAACGCCTGGGCAACCAAGCCGCGGTGCCTGCCGTTTCGTATGAAAAAAAGAGCGGGCGCTTTTGTCTGTCGGCGCGTCAACATGATCCGGCCGACAGGATCGCTGCGCTATATGACCGCCCATCAGGTGCCAAACTGAAACTGTTCGAACCGATGCAGCTTTTCCTCGATCTGCGCCTTGTGGAGCACTGCGTTTCCCGTTCCCACCCACGTCCATTGTTGCAGCCTCAGTTGCCGTTGTTCACGGTCTGCTTTCAGGTCGATGACGGCCACCACCTCATCGTCGACCAGAACCGGCAAGCCCATATATCCATAGATGCGCTTTTCCTTGGGCAGATACGCCTCGAAGCGATGCTCATAGTCAAAGAACAGGCGCAAGCGCTTTCGCTGAATGATGAGTGGATCGAACGGCGACAGGATATGCACGCCTCCCCGTGTCCTGCGGATCGGCTCCAGCACTTCAGGCTCGGCCCAATGCTCGACCTTTCCTGCCCCTTCGATATCGACCGGCACCAACAGACCCCGACGTACACGCGCTTCAATAACTCGTCGAACAGCGGGCTTGCTCTTCGCATCCAGATGGCAAATCGAATCGAGACTCACGAGCCCCTGAGAACGGAGCGCGCGATCCAGCCAGTACGCCGTGGTCTGCGTGACGGACGCGGCCTTCGGCGCTGACTCCCATTGGAAGTGACGATCCATCAACTCATAGGTTTTCAACATTCCTGAGCGTTCGCTGACCGCGAGCTTTCCGGTGTAGAAGGCAAGCTGCAGCGCTCGTTTGGAAGGTTTTCGACTCGCCCACGGATGGTCTTTTTCGACGAGGGTGTCGTCCTCGATATCGCGTATCGACAGTGGGCCGCCATCGCGGATTCTAGTCAGAATTTTTCGCAAATCGTCCTTGCTTACGGACGCAAACCAGTCGCTCGGCGACTTCTGATGTCGCTTCATCTCCGACACAAAAAACGGCAAATCGCGGGTCGGCACATACGCCAGCGCATGGGTCCAATACTCGAACACCGTCTTATCGATACTCTGGGCCTGACGCAAGTGATCGCGTCGATACGTGGGAATACGTGACCAGAGAATGTGGTGATGGCAGCGCTCGATCACGTTGATCGTGTCGATCTGTACGTAGCCCAGGTGCTCGATTGCAGCCGGCGTCGCGGATGGCCCGTTGCCGAATGGCGCCACGGTATCGAGTCGTTGAGCGCGAAGCCAGATCTGCCGGCCACGCGAGCGGGTCAATGCAACGGGGGACGTCTGGGCACGCAGGGGCATGGCGATTCGATGTCTTTGAGATGCCTGCCATCTTACCGATACCCGTGACGGGTCACAGTCAGCTTAAAGTTCGGTCACGACCACGGTCCGAGGGCGAACGCGGGGGCGGTGCGCCAACGTCTCAACCCTTCCGCGGTACAGGTCCCGTCGATTGACGCACTACCAGCCAAGGCTCGCCCGCAATGCGTGTCGGCGGCTCCTCCATGGGCGCGTGAATCAATTCGAGCACAAGATCGACCGCCATTTGCGCGGCCTGTGCCGTGGGCACCGCCACGGTTGTCAGCGCAGGCCGTGCCAGTCGCGCCCAGTGGATGTCCGTGATGCCGATAACCGACAAATCTTCGGGTACCCGCAAGCCCCGGTCGGCCGCCGCGTGCAGCACACCCAGGGCCGGGAAATCGTTCGATACGAAAATCGCCGTGAGGTCTGGCGATGCATCGAGCAAGGCGAGCGTCGCGGCGTACCCGCCCTCGACATTGTCCTCGACGTAGGCGGTCTCGGTGCCTAGCGTCGCGATCAGGCTGGGATCCGTGTCACGCAACGCGTCGACTAGGCCCACGTAACGCGCGGCCTGCACGCCATCGGGCTCGCTGCCGACGATCGCACCAATTCGTCGATGGCCGAGATCCAGCAGATGCTGCGCGGCAAGCCGCCCCGCCTGCCGAAAATCCACCGCGATGCATGGCAAGCCCGGCGGCTGGTCCGGTTTCTCCCACATGCAGAGCACCACCGAGGCGCCGCGTCGCTGTGTTTTGAGCAGGTCGTCGAAGTGCAGATCGGCGTTCATCACCAGCACGCCCTGCGACAGGGTACCCGCGATCCGATCGAGGTAGGCACTCCCCACATTACTGTCATTGTCGGTGTTACAGACCAACAAAAAGTGGCCGTGCCGCCGCGCCGCGCGTTCGGCTTCGAGGGCGAATTCCGGATAAAACGGGTTGGCGATCGACGACACCATCAGCGCAAGCGTCGGCGCGCGTCCCTCGGCGAGCGCACGCGCTGTCAGATTCGGCCGGTAACCCAGCTCGGCCACCGCGGCCAGCACACGTTCGCGCGTCGCCGCGCCGACCTTGCCACGGTTGCGCAGGACGTTCGAGACGGTGGCAGGCGTCACACCCGCATGATGGGCAACTTCGGTCAGTGTGGTCATGGTCGATCTTACAACGTGCTTTCGAGGGTCGCCCCGCTCTGGCGGCAACCCCGATTGTGGGGGGCGCGGCACGAAACGTTAAGGCCGCGCGAGGCATCGGGTTAACGCGGGCTTGAGCAAGGTTAAGCGCTTGAGCTAAATTTAAGAGATCGGGTTAAGCGCTTAATCTCTGGAGAACACACTATGTCTGACCTGCGCCTCGGCGTCTGCTACTACCCTGAGCAGTGGCCGGAATCCATGTGGCAAGCCGATGCCCGGCGCATGCGCGAGATGGGCATCGAGCAAGTCCGGATCGCCGAGTTCGCCTGGAGCCGCATGGAGCCCTCGCCTGGTCAATACGACTGGGGCTGGCTGGATCGCGCCGTCGAGACGCTGGCGGGTGCCGGACTCAAGATCGTGATGTGCACGCCGACCGCAACGCCGCCGAAGTGGCTGATCGACGCGCACCCGCAGATCCTGGCCGTCGGTGCCGACGGCCGCACGCGCGCCTTCGGCTCGCGCCGCCACTACGACTTCTCTTCCCCTGAATACTTCGAGGCCGCGGGCGAGATTTCGCGTCGGGTTGCCGAGCGCTACGGCCAGCATCCGGCCGTCTCCGCTTGGCAGATCGACAATGAGTTCGGCTGCCACCTCACCGTGCTGTCGTATTCGCAGCATGCGGTGCAGCGCTTTCGTCAGTGGCTGGCCAAGCGGTACGGCACTGTCAAGGCACTCAACGAAGCCTGGGGCACCGTGTTCTGGAGCATGGAATACCGGACGTTCGATGAGATCGACGCGCCCATCGGCACGGTCACCGAAGCGCACCCGGCCCATCGTCTCGACTATCGGCGTTTCGCATCAGATGAAGTCGTGCGCTTCGGCCGCATGCAGGTTGACATCATCCGCGAGCGTTCGCCAGGACGCGCGGTCGTGCACAACTTCATGCAGTTGTTTTCCGAATTCGATCACTACGCGCTGGCCGCCCACCTCGATGCCGCCACTTGGGACAGCTATCCGCTCGGTGGTCTTGAAGAAGCGTGGTTCGACGCCGAAACCAAGGCGCGCTGGCTGCGCACGGGTCATCCCGACTATGCGTCGTTCAATCATGATTTGTACCGCGGCATGTCCAGGCAGCCGTTCTGGGTCATGGAGCAGCAGCCCGGCCCCGTGAACTGGGCGCCATGGAACCCCGCCCCCTTGCCGGGCATGGTCCGCACATGGAGCTGGGAAGCCTTTGCGCACGGCGCGGGCACGGTGTCGTATTTCCGCTGGCGTCAGGCGCCCTTCGCACAGGAACAGATGCACGCAGGGCTGAATACCCCCGACGACCAGATCGATCTGGGCGGCCATGAAGCCCGTCAGGTCGCCGATGAGATCGCGCTGCTCCCGGCCACGCTGGCGCAACCGCGCGGCACCGTCGCGCTGGTCTTCGACTATGCGTCGAAGTGGCTCTTCGATATTCATCCGCAGGGTGCCGACTTCAACTACATGCGCTTTGCGTTCGAATACTATTCAGCGCTGCGCTCGGTCGGACTCGATGTCGATATCGTCCCGCAAGATGCGCCGCTCGATGGCTATCGCCTGATCGTGGTGCCCTCGCTCGCTGTAGTTAGCGAGGCATTCGCCAGCCGGCTCGCTCAAAGCGATGCCCAATTCGTGTTCGGGCCGCGCAGCGGATCGAAAACCGAGTCCTTGTCGATTCCGTCCAACTTGCCACCGGGCGCCCTGGCCGCCAGTATGCCGCTGCGTGTCTGGCGCGTCGAATCGATGCGTCCGAACGCGACGCTCGACGTGAACTACCACGGCAAGCCCGGCACGGCGCGCCACTGGCGCGAGTTTGTCGACCTCCCGGCTGACGCCTCAGTCTTGTCGACCTATCCCGATGGCGGCGCGGCGATGATTCGTCATCGCAACTTGCTCTACCTCGCGAGTCTGTTCGACGAAGCCACCACGCGCGCAGTCATGCACGACGCAGCGCGTGCGGCCGGGCTTGCAGTCGAGCAACTCGACGACGGCGTGCGGCTTGCGCGCCGCGCAGGCCTGACTTTTGTTTTCAACTACGGTGAATCGAGCTACGCCGTGCCCCCCGATGCCACGCTGGTGTTTGGCGACGGGCAAGTCGGCCCGCAGCAGGTGAGCGTATTCCGGCCGGCCGCGAGCCGGGTCGAATTGAACCAGGATGCGGCGAGCGTCGCGGCATCGTGAAACACGCCAATGAACAGGTTAAAAAGCAGGTGGCAAGTCAACGAGCGGCAATAAAAACTTTGACAGGAGACACAGCATGACGAAGTTTCGATTAGCGGTCGTCGCCGCGGCACTGGTTGCCGCGGGTCTGGTGAGCACCGCACAGGCGGGCGAACTCGATGTGAACGTCGCATTCAAGGGCGCGAGCCAGCGCACGGTGTGGCAGTCGGTGTTCGACGACTTCCACAAGGCCAATCCGGATATCGACGTCAAGGCCTCGTACATCGACGAAGAAGCCTACAAGGTACAGCTGCCGCAGTGGCTGTCGACTGTCTCGCCCGACATCGTCAACTGGCACAACGGCGAGCGCATGAAGTACTACGCGCGCCGCAACCTGCTCGAAGACCTCAGCGCCGACTGGGCCAAGAATGGCTGGAGCCAGACCTACGCTTCGACCAAGGAAGCATCGACCTTCAACGGCAAGCAATACGCCGCGCCGACGGTGTATTACTCGTGGGGGATGTTCTACCGCAAGGACTTGTTCCAGAAGGCAGGCATCGCCACCGAGCCGAAAACCTGGGATGAGTTCCTCTCCGATGCAAAGAAGCTCAAGGCTGCGGGCATTACCCCGATTGCCGTCGCCGGGCGCGACGCCTGGACGCTTGCAGGCTGGTTCGACTATCTCGACTTGCGCATCAACGGCAACGCGTTCCACCAGAAGCTGATGGCTGGCGACGTGCCTTACACCGACGCTCGCGTGAAGAAGGTCTATACCGCATGGAAGCAACTGATCGACGACAAGGACTTTATCGACAACTCCCTGTCGTATGACCTCGATGCCGCCCAGCCTTTCCTGTTCCAGGGCAAGGCCGCGATGATGTTGATGGGCACCTTCATCTCCGCGGGCTTCCCGGCGGACGTCAAAGATCAGATGGGCTACTTTCAGTTTCCGATCATCGATGCGAAAGTGCCGACTGCTGAAGACGGTCCGATCGAATGCCTGAACATTCCGAGCAAAGCCAAGCATAAGGCCGAGGCGCACAAGTTCATCGCCTTTGTCGGCACGCCGGAAATCAGCGCACGTCTCGCTGAAGGTCTCGGCTCGCTACCGGCCAATAGCAAGGCACCCGCGCCAGCTGACCCAATCAACAAGATCGGTTTCCAGATCCTGTCGGATACCAAGGGCGGCATCGCGCAGTTCTACGATCGTGACATGACCAAGGAAATGGCCGACGAAGGCATGAAGACAATGCAGCAGTTCGTCGCCGATCCGACCCAGATCGACGCCTTGCTGACGCAGCTCGAAGCGACCCGCAAGCGGATCTATCACAAGTCCTGAGCAGGTTTGCGCAGGTGCGGGCCCGGGCCGCGAGTCTTTGTACGCGGCCCGGGCCCGGCTCCAGGAGGTTCAGTTTGATTTCCATGCCAACGCGGCTTGCCGGCAAACGCGTTCGCAGCAGGCACGTCGGCAGCCATCATCGCGCTGCCTTCCTGTTCCTGTTGCCTGCCTGCCTGATGTTCGCGGTCTATATCGTCTATCCGATCCTGTCGACTATCTGGCTCAGTTTCTATGACTGGGACGGCATGGCGGACAAGACCTTTATCGGCTTTGCGAACTACGTCGAGCTATTCCACGCGCCGACCTTCTACACGGCGCTCAAAAACAATGTGCTGTGGCTCGTCTGCTTCCTGATTGCGCCGCCGGCCGGACTCGCGGTTGCGCTCTACCTGAACCAGAAAGTGCGCGGCATGCGCGTGGTCAAGTCGCTCTTCTTTGCCCCGTTTGTGCTCTCGGGTGTGGTGGTGGGCCTGATCTTCAGCTGGTTCTACGACCCGACCTTCGGCCTCCTGGCCAAGGTGCTCGGACACGGTGTGCCGGTGCTCGGCGATGCGCGCTATGTGAGCTTCGGCATCATCTTCGCCGCGCTTTGGCCACAGACGGCGTACTGCATGATTCTGTACCTCACCGGCCTGACGTCGATCAGCAACGAAGTGCTCGAGGCCGCACGCATCGACGGCGCCCGGAGCTGGAAAATGCTGTGGTATGTGGTGCTCCCCGAGCTGCGTCCAGCCACCTTCATGGCGATCGTCGTGACGATCATCGGGGCGTTGCGCAGCTTCGACCTGATTGCGGTGATGAGTGGCGGCGGCCCCTACGAGAGCTCGACGGTGCTTGCGTACTTCATGTACGACCAGGCGATTAAGTATTACCGAGTCGGTTATTCGGCAGCCATCGCAGTCGTGCTGTTCGCGATCATGCTCGTCTATATCGTCTATCACCTGCGCCGGATGTTGCGGAACGAACGCTGAGAGGGAACATAGAATGTATCCGCTGCCGATCGACAAATGGAGCCCCACAAGCCGCACGCTCTACAAAGTCTCATTGCCTATCGCCTTGCTGATCTGGCTGCTGCCGATGATCGCCGTGCTCGTCACATCGATGCGTTCGGCAGACGAGCTCGCGCATGGCAACTATTGGGGCTGGCCCGAGCACCTCTCGCTGGTCGCCAACTATCGCGATGCGCTCACGACGTCGCCGATGCTTCACTACTTCTGGAACAGCGTGCTGATCACTGTGCCTTCGGTGATCGGTTCGATCGTGCTGGCCTCGATGGCGGGGTTTGCGCTGGCGGTCTATCAGTTTCGCGCGAGCGTGCTGCTCTTCGCCGTCTTCGTGGCGGGCAACTTCGTGCCGGTGCAGATCCTGATGATTCCAGTGCGCAATCTCTCGCTCCAGCTCGGCCTCTACAACACCGTGTGGGCGCTGGTGCTGTTTCATACCGCCTTCCAGACCGGTTTCTGCACCTTGTTCCTGCGCAACTTCATCAAGCAGTTGCCGTTCGAACTGATCGAGTCCGCACGGATCGAGGGGGCCAGCGAATGGCGCGTGTTCTATACGATTGTGCTGCCGCTGATTCGCCCCGCGCTCGCGGCGCTGGCGGTGCTCGTCTTCACCTTTGTGTGGAACGACTACTTCTGGGCACTCTGCCTGACGCAGGGCGATGAAGCCGCGCCGATCACGGTCGGTGTCGCTGCACTCAAGGGCCAGTGGACGACCGCGTGGAATCTCGTCTCGGCAGGCTCGATCCTCGCCGCCTTGCCCTCGGTCGCTATGTTTTGGGCGATGCAACGGCACTTCGTCGCGGGGCTGACGTTCGGCGCGACCAAAGGCTAAAACTTCCCCTTCGGGCGGGAGGTCGACACCCTCGAGAACGTGCAGACTTTTCACGAGCCGCCCCGGCCACGCCGGCTTTCTTCGAAGAGAGGGTGTCGCCACGCGCGCAGGCGCGTCGTGCGTTCGTGTCCGTATCCGTGTTCAAGTTCAAGTTCAAGTTCAAGTTCAAGTTCAAGTTCAAGTTCAAGTTCAAGTTCAAGTTCAAGTTCAAGTTCAAGTTCAAGTTCAAGTTCAAGTTCGAGCGTATCGAACGTCGTTTCACTTTGGCGAGCCAGGTCCGATACCCTTACTTCGATCGAATACAAGCGTCGCAGCCTGCTCGCCCGCGCGCTCGAGGTACTGATGCACGAAAACGCCTCCTCATGACGACCCCAGGAAAATACGTGGACGTCTCACGCTGCACTTACCCCACCCGAACAGTCCCCCCTGCACTTCGCGTTCGCCATCCCGCCGCCCGACAAGCAATCCTAAGGCCCGGTTCGGCCTTCCTCATCTCCCGAAATACCCTTCCTTGTTGTTGGACAAAACGCCTGCTGAGGTGGACTGAGACCGATCTCACACCTCGAAAGACCCGGCCGTGGCCCCAGGCGGTTGCCCGACAAACAGTGAGGGCCATCGAGCAAGGCGCCATCAGAGGCTCGTGCAAGAAGTGCGAGCCTCCGGCGCTCGCGCCCTACTTTTTCGCAAGCTGTTGGGTCAGTGTCTCGCTGCGACCCTTCGCGCACTTCTGCTCATTCATCACACACAGCAGGTCGGCGGCGATATGCGCGGCCGCGAGTCCCGTGATCTCCGCGTGATCGTAAGCCGGCGCGACTTCAACGACGTCGGCGCCGATCAGATTCACCGGCGTCATGGCGCGGATGATCTCGAGTGCCTGCGCCGAAGTCAGTCCGCCTGGCACCGGCGTACCCGTACCCGGTGCAAAAGCCGGGTCGAGGCAGTCGATATCAAAGGTCAGGTAGGTCGGCGCATCGCCGACAACCGACAGGATCGTGTCGAGTGTTTTCTCGATGCCGTGCTGGTGGACCCACGGTGCGCTCAGCACCTTGATTCCCATCGTGTCGTCGTTCCAGGTACGGATGCCTACCTGCACTGACCGGGCCGGATTGATCAGGCCTTCCTGCACGGCCTTGTAAAACATCGTGCCGTGGTTCAGCGAATCGGGCTGCTCGTCGGGCCAAGTGTCCGTATGCGCGTCGAAGTGGATCAAGCTCAATGGCTTGCCGTATTTCTCGGCATGAGCACGCAACAAGGGATAGGTGATGTAATGATCGCCTCCGAAGGTCAGCATGCGCGCGCCCGAGGCGAGGATGGTCCGCGCATGCGCGACGATCGCATCGCGGATCGTCAGCGGATTGTGCGCATCGAACCAGCAATCACCGTAATCGACGACCTTGAGAGTTTCGAACGGATCGACGCCCCACGGAAAGGGTTTCAGTTCGGCAAGCTGCGCCGACGCGGCCCGCACGGCGGCCGGCCCAAAACGGCTGCCCGGGCGAAAGGTCGTGGCGAGGTCGAGTGGCACGCCCGAGACCACGACATCCGCACCCGTGAGGTCGCGCGTATAAGGGCGGCGCATGAATGTCGCGATGCCCGCATACGTCGCCTCGGGCGGCGCGCCGACGGGCACAGGAGCAGCGGCGGCGCCATTTGAAAGTGAGTGAGGCAAAAGTGGGCTGGCGGACATTGTGTTACTCCGATCGTTTGAAGCTGGGTCGCGGCCTCTCAAACTCCATCAGACAGAAAGGAATTTCATTCTTCGATGTGCCGCGCCCATGTGGGGACTGGGATAAGAACAATGATCGCTTGCCCACACCCGTCAAAAAAGCGAAACTTCCTTGTAGAAGTATCAATTTTTTTTATATCAGATGCGACGCCTCCCTCCCCTGCAGACCCTGCTCGCTTTTGAATCCGCGGCGCGCCTCGCGAGTTTCTCGCGCGCGGCACAAGAACTAGCGCTCACCCAGTCGGCCATCAGCCATCAGATTCAGCAACTCGAGACGTGGGCCGGGCAACTGCTGTTCCGGCGTGTCGGCCGGGGTGTCGCGCTAACGGCCGCCGGGCAGCTCTTCGCGCGCACGGTCGACCAGACGCTCAAGCTACTCACCGATGGTCGCAGCCGGATCGAACCTTATTGCAACCCCGAATCGGTGATCGTCTACTGCCCGCCTGAATTTGCAGCGGGCATCATGTTGCCGCAACTGCCGGCGTTGCGCGCTGATTATCCTTCAGTCGAACTCTGGCTAGTCACCGAGGAGCAAGTCGGCGAGATCGACCATATCGATGTCGACCTGATTGTCTCCAATCGATTACTGCGCACGCCGGACGTCGTCGGTGTGCCTTTGATCGACGACTGGGCGTTGGCTGTATGCGGCGTATCGACGGCGGCGGCGCTCGCTGGCATGCCCTTTCCGAACGTGCTGAGCGCGGCGCCGCTTATCGTCCACGAAAGCCAGCCGGACTGGGCGCCCTGGCTGCCGGACCTGCGTCGCGACGGACTTGAAACGCGTCGCGCCATCACCATCGACGACCCTCGCCTGCTGCTCAGCGCGGCTGAACGCGAGATGGGTATTGCGATGGTGCCGAGGCTATGGGCCGCCGAAGCGCTCGCGAACGGCCGCGTGGTGGCCCTGCCTCAGGTCCCGCATGTGGAACTGCCCGCGCTCTGGCTGATGAAATCCGCGCTGCCGGCTCGCGCGCCTGCCGTCGAGCGCGTGTACGCCTGGATGTTGGCGTTGTGCAAGCCGGCACCGGAGCACACGGCCGCCTAGCGCTTGCCTTTCAGTTCAGCGGGTTTGCTCGGCAAGCATCGCGCCAATATCCAGATTCAGCAGGTCGCCAAAGTGCTCGATGGTCACATCGGGCGTCGGATAGGACGCCACCTGCTTGGCGTCCAGTGCATAGTGCCCCTGGCGCGGGAAGACTGTCGTCAGCTTGCTGCCCCACGCGGCTTTCATCGCTGCAAGAATCCGCACCTTGTCGTCAATCATCACGTAGTGCGCGGCCGGATAATGTTCGGCCACTTCCTTGAGCATATGTTCCTTGTGGATATAGATCAGCACGTTCCCGTCGACGGCGTCCCATAGACCCGAACGCTGGATCTTGCGCGGCTGGAACACGACATCTCCGTCGGACAGGATCACGGTCGGCCCGGTCTTGCGTAAATGCCGGATCGCCTCGATGGCGCGGGGGAAGAGCCGGTCTGGAAACGGATAGTCGACCAGGTACGACGACATCAGCAGCAGGCGGGGGTTGTCGGGATCGATGGCTCGCAAGCGCTGTAGCGTACCGAGATAGTCGGTGTAACCAAGCTCGGCGCGCAGCTCTTCGAAGAGTTCAAAGTAACGGTCTCGGCAAGACTTGCCGAGCACGACCTCGAGGTGGTCGCTCAGGTCCTTCGAGACGCGGTCGTTATCGAGCAGGGTGTTGTCGACGTCGATCAGAAAAACGACTTCAGATGGGGCAGCGGATGGGGCAGGCATGCGGCGGGCTCCGGAAGTGTGCACGCGGGATCGCGCTCGTGGCAGATTGACGGTCGTCAGCAACAGTCAGTCTAGCGCGAACCCGGGTCGATGCGCACGGCGGCATGCACCGGCGGGCTCAGGCGTCGCTGGTCTCCTGCGTCTCGCGCAGGGCCGCCCGCTCACGCTGCTCGTCCTCAAGCAGGCGCTCGAGGATCCGGCGTGAACGCACGCCCCCTGCGTCGATGTTGAGATTGAGGATTTTTCGGCCCGGATTCGCGAGGAGGTTGCGCTGCTGCGCTTCGAGAATCTCGAGATCTTCCGAGAAAATCTTGGCCTGCCCTTCGCGAATGCGGGCCGTCAACTCCGTATCCTCGGGCTTGAAGTTGCGTGCCATCCCCCAGAAGTACCAGATCGACGTGTCACTTTCGGGTGTGATGAAGTCGACCACGATGCTGCCAGCGCGATGCTGCGGATCCGCATCGAAACCGCCGTGCCCCGCGTGCGCAACCCCGACATCGATCATCACATGACTGGGTGGCGTGAAACGGCAGATCTGCCAGCGATCGCAAGGCACGTCGTCGGCCAGGCCGTTGCCGCGCAACGCGGTCGCCCAGAACGGCGGCGGCTTGATGTTCTCCATGAAACGGCTAGTGATCACATGATCGCCGTCGACCCGTGTGGTCGGCGCGGCATCCTCGATCTCGGGCTGGCCGATGCTCGATGCATGGACATACGTCTCATGCGTGAGGTCCATCAGATTGTCGATCATCAGCCGGTAATCGCAGTTCACGTGATACAGGCCGCCGCCATAGGCCCAGTTGGCATCCTCCGCCCAGGCCAGATGATGCAGTTTGCCCGGGTCGGCGAGTTCGACATCGCCGGTCCATACCCAGACAAAACCATATCGCTCGATCACCGGGAAACGACGAATCTCCGGAACGCGACGGATCGCCGACACGCCGTCGATGCGCAGTCCCGGCATGCTGGCGCAGCGCCCGTCCCCACCGATCGTCAGCCCGTGATAACCGCATACCAGGTGGCCGTCGCGCATAAACCCGAGGGACAGGGGCGCGCCGCGATGCGGGCAGAAGTCTTCGACGGCGGCAACCTGTCCGTCAGGACCGCGGAAGAACACGATTTTCTCGCCGCACACTTGACGTCCGAGCGGCTTGCCTTCGAGTTCGTCGGGCATACACGCGACGTACCAGGTGTTCTTCAAGTACATGTCTTCCTCCATCGGGTGTGGGACCCGTGATCGGTTTGTTTGTTGCGAAGCGGACGACCGGACATGCAGGCTGGCAAGTCTGCATGCCTTCAGCCCGGCTCGCTTATTCGCCCTTGCGCCGGATCAGGCCGCCGCCGAGCAGTTGTGTCATGGCTTTCTGGTTCAGTAAGGCGAGACGCAGATTCCGGTGCGCGATCCGTGCGTGCTCGCGCATCAGGGCCTCGGCACGCGCGCCTTCTCGATTTTCGATCGCTTCGACGACGGCCCGGTGCTGAGCTTGCGCGAGCAGCAGCATCGCGCGCGCATCGTCCTCGATTGACTGAACCATCACGAAGGCGCTGGCCGATGCAAATGGCAGGTTCATCACCCGCTCAATCTGGCGCTCGGCCACGGTGCTCTGCGAGGCAGCCGCGAGCAGCCGGTGAAAGCGCCCGTTCATTTCGACGTAGGTCGAAAATTTTTCCTGAGTGAGTTCTTCGGCGAGCGCGATGTCGATCTGGTCGACACATTCATGCAGTGCACCGAGGACTTCTGCACTCACGCCCCGCTCTGCCGCGAGGCGCGCGGCAAACCCTTCGAGCGTGCCGCGCAGCTCGATTGAATCGCCGATCTCCGTCTCGCTGAACGAACGCACCGCGAAGCCGCCGGACGGAATCGGCTCGAGCAGGCCTTCTTCCTGGAGACGAATTAATGCAGAGCGCACCGGTGTGCGCGAAGCGCCGAGCCGTTCGACCACCCACAACTCGGAAATGCGGCCACCGGGCGTGAGTTCGCCCTTCAGGATCAATTCGCGGAGTGCCAGTTGCACGCGCACCGTCTGCGAAGCCGTGCCGCCATTGCGGGCGTCGACAACGAGATCGTCAGTCGATTCCATCGGGTGGATTATCTCCTCTACGTTAGGAGAAAATGTATACAACCCGTGCGATGTGCGCAGCCTTTAATGACGGTTTATCGGGTAAACACTGAACAACTGACAGGAAAAACGGGCCAGACGAGACTGACGCTGTATACAGCGAGTAAGGAAGCGCCCTCTGCAGCAAAGCCGACCAGACTAGTTTCTATTTGACCGCCATAGGTCGCGATCCGCCCCCGCGCCGCGGTACCCCGAAAAGTTGCGGGTGCGCTTCGCGGACCTTGCGAACTTCATCGAGGTTGCGATCAATATGGCGCGCTATGATGGCAGCCGCCTCATCGCCCTTGTGCGCGATCACCGCCTCGACGATCGCCTCGTGCTCGCGCATCGTGGCTGTCCAGTTCGAACTCTCGCTGGTCCGCAGGCGCAGTGCGCGCTCGATGTGGTAAATCGCCTGGCGCACGATCCGCCAGACCGCCGGCTTGCCGGCGAGTGCGGCCATCGTTGCATGGAGACGATGGTCCGCGCGTTCGAGCTGATCGTAGTCTTTCGCGCGTGCCGCACGGCGCTGCTCGGCGATGATCGCCCGCAAGGCTGCCTCGCCCGTCTCGTCGAGCGCCCCCGCAAGTTCGCGCACGATCGCACCTTCCACCGCCTTGCGGATAAAGCCAGCCTCGTCGAGTTTCTCGACGAGGATGTACGAAACAAAGGTGCCGTGCTGCGGAAAGATATCGACAAAGCCGTCGTCGCTGAGCCGGATCAACGCTTCACGTACCGGCGTGCGGCTCACCGAAAGCCGTAACGCCAAGTCCTTCTCCGAGAGCGCCTGACCCGGCGCCATGACCATCGTCACAATCCAGTCGCGCAATACGTCATACACCTGACCCTGCAGCGGCATGCCCCGCGTGACCTCGAACGAGGGCCCGTCGGCGCTGAGCGACGGCAGGATCTCGACGGCGAGGGGCACGGCCGCCACGAGTGGCTCGGCCAACGCTGCGCTCTTCCCGCGACGGTCAGACGTCCGAGGAATGCTTGCCTCTGCACTTGCAACGGCAACGGTTTTGCTGCGGCTGGCCACAGTCCTGGCGGGACTCGCAGCGGTCTTCGTTGGGCTCATCTTTTTACTCCTTCATGACTCCCTCATCACGCCCGGATGATGTGTTCCTTGACTGCGAGAGGCACTCTGCAACGGTCTTCGCGCCTGACCGTGCGGCCGTCTTCGCGACTGGCAATGATGCTAGCACATCAGCGCATTGACACACTACCCCACTACCATGGTAGTGTTCCAACTTGTTGCCACACAAGAAAAAACACTCGTCTCGCCGATGCCGCGCCTGCCCTGGGCACGACATCGGATGAAGCACACTGGAGGAAGACAATGCACTTCGCTAGGCACTTCATGGTGCGCTGGACGGCGCGCCTCGCATTGGCCATGGGGGCCACCGCGCTGCTGTCAGTCGCCTTGGCCGGTTCGGCCCAGGCCGACACCATTACCCTGACCGTGTGGGACTTCAAGTCCAGCGATCCCACGCTCGCCCCCTATTTCGAACAGGCCGCGCACGACTTCGAAGCGACCCACCCGGGTGTAAAGGTCAAGCATGTGGCACAGCCGCATGACCAGTACTACACCTTGCTGGGCACCGCGATCGCGGCAAACCGGGGCCCGGATGTGGTCCTGTTGCACGGCGGCACCGAAACCACCGAGCGCGGCGATGCGCTCGTGCCGCTCAACAGTTCAGTGGCCGACCTCAAGAACACCCTCGTTGGCTGGGATGCGTTCACGGCGAAGAACGGCACGGTCTATGCGATCCCGATCACCCTGCAAGGCATGGTCGTCTACTACAACAAGGATCTCTACAAGAAGGCAGGCCTCGACCCGAACAAGCCGCCGAAGACCTGGGCGGAGCTCGATGCCGACTGCAAGCAGATCATCAGCAAGGCGAAGGTCGCGTGCTTCGCCCTCGGCAATAAGGAAGGCTTCGGGGCGGAGTTCTTCCTGAGCACCGCGGCCGCCAACTTCTGGACCGACAAGCAACAGGCCGACTGGGCCAACGGCACGCTCGCCTGGAGCGACCCGGCCGTCAGCAAGATCCTTCATCTGTGGGTCGATACGGCCAAGGCCGGTTGGTATCCGCGCGGCTCGAATTCGACGGCGATGTTCCCCGACGAGTTCGAGGCATTCGAACGCGGCAGCGCCGCGAACGTGATCGGACTGATCTCGGACGTCGCGCACTGGAAGCAGTTCGAAGACTTTCTCGGCGCCGACAAGGTTGGCTCTTTCCTGCCCGTGGCGATTACCCCCGACGGCAAGGCCGCCGATCCGAACCCAGTGCTCAAGCTGCCGCTCGCCGGTGGCATCGGCTGGGGCGTGACGCGCTGGACCCCGCATAAGGACCTTGCGATTGCCTACGCAAAGTCGCTTGCCTCTAAGCCACATCTCGAGACGTTCTTCCAGGTCGGCGGTGCAATCGTCTCTGACCAACAGTTCGACCGCTCGAAAGTCGACAGCCCGAACGGCAAGAAAGTCCTGGAATGGATCGCCTGCTGTCGTGCACCGATGGCACACAACCTGATGAGCACCGCCGTGCGCAATGCGTTTCACCGCGACAGTCAGGGACTGTTCGACGGCAGCCTGTCTATCGACAAGGCGACCGCCGAGCTCGACGCCCTGCGTACGAAGAGTCAATAAGTGAACCGCCAAGCCCGCAAGACTAGTCTGCAGGCACCGTCGCTTCGGTATCCGGGCGACGGGGCGCAGCCGACACCCGGAGCGACGAAGGCGAACGGCCGCTGGCTGCGTGCGCTGCTGGGCGCACGAGTCGGCACGCGAGTCAGTGCCTTGATCAACCGGCGCGAACCCGAACGCCTCTTCGGCGCGCTCTTTGTGCTGCCGGCGCTAGCACTGGTGATTGTGTTCCGGATGGTGCCGCTGGTCTGGGGCGGCTATTACTCTCTGACCGACTTCGACGGCGTGCACGCACCGCGCTTTATCGGCCTCGGCAACTACGCTCATCTATTCGGCGACACCACCTTTGGCGCCAGCATGAAGAATGCGGCGATTCTGCTGGCGACGCTGCCTGTCTGGATTGCGTTGCCGCTCGTCCTGGCCACGTTGATTCACCAGGGCGTACCGGGTGGCGGCTTCTTTCGCGCGGTGTATTTCCTGCCGGCCGTGCTGTCGAGCGTGATCATCGGTGTGATCTTCAACTTCGTGCTCAATTACGCGGGCGCCCTCAACACCCTGACCGCCGTGTTTGGGATCGATCCGGTCGACTGGCTCGGCAACGGCAGCACGGCATTGATGAGCCTAATCGCCATCCAGCTGTGGTCGACCTTCGGCATGAGCGTGCTGATCTTTCTCTCCGGGCTCTCGACGGTCGCACCCGAGCTCATTGAAGCGGCCCGGCTTGACGGGGCAACGCCCGTGCAGGTGTTCCGCTATGTGATCTTGCCGGCGATGCGCCCGATCATCGAGTTCGCCCTGGTGGTCACCTGCATCGGCATGCTGACCTCGATGTTCGGCCTGATCTACGTAATGACGGCTGGCGGACCGGGCACCGGCACCTATCTGCCCGAGTACCTGATCTGGATCGAACAGGGTTATCTGAACAAGCCCGGGTATGCGAGCGCAATCAGCATGGTGCTGTTCGCGCTGATGGCCGGACTCGCGGTGGTACAGATCCGCATCATGTCGCGCAACGCAGGAATTTGATCATGTCAGGCACCGATATCATCGACTCCGGCACGACACATGCCGGCATGCGCGGCCGGGGCGGCGCCCCCGACCCACATGCACCCCGCCGCATGCGATTCAATCGCGAGCGGCTCACGCTATGGCTGTGCGCGATCCCGATGGGCATCCTGGCCCTGTCGACCATCCTGCCCCTGCTGTTCGCCGGCAGCATCGGCATGAAGACCAAGCGCGATTTTGTGCTGAACCGCTTCGCATTGCCCGACCACATCACCTTTGCAAATTTCGGCGAAGCCTGGAACCGGGCTCATCTGGCCGACTACTTCATGACCTCGGTGGTCGTGACCGCAGGCGCAGTGTTCCTGTTGCTGCTGGTCTCATCTCTCGCGGGCTATGGGCTTGCCATGCTGCGCTTTCGCGGCCGCCGCCTAATGTTCTACGTGATCCTCGCCTCGATGATGATCCCGATCCAGGTGATTCTCGTGCCCTTCTATCAGTTGATGATCACGCTGAATCTCGTCAACACGCGCATCGGTCTGATCCTGTCGTACACCGCATTCTTCACGCCTTTCAGCGTCTACCTGATGACCGCCTACTACGCGACGATTCCGCGCGAGCTGGCCGAGGCCGCGACGATCGACGGCGCGAACCTGCTGCAGATCTGGCGTCATGTGATGTTGCCGCTAGGGCGGCCGGCCTTGCTCACGCTCGGCATTCTGAACACGCTCTATTGCTGGAACGATGTACTGATCGCGCTGCTGGTGTTGCAGGACCAGCGCACGATCATGGTCGGGATCGGCGCGCTGCGCGGCGAATTCAATACCAATATTCCGCTGCTCGCCGCGGGCATCGTGCTGGCCGCGCTGCCGGTGCTCGCGATCTTCCTCGTGTTTCAAAGACAAATCGTCAATGGCGTCACCGTCGGCGCCGTCAAGGGATAAGACTATGCTCGCTCAGACGCCCGCGTATCGGCCCGCTCATGCAGCCGCTCAAGCGCCCATGCATTCATCCGCGCACTCGTCGCCTTACTCGGCCGCGGCGAGCCGTACCCGTGTCACGGGTTTCACGCTGACGCGTTTTGCATGGCGCCGCGACCGCGTGATCGGCGACAGCCAGGTACGTTCCGACATGTCATGGACCGGCACGCTTGAGGTCCATACAAGCGACGGCCTCACAGGTCTCGGATTCTTCTTTTCGAATTTTCTCGCCTTGCCGGCGCTCGATGAACTGAACCGCTTCTTCGCGGCCGATGTCTTCCCCGGTCTGCTTGAGCAGAGCCCGTTCAGTTGGGGCAACCGGCAAGGCCGGCCGCGCGGCGGCAATATCCGGCCGCTGCCCTATGCGTTCGACCAGGCAATTGACCAGGCCATGTGGGATCTCCAGGGCAAGGCGCTTGGCATGCCGTTATGGGAGTTATGGGGCGGCACGTCGCCCGCCGTGTACGCCTATGCGAGCGAGTTGGGCTTTCATCTCACGCATGAACAAATCCGCCGAGCGTGTGCGCAGTTTCGTACCGATGGTTTCACGATGATGAAGATCAAGGTCGGCCATCCCGACCTCGACTGGGATCTGCAACGTCTCACTGCGGCGCGTGACGGCGCGGGGGCGACCATGAAGCTGGCGATCGATGCCAACGAAGCGTGGTCACCGAAAGAGGCCATCTTCCGGCTTCACGCCTTTCGCGACGCGGGGTTCGATATTTATTGGGCGGAAGATCCGTGTCTGCGCGATGACTTCGAGGGGCTGCGCCGCATCAGCGATGCGGTGCCCTTTACGCACGTGAACGCCGGCGAATATCTCGGCCTGCACGACAAGCGCAAGCTCATGGAAGCGCGCGCAGTCGATATTCTCAACATCCACGGTAACTTCACCGACTCCCTGCGCGCCGGCTGGCTCGCGGCTGATTACGGCATCCCGCTGTCGCTCGGCAATACCCAACTCGAGATCGGTGTCCATCTCGCTGCCGCACTACCTGAGGCGCGCTGGTTCGAGTACTCCTATCTGAACCACGATCACCTTGTCGAAAAGCCTGTCGAGATTCGTGACGGGCTGGCGATCGCGCCGTCGCAACCGGGCCACGGTCTCGTGGTGTCGTCCTATGCGCGCGAAACGCTCGCTTGTCCAGACGTGGCCAGCGATAGCGACACCGCACGGACCACGGCACCGCCTTCGCGGCTGCGCGTGGCTCTGAGCTAGCCCAAGATACTGTTGTGAAATTCAGGCATTGGTCCGCGCGCCGCGTTTTCCCCAACGGACAGCTTCGAACATCACTCGCCGTGAATTTCCACGCTTGGAAATCTGATAGGCATGCTGGGAGTCCTTCACCTCGTCGGGCTGCAACATCTGCAGCTCGACGAGGTGCTCGACAGCTGTTGTGGCCAGGGCGTGGTTCTGCTCAGTGGATAGCGGCGGCAGGCGATGGCCGGACTGCGATGCGAGCACGACACCGGAACCGCCCTCCGCGATAACCTTGCCAAATTCTTCCAGAACGAGCGCGGTGCCGTAGACCTTGAGGATGGTCTCGGGTGTCGCCTGCGACGGCCATACGTCGGCGGCATGATTGGAAGCGAACGCGGGACTGCGCGCACGTGAGCGCGCGCTGACCGCTTGATAGTTAATTAATCGCGGTCGGCAACCGTAACAGGCAGGGTGAACTGAAAGACCGCGCCCCGCCCAAGCGCGCCGGTGACCCATAAACGCCCGCCATGCGACTCGACGATTGAACGGCTGATGCGAAGCCCCATGCCGGTACCGTGGGACTTGGTTGTAAAGAACGGCTCGAAAATCTGTTCCGCGAGCTGCGGCGGAACGCCCAGGCCGGTATCACTGACAGACACGAGAATCTGCCCGTTGTCAGTCAGCTGTGACCTGACGACGATCTCCCTGATTCCCTCAACATCCTTCATCGCTTCGATGCTGTTGACGATCAGGTTCATCGCGACCTGCTGCAATTGCAAGCCGTCTCCGACAATCTGGGGGAGACCGGCTGCCAGTTCTGTGCGGACCGATATGTCGTATCGCGCTGCCTCGCCGCGCAGGAGGCCGATGGTTTCCCGAATAACCTCGCTTACCTCGACGACCTCCTGATTCAAGGCACCCTTTTCGAATTGTGTGCGGATTCTGGCGATGATCCGGGCAGCGCGTTGTCCGTCTCTCACAATATGGGTGACTGCCGAGCGCGCCTCGCCGAGATCTGGCTCATCGCGATCAAGCCATCGCAGGCAGGCATTTGCGTAGGCGATAGCAGCCGTAATCGGTTGAGTGATTTCATGAGCCAGAGAAGCGGCCAACTCTCCCATGGTGGTCGCCCGGTTAATGCCTGCGAGATCGGCTTGCGCTTGACGTAGCGCGTCTTCGGCACGCTTCTGCTCGTCAACGTCGGTGGTGGTACCAATGAATTTCAGAATCTTTCCTTCAGCATCACGCAAGACCACAGCTTGTTGGACATGCCAGCGATAGCTTCCGTCCTGAGCGCGCAGAGAGCGGGTTTCTATTGTGAATCCTTGTCCCGAGTGCACCCCGCCCCAAAAGGCCCTCGATGCCGCTTCGCGATGCTCGGGGTGGACTGCGGTCATCCAGGCTTCCGGATGCGACCGGACGAAATCGAGAGTCTGGCCGGAGTAGTCAAGCCAGACTTGATTCACGAAGTCCGGTGTCCCATCAGGCTTGAGCGTCCAGGCGGATACAGGAAGTCGCTGCAGCAGTTCGGCCTGGAGTTGCAGATCCGAATAGAGGTGCGCATTCTCCAGTGAAATAGCGGCCTGCGAGGCCAGCAATAGCAGCATTGCAATCCGGTCCTGTGTGAAGGCGCCCGGAGTGAGATTGTTCTCCAGATAGAGTACGCCAACCAATTTCGTTTGCTGTACGATTGGCAGGCAGAGTACGGACCGTGAGCGTTTGCGCCGCACATATTCATCCATTGAGTACACGCTATCGGCCGATGCATCATCGAGGAGTACGCGCTCCTGGGTCCGGATGACATAGTGCAGCGCGGATTGCGGGAGATCAGACGGCGTGATGGTTGCCTGCCGAACCGTAACTTCGATCTTGCCCGATCCACTGATAGCCTCCGCTTCAATTCTCAGCTCACCATCCTGGGCGCCGCGCCGCAGGAGGATGAGAAGACCCCGCCTGGCCCCTGCATTCTCTACCGCGAGTCGTACCAGCTTTTCGATCAGCCGGGGAAGGACGATCTCGCTCGAAAGTGCCTGCGAGACCTTGATAACCGTGGCCAGATCCAGAAGCCCGCTCGGTGCCTCAATCGTGCTCGTCAAGCCCGCAACTGCTTGTTCGTCTTTAATGTGCGGATAGTGCCAGTCAAGCTGATTCACCTTGCCGTCCGCTCCCCAACTGAGGTAGCAGTAGCGAGCATCGCGCAGGTACGCACGCGCAGTCTTGTCGAATCCCCGTGCTGCGTAGAAACGCGCCGCGACTTCGTTCGCGATCGCTTCATTGTGCACAAAGCCGTTCGCGCGCGCTGAGCGAATGGCCATTTCATAGGATTGCTCGGCGTCAAGGAGACGCCCTTCGATCCGCGCGATTTCCGCGCCCACCAATGTGGCGCGGTTTTCGAAATTCTCCGGGCAATTCTCCGCCCATATGGCAAGCTGCCTGTGGAGATCAACCAGGACCTCGAAGTGCTCCTGTCGCGCGTCTCCGGTTGCGGAATCAAAGGCCCCCGCCCGCACGAGCGCGCTGTAAAAGTAATGCTCCGCCACTTCAAAGTAGGAGTGCGTAGACCAGAGCAGTCGTTTGGCATTCAGAGACGCCTCGATTGCGGAAGCGTAATCTCCCGCAAAGAAACGCGCCTGCAACTTGCGGACCCAATAAAAACACTCGCGCGTCGCCAGAGTGGCGTTACCTGAAAAACTGCCCTCGAACTGAGGTTCGTCAAAGTGACCATCATTGAGCGAACCGAACGTCGTTGTCAGGCCGCGAAGCGTCCGGATAAACGCGAGCTGCGTTGCGATCTGGTCAATGAGTCGGCCGAACCGCACTCTTTCTGCGAACGCGAGGCCTGTCTCAGCCTCACGCTGCACCTCGGTCAAGGGATCTCCCGTCGCAAGAAGATTGGTATTCAAGTGGTGGCAGCTAAATGCTGCAAAGCTGAGGTCACCGGTCCTGTTCGCGGCGTCGAAGGCGCGCCGCACGAGCTCCCGCCCTATCTTGACGTGTCGCCTCCATGGCATGACACAGTTCCCAAAACGCATATAGACGCGAGCCTGATAGCGCTCCAAGCCGTGCTTTTCCACGACATCGTAGCCTAGCTTGCCAAACTGGAATCCGGCCTCATAGTTCCCGAAATGAGGCCCAACAACCATACCCAGTGATACGTACGCGAAGCACGACGCGTCGCTGTGGCCATGCTCAAGGCTGAGGTTGACTGTCCGGCAAAGCACGAGAACAAGAAGGTTCTCATCGGTGAACTGCGCAGTGAGCACAGCCTCATTGAAAACATCCAGGACATCGAGCACGTCCGGATCGGTGATCAAGGGCAAATCAACGAGGTCCCCGATCTGCCGGCTTCCCATCGAAGACCAGATTTTCTCGTGTTCTCGCGCTACTTCGTCATCCGTAGGATGCGGCGACCAGTCTTCGCCACGACCTCGCTGATATTCGATGAATATTTCCGCGCCTCGGTCGCTGCGACCCAGAAGGTTATAAAGCGTCAGGCGCAAATGCGTGACAAGCGCAATATCGTGGGCGGTTTTCGCCCGTCCGGCCAACATGGAAAGCCGATCTTCTGCAGCTGACATATCGGCGGTCAGCAATTCGCATTCGGCCAGCAAATACTCGATTGGAAAGACAAGGGCGTAGTTGCGATTCCATATCTCGTCCGTCAACAACCCGCGCCCGGCGCGGAGGTACTTCAGTGCCGAACCGTACGCCGTTGAAATCTTGGCACGTCGACCCGCGATCAGATTCAATTCCGCAATGCGTTCACGCTCCGTAAGCGACGGGACCAGATGAGCGCCACGGTTGAGTTGATTGACGATCTCGAAGATCCCTTCCTCAAGTTTGTCTGGCGAGGTGTGCGAGGCCATCAACATGCCGATCCGCAGATGCGCCTCTGCGCGCAATCCTTGAGGAATCAGTGAGTACGCTGCTTCCTGCACACGGTCGTGGAGAAACCTGTAAGCATCGTCTGAGCGGAAAACGAGACCTGCTCGGACTGCTGCCGAAAGCTGTCGATGCATCTCCTCGCTCGCGTCGCCCTGGTACACCATGCGCAGGATAGCGAAGTCGGCGCTATTCCCGAGGCACGCAAGCTGTTGCAGCGCTTTCTGCGTCCCGGTAGGCAGGCGATTCAACTTCCCCACCATCAGGTCCACTACATTGTCGGTATAGCCCTTGGCGTGAATGCGATTCGGATCCCAACACCACTGACCTTCGGCGTGTTCAAAGACAAGCAATCCCTCTTCGAAGAGCGCGGAAATAAATTGAATGGCAAAAAATGGGTTGCCGCTCGTCTTCTCCTCGACGAGTTGCGCCAACGGTCCAGCCCGCCCCCGCTCACAGTGGAGCGAATCTGCAATTAACTCCTCCAGGTCGGCACGAGTCAGAGGGACAAGTACGATTTCATGCACGATCGCGCCAGCCTGGCGAATGGCTTCCAGCTTGCGCATCAGCGGATGTGCAGGGGCTACTTCGTTATCGCGGTAGGCACCGATCATCATCACATGCGTCACGTCCGGATGCGTGAGCAAATCCTCCATCAGATCTAAGGTCGCCGCATCGAGCCATTGCAGATCATCGAGAAATAGTGCGAGGGGATGATCGCGCGTGAACACGCTGACAAATCGACGGAATACTAGTTGGAAGCGACTTTGGGCATCCCGAGGCGGGAGTTCCGCGACTGGCGGCTGCTCACCAATGATGAGCTTCAATTCGGGGACCAGATCCACCATGAGCTGACCGTTCGGCCTCAGCGCCTCCTGGATTGCATCGCGCCAGCGGCCCAGCTCTTCGTCGTTTTTCACCAAGATTGGACGGATCAGGGATTGGAAGGCCTCCGCGAGGGTTGCATACGGTATGTCGCGCTTGTACTGGTCGAATTTGCCTGACGCAAAAAGGCCACGGGGCGGCACGAGCGATTTATGGAGCTCATTGACAACGGAGGACTTGCCCACACCCGAGTAGCCGGAAACAAGAACGAGTTCTGGACGGCCTCCCTCTACGACCCGATCGAAGGACGCCAACAGCGTATTGATGTCGGATGCCCGCCCGTATAGTCTTTCCGGAATCAGCAGCCGATCCGACATGTCGTGCTCGCCGAGTGGGAACCCATCGATGCACCCAACAGATTCCCATTCCTTAAGACACCGCCGAAGATCCCGCTCCAGGCCCACTGCCGTCTGGTATCGCTTTTCAGCGGTTTTGGTCAGTAACTTCATAATGACGGCCGAGACTGGATCCGGAATGTCTGGCACCCGTCCGCGGGGAGATACTGGCTGCCTGGCGAGCTGGCAGTGCACCCATTCCATCGGATCAGAAGCGGTGAACGGGAGGCTGCCGGTCGACATCTCATAGAGCGTGACACCCAGAGAATAGAGATCGCTGCGGGAATCGATCGAGCGATTCATACGCCCGGTCTGTTCGGGCGCCATATAGGGCAATGATCCAGCGATAAATTCTGGGGCATCGGGCGACTGGCGTTCGCGAAGGAGGCGGGACGCGATGCCGAATCCGGTCAGCCACACATGACCGGCGTCGTCGACAAGCACATTCGCAGGCTTGATGTCCTTATGGATGAAGCCTTGCCGGTGGGCCTGGCCGAGCGCGGCCGCCAAACCGATCCCTATGCGAAGGAAGCGAGTTAGATCGACTGGGCGTTGCTGGTGTTGTTCGAGTATTCGATCCAGGGGTTCACCGCCCGGGTCCTTGAGAATCAGGACCGCTCGCCCTTGGTGACGGGTCAGCGCCAGCGGCTGAGCAGCCCACGCCGCATCGAGTTCGGTCGCGAGCGACCATTCGTATTCGAGCCGTCGGAGGTTCCGGCGCGACGGCTGATCAGCGGCGACCGCCAGCGCGAGGACAGGTATCGAACTGCCGAGATCTCTGCCTCGATAAAGCGTGAAGTCCGCATCCCCGCGAAGCGGCTCCAACATGTACCCGGAATCCTCTGTCATTGAGAACTCCCATGTTGTTAGGAGCAAAAAGCCCGTTCTTGCACAGATTGGGGTTCGGGTTCGCCAAATTCACCAATTGTCGAAATGCTTTGGTGAGACTAGGGGAAGCGCCCATATTAGATGGACATTTTCCCCGTCACCAAACATAAAGAGTGTCTCATACCTGCACGCCAATCCAGCTCTCCGGCGCGGTACACCATCCTTTTCGTAGCAGGTAACTGCAATTTACCTGAACATCGTGGTCCAGTGGTCGCTCGAAGGATCGCCGCACCGTTATCTAACATGGCTTCTTTTAGGCTCCGCTGGAACCCGGAAATCATCGTCGGAGGGACGACAGTTTCGGTCGACCTGAAATGAGATCGGCGGATGGCCGTTTCGAGCGGTCAAGCGGCCGCCTGAACACCCCCTTCATCGCTGGCGGGAATGTCCCTTGATGGCCGCACGAAGGCCGACGACGATCCACGCATACTCGCCGACGCCCGGGAGCCGATTGCAGGCGCACGATTCCGGTTTGCGAGACGAAGCCCGACCCCGCTTGAAGTCCGTAACTTTGGAGGATTTATTGAATTGAGGGAACGCTATGGATCAGATCGTCTTGTAGTCGTCCTTCGCCTCGTATCCACGCCGTCTAATACGAGCCTAAAGCAGACATTCAAAGAGATGGCATCTTCGGGTGCGGATCAATCTGCGGTTCCCAGCAAGGGCGTGCGGGTTGACGTATCGACGTGCTCTCGCCTAGCATTCCAGCTAGCGGTGCAGGCCGCTCCCGGGTCCGCGGAAAGGGTTGAACCTACCTGTCGTGGGGAATCAGATCGCTTCCCATCCTTTGTGCTGGCAGTGTTGCGGACCTTCGGCCACTGAATGCACAAGGATCCGTATGAAAAAGCTACCTGCCAGGGCCAATCTCGATCATTTGAAAAAGCAGGCCAAGGAGCTGTTGCGGCTTTGTCGCACCGGCGATGTCACGGCGATTGCACGTGTCGTTCACCATCTCCCCGCAGCCGCAAATCGTACCGACAAGGAAGTGAAGGCGCTTGATCTTCGCCTACACGATGCGCAGTCTTCCATCGCGCGTGAGTACGGATTTGCTTCGTGGGCGGACCTCAGCGCCTACGTCGATGCAAGCGCGTTGGCGCACCGCACGCAAGCATGGCTAGTCCGACGATGGCTCGGGCTTGTGTATGGTGCCGATGTGACAGGCACCTATGCTTCGGTGCGGCCGCGCGTCGCGATGACGCTCTTACTTGAACATCCGGACATGCTCGACGCCGACCCGTATGTGGGCTGTGCTGCAGGGCACCGGAAGACCGTGTCGCGCGCAATGGCGGCGGATCCGGATTGGGTCCATCAAGCCGGCGGAGCGTTGCGGTTGCCGCCGCTTGTCGCCGTCACTCACTCAAGCCTGATGCAGGTGCCCGAGTTCGCTCAGCGACTGCGTGAATGTGCACGTGCGCTTCTTGATTCCGGGGCCAATCCGAACCAACACATCGGAAATCGACTTCCTCCCGCGTCTTTAACAGCGCCTGATCAAACTGAACCGCTGTCGGCTCTTTACGGTGCGGCGGGTGTTGCCCGTGATCCGACGCTCACCGAGATGCTGTTGAACGCCGGCGCGGACCCGAACGATGGTGAGTCGCTCTATCACTCACTTGAGAACCTGGACTGTACGACGTTGCTTTTGCAGCGTGGTGCCCGAGTGACAGGGACGCATGCCCTGTGGCGCGCGCTCGATATGCCGGACGCGACTGCGCTCGAACTGCTGCTTGCTCATGGCGGCGATGCGAACGAGCCTGCCCCCGACGGCCTGAAAGTTTGGGCGACGCCACTGCTGCGTGCGATCGCCCTACGCAGGTCGCCCCGTCACGTCGCCGCGCTACTGGCGGCCGGAGCGGATGCGAAGGCCAAGACCAAGACCGCAGAGGGCGTAAGTGCCTATCGGCTAGCGATGCAGGTCGGTCTTCTGGAAGTCGCCGCGCAACTGCGTGCTGCCGGCGCCGAAGAAACACTGACAGTCGAGGAGGACTTTGTATCGGCGTGTGCACGCGCCGATATTGCGCAAGCGCGGAGCATTCAGGCACGGCATCCCGAGTTGCCTGGATCTTTGCCTGACGACCGGCTTCGGCTACTCCCCGACACTGTGGCGTGGGGATCGAGCACCGCAGTCAAGATCATGGTTGAGCTCGGCTGGCCGCTTGACGTGCGCGGCGGGGACTGGGATGCAACCGCACTCAATCACGCCGTGTTTCGTGGCGATGTCGATCTGACGGTGTGTTTGCTGGACCATGGCGCGAGTTGGCGGGAAACACAGGGCTACGGCTCCGATGTACTCGGCACGTTGGGGTGGGCATCGGAGAACGAACCGGCGGGCGTGGAGAATGCCGATTGGGTCGGCTGTGCTCATGCGCTGATAAGGCATGGCGTGCCGAAGGCTGAGCGCGATCCCGAACATGAGGATAGAGTGTTGATCGATGGCCGACACATGAGTTTTTCCGAAGAAGTGACGGAGGTGCTTGTCGGAGGCGCTCGCGGGAGTGTCGCATCGAACTGATATCGGGCCGTTGTGCTCCGCGCAAACGGACGCTTACGCGAAAACCTCAAACGGGTCTGACCGAGGACAGACCAGCGAGACAATCCGGTCTGCCCTCCACACATGCCCGCTTCTTTCTCACCACCGGCTGCGGCAAGCCATCGTCGAGGCCGTCGTCGCCTCGCGCGTGCGAGTTCTCGTGTTAAGTCGGCACGGGTTCCTTCGCTGCAGCCGCGGCCGAAGCTGCCGGCAGCGGCAGGCTGGCGTCGTCCGCATCCACCCGCGGTTGCAGCAGCAGCGCCACCAACCCACTCCACCCGGTCTGGTGCGACGCCCCCACGCCCCGCCCGTTGTCGCCATGGAAATACTCATGGAACAACACAAGGTCGCGGCATGCAGGGTCGGCCTGCAAGAGCGGGTACGCGGCCATCACCGGCCGCTGCCCATTCTTGTCGAGCAGGAAGAGTTTCGTCAGCCGTTCGCTGAGGCCGCTTGCAATGCCGCTTAGCGAGCGTTTGCTGCCCGAGCCCGTCGGGTACTCGACCTGGAACTCGTCGCCATAGTAGCGATGGAATTCGTGAAGTGACTCGATCAGCAAATAGTTGACGGGCATCCACACCGGACCGCGCCAGTTCGAATTGCCACCGAATACGCGTGAGTCCGACTCGGCCGGCAGGTATTTGACACCAAAGCTGTTACCGTTATGGTGGAACTCGAATGGCGACTCGCGGTGCACACGCGAAAGCGCGCGCACACCGTAATCCGAAAGAAATTCACTCTCGTCGACCATCCGGCGCAGCAGCGCTTTCATCCGGTGACCACGCAGCAGGGAGAGCAACAACTGGTTGCCGCGCTTGGGCTCGTTCCAGCGCGACACCAGCTTCGCGAGATCCGGCCGATGGGTCAGGAACCACGTCAAGCGTTCACGCAGCATCGGCAAATGGCCGTGCAGCTTCTGTTCGAGCACATGGACCGCGAACATCGGAATCAGCCCCACGATCGAGCGCACACGCAACGGCACTGCGGTGCCGTCTGGCAATCGCAGGATGTCGTAGAAGAACTGGTCCGTCTCGTCCCACAGACCCGTCTCGCAGTCGTCGCTCTTGCCCACCGCTTCGGCGATATACAAGAAGTGTTCGAAAAACTTCACGCCGATATCGACGAACACCGGATTATGTTCGGCAAGCTCAAGCGCGATGCGCATCAGGTCAAGCGCGTAAGCCGCCATCCATGCGGTGCCGTCGGCCTGATCGATCCGGCCGCCGGTCGGCAGGGGCGACGAGCGATCGAAGATCCCCACGTTATCGAGCCCAAGAAAGCCGCCCTGGAAGATATTGTGACCGTCGACGTCCTTGCGGTTGACCCACCACGCAAAGTTCAGCAGCAGCTTGTGGAAGATGCGCTCGAGGAAATCACGATCGCCCTTGCCTGTGAGTACCTTGTCCATCTCGTAGACGCGCCACGCGGCCCAAGCATGCACCGGCGGATTCGCGTCGCCGAACGCCCACTCGTAGGCCGGGATCTGCCCGTTCGGATGCAGGTAACGATCCTTGACGAGCAACAGCAGTTGCTTCTTGGCAAAGTCGGGATCGATCAGTGCAAAGGCCACGGCGTGGAATGCGAGATCCCATGATGCGTACCACGGGTACTCCCACTTGTCGGGCATCGAGACGATGTCGGAATTCGACAAATGGCGCCAGTCCGAATCGCGGCCCTTCTTGCGGCCAGCTGGCGGCGCCGGCTGCGAGGGATCGCCGTCAAGCCAGCGCGCCACATCGAATTGGTAGTACTGCTTGGACCACAGCATGCCTGCGAGCGCCTGGCGCTGCACGAGGCGCGCATCGGCGCTTTCGATACCGGCCTGCAGGGCTGCATAGAATTCATCCGCTTCGGCGCGCCGACGGTTGATCACCGCATCGGCATCCAGTTCAACGGGCCACTGTGGGCCCGCCGCGCGCATGCGCAGATAGACGACAGACTTGCCATGCCCCGCGAGCTCGAGATGCACGTGCGCGCCGACCCGTGTACCGTGGTCGCGCCGAACGGCATCTTCGCGCCTCTCGACGAGGTAGTCGTTGAAACCGTCCTTGAACGGCCCCCCGCCCTGCATGCCGAAGTGCCGCCGGACATTGGTTTCGTTTTCACAGAAGATCCAGTCGACCGGCTGCCCTGACCCGCTCGATGCGGTCACGACCATCGGCTGATGCGACGGATGCTGCGCGTTGATGCGCGTTTCGCCTTCGACCGTTTCGCGGCGCAGCGAGGCCTTAGCCACCTTGGTGTCCCACGACCACACATTGCGCGCCCAGACCTGCGGCACAAGGTCGAGCGACGCGTCCTGGTCACCGCGGTTCTCAACCGTAATACGCATGACGATATCGTCGGGCCCGTGCTTCGCGTACTCGACGGTCACATCGAAGTAGCGCTTGTCGTCGAACACGCCTGTATCGAGCACTTCGTATTCCGGCATGTCGGAACCGCGGCGCGCGTTTTCGGCGACGAGGTCGGCATACGGGAAGGCGGCGTGCGGGTACTTGTAGAGCATGCGCATATATGAATGCGTTGGCGTGCCGTCGAGGTAGAAATACAACTCCTTGACGTCCTCGCCGTGGTTGCCCTGGTCATTGGTCAGGCCAAACAGGCGCTCCTTGATGATCGGGTCGTGACCGTTCCACAAGGCGAGCGCAATACACCAGTCGAGCTTGTCGTCGCCGAAACCGGCGATGCCGTCTTCACCCCAGCGGTAGGCCCGGCTACGCGCATGATCGTGCGGAAAATAGTCCCACGCCGTGCCGTGCTCGCTATAGTCCTCGCGGACCGTGCCCCATTGGCGTTCGCTCAGATAAGGGCCCCATTGTCGCCAATGGGCAAGCTCGGCCGAGGTCAATCGGCGGCCTTCCATGGTCTCGAGCAGCTGGGCAGGACAAAGCGGCGGCATGGCATTCCTTCGGCTGGCTGGCGGAATCCCGAATTTAACGCATCCAGCCTGCTACGTCTGCGCACCTTGCGCTTATCTTCATGCGGCGAGCATCTTCTCGATGCGGATCATCTCGCCCAGCGACCAGGCCTGGAACGGCGCGCCGCGTGGCGTATTCGGCGCATCGCCGTCGGCGATTTCCGAGACATGGCCCAGCCCCGCCGTCCGCAGGTGCGCGCGCAGCGGCGCGAGAAACCGTGTCACCGCTTCGTCACGACTCGCGGGGGTCGAGCCATGCACGCGCAACCATGCCTGGACAAAGGCGCCGCTCAGCCAGGGCCATACCGTGCCCTGGTGGTAGGCGCCGTCGCGCCTGACCCGGTCGCCCTCATAGCGGCCGGTGTAGGATGCATCCCGTGGCGACAGCGAGCGAAGCCCGAGCGGGGTCAACAGTTCAGCCTCGACTTGCGCCACCACGCGCAGCGCGGCCTCCTGTTCCAGCAACGCAAACGGCAGGCCGCCGATCGCGAAGATCTGATTCGGGCGAATCGAGCGGTCAATCTTCCCGGCTTCGTGGTCAGCATCGACCACATCGAACAGTCCACCGCCGGCGGGATCGACAAAGCGTTCGCGGAACGCATTGTTCGCACGATGTTCGAGCATGCGCCAGTCTTGCGTCCAGGCGCCCGCAATGCGCAGCGCATTGACCCACAAGGCCTGAATCTCGACGGGCTTGCCGATACGCGGAGTCACGACCCAGTCACCGACCTTGGCATCCATCCATGTCAGTTGCACGCCGGACACGCCGGCGCGGATCAAGCCGTCCGTATCGGCCGCGATGCCGAAGCGCGTGCCGCGCGCATACCCTTCAAGGATTGCGCCGACAGCGTGCTGAAGCTGCGCGCGCGTGCCGGGTGTCGCATGCCCGGTTTCGAGATAGTCGTGCACGGCGATCACGAACCAGAGCGACGCATCGACCGAGTTGTATTCAGGTGTCCCGTCGTCATCCGGGAAGCGGTTCGGGATCATGCCTTCGGAGACGACGGTCGCCCAGCCCAGCAGGATTGCCTCCGCTTCGGCGAAACGCCCGGTCGCGAGCATCAGGCCACGCATGGCGATAAAAGTGTCGCGGCCCCAGTCCGTGAACCAGGGGAACCCCGCCAACAAGGTCTGATCCGAGGCGCGGGCTACAAGATAGGTGTCGGCTGAGCGTTCGAGATCCGAACCGAACGCGCCGCGCCGCTGCCGCTCGCGTTGCGCGAGCGTGGCCGCGCGTATCACAGCATCGTCATCGAGCCCGTCGCCCGTTCGCAAAATCATCACGGCATCGTTGTTGCCGAGATCGAACGAAAACACACCGGGCGAGGCGAGGTCTTCGCTGTCGTCGAGCCCCCGTGCCTGTTCGGCACGATAGAAAAACTGCTGAAACCACTCGGGCGCATGCTCGTAGCGCCCGTTCGTTAGCGCGGCCACCGACGGCAGGCCGCCGTAAGGATGCCAGCCGACGTTGCCCTCGCCCTCGTTGCGGAAGCCGAAATCGAAGACCGGGTTCTGATGATGGAGGCCGTGATAGTCGCGGCCCGACATCAGCAAGCGAACCTTGAGCGTCAGGTCGGGCGCTGCCGCCGTCGTTCCTTTCCCGAGCTCCGAAAATTCGGAGTTCAAGGGCACCTTGCGCCAACGCAGAACCGTTTCGCGGCTTTCCTTCGCAACCAGCAGCTCAAAGTCAACGGCTTCGGTCTCGCTGATCGCGAAGCGCCAGCGCGGCCACGGCGCCCGTTCGAACGCCCGCAGGCGCGAGACACCGTCCGGGTAGACCACATCGGGCACATAGCGCTGCGTCGACAAGGCGACCTTGCCCTCGGCGATCTCGAGCCACACCTCGAGGCCGTTGACCAGTACATAGCGGCCAGTCGGCGGCGTGGTCGCACTGAGCAGCAGGGCGTGATAGCAGCGCGTGCGTTCGCCCCCTACCGTACCGGATGCAAACCCTCCATAACCGTCGGCTTCCAGCCACTCTGCGTCGGCGTCAAATTTGTCGGACATAGGCCTTCATTGCGTTCTGGCGCACAGGCCGCGCACCGGGATCGACAGATAGTACCTCCGCTCTGCGCCGCTTACGCACTCGCACTCGCACTCGCACTCGCACTCGCACTCGCACTCGCGGCACAATCTTGCCGAACGTGCGATCGGTGGCCTAAAACTCAGTCTGTGGGAGCAACGCGGCGGCGTCCCCAGGGGGGATTTCGGCGGCCCATCGAATTTCAATAGCTTGCTATCGAATTAATTCACATCTAAAATGCCGCGATGCCAAATATCCATGAACTCCGACAGTCCGTCACGGGCGGTCTCGTGCGTATTGCGCGCCAATGGCGCCGCGCGAGCCACCACGTCTTGTCGGGGTATGGCGTGTCGGAAGCGTGTGCCACCCCTTTGGTAATGATCGGACGTCTGGGCGAAGGCGTCCGGCAAGGCACGCTTGCCGAACACGTCGGCATCGAAGGGCCCTCGCTCGTGCGACTGCTCGACCAACTCTGCGGCGCCGGCCTGGCCCGTCGCGAGGACGACCCGGCCGACGGGCGCGCCAAGACAATCTGGCTGACCGATAGCGGCCGCGCGCTGCGCGCGCAGATCGAAGCGGCGCTGATCACCCTGCGCGCCGAACGGCTCAAGGGCGTGAGTGCCGCCGACCTCGCCGCGACTCTAAGGGTGTTCGAGGCCATTGAAATGGCGGCGCGCCAGGCGCGGGATCCCGAAGAGTAAGCAGCCCGCCTGAATAGCCACCCTGAGCAGCCGCCGTCAGCCCGCACGGGCGACATCGCAGCATCACCTGAATAGCCGAAGCTGAACGCACCACCCGCAAGCCCAGACTGAACGACGACAGAGCAACGACATACATGGCCCTGCCCACCTCCCGCGACTGGATCTTTTCGATCAAGACGTTCTGCGCGTCGATGCTCGCGCTCTATATCGCGCTGAAGCTCGAACTGCCACGCCCCTACTGGGCGATGGCCACCGTCTATATCGTCTCGAACCCGTTCGTCGGCGCAACGACCTCGAAGGCGCTCTATCGGACGCTCGGCACCATGCTGGGTGCGGCCGCCTCGATCCTCTTCGTGCCACCCCTCGTCGAGACCCCCTTTCTGCTGTGCGGAGCGATCGCCTTGTGGATGGGCGTGATGCTCTATCTGTCGATTTCGGACCGCACCGCCAAGTCCTACGTCTTCCTGCTCGCGGGCTATACGCTGCCGCTGATTGCACTCCCCACGGTGACCGATCCGAGCACAGTGTTCGACGTCGCGATCACGCGAACCGAGGAGATCGTGCTGGGCATCTGCTGCGCGACGGTGATCAACACGGTGATCCTGCCCAACCGGCTTGCCCCGCTGCTCGCCGAACGGACCCGAGCATGGTTTCGCGATGCCGCGTTTTATGCGACTGAAACGCTTGCCGCCAGGGCGCTCGGCAAAGACGCGCTGGCCTGCCGCTTGCGCATGGCGGCCACACTGAACGGACTCGAAGTCTTGCTAAGTCAGCTCAGCTATGACCACACCCGCCCCGACGTGGTCCGGCACACCTACCAGCTGCGCGGCCGTATGGGGATCCTGTTGCCGATCATCTCGGCGCTGGCCGACCCGACGGCGTTCCTCGGCAAGTCCGAGTTCGCGGGCAAGGCCGCGCTCAATACGCTGCTCGCGGATATTGCCCGCTGGATCGAAGCCACCAAGCAGCATCCCCTTTCGGACGAGACCGTCGACCTGCATCGGACCGGCGACCGGCTGCGTGCCGAAATCGCGCGCGCAGAGCCGCCACGCGACAGCCTGGAGTCATGGGATCACGCGCTGGTCTCGAGTCTGCTCGGCCGACTCAGGATGCTGGTCGACCTGTGGGAAGACTGCGTCTCGCTGCACCATGCCATTGCCGAGGATGATCTAGACGACTGGGCGCCCCAGTTCCGCCATTGGCGCGTCGGTGGCGTCGGGCGCTTTTTTGACCGTGGCATCATGGCCTTCTCGACGCTCTCGGCTGTCTCGGCCGTGTTTCTCGCCTGCGTCCTCTGGGTCGAATCGGGCTGGCCGGATGGCGCGGCCGGGGTCTCGCTCGCCGCCGTGGCCTGCTGTTTCTTCGCCGCGCTCGACGATCCAGCCGCGGGTGTGTTCAGCTTCTTTACGGCGACCGCTCTCAGTGTGGTGGTGGCCGGTCTCTATCTCTTCCTCGTCCTGCCGAACATGCATGATTTTGCGATGCTCGTGATGGTGTTTTCCGTGCCGTTCATCTGCGTCGGCACCCTGATGCCTTCGCCGCGCTTCAGCCTGATGGCGACGCTCGTCGCGCTTAACACGGCGACGTTCATCAGTATCCAGAGCGCGTATGACGCGAATTTTGACGTCTTCCTCAATGGCAACCTGTCGGCCCTGGTAGGCCTGCTGTTTGCCTACTTGTGGATCCGCGTGACGCGCCCATTCGGGTCGGAGCTTGCGGCGCGCCGGCTGATTCGCTCCGCGTGGGAAGATGTGTCCATGGCCGCCGCATCAGATCCGGTGGCGGACGCTCGGCCGCTGTCCGCGCGCATGCTCGACCGACTGCTGCAGCTGTTGCCGCGGCTGGCGGTGACCGACGAGCAGAATCATCCGTCAATCGACAGCTTCCGCGACATGCGCGCCGGCCTCAACACGATCGACCTGCAAATCGAACGCGACCGCGTGTCACCCGTGCTGCGCGAGGGTATCGACCGCGTGCTCAGCGGTGTACACGCGCATTTCGAAAATTGTGTGACGCGCAATACGCGCGTCACCCCGCCCCCGACCTTGCTCAACATGATCGACAGTGTGCTTGGCGATTCCATCAAGGCGACCCTCGCGGGCGCCCCGCTCGATCTGATGCATACGCTTGTTTCATTGCGTCTCGCGGTCTTTCCCAACACGCCGCCGCCCGCTTCCCTGAAAGCCGGAGTGCCAACGTGATCGCCCGCCTGTTACCGCGCCGCGTAGAGGAGGCCTGCGATGATCGGTGAAGTCGATATCATCGGGGTCTATATCCCGGCCATTCTTTGGCTGATGGGGATCACCTATCTGGTGTGTCTTGTGATTCGCAAGCTCCTCGGACGAACCCGTTTCTATGAGTTCGTGTGGCACCGCTCGATCTTCGATCTGGGGCTATACGTGATCGTGCTCGGTGTGGTCGTTACGCTCACGCGTCGTTGAAGTTTCCTTAGTTGACGTTTCGGTTGCCAACGTGAATAAACCTTTCCTCACTGCCGCGCTGCTTGCGCGGGTCGCCCTGACACTCATCGTGGTCGCCATCGCCGCCTTCGTTCTCTGGCGCCTGGTCGATTACTACACGTTCGCGCCCTGGACCCGCGACGGCCGCGTCACGGCCAATGTGGTCCAGGTGGCCCCGGACGTGTCGGGTCTGATCGTCAATGTCGGGGTGGTCGACAACCAGGAAGTCAAGCAAGGCCAGATCCTGTTCACCATCGATCCGGCGCGCTTCGCGCTCGCGTTGCGGCAAGCCGAAGCAACGGCCTTGCAGCGCAAGGCGACACTCGATCAGGCGCGGCGCGAATATGCGCGGAACAAGACGCTGGGCGACCTGGTCGCGCAGGAAGTGGTCGAAGAGAGCCTGTCGCGGGTGCAGACCGCCGAAGCCGCCTATGCCGACGCCCAAGTGGCGATCGGTGTCGCGCAGCTCAACCAGCAACGCGCGACGGTGCTCAGTCCGGTCGACGGCTATCTGAGCGACCAGGCTCCGCGCAACGGCGAATACGTGACGGCGGGCCGCTCGGTGATGGCCATCGTCGATACGAACTCGTTCCGTGTGGACGGATACTTCGAAGAAACCAAGCTGCGCGACATTGCGATCGGCCAGGGTGTCACGATCCAGTTGATGGGCGAAGACCACCTGCTGCACGGTCACGTGCAGAGCATTGTTTCAGCGATCGAAGACCGCGACCGGATGCAGAGCAGTAACCTGCTACCCAACGTGAACCCGGCGTTCAGCTGGGTGCGGCTGGCCCAGCGGATTCCCGTGCGCGTGAAGCTCGATGAAGTGCCGGCCGATTTCCGGTTGATCGCGGGCCGCACGGCCACGGTGTCGATTGATGAAGTGCCGAGGAAGGAACGTCGGCGTGAAGAGGCGGCGTTGTCTGCGTCATCAGCCTCGTCGACGTCGCAGATGGCACCGGCGTCTTCGCCGGCATCGCCCTCCACTGCCTCGTCGAACGCGGCAGCGCAACCCACTATGCCTGCGAGTGGACACGCGCAATGAGAACCGTGCTTGAAAAGGCTGCGCTAGCCACGCTTTTACTCAGTCTCGCAGCGTGCACGCTCGGGCCGAATTACGAAGTACCGAAAGAGGCGGCGATCAACGCGCCCGGCGCCGGGGGCTCGCTGACCGGCGCGAATGGCGCCGAGGTTACCGAGGAGGCCGTGCCTTCGAACTGGTGGCACCTGTACGACGATCCTGTACTCGACAGCCTGGTGGAAGAGGCCCTGCATTCGAACACTGACCTGCGTGTCGCAGCCGCCAATCTCCAGCGCGCAAGTTTCGCCGTATCCGAAGCGGATGAGGCAGGTGGTTTCTCCGGCAGGACAAGCGGCGCCCTCCTGCGTGCCCAGGAAGCCGGCCAGGCCTACCTGCTCGATGAAAAAGTGCCCGTCGCCAACGAAGGCGACTTCGGCATCAACGTCTCGTATCAAATCGACTTGTTCGGCACGATACGGCGCGGTGTAGAAGCCGCCGACGCCAGCCAACAGGCCGTCAAAGCGGCCGGCGATGTAGCGCGCATCACCGTGGTCGCGGACGTCGTGCGCTCGTACGTCGAAAACTGCTCGGCCGGCGACGAACTCGCAGTTGCCCAACACTCGCTCGATCTCCAGAACGAGAGTCTGTCGCTGACCAAACGTCTGCGTGCCGCGGGACGGGCGAACGAACCGGAAGTCACGCGTTCGCAAACTCAGACCGCCACGCTTACCGCCGACATCCCGCGCTTCACCGCGCGCAAGCGTATCGCGCTGTACCGGCTCGCCATGCTCACCGGGCGCACGCCCAACGACTTGCCGCCGGCGGCGGCCACCTGCAACAAGACGCCTCGAATCGCCCAGGCGATCCCGGTCGGCGATGGTGCCGCGCTGCTCAAGCGCCGCCCCGATGTGCGCGAGGCCGAGCGCAAGCTTGCGGCCGCCACCGCGCGCATCGGTGTGGCGACCGGCGCGCTCTACCCGACCATCAGCATCGGCGCGTCCGCAGGTTTGACGGGGATTGCCGAGGACCTCGGCGAACCCAGCACGGCGCGCTGGAATGTGGGTCCGTTGATCTCTTGGGTGTTTCCGGCCAATGGCGAGCGCGCGCGCGTGCACGAAGCGGAAGCGGCCACCGCGGGTTCGCTCGCGCAATTCGATGGCGTGGTGCTCAACGCCCTGCGTGAGACCGAGAGCAGCCTCGCCACCTACTCGTCCGATCTTGCGCGCGAGGATGCTCTCAAGGCCGCACAGGACTCCGCGCGCCGTTCCGCCGATGAAACGCATCGCTTCTATATGGCAGGACGGCAGTCGTCGCTGGCCGAACTCGATGCGATGCGCACGCTGAGTTCGGTCGATGCGCAAGTCGCCGCCGCGTCCGCCCAGGTTGCCACCGATCAGGTCAACCTGTTCCTCGCGCTGGGCGGAGGTTGGGAGTAAGACCGTTACGATTGCAAGATGAGCGCTGAAAAACCCTAGGCCTGTTGTTCTGCATGCCTGGCGAATACCCGACGGCATGGCGCCAGGCACAGTCGCCTAGTAGCCCCGGATACGGTCCACGACACCGCTGACCTTCTCGCCACGCTCAAGCGCCCTTATCTTCCCAACGATCTGTGCGACCGCCTCGGTCCGCAACGTCATCGCGGAGATGTGCGGCGTAATCGTGATTTTCGGCTCTTGCCAGAACGGATGATCAGCTGGCAGCGGCTCCTGGGCAAAGACATCGAGCATCGCGGCAGCAATCTTGCCGCGACGAATCGCGTCGAGCAGGTCAATATCGACCACATGCGCGCCCCGCGCAATATTGACAAGAAAAGCCCCCTCGGCGAGAGGCTCGAAGACCGCTTTGCCAAGCAAGCCGCGTGTCTCGGGCGTGCTCGGCAAGAGGTTCACGAGCATCTTCGCGCCTGCGAGAAACGGCGCGAGCGCTGCGTCGCCAGCAAAAGTCTGCACCCCCTCGATCGCTTTTGCCGTGCGGCTCCAGCCACGCACCGGCCATCCCGCCTTCGCGAGCGTGCTGCTCACAGCGGCACCCAGCTTGCCCAGTCCCATCACCGCAATCGGAAAATCCGCGGGCCGCGCAGCTTCGAGCACAGTCCACTGATGCGCCTCGCGTTGTCGCTCGTACGTGTCGAAGCGACGCATATAGCGAAGCGCCGCATAGGTGACGTATTCGATCATCTGAGCGGCCATACCCGCGTCTTCGAGGCGGATCAGCGGCACCGATTCCGGCAGCGTGTCAGGCTCGCGACTGAGCATATCGAGAATCGGATCGACGCCTGCGCCGAGGTTGAACACCGCCTTCAATCCGCTACGCCCGCGCAGAACCTCGGCGGGTGGCCTCCAGACGGCTGCGTAGTCGGCCGGTGCGGTATCGCCCGCCTGCCACGCACGCATCATCGCACCGGGTAAGGCGTCACGGAAGGCCTGGAGCCATGGCGTCGGATCTTCGCCGGGCGTGCAGAACAAGAGGTTCATCGGTTTTTCAGTGCTCATCACGTTGCGCTGGCGATCGGCAAGTGCCAATGTTGCCAGACACTGACCAGGCGCAGCACAAAGCAACCCAGGCCGCCCGCGAGACCGGCGATCGCAGGATGCACCTTTAGCGCGCGTGCCAGGACGACGATAATCGCACCGAACAACGCCGCCGTTGCATAGATATCGACCCGCAACACCGCCGGAACTTGCGCCAGTAAGAGGTCACGCAACGTCCCCCCGCCGACCCCTGTGATCGTGCCCATCAACACAGCCGAAAAAGGATGGATGCCGAAGGCGAGCGCCTTCTCCGTGCCGGCCACCGCAAACAGCGACAGCCCCGCCGCATCGAGCGCGATCAGAATTGGATGCGGGAGCAGCCGTAGCACCGGGGCAAAGAAGAAGGTCAGCGTTGCCGCCGCAAACGCGACGACGCAGTAGTGCCAGTCACGAATGGCGCTCGGCGGCGTGGCGCCGATCAGGATGTCGCGAATCAACCCGCCGCCGAGCGCGGTCGAAAATCCGAGCACCATGACGCCCAGAAAATCGAGGTTGCCGTGGACCGCTGCAAGCGCCCCCTCGACGGCAAAGACAAAAGTGCCGCACAGGTCGGCGATCATCACAAACCACAACGCGTTCATCCCGCCTCTCTCGGAAAATTCACGATGCCCCATTGCGCGGGCGCCTCGGAAGCGCCCCGTTGAATGTATGCCATTGAATGCCTGCCGCTCAATCCATGCGTCGCAGCGCGCTTCGCAAACCGCACGCCATGCTATGCGCCCGCTTCGAGTAAAGGCGCGCTATCGTCCTTAAGCACGACACCGGTCGCGCCCAGCTTGCTGGCGCGCGTCAGCAGATAGTGCAGCTTGTGCGCGGCCGCATGATAACCGAGCCCTTCGGGCCGCACATTCGAAATGCAGTTGCGCTCCGCATCGGATCGCCCCACATGCGGCCGCCATGTCAGGTAGATGCCCAGGCTGTCAGGTGAACTCAGCCCCGGGCGCTCGCCGATCAACATCACCACCACGTCCGCGCCAAGCCGTTCACCGATCTCGTCGCCGAGCGCGACTCGAGCTTGCGTGGCGATCACGACAGGCGTGAGCGACCAGCCCTTGAGCCGCGGCAGCACGGCGTCGAGCAAAGGCAAAGCATGCCGCTGCGGGGCGAACGAAGACAGGCCGTCGGCTATCACGAAAGCGATCGAAGGCAGACCTGCAGGTTGCACGCCGGCGCTTTCGCGATGCGCGTCGAGCCGGGCTGCGCTGTCCGAATCGAGCCGTCTACCGAGGTCAGGGCGCAACAGGTATTGCGCACGATCGGGCGCGGCACTCTGCGCTGTGAGCGAGGGCAGCCCGGTTTCAAGCGCGCTCTGAAGCGCAGCCTGAAGCGAAGCCACATCGAGTGCCTGATGAACCGCGTCGCGTGCCTGCGCATGAGCAAGTCCGAAGTCGAGCACTGCCTCGGTGGGCAGGCTATCGCCTGCGCGGCCCAGCGCGATACGCGCGCTCGTGAAGCGCCGCAGACCCTCCCACGGATTGCCAATCACTTCGTCGCTCACGTGCGCTCCAGCAAAGCGCGCGTCGCCGGTAACAGACGATGCTCCGACGGCAATGCCTCGAGCGCGCCGCTCGGCGTCGTGACGCCCATCTTCTCGAGCCATGTCTCGAACTCGGGCGCACGGCCGAGTTTCAGCGCGCGCCGAACATAGAGGGCATCGTGAAACGAGGTGCTCTGATAGTTGAGCATGATGTCGTCGGCGCCGGGCACGCCCATGATGAAGTTGACGCCGGCCACCGCAAGCAGGGTCAACAGATTATCCATGTCGTCCTGGTCGGCATCGGCGTGATTGGTGTAGCAGATGTCGCACCCCATGGGCACGCCAAGCAACTTGCCGCAGAAGTGATCTTCAAGGCCCGCGCGGATGATCTGTTTGCCGTTATAGAGATACTCGGGGCCGATGAACCCGACCACCGTATTAACGAGCAAGGGACGGAAGACCCGCGCAACCGCATAAGCACGTGCCTCGCAAGTTTGCTGATCGACGCCATGGTGGGCATTTGCCGATAGCGCGCTGCCCTGTCCCGTCTCGAAGTACATGACGTTGTCGCCAATTGTGCCCCGCCGCATCGACAAAGCGGCCTCATGAGCCTCGTGCAGCAAGGCAAGGTCGATGCCGAAACCGGCATTCGCGCGCTGCGTGCCCGCAATCGACTGGAACACAAGATCAACTGGCGCCTGTCGTTCGATCGCCTCGATCGTATTTGTCACATGCGTCAGCACGCAGGATTGCGTCGGCACCTCATAGCGTTGCCTGAACTCGTCGATCATGGTGAGCAAGGTCACGATCGCCGCTGGGCTGTCGCTCGCGGGATTGATCCCGATCACCGCGTCACCGCAGCCATAGAGCAAGCCGTCGAGCATCGAGGCCGCAATGCCCTTGGGGTCGTCGGTCGGGTGGTTCGGTTGAAGACGCACCGAGAGGCGACCGGGCAGACCGATCGTGTTGCGAAAGCGCGTGACTACACGGCACTTCTGCGCGGCCAGGATCAGATCCTGGTTGCGCATCAGCTTGGAAACCGCAGCGGCCATCTCGGGCGTGATGCCCGCCGCAACGCGCGCCAACATCGCGCTGTCCGCGGCCTCGCTGAGCAGCCAATTGCGAAACTCCCCCACACTCAAATGTGCGATCGGTGCAAATGCGGCGCGATCATGCGTATCGATGATGAGGCGAGTGATCTCGTCGTCTTCGTAGGGGATCAGCGCTTCATCGAGAAAGCGCTGGAGCGGCACGTCGGCGAGCACCCGCCGCGCCACCATGCGCTCTTCTTCAGTCTGCGCGGCGAGACCGGCCAACGCATCGCCCGAACGAAACGGCGTGGCCTTCGCCATGACCGTCTTCAGATCGCTGAACACATAGCGGCGCGCGCCCAGGCTGGCCGAATAGCGCGCGGAGTGGGCCGAACCAGTGGCATGACCGGCGGCAGGCCCGGACGAGTCGCTGGCGGCGTATCGCATCGAAGAAGTCGGAAGAGGCGTTGTGTCGCTCATGGCGGTTCTCGGGCGGAGATGCCACCTTTATACCCCGTCAAATCGCGATATGCACCGACGGATGCCGGCCTAACCCTGCAAGGGGCCGCCCGTCGATTCACGCAAGGTCATCTTCGGGGCGATGATGAGCCGCCTCGGCGGACCTTCGTATTGCTTGCCCACACGCTCGATCAGCGTCTCGGCCGCGCGCTCACCGAGCATCACGATCGACTGGCCGACCGTCGTCAGCGCAGGATAAAAGAAGCGGCACAACTCGATGTCGTCGAAACCGACCACGGACAGTTCACGCGGCACGGAGATGCCGCGCTCGGCGGCGGCGCGCAATACGCCCAGACCCATCATGTCGTTGGTGGCGAAGATCGCCGAAGGCCGACGACCTTCTTCGAGCAAGCGGACCGCAGCGCGATAGCCGCCCGTGCTGGTGTAGTCGCTCTCGACGATTGGGCAGTCCTCGATCGGCACGTTTTTTTCGCGCAGTGCGCGTCGGAATCCGTCGACGCGCGCAGCGCCGACCGCCATCTCGGCAAGCCCCGAGATGCAGGCAATACGCCGATGACCGAGGTCGAGCAGATGGCGAACAGCCATATACGCGCCTTCTCGATGATCGATTGTGACAAGGTCGGCCTCGACACCGATCACTTCGCGGTCGACGATCACGACAGGCAGGCCAATGTGCAGGAGCGCCTCCGCCAGTGTCGCCTCATCGCCCGCAGAGGCGACGATCAGCCCGTCGATGCGTCGCTCGATCAGCACGCGCATGTACTTGCGCTGCTTTGCGGCGTTGTCGTCGGAGTTTCCAAGAATCACGCAATAGCCATGACGCTCGCAATAATCTTCAATGCCACGAGAAAGTTCAGCGAAATAAGGGTTGGTGCTGTTGGGCACCAGTACACCGATGGTCGACGTTGTCCGGGCCTTGAGCGAACGCGCTACTGCGCTCGGCACGAAGTTCAGGTCCCGGATCGCCGCTTCAACTTTGACACGTACATCGCTGCTGACCGGCCGCGTGTTGTTCACCACATGTGAGACCGTGGTGAACGATACGCCGGCCCGAGCCGCGACGTCCTTGATAGTGGCCATGTTCGACTCGGAAAGAATTGTGCCTCCCCGATTTTGGCGGCATCCCACACCAAGTCAACTGCGGCAAAACCCGTTGTGCACTTTGTCCGATCGTGAAAGCTTCTAATCTAAATATGAGGTATGAACAGGGAAGCGCAGCAAGCATTTGCGGGGCATGTGGGAGGTATCAACACACGAGGGATACACGAGGCACGCAAGGCATGAGGCGCACGCGCGCGGGATCGATGCATTCGATGCATTCAGGGCACGCGAGCTTCATCCCTTCATCGCTTCTGTTGCTCGCCGTTGGGTCTGTCAGGGTTTCTTGCGTTGATCCAGTCGGCTCGCCAGCAAGTCGAGTAGCTCGTCGATGTCGACAGGCTTCAGGCGGTAGTCATCGAATCCGGCTTGCCAGGCACGCGCTATATCGTCCGCCGCACCCAGCCCAGTCAGCGCAATCAGTAACGCATCGCGCGTCAGGGGATTGGCACGCAGGCGCTGCGCGACTTCGTAACCGCTCATGCGCGGCATCGCGATATCGAGCAACACAACGTGTGGACGGAACCGCTCTGCTTTCTCGATGGCCATCGGCCCGTCGAAAGCGAGTTCGACGATGTAGCCGGCGAAGTCGACGAGCATGGCCGTGCCCTCACAGGCGTCGACGTTGTCATCGACCACCAGCACACGCAAAGCATCGCCACGCAGGTCGGCGCCTGTCGGATTGGCACCGGGGTTCAAGGGATCGACAGGATGAACAGGCGTCGTGCCGCCGCGCGGCGCCCCGCCGGGGGTGATCGTGTCAAAAGACCGGACATAAAAGGACCGGGCGTCAACGGGCTTGGCGCTCATGCGAATCCCTCTGTCGGCAGGGTGCAACCGACGCACAGAAAGTGCCGTGCCACGCAAGCGAATGTCATGCTTTCTCCACCCAGTCGTCGCAGCCTTGATGTCGGGCTGCGTGTCTTTACGTTTTGACGCGCCGTTCTCGCAACGGCTTGAGCCTGCAGCCGAGCTCGCGTGTCAACTCAACCAGCGAAGCAAAAAGCAAAAGACGTACCGGGAAGACTTGCTAACGCCCACTAAACATCAATGCAATGGTCGGGCGGCTCTGTAAGAGCCGTCCGACGCGCGTTCCGGGCACGAGGCTCCGGGTGAGGCGGGTCTAAAAGCCGGGGCACGGCGCAGTTATTTACACGTGTTTCGCAAGAATTACGTTACGAGTCGCCGGTGACGTTGTGCCATTTCGCTTATCATCACTTCGCGCAGTTTTACCTTTGTCGAATCACGGTTGGCGACTCGCCCCGTGAGATACGACGGCCTCGACGGGATCCGCAACACCCACCCCGAGCGAGCGCCTGGACTGCTGCGCGAGTTGCCGCACAACGCACGGAGACAGCGATGGCGACGAAGGCGACAGGAACAGCGACCGGCAAACGCCCCGGACGCTGGTGGCGGCGCTGGCTGATCACCTGCCTGGTTTGGGCAGTGCCGGTCGTCGCGCTCGGCGTGAAGGAGATGGTCAGCGAGATGCTTTATGACTCTGCCGATCTCCAGGTAGCGCTCGATCGGTGGGACATCACGGATGCACAACGCACCTTGCCCGGCATCGACCATTGCGCGGGCGCGCTCGAGGCTGCCCGCGCGACAGGTTGCCCGGCAGTCGTGATCGAAAGCAACCAGGCCTCGCGCGCCGCTGCGATCGCCGACATTCATACCCGGCGCGGCGCTCAGGTTGCCGGCTTCTTTCAGGCTTTGATCGTCTATTGGGTGACGCCGTGCCTCTTCATTCTCGCAGTGGGAATTGTGATGGCGCTCATCCGACGAGCGCTACGTCGCCCTCCGCCAGCGACCACTTCATCCAGGCCCGCAGGGAAAACGAGTACGGCGAGCTCGGCAGAACGGCCCCGGTAAAGTTTTCAAGGCAGTAGCAAAATTCGGCGCGGCACGCCTGTAGGGCCAGTACAAATTACGGCGCGCCCTTCGACTCCCTCTCGTCATACCCTTTGTCCCGCACTGTGCAACGCGCGGGACCGACCCGTCCCGGGCCCCCGCCCGGCAACGCGGCGGGGCGCTTTCATGCCGCGGCGAATCCGCAAACCTTATTGATTCAGCCTCCATGGCACGTTAAGTGCTTTTTCCCTTGCGAACGGAAATTGTTCGAATGATGTGGTGGAATCGACTTAGACGCCTCAAGCGTGAACGGTTCGATGTTCGAAAGCACTCAACCCTACGGAGGTCAAGATGCAAAGACGGGACTTTTTCCTGAAATCAAGCCTGGCGGTCGCAGCGCTCACAGTTGCGCTCGCAGGCTGCACAGCCACGACCAATACCGGCGCGAATAACGACACATCGCAGGAACGCCAGAGCATCAACTCGTCGGTCGATGCAACGCTGGGCAAGCTCTATACGCAAGTTAGCGGTTCGCGTGAACTCGTCTCGAAAGCGCGTGGCATCCTGGTGTTCCCGGACGTCGTGAAGGCCGGCTTTATCGTCGGTGGACAATACGGCCAAGGCGCACTGAAGGTAGGCGGCACGACCACGGGTTACTACAGCACGACGGCGGTGTCGGTCGGCTTGCAAGCTGGTGCACAATCGAAGTCGCTGATTTTCCTGTTCATGACCCAGGATTCGCTCGATACCTTCCGTAACCGTGATGGCTGGTCGGCGGGTGCTGACGCGTCGGTGGCGGTGCTGAAGGTCGGCGCCAACGGCGCGGTCGATTCGACCACCGCAACGGCGCCGGTACAAGCTTTTGTGCTGACCAACGCCGGCCTGATGGCCGATCTGTCGGTCGATGGTACGAAGGTCTCGAAGCTGAAGCTGTAAGTTCGGCGAGGCGTTGACTCCGATCGTAAGACCGGAGTCGACGCTAAGAGAGTGCCTTGTCGTCAAGTCCAATTCGACCGGTATGCGTGGCTGGGGCCATGACATGGGCCCTGAATCGGGCCCATGAACGCATACCGGTCGGTTGGACCCCGCCGGCATAGACGAAAAAGAGCCCGACGAGCATGATGCTTCGTCGGGCTCTTTTTTAGCGAGTCGCCCCTATGCCATTGCATCGACGCACCAACCGGGTCCACGCTCTGCTCCAGCGGACCTTCCAGGTCTTCGGCACGCGTGCGGATCGTGCCGGCGCGCCGCGTCGCAGCGGCACGGGCAAGACCCGCGGGTTCGCGGGCCTGTTTCGGGTCAGGGGTTCGGCGCGCCGTCGACGACCTTGAAACGCGAGCGCTTCTGCGCGCGAATCACGGTGTTATAGGCGTCGATGTATTGCTCCGCCATCCGGCGCGAGGTGAAGCGCTCGTCAAAGCGCGCCCGCACGCGTTCACGCGACAAGGTGTGAAGCCGGTTGACCGCGGCCACTGCACCGATCTCGTCTTCGACCACGAAGCCCGAAATCCCCTCATCGATTACTTCCGGTACTGAACCGCGGTTGAATGCGATCACCGGCGTGCCACATGCCATCGCTTCGATCATGACCAGACCAAAAGGCTCCGGCCAGTCGATCGGAAACAGCAGCGCATGCGCGCCCGACAGGAAAGTCGCCTTGTCCTTGTCGGCGATCTCACCGATGTATTCGACGTGAGGAAGGTCGAACAGCGGCTTGATCTCGTTTTCGAAATATTCGCGATCGGCCGAATCGATCTTGGCCGCGACCTTGATCTTCATCCCACACTTGCCAGCGATCCGGATCGCTGTGTCGACACGCTTTTCCGGCGAGATCCGGCCGAGAAAGGCCAGGTATTCCTGCTTGACGGGTTGCGGCGTATAGAGCGTTTCGGGCAGGCCGTGGTAGACCGTGGTCAGCCATTTGGCCTGCGGCAGCGGATGGCGCTGGCTGTCCGAAATCGATACGACCGCGGCATTGCTGAACACATCGAATACGGGCTGTTGTTCGGGCAGGTCGAGCCGGCCGTGCAACGTGGTGATAAACGGTGTTTCCTGACGACCGAACAGCGAGAACGAGTAATAGTCCATGTGAAAATGGAGCACATCGAACTGGTCAGCCATGCGGCGCACGCGTTCCATCAGCAGCATGTGGGGGGCGATGCGGTCCCGAATGCCCGGGTCTAGCCGCAATGCGCGGGGCCAGACTGCTTCGAGCTTGCCGCTGGTTTGCGAATCGCCGCTCGCGAACAGCGTCACGTCATGGCCAAGGTCGACTAGCGCTTCTGTGATGTAGGACACCACCCGTTCGGTTCCCCCGTACAACTTGGGCGGGACGGACTCGGTCAGCGGCGCGACTTGCGCGATTCTCATTTCATGTCTCCAGAACAGGGCGGCGAGCCCGGACGCTTGCCGATGCAAAAGTCGGCCATTATCACTGAACCCACCGCGCCGTGGCGCAGATTTATTAGACAACGGTGCCGCCCTGCCAGCCCGACGGACCCCTTGTGAACCTCAAAGATGAGCGCTAGCGACGCGCCAACCCGTATCTTACAATCTCATTCGAACGCCCCGGGCCGCCGTACGGTTGACCGCCGAGTTGAACGGGATCCTGCCGGGTGGGGCTGAGTCGCCGGCTGCGGGGCAGGTGCATCCTGGCCATGACCCTCGGTCTGGTGGGTTGCATCCCGAACCACCCCCGGGTGAGTCGAGCCGCCCTTTGGCTTCGATTCCAACTGGTCCCCCTCCGGGTCGGCCACCGCTTCACCCACTTCCACCCCACGCAAATCGGCGATGAAGCTGTCGCGCCACACCCCAAGATCGTTCTTGCGCAGCACCGCCAGCATATCGGCATGGCGCTCGCGACGTTCAGCAAGCGGCATCTCGAATGCGCGCGCCAGCGCTTCCGCCATCCCAACGGTATCGTGGGGCGTGACCAGTAGCGCGCTCGTGAGCTCTGAGGCCGCCCCCGCGAAACGCGAGAGCACCAGCACACCGGGGTCTTCCGGGTCTTGCGCCGCCACGTACTCCTTGGCCACGAGGTTCATGCCGTCGCGCAAGGGCGTAACGAACCCCACTTGCGAGGCGCGGAACAGCGACATCAGGAGCCACCGGTCAAAGCGACGATTGAGATAGCGGATCGGCGTCCATTCGAGATTGGCAAAGCGGCCATTGATGCGCCCTGCCTCCGACTCGAGCGATTCGCGAATCTGCTGATAGGACTGCACATCGGAACGCGTCGGTGGGGCGACCTGGACCAGGCTCACCTGGCCCTGCCAGTGAGGGGCGGTCTCGAGCAGGGTTTCGAATGCGCGAAAGCGTTCGACCAGCCCTTTCGAATAATCGAGCCGGTCGACGCTGACTGCCATCTTGCGGCCGTGCAAATTGGTGCGCAGCTCCCTGACCTGTTTGCGATCGACATAGCGCATCGCTTGGGTCGCAATATGGTCCGGGAAGACCCCGATCCGGTAGACCTTGGCGACAATTCGCCGGCCATAGGCCATCCACTCGCCGCTCGGCAGCAAGCTGCCCTTGGCGTAACGAACCAGATAGTCCGTGAACGCGGTCAGGTCCGTTTCCGTCTGAAAGCCGACCACGTCGTAACTGCAAAGCCCACGCACGAGTTCCTCGTGGGGCGGTACATTGAGCAAGACCTGAGGGGTCGGAAACGGGGTATGCAGGAAAAAGCCCAGTCGGTTGCGCACGCCTGCGTCCCGCAGAGCTTCCGCAAAGGGGATCAGGTGATAGTCGTGAACCCAGATCAGGTCATCCGGCTGCAGCAGAGGGATCAGCTTGTGGGCGAGCCACGCATTGACGCGGCGATAGCCGCCGTACTCCTGGCGATCGTAGTGCGCCAGGTCATTGCGGTAGTGGAACACCGGCCACAAGGTGTTGTTCGAGAAACCGCGGTAGTACTGGTCGTAGTCCTTGCGCGCAAGCGGCAAGGTGGCAAACGTCACCGAGCCGTCGCGCTGGATGCTCGGGCTCGCGTTATAGGCGGCTTCGCCGCCGATCTCACCGCTCCAGCCAAACCAGATCCCGCCGCCGTCGCGCAGCGCGCTGAACAGGCCCACGGCCAAGCCGCCCGATGAGCCCTTGGTTTCGGATGGTGTGGCCACCCGATTCGACACTACAACAAGACGGCTCATTGCTACCGGCTCCTTCGCGCCCATCGCAGCCTCCGCCGGATGGCGCAGCTCAGCGATGCAAGCACCTTGCGGTCCTGTAGCGAAAAGCGTTCCCGGTCAGATCTTCACAGACCGCACGTCGCTCTCAGTCACCCGCACATTATCCGCGCGGCGCGAGCGAGCGGCCTGCTACTCGGCGACTTTACAGGCGTAGGTCGAACCCAGGCCCAGAGCGACGACCGTGCTAGCGTTGTACTCGAGCTTGTCACTATTGTCGTTCGCCCAATGGCGCACGGCATCGGTCATCTCGTCGGGCGTGGTCCCTACCGGCAAGCAGAAATACTGTCCGACGCGCGGACCGGTCGTCCCCCCGATCGCTTCGATGGTGTTGTATGCCCCATCGGCGGCCCCTTCGATATAGGCCTGGCATGCGCTCTTGGAGGGCACATCCGTCCGATTGCAAAGTTTGACGAGATCGGTCCCGGTAAACGCGGCAGCCGTCAATGGCAAACCGAGCGCACACGTGCAGAGCAAGGCCCGCAGCATGGAATGTCCTTTCGTTTTCGTATTTGATTTTGTGGGGCCATCGCCCGCTTGCCCCTCTTGCTTTTACCGACTCCACCGTCTGCCATGCGCGACCTCAGCGTCGACGCTTCCCCGGTTCCGATGTGCCGGCGGCCGGCATGCCGGCCCACCACCCTGTCAATACCCTGCCTATGCCGCCCGCCAGGCTGCTTATTGCGCGGCCGACGCACCTGTCGCCGGCGCCGCATTTGATACCCCGGCAGGCTTACCGGCTCCCATGTTGGCGAGACGTTTAGACAGGCCATCGGCAATATCGCTTTGTTTGTAGCGTTTGGCAATATCGACCGCATTCAAACCGAGCTGATTTTTGATACTCAAGTCCGCGCCCTCGTCGAGCAGCAGCTTCACGGTCGTGATATGGCCGGCCGCCGCCGCCATCATCAGCGGCGTCGAACCATTCGGCGAACCCGCGTCGATGTAGGCCGAATGATCGAGCAGCAGCTTGACGATCGCATCGTCGCCACCGCTTGCCGCATAGTGCAGCGGCGTCCATCCCTTCTTGTTGATTTCCGCTTCCTTGTCGATGAGCAACTGAACCATCGGCTGGTCCATGTTGATCGCCGCCATCATCAGCGCATTCTCGCCGGCCGGATCGAGCGCGTCGAGGTCCGTGTCGGGGTTCTCGGCAAGTGCCGCCACCACGCTGTCGGCCTTGTACTTCGCGGCATAGACGATCAGCGGCATGCCATGTTCATCGACGGCGTTCGGGCTCTCGCCGTTCTTGATGTAATCCTTGACTCGGGCCGCATAGTCCAGCTGGGCCGCGCGCACCATCTCACCGCTCATCACCGGCGCCGGCGCAGCCGCCGGAGCGGAGGCCGACGCGGCAGGGGCGGCCTGCGCAAGCGCAGTCGAGGCGGCGCAACCGAGCAGACCAGCAAGCAACATTGAGCGGACAGACTTCATTGATTACCTCAAGTAAGTTCTACAGTGATTTGAATAAAAAGGCTTTTCCCTTCTAAGCCGGGACCGCGCTGGCGAACAAGCGGAAGAAATTGTCCGTGGTTGCCGCGCCCAGGGCGGCTTCATCCAGCCCGCGCAGGCCGGCGATGAATCGTCCGACATGGCTCACATGCGCAGGTTCATTGGTTTTGCCGCGATACGGCACCGGCGCGAGATAAGGCGAATCGGTTTCGATCAGCAGCCGCTCGAGCGGCACACGCCGGGCGACGTCCTGCACATTGGCAGCGCTCTTGAACGTGACGATGCCCGACAGCGAGATATGGAAGTTGAGCGCAAGCGCCTGCTCGGCCACCGGCCAAGGTTCCGTAAAACAATGCATGACCCCGCCCGCCTGCTCGGCCCCTTCTTCCCGCATGAGCCGGATTGTGTCCGCGGAAGACGCCCGAGTGTGGATGATCAGCGGCTTGCCGGCCTGCCGTGCCGCCCGAATGTGCGTGCGGAAGCGTTCGCGCTGCCATTCCATCTCGTCGAGGGTGCGGCCTTCGAGACGGTAGTAATCGAGCCCGGTCTCGCCGATCGCAACAATCTTCGGGTGCTCTGCATACTCGACGAGCTCCGCGACGCTCGGCTCGCGCGTGTTCTCGTGGTCGGGATGCACGCCGACTGAGGCAAACAGGTTGTCGTGCTGTTCGGCCAGCGCGAGCAGGGCCGGAAAGCTGTCGAGATCGACGCTCGCGAGCAAGGCATGGCTCACGCGCTGCTCGCGCATGTGGTCAAGCAACTCGGGTAGCCGCTCAACGAGGCCCTCGAAATAGATATGGCAATGCGAATCGACAAACATGAAGGTTCCGTATCAGACAGTCAGACGTTTAGCCGGTCAGCCGCAAGCCGAGGATCACAAGGTCGCGTTCGACGCCATCGAGGTTCGCCACGCGGGGCAGCACGCCCCACTCGTGAAAACCGAAACGGCGGAACAACTTGAGACTCGGTTCGTTGTGACCGAAGATGAATCCCAACGCGCTCTGAATACCCAGCCCCGGCGCGTGTTCAAGCGCCTGGGCCAGCATCGCGGCGCCGAAGCCCTGACCGCGCGCGTTTTCATCAAGATAAATGCTTATCTCCGCGGTCGCCAAGTAGGCCGGTCGGCCATAAAAGTCGGAAAAACTCAGCCAGCCGACCATCTGGCCTTCGTTTTCAACCATCCAGAGTGGACGACGCGCGGGCACATGGGCGTCGAACCACGCACGACGGCTGTCGACCGAAACGGGCTCGAGGTCCGCCGTGACGAGCCGCGAAGGGATGGTCGAGTTGTAGATGGCCACGATTGTTGGCAGGTCCGCGAGTGTCGCGTCGCGAAAAGTCAGGTTCATCGAGTGCGGTATTCCGTTCAGATCGTAAAAAAATGCAGTGAGCCGGACGGCTCATTCAGTCTTGCTCATTCGGTGTCGAACAGCTTGCGGTATCCGGCGAACAGCGATTCGAACACGAGCCGCGTGTTGAGCGGGTGATTTTCCACTGCGCGCTGGTTCACCACCGTGCGCCAGAACGTGGCCAGGGCGGTCGGCTCAACGGCGTTCGCGCAACGTTCGAGCGCCTTGCCCGCATCGGGGAAATAGCGCGGGCGCCCTGCGTTCTGCTGGGCACTGAGGTCGTAGAGCCAGCGCTGCATCCAGCCCAGCACCAGGGGCACTGCGGTTTTCTGCAGCGTCTCGCCGCACGCAAAGGCGTCGCAGCCCACGCCTGCGGCCAGCTGGCCGAGTGTAAAGCGCCGTAACGTCGCGTGCTCGGCGTCGCGGGCGATCGCCAGCGCGGCCAGCGGCGCACCGCCGGCCTCCGCGAGCGTCTGCGCCGCTTGCTTGTCGCCTCCTTCGATGCCTTGTTCTACCAGCCAGCGCCGTGCCGCCGCCGGCTCGGGTGTGGCGAGCGGCCATTGGCGGCAGCGGCTGATGACGGTCGGCAGAAGTCGGTCGATCCGCTGCGTCACGAGCAGGAAGCAGACGCCCGCGGTCGGTTCCTCAAGCGTCTTGAGCAGCGCATTCGAAGCCGCCGTATTCAGCGCTTCAGCCGGATAGAGCAGCACGACCCGGGCGCCACCACGATGCGCGCCGAGCGCACAGAAGTCGAGTAAGGCTCGAACCTGCTCGATCTTGATTTCCTTGCTCAGCGTCTTGGTCTTCTTGCCGCCTTCCTTGCCGTCGTCTGCGTCGGCGGCACTATCGGCCGGCCCCGCCGCGCCGCCCCCCCCCGGATTCTCGGCTGCCATGCTCTCGGGGCAGACCACCCGGAAATCCGGATGGTTGCCCTGTGAGAACCACGTGCAGGCGACGCAATGACCGCAGGGCTGACCGTCCGCCGCAGGCGCTTCACAGAGCAGACCCTGCGCGAGATGACGGGCAAAGTCGACCTTGCCCGTACCGGCGAGCCCGTGGAACAGCAGGGCATGCGGCCAGCTGGTGCGCAGGGTCTGGAGCTTGTGCCAATCATCATGCTGCCAGGGGTAGATCATCTATTCGTATATTAAATCAAGCGATTACGGGGAGTTTTGAAACTAATACATCAGATGCTGGTCGTCGTCCTCACACGGGATACTACGATTACAACGACGATCTGGATTCAGAAATAAATATTTTGAATCATATGTTTGAGACGATTTCCTCAAGTTTTTCTCGAATTTGAGAAATCGTCTGGGTCGCATCGATTATCGCGAAACGTGACGGCGATTCGCCCGCGCGGCGCAGGTATTCAGCCCGTGTGCGCGCAAAGAAAGTGTCGGATTCCCGTTCGAACTTGTCAGGTTCGCGAGCCGCCCCGCGCCGTTCACTGGCGGTCTCGGTCGGAATGTCGAACAACACCGTCAGGTCAGGATGAAGCCCATGCTGGACCCACTGCTCGAGCGTCGCCAGTTTCGCGAGCGGCAGACCCCGGCCGC